>CAVPZX010000003.1:0-438083 GCA_963710375.1 Nitrospirota bacterium
CCGCAACACCACCGACTGACCCTCCATGCGGCCCACCATGTAAAACGGCAGGCGCGGTTTACCTCTTAGCGCCATCTCAAGAAGGTTGTCCTGGATGCCCTGCTCGATGGTCTTTCTAAGCTCGCTTTGTATCTCAAAATACCGGTCCGCAGGACACAGGCCGCCGATCCCCTGATGGGGCCTTTTGTGGTTATAATATTTCACCCACTGCCGTATCCGCTCTACTGCATCCTCAAAGCTCCCGAACTGGGCCCGGCTTAGGAACTCCACAAAGATCGTTTTCCAGAACCGCTCGATTTTGCCTAACGTCATAGGATGGTGAGGCCGTGATTTGATGTGATGGATTTTGTCTTTCTTCAACTCCAGCTCAAAGCGGCTGTTGCCGCGCCAGCTCGTGTACTGCCGCCCATTATCCGTAAGCATCTCTTTCGGAGGGTTGTACTCGGAAGCCGCCCGACGATACACTTCAATTACGTTCTGGGCCGTCTGGCTCCTAAAAAGCTCCAGCCCCGTTATATAACGGGAATAATCGTCGATAAAGCCGATCAGAAACGCATATCGACCCCCAAGGCGAAACGTAAAGATGTCCGTCTGCCAAAGCTGGTTCGGGGTTGAGCGCTCGAAAAACCGGGGGCGGGTGATATTGCGCTGCCGCTTCTTGGGTGGGGCAGTCATTAGGGATTCGGAGTGCAGAGTCTTACGAACCGTCTCAGGGCTGGCTGTAAGAAAAAACGCTCTCTTTAGAAGTTGCGAAATGCGCTTAATACCGAACAGTGGGTTGGCTTCTTTGAGTTCGACAATCTTCTGCTTCACAGGAGAGGGAAGTCCGCGCCCATTGCCATTGCGTCTTATTGCAAGGCCAGCCTCACCTTCACTACGATATGCGCGCACCCAGCGTCTTACCGAATTAATGCTAATCCCGCATTCCTGCCGGATCACCTCAATAGGGACGCTCTCCTCAAGGAACTTCTTGACTACTTGAAGCTTAAAGTCGGCTCCGTAACGCCTGCTTCTGGCTGGAACCTTCTTCTTTGCACTGCCTCTTTGTAAACTCTTAACTTGTTCCATCAATGACACTCCTTTCGTTTTCCTAAACTTGGAGTGTCACCCTATTTCCTCAAATCCTTGGTATCATAAACTGGTCGTTAGCACAAAATATATGAAATTGGCAGAGGCTCAAATATAAGATAGTGGTGCAGAAACAAAGGAAATTGGGATGCGTCCCTAATTTCGAATTTCCTTTAACTGTCTTTATCAAGAATATCTTTTTTTTAATAATAAATAGCAGGAGGAATTTTGAATAAGAAGATTGTTGATAAAGTTTATCTTATTATTACTGCGCTTACTGGTTATATAATTCTATGGACTTATTCTTTCCTAATGGGTAAAACGACGAACAACTTTTCCCCAGGGGTGTACTCATCTTATTACCTCTCGCAGCTCTGTCAAACCGGCCTCGTCCTCTTTAGTCTCTTTAAATCATCCGCATTAAATACAATATTCTTCCCCAGTCGTTCAGATTTAAGAGTACCTTCTTTGGCCCATCTCCTGACGGTTATCTCAGCGACTTCAAGGTACTCAGCAGCTTCCTTAATAGTGAATGGGGACTGCCGTATGTCTCCGAAGACCTCTTCGTGCGTGTAGAGTTTTTTCTCAAAACCCTGCCGTGCGATAACGGCAAACAGCTTCTCCCTTTCGTCCACAGGCATGTTCACTATCTCTTTATATACCTTCTCCGCGGTTATCACAGTTATTCCACCTCCCTGACATATCGCTTAAGGTTTTTATAGAAATTCTCATGGGTGTCTATCATATACGCGGTAATGGAACCACCCTGTTCCCTATATGCAATTAAATATTCCTGTCTCCTGAAAGTGAATTTATGTACACGGAACCCTGCCAGGTCTCCACTTTTTTCCTCGCCTATCGTGGGATTCTTATAAATTTTTTCGATCTCATCCTCAATGGCCAGCTGAAACGGCCGTGGCAGCTTTTTCACATACTTCCTGATCGCGGCTTTATAGAATAGTTGCATGATTAATAAAATGATAAGATATATTATCATTTAATGTCAAGGCACCAAATTAAAAAAAGTGAATCTCACCGTATCGGTGCCCGCAATTGCCAAGAATAGTCCAGGATGCACTAATTATTGTTTGTAACCTTCATAGTAGCAATGTTCGCGACGAGTGTTGTTCCTGTGAGCACTCTGCCATGAGGAATAATTTCATTTTATGCTTAATCCAACATCTGACGGACCAAAATCTACCGGCATTCCTTTAACTGCCACATGGCAGTTTATTGAGCGATTCTCTCTTTATTTCACTTCAAACATATCGCTGAACTTCTCTTTTACGACGTGAATTTTTATTGTGGAGAAAGGAATACCATAAATATTCGGCAGCCGGTTTTCGACGCAGTTGTCTTTCAAATCGTCGGTGAATTCAGCGAGTTGAAACTTTCTTTTTCTTAGATCAGCACTCCCTATTTCCCTCCCACAATTTAGTGTAGGGCATGGTATAATTCAATCAATCTTTATGGGGTTGACTTTCAATGGTGAGGATAAAGGTGAGGGATAGATGAAGCGGATCGGGATTATATGCAAAACCGGCAAGACGGAACTTGCCGGGATATTGAAGCCGCTTCTCCCATGGCTCGGAAACAAGGGTTATGAAGTGTTTATCGATATTGAAACGGCGGCGCTCTTTGGGGCTGAGGGACATCCCAGGGCGCAGATACCATCGCTCGTAGATATGGTCCTTGTCTTCGGCGGTGACGGGACCATGCTCGGCGTTACCAGGCTTATAGGTGATAGAGGGGTGCCGATACTCGGAGTCAACCTGGGAGGTCTTGGTTTTATTACCGAGGTGAACAGGGATGAGCTGTTTGATGTCATCGATGAGATATTGTCTGGCAACTGCTCCATCGAAGAGCGTATCATGCTCACGGCCCGTGTCAACCGCAATGGTAAGGTGGCAGCGGATTTTACCGTCTTAAACGATGTGGTCTTCAATAAAGGGGCGCTGGCAAGAATTATAGAACTCGAAACATACATAAGCAGCAACTACGTGACAACATTCAAGGCCGATGGGCTTATCATAGCCACTCCCACAGGGTCTACCGCTTACTCACTTGCCGCCGGGGGACCGATACTATACCCCACTCTTAACAGTATAGTGCTTACTCCAATATGCTCGCACACACTGACTAACCGGACGATTGTCCTGCCCGACAACGTTACTGTTCTGGTCACGCTCAGGTCGGCGAGTGAGGATGTCTATCTCACAATGGACGGCCAAATAGGTTTTTCGCTAAAGAAAGACGACACTGTGGAGATAATGAAGGCTGCTTATACCACCAGACTTCTAATACCCAGCAAGCGGGATTACTTTCAGGTATTAAGGACAAAATTGAAATGGGGCGAAAGATAGGCTTTGTAAGAAATCCATATGCGGCGTTGCGCTGCTTTCTTCGTCACTGCAGCGTACCTGAAGTACGCCTCATTCCTCAGAACTTGCGCGTCTTGCCTATGGACTTCTTACAAAGCCTAAAATTTGTATAAGGAGCATTCGATGTTGAAGAGTTTGCGAATGGTGCTTGAGTTTTATGGTGAACTCGGGTTTGAGAGGCTGCCGATGAATTATTGCGCCGTACTGCAGGAAGAGTGCATACCCGAAGGACCGGTGCCGGTTACCCCTTGCCCTGCACCTGAAAGAGAAGCAGCCCTTAAATCATTGCGTGGTCTGATCGGAGATTGCACGCGGTGCAAACTCTCGAAGGGAAGAACAAAAATTGTCTTCGGCGAGGGCAATGCCAACACCCGCATTATGTTTATCGGCGAGGGACCCGGAAAGGAAGAGGATATACAAGGGAGGCCCTTTGTCGGGGATGCAGGTCAACTGCTCACGAGGCTAATTGAAAAAATGGGTCTTAAACGTGAAGATGTCTACATTGCCAATATCGTCAAATGCAGGCCGCCGATGAACCGGGATCCCCAGGAAGATGAGATTGCAACCTGTTTCCCTTTTCTTGAAAAGCAGATCGAAATTATTGCGCCGAGAGTGATTGTTTCACTCGGGAAAATAGCTGCCTATGTCCTGTTGGGTATATCAGGCCCTATAACCAAGTTTTTCATAACTAGGATACGGGGAAGTTTCAGCGAGTATAAAGGCATCCCTGTCATGCCCACTTTTCACCCGGCATACCTGCTCAGGAACCCGCGGGATAAATGGCTGACATGGGAGGATGCTCAGGCGGTCCTGAAAAAACTTGAATCATTGGAAAACGGCTTATGAAAGCACTCTGGGCGCCATGGAGAATGGAGTATATTCTAGGCCCGAAAGGTTCCGAATGCCTGTTTTGTGCAAGGCCCGCGGAACAGAAAGACAGGGAGAACCTTATACTTTACAGGGGCAGTCACTCGTACGTGATTATGAATAAATATCCATATAGCAATGGGCATCTTATGGTGGTCCCATATGTCCATACCTCATCCCTTGACAACCTCTCTGACGCCGACATGCTCGACATTATGAAACTTGCAAAGCTTTCAACTGATTGCCTGACAAAGGCCTTCCGTCCCGAGGGCTTTAATGTTGGAATTAATATAGGCGAGGCTGCCGGCGCGGGAATCGAGGAGCATCTGCACATGCATATTGTACCCAGATGGGCCGGAGATTCGAACTTCATGACGATCACCGGCGAGATACGGGTCATACCGGAGCATATACTCGACACCTATGACAAACTTTACCCCCTTTTTGCAGCCTGCGGAGAGAAATAAGAAAAGAAGCTGAGGCGTTGATAAATCTATTTCTTCATGTTAGTATTTGCTCAAAAGCATGTCGCCGATGATTTTTCAACTATCCAGCTACTCGTTCAATTTATGGGCAATTCCCGTTGCCTGTGTCGTGCTCACCCTCGCATTGCTTTCACTGAAACTTTTTTATCAAGGGCGTCTTGAGCGGACCAGATTGACGCTGTTGATTTTCGGATTAATCCGGCCTAACTTTTCTGATTATTCTGACCCTTTCGTTTTAGCCTGACCCATTGGGGGCATTTCTGCCCCCTGCACAGATCAGATGATTTCTGTTGACGCGACACGAACATGGTCTGCGGATACGGCCGTACATTTTTCTGCGGCGGCGGCCACCAGTGACCCACGGGCAAGATTGTTGGCTCTCCTGAGCAGTCCGCCTGAACCCTGATGTATTGCCGTGACAGCCTGTTCCGAGAACAGATTCTTTTTGCATCCGGCGATATTCTGATGGTGCTGCAAATAGGTAGCCATATCTTCGGCATTAAGAGATTCCATATGGCCCCTTGCTACTACACGTGATGCCAGAGGCCTTGATTGGCGGAACATCAGACTGTCCATGAGATTATTCTGTCCGGCAAGCACTACTGGCAGCACGGATTTGGAATCTCCTTCGAACTGTACCAATGTATGCAGCTCCGAGAAGACATCAAGGCGTATAAGTGATGCTTCGTCTATGATAAGCACGGGTTTCTCTTTCTTATCGACGAGTTCCATAATACAGCTTTTTATAATTCTGCTGAGTATAGCTTTTGAGCTGCCTTTCACTTCTATGTTCAGGGCATGGCATATCTGCTTATATAGTTCTGCGATGGTTCCTGATGTGGCCGTAACATATAGCACGCGATATTCCGAAGGGTGCAGCGTTGAGGAGGCAAAACGCAATGCTGATGATTTACCGCTGCCTACGTCGCCGGTGATGATTGCTATGGCTCCAAGGTTCACAGCATAAAGGAAGCGCTCTTTTACACCAACGAGACCGGCATGTTTCATCATGTCTTCTACTCTTATATCCGGCGAGAAGGGTTCTTTTTTGAAACCGAAGAATACTCTGTAGTGTTCCCTGCTCATGATTGTCCCTCCTCTGTATTGTCTTTTCCGAACAGTTTTCCGCCATCGTACCGGCCAGTAGAGTCGTCGCCGATTTCAAAAGTATCCCTGCCCCTGGTGCCTTTGTCCCTTCTGACACGATAGTTGACGTTTACATCGAGCATGACTGCAAACCCATATGTCTTACCGTCATGGGTAATCTCCATCCGGGCAGGATCATGTTTATGGTACAAGAGAGTTACCCGTTTGCCGATGAGGCCGACGGGGACCTCATACAAACGGCCCTCTATCGCAACGGTCCTGTCTTTTGCCACTGTTCGTTTTGCCGTTTTCCTGAAATGGTCTTCGAGGTTTTTAGGGGCCGGTCGTACACACTCTATATTGCGAATGAATCTCTTGAAGGGTTCTTCTTTCGTGATGCTATGGATTTTTTCATTGTAAGATTCAATCCATTGCCGGAGTGATTCATTGAGCCCATCCAAAGTCGTTGCTTTCTGGACACTCAGCAGTTGTTCACGCACTGTACGAAAGATGCGTTCTACTTTGCCGCGACCTTCAGGCTGATAAGGTTTTGAGTGTATAAGCACAATGCCCAAGGAGGCGCAGGTATGTTCAAGATGATGGCTCCTGAAAGCAGAGCCGTTGTCTACGTATAGTTTCCTTGGGACCCCTCTTTTCAGCAGCGCCTTTCTGAAACAGTCCAGGAAACATTCCAGTTTTTCGTGCAGGTAAAACTCCGCGTGCAAGACCAGCCTGCTCATGTCATCCACAAAACACAGCAAGTAGGCCTTGCGTTGTTTATCTTCAACCGTTACAGATGGGCCATGCATGATGTCAGACTGCCACAGGTCATTTGGGTTTTCTGCCTCGAATCTCCGGCGGTCCTGCGGGTCACCATCACCGGGAACTTTTTGCAAAAGTCCTTCCGCTAATAACAAACGATAAAGCGCCGAATATGTTACCTTCATTCCCGGCAATATAATCTTACGGCCATGTGCCTCTTGCAGGAGAGTCGGCAATAAGACCGCCGGCATCTCTTTCCTCAACGCAATCAGTCCCTGCGCCGTCTCCGGATCAATCGCACGTGTCTTGCCGCGATCACAACGCTCTTGAGGATATAATGCTTCAAGCTTGTTGCCTGCAAGTTTGTACCTGGCTATCCATTCCTTGATCGTAGATTCTCCGATCCGTGTCCGCATACTGCCTGGTATTATCCACCGCCGGGCGCACTTCTCCCGTATCAGGCGCTCCGTCTCTCCCCGTTCCAACTGCCCGCCCCCTACAAAATCAGCAATGACTCCAAATCTGAACACCGCCACCCGCTGCTTCATCTCTTCCGTCATCAAAAACCTCCTCGTTATTGATGATGAAGATTTACCACAACGAATTCCTCTGCGTCACCGCAACTCTTGGGGGGATTCTTAATAACTTGAAACTATTTGCGTTTTATCCTGCCCGCGCTACCGGGATCCTGCCCCGATACACCAGTTCATAGAATCCCTCAATATAATCACCTCCAAAATCCATCCCAAGATGCGCTTTTATGTTTCTGCTTAAGGCACGAAGCCAGTGCTGGCGGCGTTGCCGGCTCAACAGGCCATTCATCTGCCATATACCATCTTGCATTCGCTGGGAAACACTGCTTAAAATTGCAACCGCAGAAACCTGGAAACGAGGCCAGTATCCAAAAGGTCGCAATGTGTAAATACAGCCGCAGTCTGCACAGACATATCGCTTTAGTGGCAAAGCCGAGGAGTAGCCGTCATAAAGTTTATCTTTGAAACCATGCCCCCAGATTCTCGTGCTTCCGCATTGCAAACAAGTCGGCGGGCGCGGAAAGGGATACTTCTTGCCAAGATCAAATAATTGCTTGATACAAACCATCAGAAAAAGTGACAATAAATCTCCTTTTGTCCGGGGCTGTGGAGATTCTCCTCCGTCAAGATGTGAAACTCCCTGCCTCGGGCGCTTTCCTAAATTGTTAATCCGGTTATTTTAAAACGAATAGATTAAAAGGTGGGTTTGATTATTGCGATTAAAACGCTGCTAATTGGACTGGCTTAATTCGGAAAACAACAGACGCTCAACCTGCTGACATTCTTTGTCTTGATATGGCAGATCTCATTTTTCTTTATGTATAGTGCAGCCAATGCAAACGTTGCTTTTTGGTGGGCAAAAGCAGCCTATCTCGGGGTACCTTTCATTCCCGCCGCTTTTTATTTGTTCGTCATTACCTCATTGAACATCTATGAAAAGCATAAACGGCTTAACGCCCTGACCTGGGCAGTATTCTTGTGTTTTTCCATTCTCATGTCAGATACGGACCTGATCGTCAGCAAGGTAAATCATTTTCCATGGGGGTATTACCCTCATTTCACCTTGTGGAGCATGATGTTCCTGGTCCCTTTCGGGATTGTCATGGGGATGAGCTACCGCAAACTTCTACTGGCCTATAAGCGAGAAATACACAGCCACAAACAGCGCCTTCGCATCAGGTCATTTCTCCTTGCTTTTGTTATTGGAGGATTGGCGGTCATTGATTATCTGGCGGCATTTGATCTGGACATATATCCAGCCGGTTACATTGCGGTATTGGTCAGCTTCGTCATTCTCAGGAGGACTGTTGTAAAAAACAGGCTTATCGATATAACCCCTACGTTTGCGGCGCAGGGTATTCTCGATACAATGGATGAAGCCCTGATAGCAATTGATGCGGAGGGAATTATCAGGCTGATCAATCGTGCAACAACGGTGATGTTGGGACGGTCGCAAAAGGAACTTCTCGGGAGACCGTATTCCGTTATTTTTGGTGAAGGCGTTTTGCCGGCGCTTGACGGAAGCGCCTCATCCGATAGCGTAAACTGTTACGAATTATCCTATGCGAGACAAGACGGCGGCCCGCAAATCCTCAGTGTGTCTGCATCGTCGATGAAAGACGACGGCGGGAGCGTTATAGCCACTGTTTGCACAGTCAGGGACATTACAAAGATCAAACTGATCGAATCACACCTTAGGGATGCGCAAGATATCCTCGAAAAAAAAATCGAAGAGCGCACCCTCGCGTTAAAGTCGGCCAACGAACAATTGAGCCGCGAAATACAAGAACGGTTATCGGCGGAAGAGGCCTTGCGCAAGAGCGAGGAGATGTACCGGCTCTTGACAGACATTTCACCTAATGCAATAACTTTTGCGGATCCGTCAGGTATCATACGCATGCGAAATCGCCGCGCCCTCGAATTGTTTGGAAATGAAGACGATGCCGAGGTGCTTGGCCGGAGCATATTCGACTGGGTAGCTCCTGAGGACCGCAAACGCGCTGCCTCTGCATTGCAGACCTTCCTGAAGGACGGCAGTGTTACAAACGTTGAGCTTACTCTTCTAAGGAGGGACGGATCGTCCTTCTCCGGCCTTATCAGCGCCGCATTGCTTCGAGGTCCTCACGACAATCCTCAGATGTCGATAATCTTGACGACCGATGTTACGCATCAGAAGCTGATGGAGGAGGAGCGACTGAAGTTTCAGAAACTGGAGGCGATCGGGACACTGGCCGGAGGGATTGCGCACGATTTCAACAACCTGCTACAAGGGGTGTTCGGGTATATCTCTATGGCCAAGATGGCTTACGACGACAAGGAACGCTTTCTTGTAATGCTCGAGCAGGCAGAAAAAGCGCTGCATATGTCTGTAAACCTGACCACTCAGCTTTTGACTTTCTCTAAGGGTGGAAAACCGATCAAAAAGAAGATTCCTCTCCAGTCAGTGATCGAGAACTCAGTAAAGTTCGCGTTGAGCGGTTCCAGGGCTGATTACCAAATCGAACTAGACGCAGACCTCTGCCAGGTGGAGGCAGATGAAGGACAGATAGGGCAGGTAATTCAGAACCTCGTGCTCAATGCCGACCAGTCGATGCCCCTGGGAGGCACTATAGTTATCACTGCAAAGAATCTGCCTGTGTTGAGAAAGGGAATTCCACAACTGCCGGAAGAAGGGAAATATGTCGAAATCTCTGTCCAGGACAATGGAGTCGGCATTTCCAGTGAGTACCTGCCGAAAATATTCGATCCATATTTTACGACTAAGGCGAAGGGGAGCGGCCTTGGACTGGCGACGTGCTATGCTATCGTCAAAAACCATGGTGGTGTAATTCATGTCTCATCAAAACTGGGCAAGGGCACTACGTTTCATGTTTATCTTCCTGCAGTTGAAGCGGAAAAAGAGGCCGCTGAGGCATCTGAACTCTCCAACTTTATCCGCAAGGGGAGGATACTGCTTATGGATGACGAGGAACTGATAAGGGATGTCGCAGGAAGAATGATAGAGGTCTTTGGGCATGAAGTGGACTTCGCTGAACATGGAGAAGCGGCCATTGAGAAATACGAAGCCGCTATGGAGTCAGGCAATCCTTTTGATATTGTCATCCTGGATCTGACTATCCGGGGTGGGATGGGAGGAAAAGAGACTGTTAAGCATCTACTTGCAGCGGATCCCAAGATCAAGGCTATTGTATCGAGCGGTTATTCGGATGATGCCGTGGTATCTGATTATCGTAATTATGGTTTTAGTGCTCGTCTGACAAAGCCCTACAAGCTTCGGGAGCTGAGCGATACGCTCAATAACCTGATGAGCCGGTGAATGAATCGATTACAATAATCGATACACTGTCGCTCTGGCCCGCTACCCAAGCCTTTTGCGGCTTGACTAGGGCTTTTGACCTATGTAAACTAAACTGATGGAAAAGAAGATACTCAGGGCATTTGAAGACAGCATTGCGGTGAAGGAAAAATTTGTCAAGGAGTACGCACCGCTGATTGCCGAGGTGTCGAGGCTGATAGCCGACGCCTTCAATGACGGCAAAAAGGTTTTGATATTCGGTAATGGAGGGAGCGCCTGCGATGCCTCGCACATTGCTGCTGAATTTGTCAACCGGTTTAAAAGAGACCGCCCCGGACTGCCTGCCATCGCCTTGAATACTGATATGGCTGTGGTGACGTCTATTGCCAATGATTATGATTATTCCGAGATTTTCGCAAGGCAGGTCAAGACATTGGGTGAGGAAGGGGACATCACTGTTGCCATAAGCACCAGCGGAAGCTCGAAAAATATTCTTAAAGCTGTTGATGCTGCAAAAAAGAAAGGGCTGAGAACGATTGCCTTTACCGGTTCGAAAGGTGAAAGATTCGCTGCCAAGAATGATTACGCCTTCGTTGTTCCTTCCGAAGACACCCCCCGTATACAAGAGGTGCATATAACGCTTGCTCATGTTATGTGCCAGATGGTTGAAGAAATACTTTTTGAAGCTCCAAGGAAAAAATAGGCAATAGGCTATAGGCATTGGGCTATAGGTTATAGAATAATAAATGATAAAAACTATTTTCCATCCTGTCCTGTCTTTATATCTTTCCCTATTGCCCATAGCCTATTGCCCATCGCCCGTTTTTTTTCTATGAAAATCCTCGGCATCGACCCTGGAAGCGTCTATTGCGGGTATGGTTTCATAAAGGCCCCTGACAGAAACGCGCATAATGCAGGCAGCCGAAAGAACTGGCGGCCTATGTACCTGTCTTCCGGGAGAATCGTTCTCCCCGCTCGCCAGCCGCTCCATATACGGCTGAAAGAGCTTTACACCAACCTAACTGAAGTTATTGCGGAATACGGTCCTGACGAAATAGTCATAGAAAAAATGTTTTTTGCAAGGGGTATAAAAGCGGCCATAAGCCTTGGGCATACAAGAGGTGTTGTTCTCATTGCCGCTGCCCTCACGGGCCTCGACATCTATGAGTATTCTGCCCTTGAAGTCAAGAAGTCGGTGGTAGGTTACGGAAAGGCTGACAAAAACCAGGTCCAGAAGATGGTCAAAGAAATCCTGACAATTGGACATCCCCTCTCTCCCGACAGTGCCGATGCGCTGGCATTGGCACTGTGCCATGCCCATACCAGAAAGTTCGATTGTCCCTAACAATAATCGAGGCCCGTGACATTATGAAGAAACAGGCTGAAGAGTCTGCTTAGTGAAAGTCGGTCTATCTCAACAGCATCATGCAGTTCTCTCCTCTGGCTGTAGCTACAACAGAACCCGGCTGAGCGCTCGGTGGAATGACACGTAACTTATCTTTTTTGAATTTCTGTATCGGGATTTGCGTTATAATAAACTAATTACCATGAAGCAGAGTTACCTATACGCAAACACCCGTAGCATTGGTCTGTCATGATTGCGTCATTGCGCGGGAAGCTCATTTCAAAAAGACCGGACAGGCTGATCGTTGACGTGCATGGCGTAGGTTACAGCGTTCAGGTGCCATTGACACTCATCTCATCTCTTCCTGACGAACACACGGACATCTTCCTTTATATCCATACGCATGTGAGAGAAGATGCATTACAGCTCTTCGGCTTCCAGGCAGAAGATGAAAAAAGGATATTTACGACGCTGATTGGGATTTCAGGCATCGGGCCCAGAACAGCGCTTAACCTCCTTTCTACCATCCCACCGGAAAAATTTTATACTGCCATCGATGCCGAAGATGTCGATGTTTTGTGCAAGGTCCCGGGACTCGGCAAGAAGACGGCGAACCGGTTGATCCTTGAACTGAAAGATAAGCTACCGTCATTCAAAGAGAAAAGGAATACCGTGTATGACGACACTCTTTCCGCGCTGGTAAACCTGGGCTATAAAAAGAGCATTGCAGTGGATGCCGTCGATAAGGCGTACGGTACAGGTAAGGGCGACATTGAAAGTTTGCTTAGGGAGGCTTTAAAATATCTTACGGTGGATAAATGAGGATAGATGACAAAGAGGTTGGGCCTTTGTCTCCTGAAGCTGATCAGGAGGAGATGACTTATGAGTCCAACCTGCGGCCCCGCACACTTGATGAGTTTGTAGGACAGCAGCGGACCAAAGATAATCTGAAGGTTTTTATTGCTGCCGCTGCGCTGAGAAAGGAGCCGCTTGACCACGCGCTTTTTTTCGGCCCTCCCGGTCTCGGCAAAACAACGCTTGCCACTATTATAGCCAACGAGTTGGCGGTGAATATAAAAAGCACATCTGGCCCAGTCCTCGAAAGACCGGGCGATCTCGCGGCTATATTGACTAATCTTTCCGACCGCGACATTTTGTTCATTGATGAAATTCACCGGCTTCCCAGGATTGTGGAAGAGGTGCTTTATCCTGCCATGGAGGACTTTAACCTTGACATTATTATAGGCCAGGGTCCCAACGCCAGGACTTTAAAATTGAACCTCCCGCGCTTTACTCTGATAGGAGCTACAACACGTACGGGACTTTTGACCTCCCCGCTGCGCGACCGGTTCGGTGTCATATGCAGGCTTGAGTTTTACACGCCGGATGAGCTTAAGGAAATAGTGGGACGCTCTGCGCACCTGCTCGAAATGCGGATAAAAGATGATGCCGCTATCGAGATTGCAAAGAGATCACGGGGCACACCCAGGATCGCAAACCGGCTGCTCAAGAGGATCAGGGATTTTGCCCAGGTTAAGGGGGATGGAAGTATCGATATGGCGATAACCAGACAGGCCCTGACAGCGCTTGACATCGACCATCTTGGACTTGATGAAATCGACAGAAAGTTGCTTTGGGCCATTATCGACAAATTCGGCGGGGGGCCGGCCGGCGTTGATGCTATCGCAGCCTCCATGAGGGAGGACCGGGAAACGATTGAAGATGTATATGAGCCGTATTTGTTGCAGGAGGGCCTTATTGAAAGGACAGCGAGAGGAAGGCTTGCTACAAGGCTGGCCTACGAGCACTTAGGAAAAAAGCTGCCCCAAGGCCTGTTTTAAACTGATGAAGCTGCTGATGCATATCTGTTGTGCAAACTGCGCCACCTATCCTATGTCAGTAGTTAAAGAACGAGGGATTACGGTAAAAGGCCTCTGGTTCAATCCTAACATCCACCCATTCACGGAATATAGGAACAGACTTGAGGCCCTTCAAAAGCTCCAGCAACTATGGGGTTTGGATATTGAGTACATTGATTATTACGGTTTAAAGGAATACCTCAGAAATGTAGTAGGAAATGAGGGCAACAGATGCGAATACTGCTATACCGCCAGACTCGAACAGGCCGCACTCAAGGCCCTGGAAGTAAAGGCGGATGCATTTTCAACCACCCTCCTGGTGAGCCCGTATCAGAAATTTGATATGATTATCGACATCGGTCGCATGATCCAGAAGCGGCACTCTGTAGAATTTTATGGCGAAGATTTCAGGCGCGGCTTTAGTGAGGGCAGGCAAATGGCTAAAACAATGGACCTCTACCGGCAGAAATACTGCGGATGCATCTATTCTGAAATGGAGAGATATCAAAAAACCGTGAATGGTGAAATGTGAATAGTGAAAAGGTAGAGGCAAAACAGAAAACAAAAAATGTGCTTTCGACTTTGGTTTTTAACTATTCACTTTTCACCATTCACTATTCACTTTTTTACGGTTTACGTTAGTTATGGATGGATTGCATCAAATAGGAAGGTTTTTAATAATTATCGGCATTGTTTGTGCCGCAGTAGGAGGGTTGTTTCTTTTTTCCGGAAAGGTCCCATGGCTCGGCAGACTTCCGGGTGATATTATTGTCCAAAAGAAAAATTTCACATTTTATTTCCCTCTGGCGACCAGCATTCTTGTCAGTGTCATATTAAGCCTGCTGCTCTGGTTTTTCGGTAGGCGCTGAATGGGTATTTTAAAATACCCAATGCTCTTCCTGGTGGCCCTTGCTTTATGCCTGGCGGCCCACCCTTCTCTGTCAATTGCAGAGCCGACTATGCGAGTATTGCTCGTTGACGGTAAAAATGCAAAGATACCGCGGAAAGATGAACAGGTCGAGAAGATCGGCACTGCCAGGGGAGAGGTCATTCTAAGCGGACTGAAATATTTCGGTAATATCGAGGTCTGGAAGGGTGAGGGGGGACTCTATATAATTAACGAAATCTCCCTGGAGGATTACGTGAAAGGAGTGGTGGCAGCCGAAGAAGGGAGCAAATGGGATCTTGAGGCACTAAAGGCCCAGGCAGTTGCTGCTCGCACGTATGCCTTGTACCAGCGCTTGAACAACGTAACATCTAAGATGCGCTACGATCTTACTTCTACAGTTCTGCACCAGGCATTCAAGGGAAATGACATTCCGGCGAGCATAGTAAAGGCAGTAGATGAAACAAAGGGAGAGGTGCTTATGTATAAGGGAAGCCTGATTATTGCTTACTATCATTCTACAAGCGGGGGAGTCACTGAGGACCCGGCTGCGGTTTTCGGCAAAAGCTATCCCTATTTAAAATCTATGGAGACAAACTGTGAACTGTCTCCTTATTTCATGTGGGAGAAGAGAATTCCTGCTGCAGACATTGAGAAGGCAATGAATGTATCAGGTCTAAAAGATATTATTATTGACTCATATACGGTTTCAAACCGGGTCAAGATATTCAGGCTTGTAACTGAAAAAGGTGAAGTTGAAGTCTCGGGCCCCGAGTTCAGAAAGGATATAGGGTGGGATGAACTGCCAAGCACTTTGATTACAGATATAACCAGGGACGGAACCACTTATATTATTGAGGGAAGAGGCTATGGCCACGGCGTCGGCATGTGCCAGTGGTCCGCTCTCGAAATGGCGAAAGAGGGAAAGAATTACAGGGAGATACTCTCTACGTTTTACCCGGGTACTACTATTGAGCGCTATGAGGACCGCTGATTTCGATTTTGATCTGCCACAGGAATTGATCGCTTCACGACCTTCCGACAAGAGAGACTATTCACAGCTGCTGATACTCCATAGGGATGGATCTATTGAGCATAAGCGCTTCTTTAACATTGTAGACTATCTTGAAGAAGGCGATATGATTTTAATGAACAATACCAAGGTATTTCCCGCACGCATTATCGGCAAAAAGACGGGGGGTCGGACAGTCGATATTCTATTGGTCAGAGAAACGGCCGACAAATCAATATGGGAAATATTATGCAAGGGACATTGTGATGGACCCGTAACCGTTTTTGACAATATTAACGCTAAGATCGAAACGCATTATCCGGGTAACCAAAATGGGACAAAGAGATATCTGAGGATTCCGGAAAACGCTGTTGTTAAGTTGAACGACCTTGTTTGGAAGTATGGTTATATGCCTCTGCCACCCTATATTAAGCGCATGCCGGAAGATTCAGACAAGGAACGTTACCAGACTGTCTACGCTGAGAAGCAGGGCTCTATAGCGGCACCTACTGCAGGACTTCACTTTACAGATGATCTTATACATAAAATACAAAACAAGGGAGTATTCGTGAGGTTTTTGACCCTTCATGTCGGGACAGGCACATTTAAGCCCGTAAGAGCCGAATATGTGCAAGACCACAATATGGATTCAGAATATTTTGAAATGGACCAGTCAATAATAGAGGAGTTACAGCAGGTAAAGAAGAGCGGCAGAAGGGTTGTTGCGGTGGGGACAACAACAACCAGGACATTGGAGGGCATTGCAAGCGGGAAATATAAGATTTTCAATGAGTTGAATACTTCAAGCGGTCCTTTGGTGAAGAACGGTTTGCCCGACACAGGCACAAGTATGTCTGTAATAAAAGGGGCCACTGACATCTTTATTTGTCCTGGTTACAGCTTCAAGGCGGTTGACTGCCTCGTCACCAATTTTCATCTGCCACGCTCAACGCCGCTTATGCTTGTATCTGCGCTTTCTGATTTTGGTAAAATATCAAATGCATACAAGGAGGCCATTGCAAAGGATTATAGATTTTTCTCCTATGGTGATGCTATGCTAATTTTATGAGGGGTGGGGCGACCGAAAGATCATCAATAATGCTGTTGAGCCGTAATACGGTGATTATAGGCGCTCTTCTCATCACTGTTGCCAGCTTCGGTATCGGATATTTTTTCGGTTTCAGGGGCGTCGGTTTAACCGGACAAGACAAGCAAACTGTTGAGAGCACCAAGACAGGTGAAGTTTTACCTTCCGAAGATAAACGTGTCATCGAGCTTCCGGTAAAAGATGTTGCTGGCCAACCTACCGGCGTTCAGTCTTCTCCGACAAATCAGCCTGAACAGGCCACAGAAGCCTCTGCACAAAAGTCTGCGGGAGCACCGGCAACCCAGGCAAAAGGCGACATGCCAAAGAAACAGGATATTATAGAAAAAAACAAAAAGCCCGAACCGCAGAAGAATGAGGTCAGGACTGCCGCAGTTGCTGCAAATCAGGTCCAGGACAATACTTCTGTAAAATCTGCCCAGCCTGTCCAGCCTGCCGCGGCGGGCCAGCCCGCCCAGGCGGGTGCTTCTAAAACCGGCAGGCATACGGGCGAGAAGGCAAAAAAGAAGGCAAAGAAGTCCGTCCCATCCGGCAGGCTGTACACAGTGCAAGTGGGAGCATTTCCCAATAAGGAGGGAGCCGATCAGCTTTATCAGAGTCTGAAGGCTAAACACCTTAATCCTTATATTGTTAGCGCAAACGGAAGCAACGACTATTTCAAAGTCAGGATTGGGACCTTCAAGAATAAAAAAGCTGCAGAAAAAAGCTCGGCAGAGCTACTGAAGAAGACCGGATTGCAGAATTTCGTAACGGCGTCGCAATAACCGGTCGGAAATGAATATGCAATGCCGCCATCTGAATTTTCATGTCGAAGCAATCTCACCACAAAAAGCGAATCGAGCGTTCAGCGGGAAGCGTTGAGCGCAAAAAATGGAGACTGTCACGAAAACGATAGAGCTTGAACTTGACGAAGCTGAAGAGTATCCTTTCCTGCATGGGGGGATCGATAAAACCCTTAAAGTTATCGAAGGGTCCCTGGGCGTTGACATCAGCGTAAGGGGAAACAAACTGATTATCAGGGGTGAGGACAGGGAAGCTGCGAGGGCGGAACAGTTGATCGATGAGCTCAGGGTAGTCAACAAGAGCGGCTATGCCCTTAAACCTGAAGATATAAGCTATGCGGTAAGATCAATGTGCGAAGGCGAGGATATTTCGGTCAAAGAGCTCTTTTCGAATAATATCCCTGTATCATCGAAGAGAAGGTTTATCATACCTAAAACAGAGACTCAGCGGCTGTATATCAACGCAATACGCATGTATGATATTACATTCGGCATAGGTCCTGCAGGCACCGGTAAGACGTATCTCGCAATGGCCATGGCCATCAATTCGTTTCTGACAAAACAGGTTTCTAGGATCGTGCTGGTCAGGCCCGCAGTAGAGGCTGGGGAAAAGCTGGGATTCCTGCCCGGCGACATAGCAGAAAAGGTCAGCCCCTATTTGAGGCCTCTTTACGATGCACTGTTCGACATGATGGAAATTGACAAGTCTTCAAAGCTCATTGAGCGGGGCATTATAGAAATAGCTCCGCTAGCCTTTATGAGGGGGAGAACGCTGAACGACTCTTTTGTTATACTCGACGAGGCCCAGAACACCACCCCTGAGCAGATGAAGATGTATCTGACAAGACTTGGCTTCGGATCAAAAACAGTGGTTACAGGGGATATTACGCAGATTGATCTGCCCCAGGACAGGACATCCGGACTTGTAGAGGCCATCAGGATACTGAAAAACATTGAGGACATAAAGATCATTCATTTTTCGGAAAAGGATGTTGTGCGGCACCGGCTGGTGCAGGAAATAGTCAGGGCATACGAAAAACATGAAAAACGGAACGTCGAAAAGTAGTACATCCAAGAAGAACAGGACTGTAGCGGAATGGCTCAGGGAATACTGGCAGAAGCATAGGAATGACCTCTCGAAAATTTATGTGCTGCTGGGATTGAGTCTGGTGTGCGCTTTGGTAATCCAGGAGCGCATCGGCATCGACCATTTCATAGGGAGCTTCCTTATAACAGCTATAGTCTTTTTTATATTTTACCGGGACATAAGGCGGTATAAGCCGGTTTACCTCAATGACAAAAAAATGCTGCTGCTGCTGGGTCTGCTCGTTGCCGGCACACTCATATTAGGACGTATTTCCGAATATTTGCTTTCCGGTCTCCATAGGGGACTTGTCCTGCCGAGGGGCGGGGCTTTTTTATACGGCATACCCATTCCTATGGGGGCAATGCTGGTCACGCTCATCTTTGACTTTCACACGGCAATAATTTTCTCCTTTGTCATCAGCATCCTGTCCGGGATATGGCTCAACAATCCGTTATATACGGTGTATGCGTTTATCGGAAGTCTGACAGCTGCGTTCAGCGTCATCAGGTGCAAGAGACGGTCTTCGCTTCTAAAGGGAGGCATTTATGTGAGCGCTGTTAATGTTTTGACCGTCGGTGTCCTGCTGCTCTTCGAGGGCAACCTCTTTGCCCCCATGGCGCCCCATGCCTTTATATTTGCCGCAATGTCCGGCATAATGGTTGCTGCTATAGTCTCTCTTTTACTTCCGGTAATCGAATATATATTTGCCGTTACTACCGATATTAGCCTTATTGAGCTGATGGACCTTGATCAGCCGCTCATGCATAATCTCATGATCGCCGCGCCGGGCACCTACCACCACAGCATTATTGTGGGAAATCTTGCCGAGACGGCGGCTGAGGCGGTGGGGGCCAATCCGCTTCTGGCACGGGTGACCGCGTGTTACCATGATATTGGAAAGATACGCATGCCTGAATATTACGTCGAGAACCAAACCAATAGTACGAACAAGCATGAAAAACTTACACCGCACATGAGCAGCATGATCCTTATTACGCATGTTAAGGACGGGGTGGAACTGGCGCGGCAATACAAGATGCCCAAACAAATTGTTGATATTATTCAACAGCATCATGGCACAAGCCTGATCACATTTTTTTATCAAAAAGCCCTTGAGCAGACAAAAGATGATCTGCCGCTCCAGGAAGATTACCGTTACCCCGGGCCTAAACCCCAGACAAGGGTTGCCGCTATTGTCATGATGGCGGATGCAGTTGAGGCTGCCTCACGCTCACTTGCCGAGCCCACTCCGGCAAGGATTTCGGCACTGGTGGACAAAATAATCAACCATATATTTCTAGATGGACAGATCGATGAGTGCGAACTTACTCTGAAGGACATCTCTGAAATAAAGAAACGGTTCACTTACATTCTCACCAGTATCTTCCACAGGAGAATAGAATATCCGGAGATTGCAATGAAAGGCGGGCAGCAAAAGGTCCCGTCTGAAGCGGTAGTGGCCCGGACTGCCGGTGATAAGGGAGTGACTGGAACATTGCCACAAGGAAATGGAAATAGCAATAAAGAACAACCAAAGGTTGATCAAGCCAAACTATCGGGCAACAGAGAGGGTGCTCAATAAGGCCCTTACTCATCTGGCGTATAAAGGGCGCGATACTCTCATCTCCGGCAAGCATATCTTGGAGAACCTTGAAGTAAGTGTGCTTTTTGTGAATGATGCCGGAATGAGGAGGCTTAATCACCTGTATCGCGGCATTGACAGGACGACTGATGTGCTTTCTTTCCCGCTTATAAGTGAGAAGCCCGGCCTGCATGTCAGGCACTTGTTGCTTGGAGATATAGTCATAAGCCTTCCTCAGGCAAAACGGCAGGCTGAGGAATATGGCGCCACCTTTAACCGGGAGCTCGCGCGCCTGCTCATTCACGGTCTTCTTCATCTGCTGGGTTATGATCACGAAAAAAGCAGCTATAGGGCGGCAAAAATGAAGCGGCTGGAAGCCGAACTGGCAGAAGCTGTATGCCTTTAAGGAAGTGGGCCGAGAGTGCCGGGCATGCCATCGAGGGGATACTCTATGCTGCCAAAACCCAGCGCCACCTGCGCTACCATCTCTATACTGCGGCGTTTGTCCTTGTATTGATTTATATCTTCGGCGTGACCAGGACTGACTTCCTGATCATCGCCATAGCAGTGGTCCTGGTTCTCCTTGCAGAAATGGTCAATACCTCAATTGAGTATGTAGTTGATTTGTTGTCGCCAGAACACAGTGAGAGTGCCCGGACCGCGAAAGACGTTGCCGCTGGTGCAGTGCTGATTACCGCTTTCGGTGCAGCCGTTATCGGGTACATCATAATGTTCCCTTATTTCAGCACGGCATTTCAGAAAGGTATATACATAGCAAAACATTCGAAGGAAGAGATTTCCCTTATAGCGATTATTCTTATATTGATTACGGTCATTGTGCTGAAATCATATTTCGGCAAAGGGCATCCGCTTCGCGGCGGTATGCCCAGCGGCCACGCTGCCATGGCTTTTTCCATCTGGATAGCCATAACCTATAGCACCGAAAGTTTCGCGGCCTCCCTGCTTTCCGGGGTGTTGGCAGTCCTTATTGCTCAGAGCAGAATCACTGTGAGGGCACACAGCCCTATAGAAGTTATTACCGGCGCTGTATTGGGCGCAGGCATTACTCTCCTGCTCTTTTTTATCTTTTATTAAGGGCCCGCGAAGCAGTCAAGGGCTGGACCCGGAAATGCCGGCTGAGTGCAAATACACGTGCTTTCAAAGTCGTCACCGGCCGACAGTTTTATCGGCGCATTTTTTTGTAAGCCGGCGCTATCAGCCAACCAGGATTCAAATCGCTCTTGATTTTCGATTACAACCTGATGGGGGTAACACGCGTAGGCTTGATCAAGATGGAATTTTACCCCTTCGAAATCATTGCGTGCTGCGTCAATACATGCATGTAAATTGTGTACCAGCCCCGGCAGGAAAAATCCCAGCTCAACTGCCCGCCGCAGGTGGCGCTCGGCTGCATCCGGATTTCCCTCACGAAGGTAGGCGCGACACAAATCCACGTGAACTAAATGCATTTCAGGCAGCCGGGCTGAAACCGCCTGATATTCTTCAACGCCGTATCTCCAGAAGTTCTGAATGCCTGCCATGGCGCTGAGAGATTTACGAATTTGTTTTTCATCATCTTTGCGGCCGGCAAAACAGGTAAGACAAAAAAAATCCCTGGCAAAAAACATTTCGGGCGATACGAATCCCTGTTTTTCAAAAATGTCAAACTCTTCCGTTCCAGGATAAAGATGGAGCTGTGAAAAGACGAATTGATTGGGTTTAGCCCTGTTGATAAAATCCAGGCTCTGTTGGAATGTCTCCCGAGTTTCTCCCCGGTTCCCCACCATCATATAGTATCGGATTTGAATGCCGAATTTTTTTGCTGCCAGTGTCACATCGTGAACCTGGTCCAGAGACAGCCTTTTTTTAATATTTTTCAAAATAATGTTTGAAGCAGATTCCACACCCACGCTGATCCTTGTGCATCCCGAGCGTCGCATCTCGTATAACAGCTCTTCATCCAGATAGTCTGCCCTGGTATCGCAGCTCCAGATAAATTCAAGTTGCCGTTTTCTGATCCCCTCACAAATGGCCAGTACCCTGGGCTTGTTTGCAGTGAATGTATCATCTTTGAACGAGATAATCCGTTGACCATACCGTTTAATCGCCGTCTCCAACATTTCCAGCACGTAATCCGCTGAGTGGAATCGCACCCGCTTTCCCCACATCAGGCTGCTGCTGCAGAATGTGCAGTGCATCGGACACCCGCGGGAGGTAAGAATGGTGCGCAGTTTAAAATAGTCAAATGGTGAGGCCAATGCGTCAATATTACGGATCAGCTCTCGATACGGACCGAGTTCATACCCATTCAGACCTCGCCATGCTGTTCCGGGAATCCCCTGGACCGGCTTATTTTCCTGGAGGCATCGAATGATGTCCAGGAACGTTTGCTCCCCCTCGCCGATTACTACGGTATCGATAGCCTGAATATGTCGAAGGGTTTCAGCTGGCAACGCCGTGACATGCGGTCCGCCGACTACAATGTGAGATCCGGGATGAATGTCCCGGATCAACTGCGCCAACATCGCAACCCCGCGCCGGTTCGCTGTCATGCATGAAAGCCCGAACAGGTCTGCATCCAGACGATTAATAAGGACCTCGATAGCCGGCCAGGAGAAATTGGAAATATTAAATATCAGGACGCTCAGTCCGTTCCTCAATGCTTGCGCGGCCAGGGACAGCAGCCCGTATGGCGCTTGTATAAAGTCGCCTTCATCGACAGCCGAGGCATCCACATTGTCCGGCGCCCCTTCTCCAGGGGGATAGGCTGGATAGCCATCCGGCGGAATTTTCCATGGCGGAGCGTATAACAGGACAATCTTCATTGCTGTTTATCCAGCGTCCTAGTAAGGTTCGAATGATTCGAAATAGCTTTAGGGACTATGTATATCCCCATAAAATATATCGATTCACTTCAATTCCAACATCGGATTGGCCGATGATTTTTTTGATGCGAAACTCCTCCATGCGACAATCCCGAAAAAGTGGGTTTGTCCGCGGTGTTCCGGACACACCCACCACACTCTTCAGCACGGGATATTGGACCTCTTCTCCGACTTGAGTAACCACGGCAATTTCCCCATTGTTGAGCTCTGCAAAAGTTCCGGGAGGATACATTCCTACTTTTTTAATCAGCAGTTTAACAATACTGCCGTCAATTTTTTGCGGTGTCTCTAAAAAAAGATTACGAAGCGCATTACTGGGTAAAAGTGGTTTACGATAGCCGCGAGAGGATATTTTCGCACAATATAAATCTCCCATAGCCACAACACGCGCAGGCACAGAGATATCATCGCTTTTCAAAGCCCCTGGATATCCGCTCCCATCAAGCCGTTCATGGTGACTAAGCACCGCGTCAAGCCACAGTTGATCCGTCACCCCTCGCCCCCGCAATATATCGAATCCGCGTGCTGGATGGTTCTGTATTTCCTGTCTTTGCTGCTCACTCAACGGCACCTTCTGAGAGTGCAAAATTTCCTGCAACTGGTACATGGCTATGTTCATGGTGAGTGCTGCTGCAATTGTCGACATCCGCTCCTCTGGAGGCCATCCAAGGGCTTGCAAAGTCACCTCGCACATCAATGCAGTATGAACGGAATGTATGAACGGATATTTGTTTTTTTCACAGAAGAGCAATGCGGCCAATGATGCATTGGCATCCTGTTCGTAAGACTGTTGCAGTATTTTGACTATGTCCCTGATTCCTGGCGAAAAGTTTTTTTCCTCTTCGCCCCTGCAAAAAATAATTTCCAGGCGCTCGTATGCGTCAGCAAATGCTTCAAACGGACACCTATTCGGATGTTCAACGTCAGTGAAATCCTCCCCTTTTATGCTATGTATATATAGTCCGCGATTAAGAAGGGCGTTGAGCTGGAACTCCGATTGAAGAATGGAACCCTCTTTTAAGAGTAGCTTGTTATTCGCATCAAAGGCATCCCATTGCAAGGGTTTTCCAATAATGATATCTCCATGTTTTACACGTTTCTTCTGCATCATCGCTCTCGAATGTTGCGAAAATTTGAGGCAACATTGCTACCTTGCTGTAATAGCGCATTATCACTTTGCTGTTTAGGATTTGTCAAGGCAAAGGATATCGGAGAACATCTCATTTCTGAGAAATGCTCATTGCTGCCAATTTGAGGATGTGACTCGCCGTGTATGTTTCTTATTGCTCCTGGACAGGCTATAATTAGATAAACACTCAAAGGAGGCGACGGATGAACCAGCTTTCGAAATACACCGACCAGGCTTATGCATTAATGCGCATCGTAGCGGGGTTTATGTACTCATTTCATGGAGCCCAAAAAATTCTCGGTTTTCTGAGCGATTTCCAGCCTGCGATAGGTTCCCAACTCTGGTTTGGCGGGCTTATAGAATTGATTTGTGGTCTGCTGGTGGTGGTGGGTTTCCGGACCCGCTGGGCGGCTTTCCTTGCCAGCGGTGAAATGGCTGTAGCTTATTTCCAGTTTCACTGGAAGCTCCAACTTGGCCCGAATTTTTTTCCGACCATCAACAAAGGCGAACTGGCGGTCCTATATTGTTTCGTATTTCTATTTATCGCTTGCCGCGGCGGCGCCATCTGGTGCCTGGATAAGAAATAGGGATTGGTATTGTAAATCCAGAGAGCTTGCTTTTTTTATAAAACTTTACTATATTTAATTTATGATTAATTTGGACAATAACAATCCCGTGCAAAATTCTATAAACAATATTTCAAATCAGCTTTTACAATCGATTAATAACATTTCAAGCGGCAATACGCTTTATGATTCATCAGCTAATCCTGCCGACTATACAATATCCGAGAGTTTGCTGACACAACTTAACGGTTCTCAACAAGCAGAAAACAATGTTGAAAATGGAATGAATCTGTTAAATACCGCTTTTGGTGGAATGTCGGCGGCCACTAATGCCCTCGAAACTATGAACAACCTTGCGATAGAGGCTGGAAACGGCACCCTGAACTCTGCCGATCTGAGTGCTATTAATACAGAATATCAACAGATGAACGCAGAAGTTGGTGGTATAGCACAAAACACCGAATTTAATGGAACTCAACTTCTCAATGGAACTACTTCATCAGTAAGCCTGCAGTCCGGCGCCGGTGCGGGTAACCAGACCGGTTCGACAACAGGAAATATTACACCGGAAAATCTTGGACTGGCTGGAACAAACACCGAAACTCAAGCAAATTCACAGTCAGCCATATCTGCAACCGAGAGCGCTTTAGAAAATGTTTCATCGCAGCAGGCAATCATAGGTGCTGAACAAAATGGGCTTACATCAACTGTTGCAAATCTTAGTAATAGTGCTCTAAATACTGAGAGTACTCTTTCACAGATAAGTGGCTCAAATATTTCGTCAGAAGCCTCTAATTTGACGGAAAGTGAAATAAAGCTGCAGACTTCGATTTATGCTTTGTATGCCCAAAATCAACAAAAAGGGCAAATCCTGAGTTTACTCGCTTAAGATGTAATTGCCGCACAACTTGACCTGACAGACAGTGTACCTAAAGTCCCGTTCTCGCCAGTGCAAGTTTCATTCGGAAATGCTCATAAGGAGAGAAGCTGTGATAGTCGTAATGAAAATTGGGGCAACGGAAGCGGAGTTGAAACTCGTCTGCAAAAAAGCTGAGGAACTGGATTTCGCCACCCACGTAATCTACGGTAAGGAGAGAAACGTTGTAGGCCTCATCGGGGTCTCCGGCAACAGGGAAGGGGTAAGCATAATAGAAGAACTGCCGGGCGTTGACAAAGTAGTGCCGATTTCAAAACCTTACAAGCTCGCCAGTCGCGAGGTGAAGGAAGATGCCTCGATAGTAGATGTGGCAGGCGTGAAGTTCGGCGGCGAGGATTTCATCGTTATTGCCGGCCCATGTTCGGTCGAGAGAGAAGACCAGATTGTGAGCGCTGCAGTAAAAGTAAAGGAAGCGGGAGCCCGGATGCTGAGGGGCGGCGCCTTTAAGCCCAGGACGAGTCCGTATTCATTTAGGGGTCTGGGAGAGGACGGGTTGAGACTACTTGCCAAAGCCCGTGAGGCTACCGGCTTGCCTATCGTGACCGAGGTTGTTGATCCAAAAGACATCGACTTAGTCAATAAGTATGCCGATATGTTCCAGGTGGGCGCCCGCAATATCCAGAACTTCGCCCTGCTTTCCCTGCTGGGGCAGGCACGGAAGCCTATTCTCCTTAAGAGAGGACCTGCGACCACTATTGATGAGTTCCTCATGGCCGCTGAGTACATCCTTTCCGAAAACAACCGTGACCTTGTGCTCTGTGAAAGGGGCATCAGGACTTTCGAGACCGCCACAAGAAATACTCTCGATGTAAGCTGCGTGCCGGTGGTGAAGGCAAAATCTCACCTGCCAATAATTATCGACCCCAGCCATGCGGCCGGCCAGGCGCGCTACGTCCCGGCCCTGTCCAAGGCGGCTGTTGCTGTCGGGGCTGACGGGCTTATTATTGAGGTGCATCCTGATCCTGAAAAAGCCCTCTGCGATGGCCCTCAGTCTCTGAACCCAACTCAATTTGCTGTCTTAATGCATGAGATGAAGGCTATAGCGGCCGCGGTGGGAAGGCGGATTTGAAAATTCTTTCACGGAACTCTAAGCACCACAATCGTAGCACCCCATCCGCCAGCATCGTCGCCGGCAAGTGAAAAAGAAACGACCTCCGGCAGCCGTTTGAGAATGGCATGAACAGTCTCCCTCATTGAGCCGCTTCCTTTCCCATGAATAATGCGGATCTGGAGAATGCCTTTCGCCCTGCAAGCGGCCAGATAGTGTGGAACGAGTTCCTTTACGTCACCTGGCAGAAAGCTGTGCAGGTCCAGCACACCGTCAACGGGGATTTCAACAGGTTCTTGCTCCATTGTTCTCTCTCCAGGTCAGTTGCTTGATGCCGGCTGGGGGCTGGTTGACGGCGGGACGGTTGCATCCGGACTAGCCGGGGCCGCGGGTGTTTCATCCGGATTCTCATTCTGAGCAGGGGTTGTCATGATTTCCTCATACTGCGGGATGACGATGCCCCTTTTCACCATGATATTGTAGATGATCCTCGATCGGTTTGCGACATAGCGTTGCGTTCCGAGGGGATTAAATTTTATCGGGTTCGGCAGCACGGATGCAAGTCGCGCGGCCTCCTCCGGATCAAGCGCAGAAGCCGGCTTGCCATAATATGACCTTGAAGCAGCTTCTATACCGAATATCCCCTCTCCCCACTCAGCAATATTCAGGTAGAGTTCCAATATCCGCCGCTTTGTGAGTTTTTTCTCCATCCTCCATGTAAGAATTGCTTCTCTTATCTTTCGCAGTGGATTTTTTGAGGGGGAGAGGTAGAGATTTTTTGCGAGCTGCTGGCTTATAGTACTCGCTCCAAACTTGAATTTTTTCTCCTTGATGTCCTTTTCCGCGGCTTTTTCTATTGCCTCAAAATCAAAGCCTTCATGATGCCAGAATTTGTCATCTTCGCCAATGAGTACCGCCTTTATTAAGAAAGGAGATATTTGCGATAGAGGTGTCCAGACCTGCCGTATTTTTATTTTCTTTCCCTCCCGCTGCCATTCTCTTTCCCTGTACTCCATGAAGGCGGTCTTTTTGATATACCCTTTCCTGAGTGCAGCCACATTGGGGAAGAAGAAATAATACGCGATACTCGCCAGCATTGCAGCCATAGAAAAGAGAAGAAGTTTAACGAGCCAAGTTCTGATATTCTTTTTGCGCCTCATCGTGAAGTTAATATAAAGTGACTGTTTTAATCCGGCAGGGTATGGTATTTGAGCGGTTTCGGCAGACCAGGTGAAGCCATGGATGGCGCAACGGGCTGCCGCCCTCGGAGACAGGCGGGATGCCTGTCGAGAATGAGCGAAAATACCATACCCTGCCGGATTAAAATAGTCATAGCACTACGTCCTGTCCGGCCTGGGCCTTTTTTGTGCCTCCAGAACTTTTTTCCTGAGCCTGACTGATTGTGGAGTGACCTCAACCAACTCATCTTCCTTTATAAATTCGAGGGCCTGTTCCAGATTCAGCACACGGGGGGGGATCAACTGGATCGTATCATCAGCACTTGCAGCGCGCATGTTCGTGAGCTTTTTCTCCTTTGTGACATTTACATCCAGATCGCTTTCACGGGCATTTTCTCCGATAATCATCCCCTCGTATACAGAGGTGTTTTCAGTGATAAAGAGCGTTCCCCTGGGCTGGAGATGAAAGAGGGCATAGGTAGTGGATTTGCCGGTCCTGTCGGCTACAAGGGCGCCTGTCTGTCTTTTTGAAAGATGGCCGTGCCAGGGCTCATACCCATCGAAGAGATGATTAAGGAGTCCTGTCCCCTTCGTGTCGGTGAGGAACTGGGAGCGGAACCCAATGAGTCCCCTGGAAGGTATTCTGAATTCGAGCCGTACCCTGCCGTGGCCGTTATTCTGCATCTTCTGCATTCTCCCTTTTCTCATGCCCACCTGCTGTGTAACGACGCCTACAAATTCTTCAGGCACGTCAATAACCAGCACTTCCACGGGTTCGTGCAGGACGCCATTGATCATTTTGGTTATGGTTTCGGGCATAGATACGGAGAGCTCATAGCCCTCACGCCGCATCATTTCAATAAGGATGGCAAGTTGCAATTCACCGCGTCCCATCACCTTGAAGGAATCGGGCACATCGAAATCAACTTTTATCGCCACATTGTAGAGCAATTCTTTTTCGAGGCGCTCCCTGAGATGTCTGGATGTGACGTACGTTCCCTCCCTGCCGCCGAATGGGGAGGTATTCACTGAAAAGACCATTGATATTGTAGGCTCATCAACTATTATCCTCGGCAGAGGCTTCGGGGTTTCTATACTTGTGATAGTGTCTCCGATATTAATTCCTTCGATGCCGGCAAGAGCTACGATCTCGCCAACTGCCGCCTCTTTCGCGTCCTTGCGTTCAAGGCCCTGGAAGGTGTAGAGTGAGGTGACCTTGGTCCTGATTATCGCGTCGCTGCTATTTACCATCGCAACATAATCTCCAACCCTTACAGTGCCTGAAAACACACGCCCGATTGCAAGCCTTCCGACATAATCATTGTAGTCGATATTCGTAACAAGGAGTTGCAAGACGGCAAGTGGATCGCCCCCGGGCGCGGGTATTGTACTGAGGATGAGATCAAAAAGCGGTTTAAGGTTTTCTCCCTCGCCGTGTACATCGAGTTGGGCTGTACCTCTCTTTGCGTTAGTGTAGACTATTGGAAATTCGAGTTGTGTTTCGCTTGCGTCAAGATCGATGAAAAGGTCGTACACTTCATTGAGCACTTCCTGTATCCTGGCGTCGGGACGGTCAATCTTGTTAATGACCAGTATCGGCGGCAGATTAAGTTCGAGGGCCTTCTTGAGGACAAATCGTGTTTGCGGGAGCGGGCCTTCAGAGGCATCGACAAGCAGCAGCACCCCGTCTACCATTTTCAGCGTCCTTTCTACTTCACCTCCGAAATCAGCATGGCCGGGAGTATCTACAATATTTATTTTTGTGCGGTTATATTCCACGGCGGTATTTTTTGCCATTATTGTAATGCCGCGCTCACGTTCGAGGTCTATATTGTCCATAACTCTTTCCTGCACCCTCTCGTTCACGCGGAATGTCCCGGCCTGCCTGAGCAGGCCGTCGACAAGGGTGGTCTTGCCATGGTCAACGTGTGCAATTATAGCAATATTTCTCAGATTATCGTATTCCATTTGATCCTCACAAAATCTCGTATTTGTCTGATGTCACAGACCGCCAGCCAACGCTGTACCACTGAATTATGAAATTACTGAAGAAGGAAATCTGGTGGGCTGCAGACTTTATATATTATACTTTATTCAACGTCGTAAATACCATTGCAATATGACCTTGCCGAAGAACAATGTTGCCAGTGCGCCAAGCGCAAGGAACGGTCCGAAGGGTATTTTAGACTTCCTCCCTTTTCCTTTTGCGACCATAAGAAAGATGCCCACCAGAGAGCCGCTCAGGCTGCCTATAAATGTGGTAAGGAAAATTGCCTTCCACCCCATGAACGCACCTACCATTGCCATCATCTTGATATCACCGCCTCCCATACCCCCCCTGCTTATGAGGGCGATCAGGTAGAACAGCCCGCCGCCGAGCAGCAGGCCGGTAAGAGCATTAACAAAGCCGACAATTGAATGGCTGAGGACTGAGGGCTGAAGGCTAAAGGCTGAACGATGGACGCTGAAAGGGTCCGGCAGCACAAATGATGCTGACAGGAGACCTATGACGATGCCGGGCAGCGTTATCGAATCCGGTATGACTTGAAAATCGAGGTCTATAAACGTTATAACCACCAGCGAAGATACGAGCGCACAAATGAACAGCACATGCCAGCCAAGGCCGAAGGAGGTTACGACAGACCAGTACAACACCCCGTTGAGCAATTCTACCAGAGGATAACGTAATGATATCGGCCCCCCGCAGCTTCTGCATTTTCCTCCCAGCAGGATATAACTCACCAGGGGGATATTGTCCCACGGCCTGATCGGCGCATCGCAACCGGGGCAAGCGGAGGGGGGGCTTATAATCGAGAGCGACCGTGGAATCCGGTAGATGCAAACATTGAGAAATGAGCCGACGATCAGACCGAGGATAAAGAATATAATTTGTGTATGGCTCACGCGTCGAGTTTGCTGAAGTCGGAAGCCTTTTCGAGTGTTTCCCTGATTTCAGGCTCGATTGATTCCAGTGATTTGATTGCGGCGAGGACCTCTTTATTGCTGTAAACGTTTTTTCCTTTGTTTCTCATTCCGTATACTTCCTCGCCTATCTGCATCAGCAGTTCATCTCGTTTTTTTTTCAACTCTTCGGATTGGTAAAGGAGTTTAAAAATAGTGATCTCGATTCGCACCCTTTCTGAGAACAGCGTGGCAAACCATTTCACTTTTTTTAGACCGCTTTCAAAATCCTTTTTTACTTTGCCCAGCATAACGCCTCCGCGGTAATGTCACTATACCCTTAGTGGCCGGACCTCCTGCTGCTTATTCGGCTTTAATCTTGTTGATTTCTTTCTTGAGTTTATCGAGCATATCAGCAATGGACATTGTATCCACCTTCATCCTATACATGGTTCGCTCCGCCTCTTCCATTTTTTCCAATCCGTCTTTTAACTCCTTCACGGACTTTTCTATTTCCTCACTCCGGCATGTCACGCAAGTCCATGTGCTGCCTATCTCCTGCCAATCTGTCTCAGCACCGCATTCGCACTTTCCCATTATAGCTTCCTCCTATTAGTATTTTTAGACATAGCCATTTGCCACTAACAAGTTTACCAGATAGAGACCAAATAGTGAAATACCAAAACAGCGTGAATGGTGAATGGTGAATCGTTTAAAGACCGTGAAACGTGAAAAGTGAATCGTGAATCGTAAAAAACAAAAGTCAACGACAGCACATTTTTTGTTTTGTGTATTGCCATTAACTTTTCACTTTTCACCTTTCACCATTCACGGTTTTACGATTCACCATTCACGCTGTTTTAAAGAGTTCCAGTTTTCTTCCCCAGAAGTCCTCGATAGAACGCCTGAGCTGCGGATAGTGTTGAAGCTCAGGATCTTCCTCGATAAGCCCGAAAGCGTCCTTTCGGGCCGCTTCCAGCAGTTTTGCATCCCTCACAATATCTGCAACCTTCAGATCAGGCAATCCTGACTGCTTGGTCCCAAAGAACTCGCCCGGCCCCCTTATGGCGAGGTCTTCCTCTGCTATTTTAAACCCGTCATTGGTCCCTACCATTACCGCAAGCCTTCTCCTGGCATCTTCAGCCGCCCCGTAGTGCAGGAGAATGCAGTGCGACTGGCTCTCGCCCCTTCCCACGCGTCCGCGAAGCTGGTGGAGCTGTGCAAGGCCGAACCGCTCGGCATGTATTATGACCATGAGTGACGCATTCGGCACATCTACGCCGACCTCGATAACCGTTGTTGATACTAGTATCTGCAGCGCGCCGTTTTTAAACTCCCGCATCACTTCCTCTCTCTCTGCAGGTTTCATTCTGCCGTGGATGAGTCCGACTTTGAACTGGGGAAACTTTACTCTCAACGCCTCCATGCCTGTTATGGCCGCCTTCAGATTAGTTTTATCCGATTCCTCGATAACAGGGTAAACAATATAAACCTGTTTCCCTTTTCTAACCTGTTCCTCTATGAGTCGATAAATATATTCTTTCTGCTTCTCGGAAAGCTGCCGCGTAATGACAGGGCTCCGGTTCGGCGGGAGCTCGTCTATGATAGAGTAATCAAGGTCTCCGTAGAGGGTGAGGGCGAGCGTCCTGGGGATGGGTGTGGCGGTCATTATCAGAGTGTCGGGGTTTGTTCCTTTTTTCCTGAGTGTAGCCCGTTGCATCACTCCGAAACGGTGCTGTTCATCTATGACGATAAGCCCCAGATTTTTGAATGAGACCCCTTCCTGTATCAGTGCATGTGTGCCGACCACAATATTGGCATCGCCCGACGAGATGGTCTCAATGTTTTTATTCTTTTTGCTTCCGGTCAGCAGATGGATTTTCAATCCCAGGCTTTCGACAAGCGTATGGATATTCAGGTAATGTTGTTCGGCGAGTATTTCGGTCGGCGCCATCAGTGCAGCCTGGTAGCCGGACTCGACAGCGGCGAGCATTGCCAGGAGTGCTACTATGGTCTTACCCGAGCCTACGTCACCCTGAATGAGACGGTTCATAGGGGCCGGTGATTTCATATCACGCAGTATATCAACCAACACACGCTCCTGCGCCCCGGTCAGAGTAAAAGGCAGTACACTGCGCAAACGGTCAGACAGTATTCCGTCCGGACTGAACGCAATGCCCTTTTCGAGTGCATCGCCCTTTTTTATGATTGTAAGGCCGGCCTGAAAAGTAAATAGTTCATCAAAAGAAAGACGCTGATGATAAGGGCTTGTTCCGCTGTTAAGCATATCCACAGAAACGGGGGGTTCCGGAAAATGAACGTTCGCCAGGCTTTCGCGCAGGCCGGGCAGACGGTGCCGGGTGATGATTTCCGGCGGAATGGTGTCCTGTACGGACTGGACAGCGCTATTTACTATCGCATACATGATGTTTCTCAGCTGCTTTTGTGAGAGTCCTTCTGTTAAGCGGTAAACAGGCACGATGCGGCCGGTATGTATTTGGTCAGTCAGTGAGTGGGCAGGGTCGTCATCACCATCATCGATGATTTCATATTCCGGGTTTGTCATCTCGAAACCCGAACCCCAATAATTCAGTTTAACTATGCCGTATAGGACAACTTCCTGACCAGGTTTGAAAAGTTTTTTCAGGTATACCTGGTTAAACCATTTTGCTTTCAAAGCACCGCTGCTGTCCGCAATTACCAGTTCGAACAACCGCAGACGGGGCCTTCTAGGGTTCGGCGTTACTATTTCTGAGCTGACTACCTTTCCTGATATGGTCTTTGACCCGGCATCCAACTGATAGCGGGCAAGTTCTGCGATCTTTATTAAGGTACTTCTGTCCTCGTACCGGTAAGGCAGGTGAAAGAGTGCGTCTCTTATGGTGTTAATTCCGAGGCGCGTAAGAAATCGGGCCCTTTGGGGCCCGACCCCTTTTACGTATTGGACAGGAGAGGCAAGATCACAACCCATTACTCTTTGCTTGCTTTGTCTCTAGCAGAGCTTTATCGAGGGATTTGTCCGTTTCTTCCAATTTTATTTTGGCATAGTCTGATTCACTTAATATCTCTATCTCCCATCCGGTCAGTTTTGTCGCAAGCTTTATATTTTGCCCGCGTTTTCCTATGGCCAGAGATAGTTGATGGTCATCAGCTATGACCATGGCAGTTTTTTCATCGTCATTGATGCCTACCCTGTCTACTGTTGCAGGAGTAAGCGCCCTTGCGATGAATATGCGCGGGTCCTCGCTCCATGGGATTATATCGATCCTCTCCCCCCTCAGTTCCCTCACAATCGACTGTACCCTGGTCCCTTTCATCCCAACGCAGGCGCCGACCGCATCTATCGAGCCTGTCTTTCGAAAATACCGCTATTTTTGTCCTGTCTCCGGGTTCCCTGGCTATGCCCTTTATGACAACAACACCGTCATTTATTTCAGGCACTTCCATTTTAAAAAGGCCCATGATAAAGTTGGGATCGGTCCTCGAAAGCATAATTGCGGGGCCTTTAGCCGTCTGGCGGACTTCCGAGAGGTATGCCTTTACCATGTCTCCTCTCTTTAAAGTCTCGGTGGGCAGGGCCTCGCGCTGGAGCATTACTGCCTCTGTCTTGCCCAGACTAATATAGTAAACGTTTCTCTCTTTTCTCAGTACCGTGCCGCTGATGATTTGGCCGGACTTATCCTTGAATTCGTCGAAGATAATGTCCCGTTCTGCTTCCCTTACTCTTTGAAACAGCACCTGCTTTGCTGTTTGGGCTGCTATCCTCCCGAAATCCTGGAGCTGGATAGGCAGTTCAATTTCGTCTCCGATTTTCACATCGGGAAATGTTTTTGAAGCATCGACCTCGCTTATTTCTTCATCCCTGTTGGTGATTGTGTCGGCTACTTTTTTTGTCTCGTATACCTGAATGTCGCAGGTTTTATTATCTATTCTGAGGTTGATATTCGTCCTGCCGCCATATTTCTTTCTGGCAGCCGACAAGAGCGCAGCCTCAAGGACTTTGACGAGTGCCTCACGGGAGATACCTTTCTCCCTGCTGATCTGATCTATTACAGAACATAGTTCTTTTGTCATGGCCTATCCCTCTGATTATATTTATTTAAAAATCCTTTGGATTATTTTTTTTCATCTCTATTTCCAGCCGCGCCTTTGAGATATTACCGGATGGGATAAAAATGTCCTTTTCTCCGGTTTTAGCCTCAATTTTTATCCTTACCCAGCCTTCTCCGACATCGACGATTCTTCCTATGAAGAAAGTCTGTCCATCTATTTTTTCGGACGTAACGATCCTCGCCAGCCTGCCGATATTATTCTCAAAATCCCTTTGTGTTACCAGAGGCCTGTCAATACCGGGAGACGAAACTTCAAGCACATACGGTCCGTTTATCGGGTCCTCAACGTCGAGAAGCGCTTCAAGGCTCCTGCTCATCCTTTCACAATCCCCGATAGTCACTCCCCCGCTCTTGTCCACGACCACCCTCAGCAAAAGCCGCCTGCCGCTGCCCAGTAAGTGGGTGCTGACAACCTCCAACCCTTCGCCTTCAGCAGCATTACAGGCGAGTTGGTGCACCTTTTGTTTTATCCCATTTGTTTCCATAAGTCCCTAAAACAAAAGAGTGGGGTTCCCCACTCTTTTAATGTAATTCATACAAATATATAGAAAATATAACAGTTTTTCGATGAAAAAAGCAACACCATGAGGGCTATTTAGCCCTCATGGTGTTTTTGATATAGATAGACTACTTATTAGGAGCTGGTGCTGGAGCCGGAGCTGGAGCAGGAGCCGGAGCTGGAGCCTCACCCGCCTTTTGCTCAGGAGCTGGTGCAGGAGCAGGAGCTGGTGCTGGAGCCGGTGCTGGCTCTTCAGCCTTCTTGCAGCTGACTGCAAAGGTAAATGCTACAACAAGCAATAAGGAAAGAATTAAAGCTAAAACCTTTTTCAAATTTGTCACCTCCTTCCAAAATTCTTAACCACCATAAAATTAGGGGCATAATCTTAACATCATCATTAATAACATATATGCACTTTCTTGTCAAGAATAAAAACGATTTTCTATATTTTTCATCAGTCCTTCAAAGAGCACTAAAAGTGGTCCGACGCCAAGAAATTCGTCCGCCGGCCATTATTTCCGCCTTTCAAAAACATTGCCCGCTATCATGACAAAAACAATTGAGGAAGAGGCAATAACCGCAATATCGAGACCGAGCGGAAAATCGTGCGCCACAAGTGTGTTCATGGGGAAGACCATGTATTTCAGAGCGTCGATACCGTATGTCAAGGGATTAATTCTCGTAAATATGCCGAGCACGTGAGGGAGCAGTTTGACCGGATACATTGCCCCGGACAAAAAGAACATGGGCATGACAATGAAATTCATTATGACGCTGAAACTTTCAAAGCTTTCGTAAAAGCTGGCAATGAGAATGCCCAATGACGAGAGGCAGAACGCCAGCAGCATTGAAACACACAGAGCCAGTAAGACTTGTGAGAGGCCTAGTCTGAGGCCGAGCAGGGGGAAAAGCAGCACTATGAGAAGTGCCTGGATGGTAGAAACCGCGGTGCCGCTGAGCGCTTTTCCAACCACTATGGAGAACCTGGATACCGGAGCAGCCAGCATCTCTTTCATGAAGCCGAATTCCTTGTCCCAAATTATGGATATAGAGGAGAAAATGGAGCTGAAGAGGATGGTCATGCCGATAATACCGGGAAATATGAATTGCATATAAGGGACGCCCATAGCCGGGGAAACGACCCTCGACATACCGCCGCCGACAAGAAAAAGCCATATTAACGGACGGGCAAGCGTTGAAACGAGCCTTCCGCGCTCCCTCACAAATTTTATGAGTTCCCTTGCCACAACGACATATACGGCGTTGAAGTCAGACCGTATCATTTGTCAAACTTTCTCCTGTATGACCGTATGGAGTCCTTGATTTCATTATTGCCTGAAACCGTTTCAGGCCGAATATCTTTACCGGTGAGTTTTAAAAAAACATCATTCAGCGCGGGCCTCTGGAGACGGACAGAAATTACGCTGTCATTGAGCGCGCTGATCAGTTTTGGAATACATGCATCGCCGTTCCCAGAAACCGGAATGTAAACTTCCCCGTTAAGCTCTCCGCCCGCCTGGGCGGGGAGATGGAGCAGAGTTCGTATATCCTGAAGCGCACGTGCATTGTCATGTGTTTTCAGATAAATGACGTCCCCGCCGGCCATTTTTTTCAGCTCCTCGGGCGAGCCCTGGGCGATAATTTTACCATTATCGATAATAGCAATCCTGCCGCATATTTCAGCCTCTTCCATGTAGTGTGTAGTCATGAATATGGTGACTCCCTGCTCTTCCGGCAGCTTTGATATGAATTCCCACAGATTTGTCCTGCTCTGGGGGTCCAGGCCTAGCGTCGGCTCATCAAGGAACAATATTTTAGGCTGATGAACAATGCTCCGGGCAACTTCCAGCCGCCTCTTCATTCCCCCCGAGAACTTTTTAACCGGGTCGTCCTTCCTTCCGATCAGGCCCACAAATCTCAGCGCGTCTTCTATCCTCTTTTTGCGCCCGCTTTTCGGCACACTGTATAGATACGAGTGAAAGAGCAGGTTCTCGTAAGCCGTGAGCCTCCTTGTCCAGAGTATTGTCCTGGAATACGATACCTATCTTTTTTCTCACTTCTGCGGAGTCTTTCACGCAGTCCTGTCCATCTATCATTGCGCTGCCGGAACTTGGGTATAGGAGCGTGCATAGTATGCTTATAGTAGTGGTTTTCCCTGCACCGTTGGGACCCAGGAAGCCGAAGATAGACCCCTTTTCCACCTCAAAAGATATCCCGTCAACAGCAGTTACTGCGCCGAATTTTTTGGTCAGGTCTTTGACTTCGATCATGGCTGTTTGCATAAGTACTGTCTGTTCAACTCCTTATAGTGGCCGCAACTATTAAGTATAACCAATCCCACGGCATATTTCTATTTTTGCTTTCAACACGGGCGTCCGGATTTTCAGGGGCAGAATCCTGAGATGTTTTGAGAAGATTCATGTGGGGACTGCAATTCAGACAGTGCAATGAAGGACATGTCTCTTACGCTCAGGCGCTACGTCCTGACAGTTCTAACGGCTTGTTCGCTACAGTCGCAAAACTCTTCCGCCACCCCACAAAGTCTTCGACTTTTTGGGGACCCCGGTTCTTCGGGCTCAGACATTGCGCCTGTTAGACGCTTACTTCGCCGAGAACTGTTACCAGGACTTCGCGATTCGCTTCAGAGACACATCCTTCATTGCACTGTCTGAATTGCGGATGCGGGGATTCTTAGCTTGACGCGGCTATCACCATTGATATAGGATACAGACCGGTTGGTATATTATTCATGCTAGAGGAATCGTGAAAAACAAGGGTTGTCAAACACGGCAGGTTATCATTGCGAAGGCCTTGGAGCTTTTTTCGGTCAAAGGATATTTCAATACTTCCATAAATGATATCCTTGAGGCGACTGGGTTGACCAAAGGGGGGCTTTACGGCCATTTTCAAAGCAAAGAAGCCCTTTGGGATGCTGCTTACGATGAGGCTGTAAAAATATGGAGGGAGATCATCTTCAGGGATATTAAGGAAACTATGAATCCACTCGAAAGGATAAGGCGCTTGATAAGAAACGATATGTGCAACTATCTTGGGAAAGAGGTTTTCCCGGGAGGGTGCTTTTTCCTGAATATGCTGGTTGAACTCGCCGGGCAGTCGGAGGAGATGAAAAAACGTATATTGCGGGGTTTTAAGGGGGTTGAACGACTCATAACATCCTGGCTCAAAGAGGCGGAACAGATGGGCATTGTGGTTCCGGGATTGGATCATGAGGAAATAAGCAACTTTATATTCATCACTTTAAATGGTGCGGCAGCACTTTACGCTGCGACCAGGGATCCTAAGGTCTGGAGGCGGACCGTCAACCAACTTAGTGTTTATCTCAAGAATTTTGAAACTCAGGAGGTATGCTCTGATGGAAAAGGTTAAATATGAGAAGAAGAACCGGATTGGCTATGTCACTCTAAACCGTCCGGATGTGCTCAACGCACTGGACGACGATCTAAATGATGCTCTATGGCAAGTTTGGTCTGAGTTCAGCGCCGACGATTCCATTGATGTCGCGATCCTAACAGGGTCTGGCAGATCGTTTTGCGCAGGGGCAGACCTTAAGACCTGGCTGCCAAAGTGGGAGCACGCAAATATGCTCGACATTCGAAAAAATGCGAAAAAAGGCATCGGCGGTGGTATCACAAGAGGACAGCACTGGATTAACAAACCAATCATAGCAGCAATAAATGGCCACGCAATTGGCGGTGGTTTTGAACTGGCACTGGCTTGCGATATTCGCATAGCCTCCGAGACTGCTCAATTCGGTTCGTTCGAGGTACGTTATGGATTGCATTCAGGAGACGGAGGTATCGTACGCCTTGTCGCCATCGCCGGACTTGCCGTCGCTTTGGACTTGGCGCTAACTGGACGCGCAATAACAGCAACTGAGGCGTACCAGTTAGGGTTAGTAAATAAAGTTGTCCCTCAGGATGAACTAATCCCTACGGCTGAAGTTTACGCCAATATGATATTGGGGAACAGCCAACAGGCTGTCCGGTCAGCAAAAGAAACCATCCTTGAGATGGTGGGCCGCGCCCTGGACGATGCTTTGAAACTTGAGACAATCAATGCCTATTCGAGCTTGGGCGATTTTAATGAGGTAAGAGACAGACTGAAAACATTCTACAACAAAGACAAGTGACATTAGCAATATAAGAGATAGGAAACAAGCAAAATGGAACGTAACATAGAAGTGACGGAGGAGGAGCTGAAACAAGCTCTATCAGAATCGGCATTTGCCAGAATTTACAATTTCAATCTTCAGTCGTTTGGGAGCGGTGAATGCACACTAATGATACCTTTTCAGGAGTACCTTGAGCGACTCGGAGGTATCGTTGCCGGTTCGATTTTCATGACAGCAGCAGACGTGACAATGTGGCTGGCGATAATGACGCTACTTGGAAGAGGAAGGGGCTCTATGACAGTGACTACTGATTTGAAGACGGCCTTTCTCCGCCCGGCAAAACAAGAAGATGTAAAATGCACGGCAAATATTCTCAAGATGGGGAAGAGTCTGATTTATGGAGTCGCTGAATGCTGCAATATGGAAGGCAAAATTCTAACGCATCATACGATCACGTACATAAGAAAATGATGAGGGCATCGGTATGGCTTGACATGTTAAGACATTAAACTGGACAACCGTCCCATTTAATGTTCCTGAATGATGACAATAACCCAAACCAATCGCTTCATGGGATCGACGGGAAACTGCCTAGCCTCACCATGACCGCAGACATTGGCCATAGATAATTAAACGATACTACTGATAAAATAACTGCATGAATCAGCATGAAATCCTGCAACACCTGCCTGCTCTCAGTGCGAAAGCTGTTGCTCATTACTGGCAAACGCGGTCTATACAACGAAAGAAACAGGAACAGGCTGGAAAGGCTGATCAAGGGTTGAGAAGCGCTGTGACCGGCGGCGCACAGATGAATGGATTTATTGACTTGTTTACGGAGCTTATTACCCAGAGCGGCATACCTGAGCGATATGTATTCCGAAAGAAGGCCATTCAACTTCCGGGTTTCTTTCGCCCCACTAAAGAATGGGACCTTCTCATTGTTAGGGAACGGACATTAATTGCTGCCATTGAAGCCAAATCCCACGTTGGCCCTTCCTTCGGCAACAACTTCAATAATCGGACAGAGGAAGCAATGGGAAGCGCCCTTGACCTGTGGACAGCCTATCGTGAGCGTGCATATCTTGACAGTCCTCAACCCTTTCTCGGATATTTTTTTATGCTTGAGGATTGTGAGGCATCAAATAGGCCAGTCAGCGTTAAGGAACCCCATTTCGAGGTATTCCCTGAATTTCATGGAGCTTCATATATGCGCCGCTATGAACTTTTTTGCCGGAAACTTGTTTTAGAGCGCCATTATTCTGCTTCCGCCTTTATAACCTCATCCAGTAACGACGGTCTTAATGGGTTATTCAAAATGCCTGCAGATGATCTGTCAATTGAACGTTTTGCAAAGATTCTCGTCGCCCATGTGACGACTTTTGTGTAAATCGATGCAGTCTACGGCCCACAGATTAATCAATGCTGATTCAAGAGACCTGTCTTTCCTGGCGGACGAGTCAGTGCATCTTGTAGTGACGTCGCCTCCATACTGGAATCTCAAGCGTTATAACGAGAACCCGCATCAGCTTGGCCATGTCCAGGACTACGAAGCATTCCTTGCCGAGTTGGAGAAGGTTTGGAGGCAAATGTTTCGTATTCTTGTGCCTGGAGGGCGCTTAGTTTGTGTTGTTGGAGATGTCTGCGTTGCCCGGCGCACCTTTGGTCGGCATCTCGTTTTTCCGCTTCATGCAGACATCTGCGTCCTATGCAGGCGCATTGGTTTTGACAACCTTAACCCGATCATCTGGCACAAAATTAGTAATGCATCATATGAGGTTTCAAATGGATCGAGGTTTCTCGGCAAACCCTACGAACCGAACGCCATTATCAAGAATGATATGGAATTTATTCTTATGCAGAGAAAACCAGGTGGATACAGGAAGCCGACAAACGCACAGCGCGAGGCGAGCAAATTAACGAAAAAGGAGTTTGATCTCTGGTTTCAGCAGATATGGAATATTACAGGAGCTTCAACCAAGAACCACCCGGCGCCGTTTCCCATGGAACTTGCCAAACGTTTGGTTCGGATGTTCTCTTTTGTTGGGGATACCGTGCTTGATCCATTTTGCGGATCGGGTACAACTATGGTTGCAGCACTGCGAACGGGCCGCGACAGTATAGGGGTTGAAATCGATCCTGAATATTGCCGGATGGCGGCCCGTTACCTAAAGGCTGAAACCGCGGGCCTTTTTTCAAATGCAAAGCTCCTCTTTGAAAGGAGCAGTACGGAGCAAGCGTGCCTTGTCAGGGAAGATCAAGCACTATACGAAGTCAGACCAGCAAAAAAGAAATTAGAATAGGCCAATAGTTAAGCCTGACCTTATTGCTCTAGACATAACTGGTATATTTATCGTTAAACGGTGATAATGCTGAAAGAAATAATAATAGTAATTGGGCACGCTCTTGTGGGTTGGGGTCTATGTGGAGCAACGATTGGAATAGGCCGTAATGTAACGTCAATGGAAAATACATTGATTATTCATGCAGTAGCGGCCCCGGTTATTTTCGCAGTGATTTCTCTTTTGTATTTTAAGAAAGTGAATCATTATTCTCCTCTTTTTATTGCAACATTCTTTGTGGGCTTTGTAGTATTTATGGACATCGTTGTTGTGGCGACATTAATTGAGAGAGATTTCTCGATGTTTAAGAGCATCATTGGCACATGGATTCCGTTTCTCACTATATTCCTATCAGCACTTATAACAGGAAAAATGATAAAAAAAGGCGTCTAACAAGATGCCCCAAGATAGAGGAGGACGAGTGAAACCTGCGTTGGTGTTAGTGGATATTCAGCAAGATTATTTCCCGGGCGGAAGGATGGAAGTTGTCAGGGCAACCGAGGCGAGCATTGTCGCAAGAAGGCTTTTAGAACATTTTAGAGAAAACGAATTGCCGGTTATTTACATACAGCATATTTCGACGCGGGCAGGAGCTGCTTTTTTCCTGCCGGATACGGAAGGAGTAAACATTCATGAAAGTGTTGCGCCGTTGCCTGATGAAACTATCATCGAGAAGCATTTTCCGAACAGTTTTCGAAATACCAGGCTACATGAATATCTCGCAGCCAGAGGAATCAAGGAGCTTGTGTTTTGCGGGATGATGTCGCACATGTGTATTGATGCTACAGTAAGGGCAGCCTTTGATAATGGATACTCCTGTATTGTTGCTCACGATGCTTGTGCAGCAAGGAATTTAGTTTTCAATGGGACCGATATTCCGGCAACGCATGTGCATGGGGCGTATATGGCTGCGCTAGGAGCAGTTTATGCGAAGGTGTTAAGCGCTGAAGAAATAATCGGGATGCTGTGAAACACCGCTACTGATACCACTCAGCCCGGTTCCTGGGCACATACCAGTGAATGAAATCGTAGTCTATGCCCAGAGGGGCCTTTACCACGCCTTTAATGCGTTTGTTCAGTACAGGAAGGGCGTCGGGAACATAGAGGAATGCATATGGCTGTTCTTCGGCAAGTATCTGGTGGATCCTGTGGTATATCATTTTTCGTTTCTCCAAAGAGAAGGTGCGCCTGCCTTCGAGCAGCAGCCGGTCCACGGTATCGTTTCTGTATGAGATAAAATTGAATTCACCCTCTTTGGTTTTTGAAGAATGAAAGATATCGTAAATATCAGGGTCGCGTGAGAGCGCCCACCCCAGAATAACAGCCTCGAAACGTTTTTTATCAATAAAATCGTGCAGCATTGCCTGCCACTCAAGTACTTTAATTTTTATTTCGATGCCGACCAGTTTGAGTTGTTCTTTCAGTATCTCTGCGGTTTTGATCCTCTCATCGTTCCCCTGGTTGACGAGAACCGTGAAGGAAAATGTTCTGCCGTCTTTTTCAAGCAGCCCTGAAGAATTCATCTTCCATCCAGCTTCAGCAAGCATGGCAAGCGCCTTTGCCGGGCTGTAGTCGTAATCTTTTATATCTGGACTATAGGCCCATGATTCAGGGGGGAAAGGGCCGGTGCAGGGAGTGCCGTATCCTAAGAGGACCCCGGCTATAATCTCTTTTTTGTTGATGGCGTGCGCTATTGCCTGCCTCACCCGCACATCGATGAAAAGCGGATTAAGCAGATTGTATCCCATGTAGGTGTATCCGAACGATGGGTACCTGAATTTTTGGAAATATTTATTGAAGAAAGCTGAATTTGCCTGGAGCTTGTATTGAGGAGGGGTCAATCCCATGAAATCGATGCCGCCGAATTTCAGCTCCAGGAACATTGTTGCAGTATCCGGGATTATGCGATATATGACTTTGTCAATATTCGGTTTCCCCTCGAAATAGTTGTCGAAGGCATCGAGTACGATTTTTTGTCCGGTCACCCATTCGGTAAGCTTGTAAGGGCCATTTCCGACAGGGTGCCGGTTGATTTCAGGTGATGAAAGGTCCTTACCCTCAAGCAGGTGCTTTGGCACTATACCCATGCCCCATGATTCAAGCGCAGGGGCAAAAGGTTCTTTGTAGGTAACCTGGACTGTATATTTATCGATTGCCTTAACGCTCCTGACAGGCCCGTATATGCTGCTGTACGGTGTAGGCACTTTGGGATCGATTACTTTATTGTAGGTGAAAATAACGTCATCAGCAGTGAGTTCCACGCCATCCTGCCATCTGACGCCCTTACGAAGGTGAAAGGTGATACGCAGCCCATCGGTGCTCACTTCCCACGACTTGGCAATATCGCCGGTCAGCCGTATGTTCTTGTCATACTTTACCAGGCCATGATAAATAAACCCGCTTATTTCTCCTGATGAGCTGTCAGAGGCAAGGAAAGGAAGCAGCCGTTTGGCATCAGCAAGTGATCCCATCGTAATGTCATTTGGGTATTTGATATCAGGCGCACGTGAACAACCGGGTAAAAACGTGAAAAGCAAAGACAAAAAAAGTGAAACGTGAAACGTGAATAGTGAATAGTTAAAAGAAAGAAAGGCTGTCTTTTCTTTTATCCTTTCACTCTTCACTATTCACTATTCACGTTTCACTTAGCCGGCTGTGGCGGTTGCTGCGGCAATGGCTGCTGCTGCATTGGCTGTTGTGGCAGTTGTTGAGGAACAGCAGTTCTCTGTTGAGCGGCTGGGACTTCCTTGATGACGGACGCGTGTTTATTGGCCACCATGGACAAAATCAGGGATGTCAGCATAAATACGATCGCAGAACCTGTTGTGAGTTTGCTGAGAAACGTGGAGGCTCCCCTGCTTCCAAAGATTGTTTGGCTTGAGCCGCCGAATGCCGCGCCCATTTCCGCGCCTTTGCCGCCCTGCAGCAAGACGATCGAAATCAAGAACAGGCAGCAAACAACGTGTATAACTACTAAAAGTGTGGCCATAAAACAAATCCCTCCGTAAGTTTATAGTTTTTTTACAAGATGGTCTTGAATTTTACAATTCTCGCAAAACTGTCAGCCTTCAGACTGGCGCCGCCTACAAGGGCCCCGTCCACATCGGCACAGTTCATCAGAGCATCTATATTATCGGGCGTTACGCTGCCGCCGTAAAGAATTCTGATCTCACCTGCGGCTGACCCGTACAGGGCTGCCAGTCTTTCACGTATGTAATGATGGGCATCCTGTGCCTGTTCCGTTGTTGCGGTCTTGCCGGTGCCGATCGCCCAAATCGGCTCATACGCAACTATTATGCCGTCTGAAGGGACATCTTTCAGCCCTTCCAATATCTCGCGGTTTAAAACGTCGAATGTCTTTCCAGCCTCACGCTCATCAAGGGACTCTCCTATACAAAAGATGACCTTCAGGTCATGTTTTCTTGCAATCTTTGTCTTCCGGTTAAGGATTTCATCTGTTTCTTTGAAATACTGGCGTCTTTCCGAATGGCCGATGATAACATGGCTGCACCCGGCATCAGTAAGCATGGATGGAGCGATCTCTCCGGTATATGCCCCTTTCTCCTCATAGAACATGTTCTGCGCGGCAAGATGTATGGGACTGTTTGCCAGGAGACCCGCAGCAGCGTAAATGGAGGTGAAGGGAGGAGCGATAACAATGTCGACGTTGTTAGCATGCTCAATTAGCGGAATGAATTCGTTCAGAAACGCCCGGGTTTCCGCGGCGGTCTTGTTCATCTTCCAGTTGGCAGCTATACATGGCTTACGCATCTTTATACTCTAACGAATCGGAAACTACCTGTCAAGGCCGGCATCAATATTCTGGTAGTGGGCCAGTTTGTTTTTGCTCTGTATCACCTGGGTTATCAGCAGTGGGCGAGTAACGCCGAGCCCAAATATATAGGAAGTGGCGACCACAGATTATGCTCAAAACAGGCCAATGATTGAATTGAACGGCTAATTGATACAGAGCAAAAACAAACTGGCCCACTACACAATATGCCCGTCGAATTGACTTGTATTAATTCTGATAAGTATAATTAAAATCTTATGGATGAAATTAATGATCTTATAGAACAGCGCCTTAAAAAGTTGGGCGAATTGCGCCTGAGCGGTACCGACCCCTATGATGGCAAATTCAATCCCGAAGCCCATGCGGAAGATTTGAAATCGGCACACCGTAATGACACAAAAGAGCATTTCGAAACCGAGGCCGTATACACCTCTGTTGCAGGCAGGTTGGTGGCAATGCGGGACTTTGGAAAGGCCTCGTTCGCCCATATCCAGGACTCTACCGGAAAGATCCAGATATACCTGAAGAAAGACGTGCTCAATGAACAATATGCTCTCGTGAAAAAGCTGGACATCGGTGATATAGTAGGAATTTCGGGCAGGGTGTTCAGGACTAAAACTGAAGAACTCACGATTCAGGTGGAAAAGATTGTTTTGCTGAGCAAGTCACTCAGGCCGCTTCCTGAGAAATGGCACGGGTTGAAGGACATAGAAATGCGCTACCGTCAACGCTACGTCGATCTCATCGTCAATCCCGAGGTAAAGGACATCTTTGCGGCGAGGAGCGCCATTATAAAGGCGATCAGGGATTTTCTCGAGCAAAAAGGCTTTATTGAGGTTGAAACGCCTATGATGCACCAGATACCCGGCGGCGCAGCTGCGCGTCCTTTCAGTACTCACCATAACGCTCTTGATATGGACCTTTATCTCAGGATCGCTCCCGAGCTATACCTCAAGCGCCTGCTCGTGGGAGGGTATGAGAAAGTTTTTGAGTTGAACAAAAATTTCAGGAATGAAGGCATATCGACAAGGCATAATCCCGAATTTACGATGCTGGAATTCTATATGGCATATAAGGACTACACGTATCTGATGTCCTTTACCGAGGAGTTTTTCTCTTTTGTGGCAAATAAGGCAGTGGGAGTTTTGAAAATCCCATACGGCGATGTGGTGATCGATTTGACGCCTCCGTGGCCTAGGATTCCCATGCTCGATGCGCTTAAACAGAAGGGTGTGCCTGACGACGTCATTACAGACGTCAAAAAAGCTGTCGATTGGGCGCGAGCAAAGAAGCTTGATATTCCTGACGGCGCTTCCCACGGCAAGGTAATCGATGAGATTTTCAAGGAGTTTGTAGAACCTGAATTGATACAACCTACCTTTATCACCGACTACCCTGTTGAAATCTCTCCGTTAGCCAAGAGAAAGGCTGATAATCCCGAACTGGTGGAACGGTTTGAGCTTTTCATTGCTGCCAGGGAGATTGCCAACGCCTTTTCAGAGTTGAACGATCCCATTGACCAGAAAGAGAGGCTTTCAAAACAGGCGCAGGCAAAGCGGGAAGGGGACGAAGAGGCCCACTGGATGGACGAAGACTTTGTACGGGCACTGGAATACGGCATGCCTCCGGCAGCTGGTGAGGGTATAGGCATAGACAGGCTTGTAATGCTTTTTACAGGTTCCCAGTCAATAAGGGATGTTATTCTATTCCCGCAGTTGAAGCCGGAACAGCAACAATAAAGAACAGGATGAACCTTCCCTATCCGCTCTTTATCGCCTTAAGGTACCTGAGATCCAAGAGACAAAACCGGGGCGTTTCTTTTAATACCATAATCTCCATAAGTGGGGTCGCCGTGGGTGTCATGGCGCTGCTGGTCGTGCTGTCCGTCATGAGCGGCTTCCGTGAAGACCTCCAGAAAAAAATTCTGGGCGCCAATGCGCATGCCATTGTCGAGAGTTACCGCGGCCCTATAGATAATTACGCTCCGCTGATCGCAGAACTCAGGCGTGTGCCGCATGTGGTCTCGGTTTCGCCTTTTGTCATCGGTCAGGTGATGGTAACGAAGGGCAACAGGGCCCACGGCGTTTTTTTAAGGGGCATAGATCCTGCTACAGAATACGGCACAACAGATATTTTGAAACATATTGTCTCCGGCAGCGCCGGGGATCTCATTGGAAAAGATGGGGTCCCAGGGATCATCATAGGCAGCGAACTATCGTCAATGCTCGGGGTGACTACAGGTGAGAAGATCAATATTGTTTCACCTGAGGGTCAGATGGGGCCGCTCGGAATGCTGCCTAAAGTAAAGCAGTTCAGGGTTGCAGCTATTTTTGAGATGGGCATGTTTGAGTATGATTCGAGCCTTGTACTTACCGGTATGAATGATGCCCGGAATTTCTTCGGCCTCGGAGATTCCATCTCCGGTATAGAACTGCGTCTTGATGACATTTACAAGGCCCCGGAAGTCCGGAAATCGGTGGAGGCAATGCTTGGGTTCCCTTACGATGTCAGGGACTGGATGCAGATGAACCGGAACCTGTTTTCGGCCTTGAATCTCGAGAAATTTGCGATGTTTATCATATTGATACTTATCGTTCTGGTCGCGTCGTTTAATATTGTCAGCACGCTCATGATGAGCGTTATGGAAAAGCAGAAGGAGATAGCGATACTAAAGACCATGGGAGCCACTCATCAGGGCGTCATGGCCATATTCATGCTACAGGGACTGCTTATCGGTCTTGTCGGCACCCTGCTGGGCGTATCCGGCGGTTATATTCTCGGCAGGTTGCTTAACGATTACCAGCTGATAAAACTCCCGGCAGACGTGTACTATCTGAGCAAGCTGCCGGTAAAGATGAAGCTCATCGATTTTCTGGTTGTTTCCGCGTCAGCCGTCACGATCAGTTTCCTTTCCACGATTTATCCATCGTACTATGCGGCAAAATTGGACCCTGCAGAACCTTTGAGGTATGAGTGATGTTCAAACTTATTAAAAGAACTATATGTCTTTTGGTTATTGCGGTGATTGTTTTTGTTGTGATCGCCCTGCGGAGCGGCGGCGAGAAATTCAGATGGTTCGGCGAAAAGTCCGGAGGCGTGATAAAGGAAACCGGTGAGAAGCTCGGTCAAAAGGCGGATGAGCTCAAGGGAAAAAAGGATGAGGCTGTCAGTACCATAGAAAAAATTACTGGTAGAGACAAAAAAGACACACAAGATGCATCATCTGAGACTTCCAAGGAACAAGAGAGAAAGCCTGAAACCGGCAGCGCGGAAGAGAACGGAAATAAGACCGCTGGAAATTCACAGCATACGCTGTGGGACAGCATCATGGAAAAGATCAGGGCACTGACTAAGAGGTAGACGGACGATGCATGAACTGATAACTGTCGCCGGGCTGAAAAAGTCTTTTTATACTCCTGCAGGAGAATTGAGGGTATTAAGAGGCATAGACACGGTTTTCCATGAGGGGGAAATTGTCAGCATCGTTGGTGTTTCCGGAGTGGGCAAAAGCACTTTTCTCCACATTATGGGCACTCTTGACCGGCCCACTGAAGGCACCGTTATTTATAATGTTAAAGGAGACGTTGTTGACCCCTTTACACTTGGCAACGGTCAGCTCGCATCATTCCGTAATCGTGTAATAGGGTTTGTGTTCCAGTTCCACTATCTTTTGCCGGAGTTCAGCGCCCTTGAGAATGTTATGATGCCCGGCTTGCTCATGCAACGCGGGAGTAAACCGACGAATGGGACCGGACAGGTGCGGGAACGGGCTGAGAAGTTGTTGGATGATCTCGGTGTTTATGCGCGGCGGGGCCATAAACCCGGGGAATTGTCAGGCGGCGAGCAGCAGCGAGTGGCAGTTGCAAGGGCACTCTTGCTGGAGCCCAGGGTTGTGCTTGCGGATGAGCCGACCGGCAACCTCGACACCGCTACAGGGGAAGAGCTTTTCAGGCTTTTAATGGATGTGAACGCGAAAAGCGGTGTCACCTTCATTGTCGTGACTCATAATGAGTCATTGTCGAGAAAGTGTCATAGAACGCTGGAGATGGTTGACGGCGGGATGACGGTTTCGTAAAAAGTCCATATGCTGAGTTCCACCCCGTCAAGTCTGCGCCTTGCCAGGGACCCCGGGCGTTGCGCTGCATCCTGCGTCACTGCGGCGTACCAAAAGTACGCCTCATTCCTTGGGATTTGTGCGCCTTGCCTATGAACTTTTTACGAAACCGTCTATTTGTCACTTGATTTGGATTTTTTTGATTGAACATAGTGTTGTAAATCGGTTAAGATATTCAGCCTGTTATTGATCGGAGGAGTCGAAATTAAAATTATATTGCCTGACGGTGCGGAACAAGTAGTAGAGAAGTCCGAGCTGCAGAAACTCATCGAATCATCTCGCGCTATCGCAATCAGCGTCAACGGAAATTTAGTGGACATGGCGTCACTGGACGCCCTTGCTCCTGAGTCTGTAATAGAACTGGTTAACGCACAATCAAAAGAGGGGAAAGAGATTTACCGCCACAGCACATCTCACATCATGGCCCACGCCGTGAAGGAATTGTTTCCCGATGTTAAATTTGCCATAGGCCCTGCCACAGAAGAAGGCTTTTATTATGACTTTGACAGGGCTGAACACTTTGCCCCTGAGGACCTTGAAAAAATTGAAAAGAGGATGAAGGAGATTATCAAGCAGAACAAGCCCTTTGTAAGGAAAGAGATTGCAAGAGATGAGGCAATAGCACGTTTCAGGGAAATGGATGAACCATACAAGGTTGAACTGCTTGAGGATATTTCCGATGCCACAGTCTCGCTGTATGAAGAGGGCGGGTTTGTTGACCTTTGCAGAGGGCCGCATCTGTCCCGGACCGGAAGAGTTAAGGCATTCAAACTCTTGAGTATTGCGGGGGCCTACTGGCGCGGCAGCGAAAAGAACAAAATGCTCCAGAGGATATACGGAACTGCCTTTGATACAAAAGAGGAGCTCAAGTCATACCTAGATTATCTTGAAGAGGTCAAAAAACGTGATCATCGCAAGCTTGGCAAAGAACTGGATCTTTTCAGCATAAGCGACGAAATCGGACCCGGCCTGATTCTCTGGCACCCGAATGGAGCAATAATCAGAAAGACAATAGAGGACTTCTGGAGGAACGAGCATCTCAAGGCGGACTATAAAATCCTTTTTTCACCGCATATTGCGAGGCTGCATTTATGGCAGGAGAGCGGGCACTGGGACTTTTACAGGGAAAACATGTACTCCCCGATGGAAATAGACGAAATTGCCTACGAGTTGAAGCCGATGAATTGTCCTTTCCATATCAACATATATAAAAGTCAGCTCAGGAGCTACCGGCACCTGCCGCTGAGGTATGCTGAACTCGGCACGGTATACAGGTACGAAAGGTCCGGCACGCTGCACGGACTTATGCGGGTGAGGGGTTTTACCCAGGATGATGCGCATATATTCTGCAGGGAGGACCAGATCGAGGAGGAAATCGTGAATATACTCGATTTCACGCTTTTCATTCTCAGGACCTTCGGATTTGACTCATACGATATATATCTTTCTACCAGACCTGAGAAATATGTGGGCGCCCTTGACAACTGGGAGCATGCGACAAATGCCTTGAAGCAGGCGCTTGAGAAGAAGGGATTGCCCTACGTTGTAGACCCCGGAGAAGGCGTTTTTTACGGGCCCAAGATAGATATAAAGATAAAGGACTCTCTGAACAGGGCATGGCAGTGCAGCACCATACAGGTTCAACTTCAATCTCCCCGAGAGGTTCGATACGGTATACAGGGGTAGTGACGGCAAAGAGCACAGGCCCATTATGATCCATCGCGCATTAATGGGATCGCTGGAACGCTTTTTCGGTGTTCTTATCGAGCATTATGCAGGTGTCTTCCCGCTCTGGCTTGCTCCGGTACAGGTGTCGGTTTTGACAATTGCGGAAAGGCATGACGTCTATGCCCGGCAGGTATATGAGGCGCTCAAACGCGCCGGTATAAGGTCCGAAACAAATACCGACAACGAGAAGATAGGGTACAAGATCCGTGAAGCCACGATGAGAAAAGTTCCATATTTGATTATAATAGGGGACAAAGAACTCGAGGATCAGAAAGTTACTGTAAGAAAGCGTGATGGTGAAAATATCGGGCCATTTACAATAGACGAATTTATGTTGATAATAGTAGAAGAAATAAATTCTCGTAAATGAGCGAATGAGTAAATGGGCATATGAGTATAATTAACTCTTGACCCGTACATGCATATACTCATATACTCATTTATCCATTTACCCATTTATAAAAACGTGGAGGTGAGAACATAAGCAAAGATATTAGAGTTAACGAAGGTATCAGGACAAGAGAAGTGCGGTTGATCGGGGCATCCGGTGAACAGCTGGGAGTTGTAACGATACAGGAAGCACTGAGGATATCAAGAGAAAGCGGTTACGATCTTGTTGAGGTCGCCCCCAATGTAAGCCCTCCGGTGTGCAGGGTGATGGACTTCGGCAAGTATAAGTATCAGATGAGCAAAAAGCACACTGCGAGAAAGACCGCTGACCTTAAAGAAGTGAAGATCAGGCCGCAAATAACCGACCATGATCTCCAGCTCAAGGTCAAAAATATCATGCGGTTTCTTGAAGAAGGGGACAAGGCGAAGGTCACCATGTTTTTCAGGGGAAGGGAAATCGTCAGACCTGAGATGGGGATGAAAGTATTTGACAGGATTAATGAGCTGCTTACCGGTAAATTTAATATTGAACAGCAGCCCAGGCTGGAAGGCAATCATATAACCATGGTGATCACCCCCAGCAGCAAATAAGATAGAAAGGAGAAATGAAATGCCTAAGCTTAAAACCCACAGGGGAGCTGCCAAGCGTTTTAAAGTGACCGGCAGCGGGAAGATAAAAAGAAGCAAAGCATTTAAGAGCCATCTGTTGACCAGCAAGTCTTCCAAAAGGGGCAGGAGTCTCAGAAAAAGTGCTTTAGTTCCTGATGTGCAATATGACAGCGTGAAGAAGCTTTTGCCGTATGCGTTCTAAGACAGGTAAAGGAATAGGTGTCGCACTCTCTACCTTTACCTGTTTTTTTGGCTTGACGCTTTAGTGCCTGATTAATTAAAATGTAAGCTATTAATGTGAGTTAAGAAGTTTTTTCGGACAGAGAAGGAGGATAAGATGCCGAGGGCGAAAGGTGGTTTTAAGTCCAAACGATACCATAAGAAGGTTCTTGAGAGTTCAAAGGGTCAATATGGGGCGAGGAGTCGTCTTTACCGCATAGCAACACAGGTTGTCGACAAGGCCCTTATTGCTGCATATAAGGACAGAAGGCTTAAGAAACGGGAATTCAGGGCACTCTGGATAGCGCGGATCAATGCCGCAGTAAGGTCGCTGAACACCTCATACAGTCAATTTATGAACGGATTAAAGAAGGCCAATGTCAATTTAAACAGAAAGGCCCTTGCCGATCTGGCGTGCAATGACTTCGAGACTTTTAGCAAACTTGTCGAGCAAGTAGCAAAAAATAAATAACAGACCGGTTCAAAGCAACCCGATAGCAGCAGGCATTAAGGCGATGATTATTTGCTGCAGTCTACTTCTGTGTTCGCCATGTTAAATAATGATGATCGAAGATCTGAAACAGAAATTTCTGAATGAATTAAAGTCTGTTATAAGTACTGCTGATCTGTTTCAGCTTAGAATCAATTATCTGGGCAAAAAGGGACATGTCACAGCTGCCCTGAAAGCGCTTTCTTCAGCAGCGCCGGAAGACCGGCCGCTGCTCGGCAAGAAGATAAACGATGTAAAACAATTTATCGAAGCCGAGTTAGATGCCAAAGAAGCCTTCCTCAAAAACCAAGCGCTGAAAAAACAGTTGTCGGCCGGGTTCATTGATATAACTCTGCCCGGCAAATACACTGCTATTGGCATCCAGCACCCTATCAATAAAGTTCTTTTCGAAATAGTGGATATTTTTGTCAGGATGGGATTCAGTGTTGAAGAAGGCCCGGAAGTAGAACATGATTATTATAACTTCGAGGCGCTGAATTTCCCAAGGGAGCATCCTGCGCGTGATATGCAGGACACCTTTTTTGTTAGTGACGATATTGTGCTCAGGACCCATACATCTCCGGTGCAGGTGAGGGGAATGGAAAAGAGAAAGCCCCCTGTGCGGTTCATTGCCCCCGGAAAGGTGTACAGGTGTGATGCCGATATAACTCATACACCCATGTTCCATCAGGTCGAGGGGCTTATGGTGGATAAAGATATTACGTTCAGCAATCTGAAAGGTGTCCTAGAGGCATTTCTTCATCAGATATTCGGTCCTGATACACCGGTGCGGTTCAGGCCGAGCTTTTTCCCTTTCACCGAGCCGTCGGCAGAGGTAGATATAGGCTGTATACTTTGCGGCGGTTCCGGCTGCAGGGTTTGCAAAAATTCGGGCTGGCTCGAAATCCTCGGCGCCGGTATGGTAAACCCGGCAGTTTTTAAATATGTCGGATATGATCCGGAAGTTTATTCAGGGTTCGCCTTCGGAATGGGGATTGAAAGAATAGCAATGCTCAAATATTCGATTGACGACATCAGGCTGTTTTACGAGAACGATGTCAGATTCCTGAGGCAGTTTTGACGGTCTCGTAAAAATCCCATATGCTGCGTTGCGCTGCATCCTTAGTCACTGCGGCGTACGAAAAGTACGCCTCATTCCTGCGGATTTGCGCGCCTTGCCTATGGACTTTTTACGAAACCGTCGGGTTTAATAGGAAAAATAGGTAAAGGATGGTGTCCCGTTTATCATGAGGGTTTCTCTTGAATGGCTGAGGGAATTTGTTCCGGTCAGCGAATCTGCCGCAGAAGTGGCACATCGTCTCACTATGCTCGGGCTTGAAGTCGAAGCAATGGAGCAGGTTGACGGGGACACTGTTTTTGAGATCAACGTGACCCCTAACAGGCCAGACTGCCTCAGTATGATCGGTGTTGCCCGCGAACTGTCCGCAGCCTACGGTCAGACACTTGGCTTCCCCGAGCATGTGGTCGCGGCAGAGACAGGAGAACTTGATTTTAATGTAGATATCCATGACCCCGCCCTCTGCCGGCGATACGCAGGGAGGATAGTCAAAGGGCTTAAAATCGGCCCTTCACCTGAGTGGCTTAAGCGCAGGCTCGAAAAATGCGGGTTTAGATCAATAAACAATGTGGTCGATGTAACCAATTATGTCCTCATTGAACTGGGACACCCCCTCCATGCCTTTGACCTGGGCACTATCAAGGGACGCCGCATACAGGTCGGCACATCGAGGAATGTTAAGGGCAAGACCGAAAAGTTGCGTTTCCGTACCCTTGACGGGAACGAGCAGGAACTGCCCGGGGATGCGCTTCTTATATGGGACGCCGAAGATCCTATAGCGATTGCCGGGATTATGGGCGGACTCGAAACGGAAGTCAGCGATTCGACTGTCGATATTTTTATTGAGAGCGCCTGGTTCGACCCAGTATCGGTAAGGAAGACCTCAAGGTCAACGTGCCTGAAGACCGAGGCGTCATTCAGGTTTGAACGGGGTACGGATATAAAGATGCTTAAGAAGGCCTTGGACAGGGCAGCCTTGCTTATGCACGAGATTGCAGGCGGTACAGTCTACGGAAAAATAGACATCTACCCTGTAATATACTCACCAAGGGAAATCAGTATCAGCTGCGAAAAGATAAACAGAGTGCTGGGGCTGGATCTGACCGAAGCGAAAATTACCCATTACCTGAATGCATTGGGTTTTGGTGTGGATAAGGTAAACAAATATTTTAATATTACACCGCCGGCATATAGGGAGGACGTACAGGGCGGCTTCGATATTATAGAAGAGGTCGCACGGGCATACGGGTATGAGAGAATCCCGGCGGTCCTGCCGACCGCGGTTGTCGGCATCGAGGCTCAGGACGACGCGCGGAAATTATTTTCAGGGGCTCTTCTAAAAGAGGTGAAGGAATCTTTTTTAAAGTCGGGATTTACCGAAGTAATCAATTACAGTTTTATGGGAGAACAGGACCTGGATTTCCTGGGTTTCGATACTGACGATGAACGCAGGAAAATGGTGCGGATAAAGAACCCTCTGCGCACTGAAGATGCCTGCATGCGAACAACACTTGTTCCTGCCTTGATTAAAAATATCGTGTATAACGTATCACACGATAACAGATCATTCAGGTTTTATGAAATATCCAGGGTCTTTTTAAGCAAGGAGGGGAGCTCACTCCCTGAAGAAAGAAACCACTTCGCAGCAGCATTATATAAAGAAAAAATACGATCGCTTTACAAGGATGATACCCACGACTTTTTTGTGGTCAAGGGCGTAATTGAGGCCCTGTTTGATGTTCTCAAAATAAGCAGTTATTCCTTTGCCAGGTCATCGGAACACTTTCTGCACCCCGGGCAATCTGCGGATATATTGATAGGCGGCGAGAAGATCGGATACGTCGGGGCCTTGTCTCCGGTTATTATCGGTCGTCTTGACATAAAGGCGCATAATCCTTCAATAATCCTTGCAGAGATTGATGTTGAACTCATCAGACCTTATTCCATGCAGGCACTCAAATATCATCCATTGCCCAGGTATCCCTATAGTGAAAGGGACACTGCGCTTGTGGTAGATGAATCCCTTGAATCAGCGGAGATTGTTGCATTGCTAAAGTCCTATAGTTCTGACCTGATAGAGGACGTTTCGCTATTCGACGTCTATCAGGGGAAGAACATCCCTGAAGGAAAAAAGAGCATCGCCTTTTCGATCCGGTACAGGGCGTCAGACCGGACACTGAAAGATGAGGAGGTTGACGTCCTCCACGATCAGATCATTGCATTCGTTATCGAAAGAACCAAGGGACAGCTCAGGACTTAGGTCTCAGCCTGCAGCATCAACCGTTCCTTTGTGGTATCATTATGTAAGAGAGGAGGGTTTATGCAGATTAGGACAACTATAGAGCTTTGGCAAAAAGGTAAATGGGTTATCGCTAAAATGCCCGAGCTTGATTTTGTCACACAGGGGCGCACGATAGAGGAGGCTAAGTCGAACTTAAAAGAAGTTGTCAGGATACAGTTCGAGGAAATGAAAGAACTCGGGACTCTTGAGGACTACCTTGCTGAGTGCGGTTTCGAGATCAGAGGAGACAATGTTGAACCGATTAATGAAATGATCGGGTTTGAGAAACAGTTTGTTCAGGTAAATTAATGCCCAAAATATATCCGACTGACTGGAAGACTCAGCGCCGGATATTTGAGCTGTTCGGTTGTAAATATAAACGTAAAGAAGGTTCTCACCATATTCTAACCTACCCTGGAGCAAAAAGAGCCGTTGTTATCCCTGAATACGATGAAATCGACATTGACATCATCAAAAGCAATATGCGTACAGTCGGTATGAGCAGGGAGCAATATTTTGAGTTGTTGAAGATGGTATGAATTTACCGTGCAAGTTTCATTCGGGGAAGCGCATAATGGAGATGATTAGAGTGGAGCTTACTTCACCGACAAGTCCTCGCGAATCAACATACCGCAATAGTGAAGATTTTCGAGAGAAGTCAGTGGTAACGATGGTCCACAGCTTCCAAACGGCCTCCACAAGAACAAAATAACTGAATGATGATGACGATATCTTGCGAAGGGGCTATATTATAGCCGGAAGAAAGCTCAAATGAGGCAGAGGAGACATGGAATATCTCTATTATGGTAGAGACGGGACTACTTCTAACAAATCTTCCACACACTTAAGAATTAGATGAGTAAAGAAAAAATGCGACAGAGATAACAGCCGCGATAATGGCAACCCCTACAATCTTCCAGTTGACCTTATAACGCTTTTCCCCAGGAGAAATTAGCCCCCCGCTGTAGTCAATGCAAGCAAAATGTGGCTGAAGGTTTTATTGTTCCGGTGGGAATTGCGCCAAGCCTGTTGTCAATGAAGATATTTATTGCCTGTTGTTGTTCATGCATGGCCCATTGGGCCATCCGGATTGTTTTGGCGGTATATAGCGGCTGCAGTCGTTCCCACATCCTCAAGCATTTCCCTGATAACTATATCCAATCTTTTTATCGATATCTTCAGAGTGTCCGCTACCTGCGGCAACGGAATACCCTTCCCGAAATGCATCTCGGCAATTAGAACCTTTAGAGCATCATCTTCAATAAAGTGTTTTAATTCGGGATCCTGCACATCAACCATGCTGAATGCCTCGCTGAAGCTTAACCCGTTTTCCACGCCCTTTCTGATTTTTATAATGGCTTCGCTATAAATCAAGCGCTCTTCCGGCGTATAGTCCTTGTATTTGAAATCAGCCATAAAATTCCTTTCTGTTAAATTAGTTGTCTTTCAATTTAGCATAGATACGCTGCTTTTAGCTAATTCTGGGGTAGAGCGCCGGGCAAATGCTCTATCTACTGATATGCACCCTCTTTTCGTGCTAATCTGCCGTTATGCATAAAAAGCCGTTTCCTTTGAGCTCGTTACCGCTGAAAACCAAAATTACCGGACTGGTGCTGATTCTCTTTTTGTCCAGCATCTGGGTCTTAACCAGTGCAATCGATGTGGATCGTAAGTTTGCTGTTTCCTTCGGCGTGAGGGGGGCCTCCTATATAGATTACACCGCAAAGTAGCTCGTGAAATGTCAAGATGTCGGGCGGCTGAGCATAATAAGAAGTGATACCAGAGTAATAAAAAATCGTCATGCGTGGAACCGCTACACTGCTTTAGGGCTACAACTTATCATTATATGGAACACCCCCTCAGTACTGAATGTACTTAACGCCTAGTAGACTATATTCCCGATAGTACATCGCCCAATTGTTACAATGGCACCCACTGAGTATTTGCAGGAAGGAATAAAAGGTATTTGCACAAGCAAAGGCCATGCAGTGTGCGAGCTGGAACTAACACTCGATCTAACATTGCTGATCGATCTGGTTTTATATTTTACAATTCATCAGCGCTCGACTCACGACGCTCGACGCTATCGCGCTATTTTATATCCGGCCTTCTCGATGGCTGAATAGATATCTTCCATCTTCACTTTTGATTCGTCATACTTGATGCTTGCACTGCCGACCGTAACATTTGCTTCAGTAATGCCTGCAATACCGTTCAGCGCCCTTTTTACTCTCATCACGCAATGCTCACAGCTCATGCCCTCGATTTTTATTCCAGTTTCTGCCATTTAGATTCCTCCTGCGTTCAATTTGTTAAATATCTCCAATCCAGTCATTAAAATTATAATTCAATTAGCCTCACTCTTTCCATTGCCTTTAGTGTAAGAGGGTTTGATGGCCGAGGTTGACATTTATATGCATATTAGGTAAGGTTTCAGAAATTAATATGACAATTGATCCCTTAGCTATCACATCGGAAATAATAATCCCTCTTGCTATCGTAGCGGGAGGAATCCTCCTTGGTGTCATCGTCGAGATGGTGATAGTTGGAAAGCTGAAAAGAATGATCGCGAAAGAGAAAAACGATGCCGCCGAAATTGCGCTTCTGGCGGCTCGATACATGATAGTCCTTTCAATTGCCATTCTGAGTGTCTACGGCGCAATACATCTCGTCCCCTTGAACAGGCCTCTTTTTCATGTTCTGAAAAAAATCCTTCACGTACTGATGATACTGACTGGAACTATCATTGCGTGCAGGTTCACGGTAGCATTCATAAACATTTACATGAAAAAAACAAAAGCTGACATTGCCGCGTTTACTATCTTTATAAATCTGATAAAACTGGTGGTTTACCTGATCGGTTTCATGATAATACTCGATTCCATCGGGGTATCCATCACGCCCATACTCACTGCACTGGGCGTGGGCGGATTGGCGGTGGCCCTGGGGCTCCAGAACACCCTTGCCAACCTGTTTTCGGGACTTAACATCATTGCCTCAGGAAAGTTCAGGGTGGGAGATTATATTAAACTGGGCAGTGGTGAGGAAGGGTACATATCCGATATGACGTGGCGGGAGACGATTGTCAAAACGCCTTCAGATAATATTATCGTAATCCCGAATTCCAAGCTCGCATCGGTGAATGTTACAAACTATTCCCTTCCCGACAGCGAGATGTACATGGTCGCTAAAATCGGCGTGAGTTATAATAGCGATTTGAAAAGAGTGGAAGAAGTGACAGCAGCTGTGGCAAAAGAAGTTATGCGTGAAGTTGCCGGAGGCGTTCCGGAATTCGAACCTTTTATACAATACACCAGGTTTTCTGATTCATGCATAGATTTTTCACTAAATATGCGCGTTAAAGACTTCAATAGTCAGGCTGGTGTTCAGCACGAATTGATCATGCGGCTTCATGAAAGGTACAAGCAGGAAGGGATAGTTATTCCATACCCCATAAGGACGGTGTTCATGAAGGAGCTCCAAAGTAAGGAGACTTAACAGATAAAACTCATAAGCACTTGACTAATCGAAAAGATTGATTTATACATTATCATTGACCAAATAATGCAATATTCATTAAGGAGGATGATTTATGCACGATATCAAACGTATCCTTGTCGTAAGCAGAATGACAAAACACTGCCGTAAAGCGGTCCATTACGGAATTTCTCTGGCCCGGAGTTACGGGGCTGAACTTTATGTCATTCATGTTGTCTATGATCCTTTGACTTTTGGGGCATGGAACCTGCCGAAACCATCCCTGGAAGAAGATTACAAAAAAGAGATTAAGCAGTCGAAAGATGACCTCGACGCTATCATACATATTGAGAAGGGTAAGGGTCTGCATGTAAAAGAAATAATTAAAGAGGGAAATCCTACAGAGGAGATTTTTGCCGCAATCAAAGAAAACAAAATAGATCTCGTGATAATGCTTGCCCATGAAGAATGGCGGCTGGAACATTTTCTTTTTGGACGGAGCAACGAAGAAATTATTCGGAAGATGCCGTGTTCAGTTCTGCTGCTAAAAGAGGAACCCCAGCCCACTGCATTCTGAGAGGCAAGAGGTGAACTTTTTAATATGATATTAACGGTGGACTGGCAACGTCCAGTCCACGTTTCATTTTTTATGACGGGTACTTCATTTTTTAAGATAGCGTCTTTCACACGTCTTGTCTAAACTCATATTATCTCAATAATTCAATAGCTTCATTTCAGTATTCCACCTGGCACTGAAAATGCTCATGAAATTCGCGTATGAGTATTAAGAAGGCGAGGTTGTGATTCGTAAAAAACCGGTCTACAATTTGAGGAGATTTATGGATATGAACAATATTTCAAGACATATAATTTTTTTAAATAAGGAGGACACAATATGAACCTTGCAGTTTGGCTTCCGGGGATGTTCCTGCTGGGCATAGCGGGGATGGGGTTGTGTTTACTGTTTTTGAAAGCTTGCGAGAAAATATAAAAGTTGAGGTGGCGCAAATGATTTATTTGACGGCAGTTATAGCAGTCTTTTTATTCATTTACCTGGTTGTGGCCCTTGTGCGGCCGGAATGGTTCTGAAAATACCGGCAATACACTTAAAAAACCTATATTAAGACGGTTTCGTAAAAAGTTCATAGGCAAGGCGCGCAAATGCTGAGGAATGCGGCGTACTCCCTGTACGCCGCAGTGACGAAGGATGCAGCGCAACGCAGCATATGGACTTTTTACGAAACCGTCAATTAAAGGAGTTAAACAATGTTAATGCAAACGTGGTTACTTCCACTTGCGCTTTTGGCAACTGCGACCTTAGTAGCTATCCCTTTAAGTCGCTATGCCGCGTGGATCATGGACGGGAAATACCGGCCTTTGCCCGTCTTTGGATGGTTCGAGAATCGCCTGAACAGCGGTCCGCAGAACTGGAAACAGTATGCAGCCTCCCTGCTGATTTTTAACACCTTGTTGTTTGTCTTCGGCTACCTTGTTCTGGCGCTGCAGCCCTGGATGCCGCTCAATCCTGATCACAAGACACTCCTGGCCCCTAGCACCATCTTTATGCAGGTTGTATCCTTCATGACAAACACGGACCTGCAGCACTATTCCGGGGATCAGCATTTGTCTAATTTCAGCCAGATTTTTTTCGGCATCGCCAATCTCTTTATATCGGCTGCAATCGGCTTAAGCGCGCTGGTGGCGATTATCAGGGCTTTGCGCAGCGATTCATCGCTAGGCAATTTTTTTGTGGATATGTGGCGTGTAATGGTTTACATGTTCGTGCCGGCAGCCTTTGTCTTCGCGCTCTTCTTTCTATCCCAGGGCAGCCCGATGACCCTGAAAAGCTCCTACCAGGTTTCGACGCTCGAACCAGCAGCTATGGGGACCACTGACAAAGGCGAAGTCAAGCAGCAGAACATTGTTGTCGGTCCGGTGGCTGGTTTTGAGTCAATGAAAATGCTCGGCACCAACGGCGGCGGATTCTACGGTATGAATTCCGCGCACCCATTTGAGAATCCGACTGCGGCATCGAACTTTTTTAACACTCTTGCCATGATGATCTTCCCATTCGCTCTTGTGCTGATGTACGGCCGCATGCTCGGTCGCATACGACATAGCATTGTCATATTTTCTGTAATGATGATTTTAATGGCAGGCACTATCGCCTGGTCTATTTATTACGACACGCTGAAACCTAATCCAGGCTTGACGGCGCATCCTGTGGCGCGAACTTATGAAGTTCCGAGCGCCAGAGCGCCAGGCGGGAAACAGGTGGTGACACTGCCTGCTGTTCCTGGCCTGCCGGTAGACCAGCACCTCGGCAATCTTGAGGGCAAAGAGATGCGCTTCGGCACCTCGGCAGGCGCTACTTACGCTGCAGTGACGACAGACGTGACCTGCGGGGCGGTGAATGCAGAAGCAGACAGTCTAAATCCGCTTGCCGCGTTGGCACCGATGGTGGGGATGTGGCTGAATTGCATTTTCGGAGGTAAAGGCGTAGGCATGATCAACATGCTGCTTTACATAATCATCGGAATCTTTGTGGCCGGCATGATGGTCGGAAGGACACCTGAGTATCTGGGCAAGAAAATCGGGGCGCGGGAAGTAAAACTCGCGATGATTGCCCTGCTGATCCACCCTTTCATGATACTGTTCCCCACCGGCCTCTTCGCTGCAACGAGTTGGGGACTCAAAGCTGTCAGCAATCCCGGCGCGCATGGCCTTTCACAAATGCTTTACCAGTTCTCCTCTGCTTCCGCCAACAACGGCTCAGCCTTTGACGGACTGGGGGTCACTTACGGTTTTTGGAATAATCCGAATCCGGCTCCGACCGCCGTAGCATGGGATATCGCGACGGGTCTGGTAATGATGTTTAGCCGGTTTATTCCAATTATCGCGCCGATTGCGATGGCCTCATATCTCGGGGAAAAGAAATCGAGCCCTTTTGGCCTGGGTACCCTGCGGGACGACACTCCCACATTCAGCATCCTACTGCTGGGAACGATCCTTATTATCGGGGCACTGCTCTTTCTGCCTGTTGCCGCGCTTGGACCGATAGCAGACCACTTTGGTCCCATGCCGTTCGGAGGCTAAAATGAATTTAGAGATTAATAAGGAATTTAAAGGAGTGTTACATGAATAAAACAGATGTGAATAAATCCGTTCCGGAGGCTGGTTTGACCCTGGGTCAGCAGAAGCTCCAGCGCCGTAAAAAAGTCCAACGGCTACTGGAGAAAGAGACAGCATTGGCAGCACTGAAGCAGGCAATCTTAATGCTGAGGCCGGACAGGCAGTGGAACAATCCGGTTATGTTCGTAGTCGAGGTGGGAGCTTTTTTGACACTGCTTTATATAGTGGAAGCAGCGATGGGAAAAGGGGTCAGCCAATCACCCATAAGCTATTTCATATGGCTTGACGCATGGCTTTTCATAACCGTGCTGTTTGCAAACTTTGCGACAGCCCTTGCCGAGGCCCGCGGCAAGGCGCAGGCTGATTCACTCAGGAGGGCACGTTTCGACACGATTGCTTATCGATTTAATACTGTGGGAAACACGGAGCAGGTGTCTTCTACGGCTTTGAAACCGGGCGATCTGGTCCTTGTGGAAGCCGGGAAAATGATCCCGAACGACGGAGAAATCATCGAGGGAATCGCCTCCATCGACGAATCAGCTATTACAGGGGAATCGGCCCCCGTGATCCGCGAAGCCGGCGGCGATAGGTCAGGCGTCACAGGCGGCACCTTTGTGCTTTCCGACAGGATCGTTGTCCGCATCACCAGCGGCACAGGAGATTCCTTCCTCGACCGTATGATAGCCCTTGTTGAGGGCGCTATCCGTCAGAGGACTCCAAACGAGATTGCTCTTACGCTCGTACTTTCGGCTCTTACGCTGGTCTTTCTGATAGTGGTAATGCCGCTTTGGGCAATGGCATGGAATGCCGAGCAATACATGATGGGCTATCTCGGTATCCAGACACCCCTTAAAAGTCTCGGGACCGACGTGCCGACACTTATAGCACTTCTGGTCTGCCTCATTCCTACGACCATTGGAGCTTTGCTGGCTGCAATCGGAATCGCCGGAATGGACCGCGCCCTGCAGGCCAACATAATAGCAAAAAGCGGCAAGGCGGTGGAGCTGGCAGGTGACATCGACGTCGTAATGCTGGATAAGACAGGCACAATCACCATCGGGAACAGGAACGCCACTAAGTTCCTTCCAGTGGGTAAGTATTCGGAGGCCGAGGTTGGGCAACTTGCTGCCATGGCGTCTGAAGCGGACCAGACACCGGAAGGGAAGAGCATAGTGAAGTTATTCGAAAAGCAAAGCGGAAAAACAGTAAGCGTGCCGTCTGATACCAAGTTCGTGCCTTTTACGGCCCAGACCCGAATGAGCGGGGTAGATCTTCCCGACGGGCAAGTCATCCGAAAAGGGGCGCCGGATGCAGTTATAAAATTCATTATGAGCGGCAATGGCAGCGTGCCTGATGAGAGCAAGAGCCAGATCAAAGGACTGGTGGACAGTGTGGCCTCAAAAGGCGCCACCCCGCTGCTGGTCACCGATGGCTCCACTATCGCGGGCGTGATCGTTCTTGAAGACATTTTGAAACCGAACATGGCTGAACGGTTCGAGCGGCTCAGGAAGATGGGGCTGAGGACCGTTATGATCACCGGGGACAATCCTCTCACAGCTGCGGCCATAGCCAAACAGGCAGGTGTCGATGGCTTTCTGGCAGAGGCCACACCCGAGACCAAACTTGCTTACCTCAAAAAGGAGCAGACAGAGGGCAAACTGGTGGCCATGATGGGCGACGGCACTAATGATGCACCGGCCCTGGCCCAGGCAGACGTTGGCCTTGCCATGAACGCGGGAACTCAGGCAGCTAAAGAGGCGGCCAATATGGTTGACCTTGACAGCGACCCAACAAAGTTGATCGAAGTTGTCGAAATAGGGAAACAACTGCTGATGACGCGGGGCTCTCTGACGACCTTCTCTATCGCCAATGACGTGGCCAAATTCTTTGCAATAATTCCGGCGCTTTTTGCAGGCACTCTGCCGTGGTTAAGGGTTATGGACATCATGCACTTGCACTCGCCGGAGTCGGCCATACTGTCAGCGGTCATCTTTAATGCGATCATAATTCCGCTTCTCATCCCCATCGCACTCAAGGGTGTCGAATACAGGGCGCTCGGCGCCGAGGCCCTGCTGCGCAGGAACCTTCTTATCTGGGGACTTGGCGGCGTGATCGTGCCGTTTATCGGCATCAAGTTGATCGATATGTCAATGGTAGCTCTTCATCTGGTGAGCTGACATTTTAAGGAGGAGATTAAAATGATGAAATATATTTCAAAGAGTGTTTTATTGCTGGCCTTAGCAGTGGTTATCTGCTGCATAATTTATCCGCTGGCGTTATTGGCTGTCGGGCAGGCAGTATTCCCCTTTCAGGCCAACGGCAGCATGCTGAAAGGTCCTGACGGCACAGTGGTGGGGTCAAAGCTCATAGCACAGCCCTTTACAAAGGACGAATACTTTCAGCCCCGGCCCTCTGCGGCATCTTATGATGCGTCTGCCTCAGCCTCGTCGGCCCTGTCGTCATCAAACTATGGCCTGCGCGACCGGGTTGCCCGCAGCATCGGTCCGATTGTGAACTATAAAAGCGGTCCCAAGGCCGGAAAGCCTGTGGCGCCGGATGTTGAAAGCTGGTTTCAGAAAGATGTCTACGGTGGCAATCCTCATATAGTTGCCCAGTGGGCGGATGCACATAATTCGCTAGCCCAGGCCTGGGTCACCGGCGATCCTACGCATGGGCCATATGTAGACGCCTGGTCAAAGGCGCATCCTGCTATAGTTGCGCAGTTCATAAAGGACAATCCCGGCACCCCTGAGCCAAAGGCTGCGGATCTGGCGGTAGTGTTCTTTAAAGACTTCTCTGCGGCGCACCCAGGGCAATTCCCTTCTACCGTGACCAAACCAGGAGCTGACGGCAAGCCTGTAACGACTATTGAGCCGGTCAAGGAAGGTTCTGACATCCAGTCGATCTTCTTCGCCATGTGGCGGGAAGACCATCCCGATGTTGAACTTCAGGATGTTCCCGGTGACATGGTCACTGCTTCGGGTTCAGGGCTTGACCCTCATATCACGCTTCAGAACGCCGAGTTTCAGCTTGACCGTGTAGCCTCCAAATGGGCAGCTGACACGAAGCGTGACCCGGCTGCAGTCAGGCAAGAGATACAGCAGATATTGATGAATAACGCATCGGCGCCGTTTGGCGGGCTTGCTGGTGAGAAGATGGTCAATGTGTTCGAAGTCAACCTTAAACTTCGGACAAAGTATGGGCCGCCATCATAGTTGCGCCGTGGAGGAAAACGGTAATGACGTTGCTGAAAAACAGTGTAGAACAATTCGAGAGGGATGAGATAACTAATGCCCTTAAAGAGAGTAATTGGGTGATGGCGAGAGCTGCAAGAAAGCTCGGCATTACCTATAGGATGATCGGGTACAAGATAAAAAAATACGGAATAAAAAGAGGCGAGGACCGACGGGAAATAGGCATCAGCTCACATATGATGCGATCAACAGAAAAGCAGGCTTGAGCAGTTGATATATTTATAAGGAGGATAGTGTGAAAAGAATAAGAAAGTTTGCCAAAATCATCTTTGCGTGCTTATTGGTTTATTCATTATTTATAGGTGTTGCATATGCTGAAGATCAACCGGCAGCAACTGCAGCCCCTGCAGCAGTTCCTACAGCCCCTGCTGCGCCGGCAGCTGAGGCAGCACCTGCGGCTCCTGAGGCGGCTCCTGCGGCTCCTGCAGTCACCGGCAGCGCAGCGCTGTCTGTTCTTAATCACTACATATTCAGAGGATACGAACTCAGCTCGCATAGCGCTGTCTTTCAACCTACACTTACGATTAACTACGCAGGCTTCTCAGCAAACTTATGGAGCAACATCGACACCAGCGAGCACGCAACTCAAAACTTCGCTCCTGTTACAACTTCCAGAGGGCACAATAACTACGACGAGACTGATTTGACGCTTAGCTATACTTACAACATCGACAAGCTTGCCCTCACCGGCGGATTTATTTATTACGGTACACAATATGCGCCTGAAACAGAAGAGGTTTATGTAAGCGGCGCTTACGACATGATCGCACACCCTACACTTGCGATCTACCGTGATGTCAATCACTACCCAGGCACATACTTCAATCTCTCTTTCTCCCAGTCCATACCGGTTTACAAAGAGACCACCGTCAACCTGGGCGCATCGTTTGGATATGAGGCGGGGAGTTCGAATTTCTGGAATACTTATGTTGCAAACAAAGGCTTTGTCGGCAGCCACTACAGTGCATTCCATGACGGCATGGTGAAAGTCGGCTATACCATACCGGTGACAAAGCTGTTCTCAGTTCAGCCTGTTGCCCAATACTGGTTCCCGCTTTCGAGCGATGCAAGCAAAACTGTAACGGACAAGTCAGGAGTCCATGGATTTAACCCTAACGGCCAACTTAAAGATATCTTTGTATATGGCGTTAACCTGACGTTTAGTTTTTAGATTATCGTAACTCATGCCGTTTCGAGGACTCCCGCTCAAGGGAAGAGGACTCCCTGGTCAATCTTCAACTGGGCAAGGCTTTTTTTAGACAGATGGAACCTGTTCGAAAAGACCCTGTTCATTACCGAGAGCAGCTGGCGGAACTTGTAGGCATCATGGTGGGAGTCTCCTTTTTGTTCGGAAGCGCGCCAGCTCTGCTCGTCCGATATGCGCAGCTCCACCCCCAACGTGTGCTGCTGGGTCTCCTTGCGGACCCGGTTCCGCATTGCGTAGGACGGCGTGCCCGGGATCATGATTTCGTTCGTATCCGCAGTGTAGTGGATAGGCAGGGTGAAGGCGATCTTGCACTGGAACTTCCGATGTCCAAGCGAAGAATGCAGGTTTCTGGCCGTGTTTACACTGAGAGCATCGTAGAACGTCATGGCATTGGCGAGGATATCTTCTTCCCCCGGCGTTTCGTCGCTGCCTCCGCTCTGCGCAAGGCTGACCATCAGGCGCCTCACAGCTTCCCGCATGCTTTGGGGGCTATCGAAGAGGGTCTGGGTGATCGAATGGGAGGCAGTATATTCCTGAAGTATCACGCCCCTCTTCTGTAATGCATGAAATAGCTTTAACGTGTCGTCCATGCTCTTTAGGATAAAGGTGATCGCCAGGATGTCCCGGATGTCATGAGCCTCCCCCTCCACGTCTTTACCGAGTTTGGTGAACATGCTCTCGGGGCTCTTGAGCCTGGCTTTGACCTCGACTATATCGACGGATACACCGTCTCCGCTGTTGAAGACAAGACACCCCTTGTTTTCATCGAACATCAGTGATTCCTTTAACTTGTGGAAAAACGTCGAGACCTTGACAAAGGCCTTCTGAGCAGGCGCATTATCCGGGATATGTTTCGGATTGTCCCAGCTATAACGGTACAGGTCGTCAAGGCTCTGTCCCTGCGCTTCCAGAAAAAAACCGAGCTGGGCATAATCGTTGATATCCTGGCTGTCCTCTTCGACCGACTTGACAAGGTGTCCCATCTTGAGTATGGAACATGCGATCTGCTGCCACCTGGCCGGGACATCAAGACCTCTGCCCTTATACCCCTGGAAAATGTGCGGATATCTCTTCGACGAGGCGAGGAGGAAGAGATGCCGTGGGTCTTCGCTAACGATCCTCCGGAACTGCGTATTCATCAAAACCGATTCAATCTTCCCAATGGCATAAAGACAGTGCCGGTAGAGGTCGGCGTTAGGGGACTGCAGGGCGGATAGGCCTTCCAGTTGCTTTTTCACAAAGGGAAAGAGCCAGTCGAGGCAGTACCTGTATACACGCTCGACATACCTGTTTGCCCGTTCCTTCTCACTCTCCTGGAGTTCAGCGTTGCCGAGGATATCGAACCCGCGGTTGCCCAGCATCTTAGAGGCCCTGGAAAGGGCTGTTCCGTAATCTCTCGCCTGCAGTAGCAGAAAGGGCGTCATCTCGGTCCTGTCTATGATTGAACCGAAAATCTCGTGGTGCAGTTCCTGGCTCGATTGGGTATGGTCCATATAATATGCTCTGGCAAAGGCAGCTCACCGACGGGTACATTCAGTTGTCAGTCCGCAGAACCTTATACCTATTATAGCTAATTTTAGATCTTCCAGTTTTCCCGGTTAGTGACCGCCTTTCTCATGTAATCACGGATCCATCCCCTTATTGCAGGTGACAGATAAAAAACCGGATGTAGCAGATCCTCGCCGTTTTCAATTATACCTTCTTCCCTGGCAATAGCTTCCAATTGAGTTCCCGGATATATGCGTATCCCTGCCTTGAGCGTAACGATATCAGGAGAAAGTTTATCCACGAATTCTATGCTCTGCATAACGGTCTCCTGTGTCTCCCCTGGTCCTCCAAAAAGAAGAAAGCATCCGTATTTGATGCCGTTTGCTCTTGCAAGTCTTGCAGCTTTTCTTACATTTGCCAGCGTAAAACCTTTCCGGAGATTCCTGAGAATCAATTCGTGGCCTGAATCATTGCCTAAGCTGATGAACCTGCATCCGGACTTCCCCATGAGTTCAAAAAGTTCTTCATCACCAAATGCAGGGTTAAGTATCGCCTGCCAGTTTACTTTAATGCCTTGTGCAATAATCTCCCTGCAGAAGTTCTTTGCACCGGATATTGGAAAATTAAAGACATTGTCCACTACATAAAAGCGCCGTATATTCTTTTCCCTGTTTAGCGATGCCATTTCACTTACACAGCTGAGCATGTCCCGTGAGCGGCAGTGTTTCCCTTCGAGTAGCGGGGTCGAGCAGTAAATGCACTCCATGTGGCAGCCCCGTTTGGTTTGCACGGTGACAGAACCCGGCAACTCCCCCAAAAATTCGTGATAGGCCGTCACATCGAAGTCGCTGTAAGCCGGAGATGCCCATTGGACCGGGTCGGAAAGATACCGGAGGCCGTTAATTATGATTTGATCACCTTTCTTCCATACCGCACCAGGGACCTTCTCAAACTTACCATCCTGCATAGCAAGAGCATCAAGAAGCAGGGGGAATGCATCTTCTCCCTCCCCGTAGATGCCGAGGTCCGCATCCAGAAAACGAAGACATCCCTCCGGATGAATGTTAAACCCGGAGCCTCCCAAAATGAGAGGGGCGTTTGTGTGGCTGCGAATTTCTGAAACAACGCCCAGAAGACTGGGGAGAAAAAAGACCGGGCTGCCCATGTCCTGGTTGTCAATATTCCGGATGGACAGCCCGACGGCATCCGGATGAAAGTCCCTGAACGTAGCTCTCAGCCTTTCTTTCCAGTCTTCAAGAAACATAAAGTCGAGCACTACTACCTCATGGCCGCAGCGCCTCAGAGATCCCGCAACAAAGGCTGGTCCGAGCGGAAACGGCGCAACGAGGTTCATATTTCTATTTTCGGATATAAGAAGGACTCTCATCTCTTATATCTTATAACAAATTTTTAATTCTGCGTCGCTATATGTTCGTGCAGGCTTTCAACGATGTTTGCTAGGTCTAACTCGTCCATCCAGCAATATAGTGGACTCTCACGCAGGATTTCGAGCAGTTCTGTTTTTGTAATCATAATTCACCATCCTTGGTAATATCTTTATCGGGGAACTTTGTAAAAGGTTTAGGGCCGGCGAATAAATAACTCTTGCATTGAGGCGCTCAGATTTGGTTGATACGAAGGCGGGATACCTGAAAAATTTGGATTCTCTATGATAGACTGTGATAATGTTGGCGCAAATTCTTAATCCGGCGAATTATTCCTTCAAGGGAATCACTCTGATCTTTCCTATGATATCGGTCGCGCTAGTGCTGCATAACGCATGGTTATTGTATAGGGAAAGACTGAAAGCGGTGTACGTGACCTGGGCAGTGATGGTATTCACGGTTGTAGTTTGGGTGACGCCCGACTTTTTCTTCTTCAATGCTGTGCCTGAGGATCTGGCCCTGTGGTGGACTAAGGCCTCCTTTCTTGGCATTCCCTTTCTATCGTCTGCCCTGTACCATTTCGCCGTGACGCTCTGCAAGAGGTATAGCGAGAACAAAACGCGTGTATGGATCGGGTGGGCCGGTTCGGCCTTCTTTTCGGTGCTGTTCACCCAAACCAATCTTTTGATCAGTGGTTTGCATCATTATTCGTGGGGGTTTTTTACCGCATTTTCCCGACTGGCCATCCCCTTTATCCTGTTTTCCTGGCTTTATATGGGTCTCAGTCTGTTCGAGTTCGTGCAAGAGTTGAAGAGGACCGACCCCACCACTACGCAGCATCGGCGTATCAGGGCTATTGTATTCGCGCTTGGGTTAGCCTCTTTGGGAAATATGGATTACCTCACGACGTTTGGCGTCCCTGTCTATCCCTGCGGCGCCCTTTTGGTCTACATGGCATTACTGATCACCACATGGACTATCACGAAATACCAGCTTATAGATATCACTCCCGGGTTTGCGGCCAAGAGCATTATAGATACGATGAACGACTCGCTGATCGTCTTCGAAGAAGACGGCGTTATCCGTTTGGTGAATAACGCTGCCATTGACCTTCTTGGTCATGAGGCCAAGGAACTCCTGGGTCATAACGTTTTCGAGTTTTTTCCGGGGGAGAGGTCCCGGGAGGTATTCGATCCCAAAAGCGCGTCTGGTACGGTGCGGCATGTCGAGCTTCCGTACCGCAGGGACGACGGTCAGGAGTTGACGCTCGACATTTCGGTATCATTCATGTGGGAACGGGACCGTTTGATAGCCTGTATCTGCATACTCCGGGACGTCACACAGGAGAGGCTGGCGGCGAGGGCATTACAGCGCGCATACGAAGAGACGGAACTCCGGGTTGTGCAGCGGACGACCGAACTGCGTCAGAGCAATGAGCAGTTAAAGGAAGAGATAGCGGAGCGCAAGCTTGTGGAAGAGGCGCTCAAGAAGGCGAAGACTGCAGCAGAAGCGGCAAATGTGGCAAAGGGAGAGTTTCTGGCTAACATGAGTCATGAAATCCGCACCCCGATGAACGGCATAATGGGGATGACCGGCTTGCTTCTAGACACAGGGCTTTCTGAGGAGCAGAGGAACTATGCCGAGATGCTGCGCTCAAGCGGCGAGTTGTTGCTGGGCCTGATCAACGACATCCTTGACTTCTCCAAGATAGAGGCAGGCAAACTGGAGATAGAGACAATAGAGTTTGATCTGAGAAACACGCTTGAAGAGACTGCTGAGTTTATGGCCTTGAGGGCCTATGAAAAGGGTCTTGAGTTAGTATGCCGGATAGACCCTGGTGTCCACACATTCCTTATAGGCGACCCTGGCCGGCTTCGCCAGATATTAGTGAACCTGATAGGGAATGCCATCAAGTTCACCTCAGTGGGCGAGGTGGTTATCGAAGCAGTGACGGAATATGAGAGAGACGGTCAGGTAGCGGTGCGCTTCAATATAAGGGATACCGGCATTGGGATACCACAGGACAAAGTACCTTTATTGTTTGACAGTTTTCAGCAGGTTGATGCCTCGACATCGAGGAAGTTTGGAGGCAGCGGCCTAGGGTTGGCAATATCGAAACGTCTGGTTGAGCTAATGAACGGCGGGATAGGAGTTGAAAGCATAGAAGGGAAGGGTTCCAACTTCTGGTTTACAGCAGTGTTCGATAAGGGGAGTCAGCCGGACAGTAGTAAAGTGCCTCCATTGGCCGATATCAGCGGGGTGAGGATACTGTCAGTAGACGACAATGCGGTGAACCGCATTGTAATTGCAGAGCAGATGAAGTCGTGGGGAGTGCGCAATGCCGAGGCCGGGGGAGCTTTAAAGGCGATGGAGATGCTCCATGCTGCTCAAGCTGAAGGGGACCCTTTTCGGGTTGTAGTTACTGATATGCAAATGCCTGGGATGGATGGCGAAGCCCTTGCCAGGGCCATCAAGGCAGACCCAGTTTTGAGGGATACTTTGCTGATTATGCTGACATCCAGTGGAGTGAGGGGAGATTCAAAGAGGTTTGCGAGCCTTGGATTTTCTGGATATCTAACCAAACCTGTAAGGATGTTCCAGCTGCACGACTGCATAGCCGCAGTCCTTGGTGGGAGCAGTCTGCATGAAAAGGAGGAAGCCGCTATTATTACCGGACACCGTCTTCGCGAGGCATCCAGGCAGAATGCGCGCATTCTACTGGTGGAGGATAACAGAGTGAATAGACTGGTGGCAGAGGGCATTCTGGGCAAATTGGGGTTTATTGCTGACACCGCTGACAATGGCCAGCAGGCGATCAATATGCTGGAAGCCGCTTCTTACGACATAGTCTTTATGGATGTGCAGATGCCTGTTATGGATGGGTATCAGGCTACCATGGCTATCCGGGGCGGCAAGACAAAGGCAGCGAATCCTAATGTACCTATTATTGCAATGACAGCCCATGCCATGATGGGTGACAGGGAGAAATGCCTGCAAAGCGGGATGGACGATTATATCTCAAAGCCGATCTCGCCGAGGAAATTGTCCAAGGTGCTCGAAAAATGGCTGCCACAGGCGTAGACCCTTGAGGCCTGATAAACGCAGTTGAGAGCGTCCCAATACGGTATTATTAATAATCCTTTTCATGATATAATTTTCTTATCAAAGGAGGACATTCTTGGAAGAACTAAGAATATTGGTAGTAGACGATGAATATATAACGCGCATTTTTATTAAGAGTTGCCTGCAAATGTCTTTCCCGGGCTGCATAATTATTGAGGCGGCTTCCGGACAAGCTGCATTAGAAAAGATTAAGAGCGAGCCATTCCATATTGTGCTGTGCGACTGGCAATTGCCGGATATAAGTGGGGTCGAAATACTCGAATGGGTCAGGGTCGCATCGGATACAAAAAATATGCCCTTCATGATGATAACTGGCGATAGCAACAGGGAACACATTACCCAAGCGATATCGCTTGGGGTCTCGGGTTATGTCATCAAGCCATTGGACTGCGTCAGCCTGTCACAGCGTGTCATAGCAGCATTGAGCCCAAAGTAGCTCTGCTATTCCAAGAGAAGCGCATCAACTCTTACCCTTAGGCATCATTCGATGCTTACCGGAGAAATATGCCATATCTTTTCAGCATACTCACCGATAGCCCTGTCGCTCGAAAATTTGCCTGAACGCGCGACATTGAGGATGGCCATTCTTGTCCACCTGTCTTTGTCCTTGTAGACATTGGCTACGTTCTCCTGACAACTGATATATGAGGCATAATCAGCCAGGACATAAAACCTGTCCCCTTCCAAAAGGGTTCTGATAATCGGATGAAAGAGACCCTGGTTTTCAGGAGAAAAGTGGCCTTCGAGTATTTGATTGATGGCTTGGCGAAGCTCCCCGTCAGTCTCATAATATTCCTGAGGGTTGTATCCTGAACTCATAGCCATGATTTCTTCAGCTTTAAGCCCGAAGAGAAAGAAGTTCTCAGCACCCACCTGTTCCCTTATTTCGACGTTCGCCCCATCAAGTGTCCCGATGGTTAAGGCTCCATTCAGGGTGAATTTCATATTGCCGGTCCCTGAAGCCTCAAGTCCGGCAGTCGAAATCTGTTCGGACAGATCTGCTGCAGGGATAATACGCGCGGCCAGGGAAACGTTGTAGTTGGGGACAAATATTACCTGCAATTTCTCCCTTACAATGGGATTGGCTGCTATCATTTCTCCAACAGCGTTTATCAGTTTGATAATCAGTTTGCAGAGGTAGTATCCGGGCGCTGCCTTTCCTCCAAACAGGATTGTTCTTGGGGTGAATGTCTCGTCCACTCTTCCTTCTCTGATCCTGTTGTAAAGGGTTATAGCATGTAAAACGTTCAGCATCTGCCGCTTGTATTCGTGCAGCCTTTTCACCTGACAATCCAGGAGATGCTGGTGACGAAATGACAATTTAGCGTTCAATGCAAGATAGTTGGACAAGCCGACCTTATTCAGTTCCTTGACCTCACGGAAACGCTTAATGAATTCACTATCATCGGCAAGAGGTTCGAGCTTACTCAGTTCATCAAGATCTTTTGTCCACAAACGTCCTATGGCTTCAGTTATCAATCCGGCAAGTGGGCGGTTTGCATCCAACAGCCATCGTCTCGGCGTTATGCCGTTGGTCACATTTTGGAATTTTTCAGGAGTCATAATGTAAAAAGGATTGAACACTTTTTCCTTTAAAATACGGGAATGAAGCTCTGAAACACCATTTACGGTATGGCTTCCCACTATTGCCAGACGGGCCATGTTCACCCACCGCTCACCCTCCCCGGTTATGAGGGCCATTTTCGTCTTGAGATCGTGGTCGCCAGGGAATTCTGCGTCAACCTGTATCAAAAATCTTCTGTCAATTTCCTGAATGATCTGTAGGTGGCGCGGTAAAAGATGTCCCATAAGACCTTCTGACCATACTTCGAGGGCTTCCGGCAAGACCGTATGATTGGTATAGGCAAAGGTTTTAGTTGTTATGTCCCAGGAATCTTCCCATCCAATACTTTCCTCATCGACAAGTATCCTCATCAGCTCTGCAATAGCTATGGAAGGGTGTGTATCGTTGAGCTGAACGGCAACATTATCAGGGAACTCTTTATAGGTTTTATGGAATTTCCTGTATCTTCTGATGATATCTTTTAATGTGGCCGCTACAAAGAAATACTGCTGCTTGAGACGCAGTTCCTTTCCGGCAACCGATTGGTCGTCGGGGTAAAGCACTTTGGAGATGTTTTCGCTGTTGTTTTTGTTCTCCACTGCCTTGATATAATCGCCGCTGTTGAAATACTCAAGATCAAATTCACGGCTTGACTTCGCAGACCATAGACGTAGAGTATTGACAGTATCGTTGTGATACCCGGGCACCGGATAGTCGTAAGCCATGGCCATGACCTCCTCGGTGTCTGTCCATACCATGCGTAACCGGCCGCTTCCGTAATTAATCGAATTTACCTTGCCGCAGAACTGGACAGGGTACAATACTTCCGGCCTTGGAAATTCCCACTGGCTCCCGTATCTAAGCCAGTTATCCGGGATTTCAATCTGATAACCATTTTTGATCTTTTGTAAAAAAATGCCATACTCATACCTTATGCCATACCCATAAGCCGGATATTCAAGTGTGGCCAGTGAGTCAAGAAAACATGCGGCAAGCCTGCCAAGGCCGCCGTTACCTAGGCCCGCGTCCCATTCAAGCTCTAAAATATCATCATATGACAGCCCGAAGGCGTTAAATGTCTTCTCATGTTCTTCAAATATGCCGATATTACTGATATAGCTTCCCAAAAGCCTGCCCATCAGAAATTCCAGCGAGAGATAATATAGCCTTTTTGCTTCAACGTCGTAATAACGCTGCTGGGTTTTGATCCACTGCTCAACAATGCAATCCCTTACGGACAAAATAGTCGCTTCAAACTTGTCTCTCTGAGTAGCAGAGTATGTATCTTTGGCAAGAGAGTAGGTAAGGTGGTCCATGAGGGATTCTTGAAACGGTTTCTGACACTGTGCCATATCTAGGACCGGTCCCTGCAGCGTTTCATATAATCACCTCACCACAAGTATTGGAGTATCTGCATGTATTATTAGCCGCTCAGTGGTGCTCCCTATATATGCTTTATTTACGCCGCCCCACCCATGACTCCCCATGATGACCAGATCACTCTTTTCCCTGATGGCAGTTTCAGATATCTTGCTGCTGACATCGCCGTTTCCGATCAGTACTTTTACCTTGACGCCCTTTTCCGTAGCAAGCTCGACAGCCGATGCGGTAATCTTTTGCGCTTCCTTCATAAGGCTGTCTTGTATGGCACTGCTTCTGAAAAACTCAATCATCTCTTCATAACGGGGTACTACATAGAGCACACTTACGGCACTGCTGTCCATAACGGATATCCGGCAGGCCTGTTCGAGCGCCTTCATACTGGGTCCTGACCCGTCAAACGGGAGAAGAATGGAGGCGTACCGCCCGGACCAATCCTTGTCTGCTTTTTTTACGACCAGCACATCGCATGTGGCCTTGCCTATGACACCGGACGTCACGCTTCCCATGATAAGTTTTTTTATGCTGCTCCTACCGTGAGTTCCCAGGGCTATCAGGTCAGCTTTCTTTGCATGAGCAATCTCCACCAGGGTATCAGCGGGGTCTCCTTCGCATATGATCGACTCAATGTTGACGCCAAAAGCGGAAGAGATATCTTTTTTTGCCTGATCGCAAAGCTTTTTTCCAAAATTCATTCTTTGTTCCAGCTGTTCAGGAATAATGCCGAATTCCTCTTCGTCAAAATATACAGCGTGGACAAGCACGGCACTTCCGCCGTGCCGCTTTATCCAGTTAGCAGTCTCCATAAGAGCTGCTTTGCTATGCTTAGAGCCGTCGAAAGCCACAACTATGTTGTCATACATCAGTGACCTCCTGGACGCACCAGGAGCAATGAAGGGGTGAGAGTCAGTTCAAAAACCATTTTCACTGTGACCGCAAGAACTATTACTGCCAGAATCACCTTAAGCTGTTCTCCCCTGATCTTTCTGCCGAAGATAGCCCCTATCTGTGCGCCAACTGTAGAACCGATCAGCAGAAGCACGGCAAGAATAAAGTCAACGGTGTGATTTGTATAAGCCTGCAAAAAGGTAACTTCCATGCAATTAAAAAGTATCTGGAAAAGACTTGTTCCGACAACTACGTGCATCGGCATCCTCAGAATGTATACCATAACCGGCACCATGAGAAACCCTCCTCCTACACCCATAACAGCAGCCAGTATGCCGACAAAGCCCCCGAAAATGATCGGCAGCAGCGCAGAGTGGGTAACCCCCGACTTTTCGAAACGAGTTTGGAAAGGCAGCGACTTGAGAAACCTGCCCATTGCCGATTCCCGCTCCTCTTTGGCTTCATGGTGCGTGGTTTTTCTCAAACTTGAGATGCTTTCAAAAAACATATATGTGCCGACTATGCCGAGCATAAGCACGTAAGTCATCTTTATGACAAAATCCGCATTGCCCATGGCCCTCAGGATCTTTATTCCCTGAACTCCCAAAAGCCCGCCGATAAAGCCTCCGGCCAGGAGGTAGAGCCCCATTTTAAAGTTGACATTGCCGACCCTCCAGTGAGCATAAGTACCTGAGGCCGACGCTGCAACTATCTGATTGGAATCCGTTGCCGCTGCAACGGTCGAGGGAATGCCGAACATTATCAGAAGCGGCGTCATGAGAAAGCCGCCGCCAACGCCAAAAAGCCCTGACAGCACTCCCACCAAAAATCCAAGCCCCACAGGGACCAGGACATTAATACTAGTTGAAGCGACCGGTAAGTAAAAATACATAAATGAACCCTCCTCCTTTATGCTGCGTATCCGTTTTTGGCCATGGTAACTACTCCTCGACGGCACTGACCCGAAATCTGCTTCAGCCACTCCTCACAGCTTTCGTTTTTCCTCTTATAATACTCTTCAATCAGATTTCTCTTATTATGACGCGATTATTATACTCCAACAAAGTAACTGTTGTCATCAGGTACCCTGCTTTCTACATCACTTTTATATTATTAATCATCAGCAAAGAAATACAGTTATGCGTTATCCTTGCACAAAAGGAAGAGGAGGCGAAACTCCTGTTTTGGCTACCTGTAAGTCAGGATATTGTTTATTATCTGCAGCTGTGAATCAGCATTTGTCCAGATCATCTGAAGTGACGACTCGGGAATGCTCTTCCACGACTGCCGAGTTGGCTCATACACGTGTAACTGGACAGGTATCTTGTACTTTTCAATAATGGGCTCTATATCCTGTCCCACGTAAATCAACTCCCTGGGAACAAAACCATAGCGGGTAAATTCAATTTTATATTTCCACAGTGTATAGCCGTCATGGTATGTGGAATAGAGGTCCGAATAATCCTTGAGCAAGTCTTTTTCCTTATCAGTCAGTGCCTTGCTTTTCAAGGCGGTTATTTCCGCAGACAAATTTTGCAGGGCTCTATAGAATGCCTGATAGCCGGCGCCGGATTCGAGCGTACTCCGGACATTTTGAGCAGCACTGGTCACACCATTGAACTTTGTTGTGTCCAGTTCAGGCGTGGAGTGAGAGCATGCTGCACATATCATGGAAAGGGCAAACAGAAAACTAATTATAGTAAATCGCTTCATTAGCCGTGTTGACATAATAAGTAAACTGCAACTTTTTTGCAATACATGGATCATCTGACTCGCTGCCGTGGCGGCCTTTTTATTGCATTCTTTCGAGGAATTTTCTATTATTTAACATTAGGTGTTTCACTGAGTTTATAAATTGGGGAGGACTATGGGAAGAAATTTCTGGGCCAGAATAATTGCTGCGAGCATGCTGTTGATCGCTGTCGGAATGCTTATCGGCTCGCGAATGGGACACATGGGACCGCTAAGTGCACCAAGCAGTGTTATAGGGTTTCCGCAATCCTTCGCCGATGTTGCGGCAAGAGTCACTCCCGCAGTGGTAAATATCAGCACTACTTCAATAGTAAGAGTACCTGGCAACCCATTCAGGCATTTTTTCGGTCCGGATGACGAGGGACCTTTTGGTGATTTTTTTAAAAGATTTTATGGCGATGTCCCTGACAGGGAGATGAAACAGCAGAGTCTGGGTTCAGGCTTCATTGTCGACAAGGAAGGGTATATTCTAACAAACAATCACGTTGTTGAAGGGGCCGAAGAGATAAAAGTAAAATGTTCCGACGGCAGGGAATTTAAGGCCAAAGTCATCGGCAGAGACAAAAAGACCGATCTGGCGCTAATCAAGATAGCCTCTCTTTTCAGGGATCTGCCGACGCTAACGTTGGGGGATTCCGAGACTATGAGAGTCGGCGACTGGGTACTCGCCATCGGCAACCCCTTCGGTCTCGAACATACGGTCACTCAGGGCATTATCAGTGCTACGGGGCGGGTTATCGGCGCCGGACCTTACGATAATTTCCTGCAAACTGATGCGCCGATAAATCCTGGCAACAGCGGCGGTCCATTGGTGAATTTGCGAGGGGAGGTCATCGGCATCAATACCGCTATTGTCTCCTCAGGGCAGGGGATAGGTTTTGCCATTCCCAGCAGCATGGCCAAAACAATCATTTCTCAACTGAAAAATAAGGGGAAGGTAGTCCGGGGATGGATAGGCGTTTCCATTCAAAACATAACTCCTGATATGGTCAAGTCCTTTGGCTTAAAAGGGACCGATGGGGCGCTCGTAGGTGATGTCGTGCCGAAAGGACCTGCTGACGTTGCAGGCATAAAAAGGGGTGATGTGATTACCTCTTTCAACGGTAAAAGCATAAAAAACATGTCCGATCTTTCGAGGGAGGTTGCCAATACGCCTGTCGGCAGGACTGTTGATGCGATTATTCTCAGGGACGGCAAGGCAATGGATGTCAAAATTAGTGTTACTGAAATGAATGAAGAGAGACTGGCTTTGGGCAGGGGTGCCCCGGGAGGCGAACTTGGGATCAGGGTGGATGATATTACCCCGCGTTGGAAGGCTGAATTGGGCATAAGGGAGAAAACAGGAGCGCTCGTTACGAATGTCTCTCCCGGAAGTCTTGCTGACGAGGCCGGCTTGCAGGCAGGTGATATTATAAAAGAACTGAATCACCGGCCTGTCAATAGTGCCCGCGATTTTTATGACGATCTGAGCAAGACAGAACATGAAACGTCATTGGTCCTTCTGATCAAGAGGTCGGGACAGACATTTTATGTTTCCATCAGGATGCCATAGAGCGCTACGTATATTACCCGCCATCAAATGTTGCACAGGTAATTGTTTTGTGATATAAATTGTCTATAACAGTATCTCTTTGATGCTGCATCCTATCCGGAGGTGACAGGCATGGAGGGTAAAAGTTTTTCAAGGAGAGATTTCTTAAAGACCGCCGGTGCGGCTGCTGCTATGGCTGCTATCGGCGACATCCCTGCGGATCTTTTTGCATCGGATATCAGGATGGTGAAGTTTCCTGAGAAGACCGATATGATCCTGCGTACTTCCCGTCCCCCTCAGTTGGAAACTCCACTGCATTACTTCAAGCAGTTTATCACTCCTAATGATGCTGTCTTTGTACGCTGGCACATTGCCAATATTCCTACTACTGTAGATCTTATGCAGTGGCGTCTGAATGTCGGCGGCAATACCGGCAAGGAAATGCACCTTTCTATGGACGATTTGAAGAAGTTTGAGAGGGTGACCTATACGGCGGTTATCCAATGTGCCGGGAACGGCCGTAGTTTTTTCGAGCCGAGGGTTGCAGGCGGTCAGTGGGGAAACGGTGCAATGGGAAATGTGACCTGGACCGGCGCCCGGTTGAAGGACATTCTCGCCATGGCTGATGTCAAGGCTGGATCTGTGGATGTTTCCTTTAACGGACTTGATACTCCTCCCCTTCCCAAAGTTCCGGATCTTGTGAAGAGCCTCCCTGTGGAGAAGGCGATGGAAGATGATATCATAGTTGCGTACGAGATGAACGGCAAGCCGCTCACCATGCTCAACGGATTCCCTGCCAGGCTTATAGTCCCCGGCTGGTATGCTACTTATTGGGTCAAGTGCCTAAGTGACATAATGGTACTTCAAAAGCCCTTCGAGGGATTCTGGGTGAAGACAGCTTACAGGATCCCTGACAATCCCTGCGGCTGTGTGCCTCCAGGTACCGCGCCGACTAAAAGCATTCCTATAAACAGGATGACAACAAGGTCATTGATTATTGATCCGGCTGACAAGACGAAAATAAAGGCAGACAGACCTGTTGATATAATGGGGATAGCGTTTTCAGGCGGCTATGGAATCAGGGATGTTACCGTATCAGTTGATGGCGGGAAGACCTGGGGCGAGGCCAGATTGGGTGAGGATAAAGGCAAATACTCCTGGGTCCAGTGGTTCTATAAATGGAAACCGACCAAACCGGGGAAGTATATGCTCATGGCGCGGGCGACTAACAGTATTGGCGAGTCGCAGCCTTTTGACGGTCTTTGGAATCCTGCCGGATATCTGTGGAACAAGATTGAAAAAACCGAAGTTGTGATCAAGTAGGAGGCTGTCATGAAAAAGATCGTGATCTTGATAATGCTGGTCCTAGCGGTCACAGCAGGTTTTGTCTACGCAGGCAACAGCGACAATGTACACTCCATTAAATTGCCGAATATTACTACAGACCTGAAGCCGGGTGAAGGCAAGGAGACGATGGATATCTACTGTATCATGTGCCACAGCCTCGATTATATTACTATGCAGCCTAACTTCTCACGGGCACAGTGGACGGTTACTGTAAACAAGATGATAAAGACTTTTGGAGCGCCTATTAATGATAAAGATGCAATAATTATTATTAACTATTTGGCGACGCAGTACGGAACAGGAAAATAAAACGGTTATCAGGAGGTAATCAAAATGAGATTTGTATTTGCACTAATTGCGGCCGCATCAATGGTTTTTCTGTATGGCTTGCATAATCCTGCTGGAGCAGCTGGAAAAGACAAATCAGGACAGGCTGAGTTCAACGAGCACTGTGCCGTCTGCCATCCTGACGGCGGCAATATTGTTAATCCCGAGAAAACACTGCGCAAGGCCGACCGCGAGAAATATAATGTAAAGACCGCTGCTGACATCATGGGCAAAATGCGGAACCCCGGACCCGGCATGACAAAGTTTGACAAGAAAACGATTCCTGACGCCGAGGCAAAGAAGATTGCGGAATTTATATTGAAGACTTTTAAATAGTCACTGCATGAAACGCCTTGTCTTAATGTTCGTCGCAGTCTGTTTTTCTTTTCCGCTGTTGCTTCTGCCGGAAGCGCAGGGCCGCGAGGAATTGCCTTCAGGACGTTCCGTCTCTTCAGGTGACATCGGGGTGAACGAGCGGCTCGGACAGAACATTCCGCTCGACGCAGTTTTTTATGATGAGCAGGGCAACATGACAACACTTAGACAACTGGTCAACAGGCCGGTTGTCCTGAGTCTTGTCTATTACAGTTGCGACCGCATCTGCCCGCAGTTGCTTGGAGCGATAGCAGCTATAACCGGAGCATTGAAATATGTTCCGGGCAAAGACTATTCCTTGATTACCATCAGTTTTGATCCGGAAGATACTCCCAAAACTGCCCGTGATGCGAAAAGGAATTACATCAATTTCATCGGACCGTCGTTCCCCGAAGACGCGTGGAGGTTTTTGACCGGAACGAGTGACAACATCAAACTGGTCCTCGATGCCGCAGGGTTTGCGATAAGAAAGGATGATATCCACGGTTTTTCGCATCCGGCAGCCCTTGTTGTGGTATCTCCCAAAGGGAAAATCGTCCGCTACGTTTATCCTGTGAGCGATATCAACTTCTCTTTGCCTCACCCGCTTGCGTTTCAACCCTTCGACCTGACCCTTGCTATTGCGGATGCGGCAAAAGAGAAGACCGGATTCAGTGTTCAGAGGGCGGTGGCATATTGCTTCCCACATGAACCCAAAGGGCAGGAGACCTTTTTTAACATATTGAAAATATCCGGCGCTGTCATTGCATTTTGTGTCCTGTCTTTCTTTATTTACCTGGTGTCTGCCGGAAATGCTCTGAAGAGGGACAAATAATGGATACATTCTACGCTGATCTCGGGCAGAGGCGCGGTCTTGCGGCATGGATGATGTCCACCGATCATAAAAGGCTCGGTATCATGTATCTGACAGCGCTGCTTGTGTTTTTTTCTATCGGCGTGTCGCTGGGCGTGCTGATTAGGCTTAATCTCATCTCGCCCGGCACGTTTGTCCAGGCCCACAACTATAACAGACTGTTTACCATACACGGCATAATAATGATTTTTCTTTTTATCATACCGGGGATACCGGCGTCGTTCGGGAATTTCTTCCTTCCGCTCCTCATCGGCGCCCGTGACGTGGCATTCCCTAGGATAAACCGTTTGTCATGGTGGCTTTACGTTACCGGAGCGGTTGTTGTTATCGCGTCGCTTTTTTTCGGCGGCGGGCCGCTCGATACAGGATGGACGTTCTACGCGCCTTACAGCATCCAGACAAGAACAAATGTATCTATGGCCGTGCTCGGAGTTTTTATACTCGGGTTTTCATCTATTTTGACCGGCCTGAACTTTATCACCACCATTCATCGCCTAAGGGCACCGGGCATGACCTGGCACAGGATGCCCCTCTTTGTTTGGACGCTCTATGCTACGGGCTGGGTCCAGTTATTGGCCACTCCCACAATAGCCATTGCTCTCCTTCTCATTATTCTTGAGCGGTTCTTCGGAATCGGGTTCTTCGATCCTGCCAAGGGAGGGGACCCAGTGCTTTTCGAGCACATGTTTTGGATATATTCCCACCCTGCAGTTTATATCATGGTGCTGCCGGCCATGGGAGTTATTTCAGAGATAGTCCCGGTATTTTCCCGGAAGGTCATTTTCGGTTACAGGGCAGTTGCGTACTCGGCCATTGCTATTGCTGCCGTGGGTTATCTTGTCTGGGGGCATCATATGTTTACGAGCGGCATGAGCGATACGGCGAGGGTTGTTTTCTCATTCTTCACATTTCTTGTTGCCGTGCCGAGCGGAATGAAGGTATTTAATTGGGTCGGCACGCTGTATAAGGGGTCCATCAGGCTCGACACCCCCATGCTGTATGCACTGTCTTTCATCTTCCTGTTTTCCATCGGAGGTCTCACAGGCCTCATACAGAGCGCGGTTTCGACAAACCTGCACCTGCACAGCACCTATTGGATTGTGGCCCATTTCCACTATGTAATGTTCGGAGGCATGGGGTTTTCTTTTTTGGGTGCGCTGCATTACTGGTTTCCGAAGATGTTTGGCAGGATGTACCGGGAGCGTCCTGCAAAGATAGGCTGTCTGGTGTTCTTCATAGGATTCAACATCCTCTATCTCAGCATGTTTATTCTCGGCTACAACGGGATGCCGCGCCGCTATTTCGATTATCCTCCGCAATTTTTTCCCGGGCAGACTGGCTGCGACAATCGGATCATGGATATTGGCGGCCGGACTCATAATCATTTTCAGAAACCTGATAGTCGCCTTTTACAAGGGGCCTAAGGCCCCTGACAACCCGTGGGGAGGTTCGACGCTGGAATGGCAGGTGCCTTCTCCTCCTCCCCACGAAAACTTCGGGAAGATGCCTGTGATAACGCGTGGACCATATTCATTTGAATAATTATGACTGATAAAGTAACGATAGAGAGCAGCACCGAAGAGAAGCACACCGGGTATACGGGTGCAAAGTTCGGCATGTGGTTTTTTCTTATGACCGAACTGATTTTTTTTGGAGGGTTGTTCCTGTTGTATTCTGTTTACCGTTTTAAATATCCCGCTGACTTTCATATTGCTGCGCTCGATGAAAATATTGTAATCGGTTCGTTGAACACGATCATTCTTATTACCAGCAGCTTTACTATGGCACTTTCTATCAGCGCAGTCAGAAAAGGAAACAATTTGCTGTCTTCATGGCTCCAGGCAGGCACCATTGCGATGGGATGTATTTTTCTGGTTAACAAATATATTGAATGGAGCGACAAGATAGTACGGGGCATTTATCCCGGCTCATCTTTGATGATGCAGAAGAAAAAGGGCGAGATACTCTTCTACGGCCTTTATTACGTTATGACCGGCATACATGCATTTCATGTCATTGTCGGCATAGGTATTATAAGTGTGATGTTTTTTTTGACCCGGAGCGGGGCAATCAACAGCGGGTCATTCATAAAGCTTGAAAATACCGGGCTATACTGGCATTTTGTGGACATAGTCTGGATTTACCTTTTTCCGCTCTTTTATCTGGTCACTTAAAAAAATACAGGTTAAGGCTAAGGTTAAGGCAAAGGCAAAGGCAAAGGACATTGTAATTATGTATAAAAGGATAAATATGTTTTTTTCGCTGTTCGTTTGCTTAACCTTAACCTTGACCTCAACCTTGGATTTTTGACATGGAAGATGCACGCACTCATATAACGAGTTACAAAACATATGCATTCATATGGGCGGGTCTTTTGTTTCTGACCGGCCTTACCATCGCGGTTGGAAGAATGAATTTCACGAGTTTCAGCGTGCTGATCTGTCTTGCTATCGCGTCCATAAAGGCCCTGCTCGTCCTCATGTTTTTCATGCATGTCCGTTATGAAGGGGCTTTTCTCAGGGCTGTAATTTTGCTCACGGTTTTTACTTTGACGTTCATGATAGGGCTTACGTTTGTGGATGTATGGTACAGATACTGATGATGAAAAATAATTTTATTGCGTTCAGCGCTCAGCGATGCAGCGCGCCTAAGAGTTGACTATGCTATCGGAAATTTCAAATACCGCTGGAGAGATAGATCTTGCTTTCCTATACATAACGGGGATGTCTGTGGTCCTTCTTGTGCTGATCACTTCCTTCATGCTGTATTCCCTTATCAGGTATAATGCGAAAAGACATCCCCACGCTGAACAGCTCGAAGGAAATGTCGCCACAGAGATAATCCTGACGATTATCCCGGTAATTCTGGTGCTCGTCATGTTTTATATTGGATGGACTAATTTTTCCTATTTGCGCAATGCGCCGAAAGACGCCATGCCCGTTAAAGTCACCGGCATGCAGTGGTCCTGGCGGTTTGAATACAAGAACGGAAAACAGAATGATGTGCTCAATGTGCCTGTCGGTAAACCGGTTGAGTTGATTCTGACCTCTGCTGACGTGATCCACAGTCTTTATATCCCGGCTTTCAAAATAAAAGAGGATGCGGTGCCTGGTATGAAGACGCACTTATGGTTTAAAGCAAATCAACTTGGATCATATGATATTTATTGCACCGAATATTGCGGGACCGGACATTCTCATATGCTGTCAAAGGTGGTCGTTATGGCTCAGGATGCGTTTGACAAATGGTATGCCAGCGCCGCGCCCGCCGGGAAAGAGAACAAGGGCTTGCACTTGTTGCAGGACAAGGGATGCTTGGGCTGCCATACTACCGACGGCACGAAGAAAATAGGTCCGACATTTAAGGGGATATTCGGCAGGAAGGAAACAGTCATCACCGACGGCAGGGAGCATGAACTTACTGTTGACGAAGCCTTTCTAAGAAAGGCTGTCCTTCAACCCGGCGCTGATCTGGTGAAAGGGTATCCCAATATAATGCCTAAGCTGCCGGTGACACCGGAGGAACTCGACTCAATCATTGTGGCTCTGAAGGAATTGAAGTGAGTACCACTTTGGCGAAGCTCCATTCTTACTCGGAACTTTCCAAGATACGGATTTCTTTTTTTTCTGCTCTGTCTGCTTCTGCCTGCTTTGTGCTTGCATCCGGCGGCTTTACAATGCAGTGCGCACTTGTAACTGCCGGTGTTTTTTTCCTGGCCTCCGGTTCCTGCGCCATGAACCATTATCAGGAAAGGGACACGGACCGGCTCATGCCGAGGACCTGGGACCGGCCTATCCCTTCGGGCAGGATAAGACCCGGGCATGCATTGGTCTTTTCTCTTTTATTAATGTGCACTGGAAGCGCCGTACTCCTTGCATTCAGCGGCATAGAAGTCTTGCTCCTTGGGCTTTTTGCTGCTATCTGGTATAACGGAGTTTACGTGTACCTCAAGAAGATAAGCGCTTTTTCGATAATTCCGGGCGCGCTAACCGGGGCGGTGCCTCCTGCTATAGGATGGATAAGCGGCGGAGGAATGTTTTTTTCACCGGCACTTGGCGCGCTTTGTCTCTGTTTTTTTATCTGGCAGGTCCCTCACTCCTGGTTATTGTATCTCGAATACGGCGGGGAATATGAAAAAGCCGGTTTGCCGTCGCTGACACGCATATGGAGCAGGCGGCAGATCATAAGGGCTACTTTTGTCTGGACACTCTGCACTGCTGTAATCTGCCTGATATTCTCTCTTTATTTGGCGGTCATTGCGCCTCTCATTCGCATTGCGCTGCTTGTCTCGGCGTTATGGATGTCCGGCAGCGCCGTAATGCTTTTAAATGGGGAAAGGAGCAGGAATGCCCGCGCCTTCCTCTTTGGAAAACTGAACGCCTATCTTTTTGTCATCATGACACTGCTCGTCTGCAGCAGGCTGTTCGATCTATAGCCTGAAACCGTTCTCGCTTAAAAAAGAAATGTTATTAGGAAAGACGCGCTCTCAACACCGGGCCTTTCTTTTATCTAATTACTCTTAATGAAATTTCTGGAAGTGATCTTTCCTGGCTTCACCGACTTATCAATCCTAATAGGAAACCAAAACGTCATCAACAGTGCAACCAGAATAAAACACCTTCGGAAAAACTTGAGGACGAGAAGTACAGCCCCGCTAACAAACACTTTAGCGATGAGGACTTCGGGCAACAACTGCTTCCTGCAAATCGAGACCTGTGCTGTACTTCTCGTCCATGGAGATTTCAATAGGAAATTGATACTAAGGAATTTGGATAAGCTTTAATGCTACGCCGATAAGTGCGGCCTGTTCTTTGCTCATTTCGCCCAAACTGTCACGTCGTTCTGTCATGCGCCGAAAACGAGTGAAGTCTGTCGGTAACCCTTCGGTATCCACAAGATAAGCAATTTTCTGGATAATCCCCCTGATGTCTTCCGGATGTTTTATCCGACCTTTTACCTTGGGAAAATATTTCATCTTCAGCCGGCCTCTGGCACTGTCAAACTCGATATCCGTAACTCGGTGCAAAGCGAGGATGACATAATCACCGAGCGCTTGCCAAAAGATCGCATCGTGATCTTTCCAGGACGGAAGATAAAAGCGCAATAAGGCAGGCTGCTTTTTTCCGTTTGACAGAATGCTCTTATAAAGAATAACAGGGTAATTATATACCTCATGATTATCGATCGCTTCTAATTTTTCAAACAAATTGATTCTTTGCTGCTTGCGAAATATCTTATCGATCTGGTCTAATACGCCGCCCTGTCCATGACCTTCTTGAACTTTTTCGAGTGCCGTTTCTAAAGTGTTTGTCATTGTTCGACTCCTTGCAGTATTCTAGGCTGTGAAGTAAGCTGCATAGCCGCCAGATGAAGCACATGGCTAATCTGGCTTGAGTCTGCCCCAATGCAGTCTTTATGCCACAAACAATCCATTTAACAGCAAGTCTTGATTTTCCTTGAAGCTATATCAATTGCTCATTCCAGATTTCAAGAATCCATCGAGAGGCCTGTTTAACATATTACCATAAGCGACTGTAATGGGAAACTCCTTCCTGCAAATCAACAGTAGTTTCCAGTTTTAATAACTATTTTATTCCATTCGTAACCAACGTCTTTGAGGCATCGATAAGTTTCTCTTTACCCACATATTACATGGGCTTCAGATGAATAGAAAAGGCAAATCATTAGAGGCGTGTAATTATATTGTTCATGAACTGGATTTTTTTTCTTTTTGAAGGTAAAATGAAAAGTTATGGATATTGTACCAATCAAGATTGATGTTGGTGAGGGGAAGGCGTGGGACGAGGTCTGCGGGCTTTCCCGCGAAGATGTGAGCGGGCGGACAGCCGCGGTCTATGATGAAAAGGCAGGGGCCTATATACTGCGCTGCTTCGGCATAGATTTCCATGTCGACCCCTGCGAGATGAGAATTGCTTGTCCGTCAGATAAGGGAGCGATTTTTATGGACAAGCTGAAAACATTTTTCCGGCTTACGGTGCTGTGCTATATGGCTAGCGCCAAAGATATCCCTGCGACCGGGAGGCTCATCAGGCCGGTTGATGTCAAGGGAGGCCACCGTTTTTCAGCCGGCACCCATGTGCTTCCGCTTGATGCCATCGCAGCCAGATATGGTAAAGATAAAGAGGGATTCTTAGAGCGGGGCAAGGCCATGGGCGCGGAGGTTGTCACCGGCTATGGGGATGCCTGCCTCAGGCTCTACCCGCTGCCGCGGGTACCGATAACACTGGTGTTGTGGCTCGAAGATGAGGAGTTCCCTGCAAAGGTGGACCTGTTTTTCGATTCGACCTGCGAATATCAGCTTTCTCGTTCAGATACCATCTGGGCGTCGGCCCTGATGTGCACCGTAATCATGGCCGAAGCATGACACATCTTCATTTCAGGGTGAGAGAGTTTAACAAGTATGAAAATGTTAATATATAAGGGTGTCCGAAATTAATAGTGATTCCCTTATTGCCGAGATAGAACTGCATCAACTGATGTCACCTATACGGACCGACACGCCTGAGAAGGCCCTGAGAGTTGCAGAGGCGTGCATTAACGGAGGGTTTCGTTTTGTAGAAATCACCTTTTCCGTACCTGACGCTGAAGGTGTAATAGCGGAACTCAGTCGAAGAAAAGATGCGGTGATAGGCGCAGGCACTGTACTAAGCATCAGCGAAGCTAAACGTGCGCTGAAGGCAGGTGCGGCATACATTGTCAGCCCGAATGCGGATGAAAGCGTGATAAAGTTTACAAAGAAGGAGGGGGTTGTTTCAATTCCAGGTGCATGTACCCCCACCGAGATTTACAGTGCGTATAAGGCGGGTGGCGATATAATCAAGCTGTTCCCTTTTGTGGAGATCGGCGGCCTGGATTTCCTTAAAACTATAAGGGGTCCGTTGCCCTTTATAAAATATATGCTGTGCGGGGGCGTCAACTTCGAAAATTTCGAGAAGTATCTCGAAGCGAGAGCCTCCTGCATCCTTGTCGGGTCCTCAGTACTGCGACGCGAATTTGTGGCAGCGGAGGACTGGGCTTCTATAGCCGGGCTTGCGAGGGAATTTGTCCTCAGGAGGGACAAATGGCGGGCGACACAATAAATGTTGAATGTTGAATTCTGAATGTTGAATTAATCAAACAGCTATAATTTATCATTCAAAATTCAACATCCAAAATCTTATTTTACAGGGAGGCTTCATTATGTATCGTCCACAGATAAAGGTCCTGGACTGCACCATCCGCGATGGCGGATTGATCAATAAATGGCAGTTCGGTGATGACTTTGTGAAAAAGGTCTTTCAGGCCCTTTCACGGGCAGGTGTCGATTACATGGAAATAGGCTATAAATCATCTGAGAAATATTTCTCCCGGGCTGAAAACGGGGCATGGAAATTCTGCACCGATGATGACATAAGGCGGGCGATAGGGGAAAAGAACGGCAGCATGAAGCTTTCAGCGATGGCTGACATCGGCAGGATAGATGCCGCCGACATCCCGCCCAAAAGCGATAGCGTACTGGACATGATCAGAGTTGCCTGCTACGCCCACGAGACAGACAAGGGGATCAGTCTTGCCCATCATTGCCAGGACAAGGGCTACGAAGTGACAATTAACCTTATGGCCGTCTCAAAGGTTATCGAACGTGACCTGGATGAGGCCCTAGACGACCTCTCGAAGAGCAGCGTGCCTGTTATTTATCTTGTAGACAGTTTTGGCGCCATGTATTCAGAGCAGATCCATTTTTTCGCCAAGAAATACTTTGAAGCCATGCCGGGGAAGGAACTCGGCATTCATACCCACAACAACCAGCAGCTAGGCTTTGCCAATACCATAGAGGCGATTATTGCGGGAATCAACCGGATTGATGCTACGATCTACGGCATGGGAAGGGGCGCCGGTAACTGCCCTCTCGAACTCCTGCTCAGTTTCCTCAAGAACCCGAAATTCGACTTAGGACCTGTCCTGGAGGTTATCCAGGAATTATTCATCCCGTTGAAGGCTGAGGTTGAATGGGGATACCACATACCCTATATGATTACCGGTATACTTAACGAACATCCAAGAAGCGGGATGAAGGCCATGGCAGCGAAGGAATTGCCCAACCTCATGCAGTTATATGAAGACTTGAGAGATGGCACCCCCCTAGATTAGCACCTTGGAACAGAGCCATTTAAAGTTAATGACCAAATATGTCCTGCTGCTGGTGATCGTAGCGCTTTCCCTGTCTTTTTTCAGACTCGGGTTTGTTAAACTCTTTGACGTCGATGAGGCGGTCTTCTCAGCCGCGACCAAAGAAATGGTACAGAGCGGCGACTTTATAACTCCGACCTACAATGGAGAAAACCGCTATGATAAGCCGATTCTTTTTTACTGGCTTATGGCTGCATCATACATGGCTTTCGGGATCAACAACTTTGCTGCGCGCTTCCCTTCCGCTCTTGCCGCCGTATGTCTCGCATTGGCGCTTTTTTTATTTGTAAGGCACTCACATGGGGAGAAGAGGGCTTTTTATGCGGCACTCTCATTCGTGCTGTCGATCTACTTCTTTATTTATTCGCGCGCTGCCGTGACTGATATGTCTTTGACTCTGTTCATCTGCGCCTCGCTGTTTTCGTTCTACCTGTCCACTACATACCGTAGTATTGCTCCGGTAAAGGCTTCCAGGTATCTCTGCGGGTTTTACGCTTTTTCAGCGCTAGCCTTTCTTACCAAGGGATTAATAGGAATAGTCTTCCCTTTTAGTATAGCCCTTATTTATCTTTATGCCGTTGAAGGAAAGGGCGGTCTCAGAAATATAGTCACCGTCAAAGGTATTCTTATCTTCCTCATTCTGTCGGCCCCCTGGTATTTTGCTCAGGTCTCCATTAACGGGAAGGAATTTATCGATCAATTTTTCATAAAACACCATTTTAAACGATACGTCGGGGTTGTATCAGGCCACAGCGGGCCGCTCTACTATTACATCCCTGTTTTGCTGATCGGGCTTTTCCCCTGGGCGGCTTTCCTTCCAGCTGGAATCCGGGCTGTTTTCAGAGAGAAGGACAGGCTCAATCTGTTTGCCTTTATCTGGGCGGCATTTGTTGTAGTCTTTTTTTCATTATCCACAACGAAGCTGCCTAATTATATTCTCCCCGCCGTTCCTGCTGCAGTTATACTGATTGCTTCCGGGATGACTGAAGGGGAAAAGAACTGGCACCGCTTCGCCTATCTGCTCATGGCGCTCCTCGCAGCAGCGCTGGGCTGCGGCCTGGTGGTTTCAAGGTCATACCTGATCAGATACGGAATCGCGGGAGACGGATGGCTCATTATCTCCGTCGGGGTTATGGCTGCTTTTATACTGGCTGATTTATACGCAGTCATCCGCAATAAAAGACCGTATCCAGTCCTGTTCTGCCTTACGGGACTCCTCATAGTGGTACTGTTAGTGAAAGCGCTGCCGGCTACGGGCGATTATCTTCAGGGGACATTGTACAGGTATAGCTTATATGCTAAAGAAAAACTACCTCCTTATGAGCCCGTTATTACATACGCCATAAACAAGCCGAGCGTTGTTTTTTATTCTGGGCATAAGATTATTCATGCCGGCAGTGAAAACGAGCTGAAAGCGCTTATGGATGCAGCACCGCATCATGCGCTTGTTATTGCAAAGACAAAGGACAGAGGGAAAATGGAATCCCTCGGTTTCAATGTTTTGGAGATGGACTCCCAATATGGACTTTTTGAAAAAAAATAAGGAATTATTGTTGGCAGGTCTGTTTTTCATCTTGTTCTTTGCCTTCCAGGACAAGGCGGTCATGGTATGGATGAAGCACCTCGATCAGAGTCGGTCTGCTTTATACATGCTGGCCAGGAAGCTTGATCCTTTCATAAATTTTATAGGCCATGGCACAACATTGCTCGTTGCAGCAGGTCTTATTTTTGTTATTGGAAAAAAGTTCAGCCCCGGCCTGTGCTATACAGGTAAAGCGCTGATGCTGAGTTTTTTTGCTGCAGGACTTTCCGTACAGCTCCTCAAGCACCTGATCGGACGGGCACGGCCCCGCATTACGGAAAGCCTTATTATAATAGGTCCATCACTTAAGGGAGGCTATGATTCCTTCCCATCCGGACATTCGGCGGTTGTCTTCTGTTTTGCATTTATTCTGGCGCAGCAATTCCCGCGATATAAGGCTATTTTCTATTGTATTGCTGCTATAATAAGCATGATGAGAGTTGTAGACCTTTCTCATTTCCCATCCGATATTGCCGCAGGAGCGGTCTTAGGCGTGATTGTGGGAAAGGTGCTTTCGGCAAAAGTATTTGACCTGGGAACTCCGGTATCGTAGAGATGAGCGCAGAGGACAAACAGACATCCAAGGTCCGTAATCGCCGCGTGCATATGGCTAATGAGCGCACCTTCCTGGCTTGGGTAAGGACCAGTATAGGGATAATGGCGTTCGGTTTTGTTGTGGAGAAGTTTGCTCTTTTTTTAAGGCAGTTATACTTCATACTCGGAAAGCAGCCGCTTGCAATGGCACCGGGATATTCTTCCTTATTCGGGGGCACTCTCGTTGGGTTTGGGGCATTGATGGGGGTGCTTGCCTTTGTGAGGTACCTAAAAGTGCAAAAACAGATTGATACAGATACTTACCAGCCTTCTTCGCTGCTTGATATAATGGTAACACTCACTCTCCTAGCCATCGCAGTATTTCTTATCATCTATTTACTTCATACCGCATAATTTATGAATTATGTCGGTTAGACCGTAACGTGTTATAATATCGCAGAAGCTCGATAAATGGGGGTGCTGTGATGGATAAACGGGGTGTAATATTTGCTGCTTTGATTTGTCTGCTTCTTATTGCTGCGCCGGCTGTTGCTGAAATACACTGGTATACGTTGGATGAGGGCCTGAAGATGGGTGCGAGTCAGCATAAGCCTGTCATAGTAGACTTTTTCTACGGCAAGGGATGCTCTCGCTGCGAGTTTCTGCAGAAGCACGTGTATGATAATCCTTCCATAGCTAAGAAAATATCTGATGATTTTGTCCCTGTGCGCGTTGATCTCACCAAAAAGCTTTCAGCTGAGGAAACGGCCTTTGGCAACCAGTATGATTTCAAGAATGACTGTCTCCTCATATTTCTTGACCAGAACGGTAAACTTTTTAAAGGTCCGGGCGGGAAAAAGCTTTGCTTCGCTGATTCTATAGAGCCTGAACAGTTTATTCAATACCTTGATATGGTCAAAGAGGGATATAAGTAGGACTAAAGTTCAGGATTCTCGATCCTCTGGCATCTAAATTGCAGGTTCAAAAGCAAGGAGGTGTCAGATATGAGTCGGCAACTGTTAAAAGCAATCGTCTCTATCCTGAGGGAATCCCCCCTTTACAAAACGTTTTCACCCGAGGAGAAACGCACCATAATAAAAGGGCTGGCTGAGAGTTACTCGTTTCTCGATGATGGTAAAGGCGGAGACATAGTAGGATATGAGTCGAGTTGGGCTGGAATTATTCAGACCAATAAGTAAAATGGCGCACTAAAGAAGTGATCCAGTGGTCTTTTGCTGCAGTTAGCAACTGGCCTTTCTTTCCTTTATCATTCCTTTTTTAAGATACTTTTTTCCCATTTGAGGAAATAATTCCAATAATTATTCTGTTGATTATCTTTTACTGTCAACATAAATATCGATGAATCTTCGCATGTGCACTATAGACTTTATATGAGCCAGAATGAGGTCTATATAGCCCTTTTCCTGTAAGCTGTCATGGACATCCCTTGGCAGGGCAAGTACTTTTTGAGCATCTATAAGGTGCATGTAAACCTTTTGCCCCCGGTGTTCGCAGCAGCCCGCGGCAATCAAATCATGCTTTAGCAGCGTTTGTACAAATTCCTGAGTTTCTTCAGCCATCTCCGCTACGCTTATAGCAGGGACGACACAGTCACTAAAAATATGGGAGTTTATGGTACCGTCCGGCATTAGAATGGTATGTCCGGATTCCCCGGAAAATCCAGGGCAGGAAGGTTTTACCGCCACTTTATACCCGCCCTCAAGGTCCTTTACCATGCAAAAGGGGCGTTGCTTGCACACTAAAGGTCTTTCTTCGCCGAGAATGCATCCTTCCCCTTCGCGCAAGTAGACGCAGTGAGATATCTCCAACGGCGTTTTCAGGAAGATGCTGAGGGAACTCTCAGTTTTTCCGTCAGGCAGATTCAATATGTTAAAAGAAAGAGGGAAATACTGCGAAAGGCGAGGTATCTCTTTTATAAAAATTACGGCTTCCAGGAACATAAAGCAACAAGAGTCTGTACAATCAGCTCCCAGGCAGCGCCATTTTCTGTTCCTCTCTTTTAGGGAATCGAGCAGCTCAACCTCTTCCTTTTTTTGAGACTGATCATCAGGAATCTTATTCTCCAAATACTCTTCTCCTTAACATCCAGGTTTTTCTCTTCGCTGATAATATTATTATAACTCAAGGGGGCGACAAGGAGACAACACCGGCTAATTGCCCTAATTCACGGAATGTTTTTCATAGGTGTGGGTAGCTCTTTAAACAACTAATTGATTATAATATTTATCTTATGGAGAGGTGCCGGAGCGGTTGAACGGGGCGGTCTCGAAAACCGTTGTGGGATTATATCTCACCCAGGGTTCGAATCCCTGCCTCTCCGCCATTTTCAACTCTGACCAGGGATACTATTTCGTTCCAGCCATCACGCGCGTCCAAGTCGTTGACCCTCCTAAGAGAGGGATGCCGATGAAGCCCCTCACATTTAATTGATCGGGTGAATTGAGTGTAATTCTGCCTCTGTACATCTTGCCGTTGTCCGAGTTGTATATTTTACCGTTCTCCCACAAATTATCGCCGGCGAACACAAAGTCATTAAGGATCCGTGTCCCAATCAGAGGTCTTTTTCTCAATTCAGGGTTCGGATTGTTGTGATCCAGTATCGGCGTACCCGGCGCCCCTTCTTTTGAACCGGCAGGATAAACAGGTTCCTTCAGCCAGGCGATCTTGCCGCAGTATTTTGCGCCGCATTTAAAGATTTCAATTTTTGCGTCTTTTTCCTCGGTATTCCACAACCCCAGAATATCGTCCGGACCCGCGGCATAGGCAAATGCTGCGAGCAGTACGCTCGTGGAAACTATAAACGACATACACTGTCTCATATAAACCCAGTTGACAAGGCGTCTGATGTCCATCCCGCATTGCAAGTTGTATTAATTGAAATTATAACAGAGTCTGAATACGTTGGAAGATGGTAAAATCTTAATTGCAGAAAGCGGATTTTCATTATCCATGGGAATGAATCTGCCTCGCCTCGGCCTTCTTTCTGCCTTGACATTTTAGTTCTTTTGATTGACTTCTCCACAGACATTGATAAACTGTAAATATACAAGTACGTGCAAGGTATTAGAAAAGGGGAGGGCTGAATGGCGCATCCAAAGGTTCTTGCATTGGTTCTGGCAGGCGGGAAAGGCGAGCGGCTTTTTCCGCTTACCGTTTTTCGCTCGAAGCCGGCGGTCCCGTTCGGAGGCAGATACCGTATTGTTGACTTCGTGCTGAGCAACATGATTAACTCTCATATCTATTCAATCTATCTCCTTGTGCAATACAAATCCCAATCCCTCATCGAGCATATCAGGAAGAACTGGAGTTTCTCCTCTGTTGTGACTGACCATTTTATAGCAGTTGTTCCAGCCCAGATGAGTAAGGGACCAGAGTGGTTCCAGGGCACCTCCGATGCGGTTTATCAAAACATTAACCTTATAAAGGACCACCATACCGACCATGTGATCATTTTCGGCGCCGACCACATTTACAGGATGGATATAAGGCAGATGATCGACTTCCACCTGGAGAACGACGCCTATGTTACGGTCGCTGCCCGTCCCGTACCGCTCGAACAGGCGTCGGACTTCGGAGTAATCGTGACGGACAGCGAAAAACGCATTACCGGGTTCCAGGAGAAGCCTAAAAATCCTAAACCCATGCCTGGCGATCCTTTTCGGGCCTTTGTATCCATGGGCAATTACATATTCAGAACCGATGTTCTCGGCGATGTCCTTATGAAAGCTGAGAGAAAAAGAGAACATGATTTTGGCGCCCATATCATACCCAATCTGATAGACACGGGAAAAGTTTTTGCTTATGATTTTGGGACCAATGTAATCCCAGGCACGAAACCTTACGAGGAACAGGGCTACTGGCGTGATGTCGGGTCTATAGCCTCATATTATGATGCCCACATGGATTTGCTTAGCGATACACCGTCCTTTGATACTCATAACTCCCGATGGCCGATCCATCCCTCGGCGTTCGAAGGACCTCCTACCAAGATATATGACGCCCGAATAAAGAACAGCCTCATTGCCGAAGGATCTGTTATCAAAAAAGCTAAAATACAAAATTCCATCATCCACTGCGGTGTGACTATAGAGGATGACACAGTCATAGATGGGTGCATTATTATGGACCAGGTAACCATCAACAAAGGGTGTCGCCTCCACAAGGTAATAGTGGACAAGTTAAATGTAATCAAAGTACGTGAGGCTGATTGGATTCGATCCTGACAAAGACCGCTTCCGCTGTCATTTAGATCAGGCCTCAGGAATAGCTATCATACCGAGAGGCGGCAGGCTCGGCATCTAACCCCGCACCTCGACCTAGTCGTTTTGAGGACAGGGGCTTTTTTCCACAAATAGTTGTGTGCTATAGTTATACAGAAAAAAACCGATAATTAATAATGCATAGTAAAAAAGCATAACGGGGAGCAGATGAAAAGATTGGGAGTATTGTTTGCTGTCTTAGTCTTTTTTGGACTCACACCACTCTCATTTTCCGGCGACAAACCCTCTGTGGAAAAAAGCGCACAACCGGCTGACCGCGAAGCGGTGCACTCCGGGCAAAGCAAAGGGGCGGACATAATGCTGCTTATCGACAGCTCCGGTAGCATGAGGAAGACCGATCCCCATGATTACAGGAAGACGGCGGCGGAACTTTTTATATCACTTCTAAGCAGCGATGACCGCGCCGGCGTTGTGAGTTTCGGCGATTCTGCAAAGCTGCTGCTGCCGCTTACCCGTTGCAGCAAAGAAAGTTATGGTAGGTTCACAAGCGCGATAAACAAGATATCATCAAGGGAGTTTTCTACTAATATTTACGATGGCGTAAAAATGGGATTCGATGAGCTGAAAACGTCTCAAAGCAGCAAGAAAGTATTGCTCCTTTTGTCGGACGGGAAGCTTACACTCGGTTCAAAAGAGAAAGAAGCCGAGGCACTCAGCAGCCTTTCCGCATTGCTTCCTAAACTGGTGAAGTCCGGTATTACGCTCTCAACAATAGCGTTCAGCGATCAAGCAGATGCAAAGTTCCTTGATGACCTGGCAAGGGCCGGAGGGGGGTTCTTCAAACTCGCACTTACTGACCAGGACATACATATCATATTCGCGTCGATGTTCGAGAAAATCAAATCTCCTGACGAGGTCCCTTTTGATGGAAATTCATTCAGCATTGATAAGGATATAAAAGAGGCGATAGTTTTCATAAGTAAGAAGGCCGGCACTATGACAACATTGGTGGACCCGTCGGGGAAGAAAAACACCCCGGCAAAATTTGGTCAGAACATACAATGGTACCAGACAAACATTTTTGATTTGATAACAGTCAGTGACCCTGTACCTGGAAAGTGGCAAGTTAACCTGAGTACGAAACAAGGCAACAAGGTATTCGTTATAACTAATCTTAGCCTCAAAACTTCGTTCAATACTAATTTTGTGAATAAAAATGAAAAAGTGAGGGGCGATGTATGGCTTGAGAAGGATGGCGGCATACTGAAAGAAAGGGACATTCTTGATCAGGTGGTATTCTCTGCGGTCCTTGCAGGACCTGACGGCAAGTCATCTAAAATCGAGCTTCATGCCGGCGGTCAACCGCAGGGGGGAGTATTTTCTTTTGAATTTGTTGTCCCGCAAACAGGTGATTATGCACTCACTCTTATGGCTCAGGGCAAGACATTCAAGCGCACGAAGACGATCCAGTTTAAGGCGGTGGAGCATGCGCCTGCGCCGCCGGCCGCGGAGAAGAATCCCCAGGTACCTGCATTAAATAAGAAGGCTTCAGTGCCTGTCAATACGTGGGGACCGGTCCTGATAAAGTTCGGCATTATAAACGCAGTGCTTCTTGCGGCGGCCGGAGCCCTTTTTGTGATTAAGAAAATTAAGGATGGCAGGAATAACAGGAAAACAAATAAAAAAGGGAGGGCCTCGAAAAAATAATGAGCGGAACGGGGCATAATGTAAATGGTGAAGATTGATCCACTTTATTTTTTATTGCTGATAGAGCTTGCCCTTATATTGTTTGTGCTCGCAATCTTTCTGTTTATTAGGAACAGGAAACATAAAGACCTTTACCAGAAAACATTGAGAAAGTTAAATGACCTTAAGAGCGAAATAAGCGTGGAGACTCTTGACCGTCCTGCGTCAAGTGAATCAGCTCTTGCTGAAAACCTGCCAGAAAACCTGATGGAGCAGGAGCAGCAGCCGCTTCAGGATTCCGGCGTGGCGGAGTTTATTGAGTCCGGGCAGCCCGAGGAGAGTGAAGGCGGGGCGATGCCTGGTCAGCTCAGACGGCTGCAGCGCATGGTGAATTCTCAGAAAAGCACTATTCTGGAACTAATGTGCTACAAGGATGTGTTTGATGGAGCCAGAAAACGGTTGGCCTTACTGCAAGAGGAAAACAACGGACTGCAGGACAAGATAAAGGACCTTATCAAGGGCGGCGCTGAAAGTGAAGGGTTTGCAGAGGTCGTGTCCTCGTTAGAAGAAAGTAACCGCGAGGTGGAAAAATTCATAACTATTATTAACAGGGAAGATGAAAGGCTTACCGACAAGTTTCAGAGCTGGGAGGAAGAGTTTAAGCGCATCGAAGAGGATATGGAAAAGGGTCCAGATGCAGCGGCTATTGACGATTCAAAATATGCCGAGATACTTCAGGAAAAAGAAATGCTGACCGCCAGGAGTAAGGAATTCCAGGAGAAACTCGAAGAAAAGGACAAAAACCTCGAAGCCATGCAGGCCCAATACGAAGACCTCGAAAAAGAATATATGGTCCTTTACCGGCAGCAGCAGGCCCAGCAGCCCCAGGATCAATAGATCAAAGCACCTAATAACCCTGCGCCAAGAATTACAAAAGTAGGGTCTATCCTTGTAAAGGAGATGACGGCGAAACCGGTTATGGCTATCCCGAAGGTCGGTAAGTCCACGAGGGAAGTGTGGCCCAGCGAAATGGCCACTGCGCCGAGAAGTCCGATCACCGCTGCCTTTATGCCCCTGAAGCTGGAAAACACAATTATTGAATCCTTATATGCATAATAGAATTTTGCCACCAGGGTCACAATGATAATGCATGGCAAATAAGAACTGATCATTGCCATGACCGCGCCTGAAAGCCCGTGAATTTTGTATCCGATAAAAGCGTTCATTACCGTAAGAGGCCCTGGAGTGACCTGTCCTATGGCGATTGCATCCAGAAATTCCTGATTGCTTATCCAGTGATATTTTTCGACGAATTCCTTTTGAAGCATAGGGAGCATGACAAAGCCTCCACCTATGGTTAATGCATTGACTACAACCAATATCCAGCAGAATTTAAGCAGGACCATCATCTTATTTCCTCCGCCCATAAACGGCCAGCCCGAGTATGCCGGATGCCAGAATCAGTCCGATGGGGTTAAGCCTGAACAATGCCAGCGCAAAAAAGGACGACAGCGCGAAGATGGCTGATTTGTAATCTTTGATGGTCTTTACCGCCATTTTGTAAATGATGGAAAGTAGAAGACCAAGCACCGCGGCGCCCACCCCCTTCGTGATTGAATGCAACAGATTATTGTCTTTGGCTTTTAAGTAGAAAATTGCGAGCATGATGGCAAGAACAGTCCCGGGGAATGACTGCCCCACAGTCGCAGTCAAAGCACCTTTTATTTTTTTTAGCTTGTATCCGACGCAGATCCCCGTATTTACAATGGGTGGTCCCGGCGTCATCTGTCCGATAGCCACTGCTTCAATGAATTCATCTTGTGTGAGCCACTTGCGTTTTTCGACTAACTCCTTTTCAAAAAAGGCGAGCATGGAATAAACCCCTCCGAAGGAAAAGGCGCCGATTTTAAGGAAAGCTAAGAAGATTTTTTTTAAAGAAATATTCCTCATGACCGTATCTCCTCCGAATCGATTTGCATGGCGTAATTATAACCCTTTTCCATATGGAAAAAAATGATGGAAGGGATCGGCAGGAGAAGGGGAACACTTGTTTTTTGACGCGATGCACGGGTCTACTGTAACAGGGGCGAGTAACGCCGAGCCCTACCTGAGAATGGAGTCGGGTATCGCTGCTATGGAAACGTTGGGATTTGCCGACAAACGTAGTTTCAGCGCGTCGAAAAACAAGTGTTCCCCTTCTCCTGCCCTCCTTAAATTGACAAAATACCGATTAAAAACTATAATTATTTTAACGGTTTTTTAAATTTTGTGTTACAGATTGGGAGGTATTATGGCTGAAGGGATTGTGGATCTTACGAGTACGGCGTGGGACAGTGAAGTTTTACAGTCGAGCGGACTGGTTATGGTTGATTTCTGGGCGGTATGGTGCGGTCCTTGCAGGATGATAGCTCCGGCTATTGAAGAATTGGCAAAGGAATACGCCGGTAAGATAAAAGTGGGAAAGTTGAATACAGATGAAAATCCCGAGGTTGCGACCAAGTACAAGATAATGGGCATCCCTACAGTCATGTTTTTCAAAGACGGACAGAAAGTTGACCAGGTAGTGGGCGCTGTCCCCAAACCCCAGCTTAAGGCCAAAATAGACTCGCTTCTGTCAACTTAATGAAAAGGCTTTATTATTTTTTTGTTGCAATATTTGTTGTTGTTTCGTTTTTTTCATGTTCTAGGACCGAAAAGGTGGCAACCGGCAGTGCCCCTACCTTTGTCCTTTCCACAATCAAAAGTGACAGGCTGGCCCTCAATGATTACAGGGGCAAAGTGGTCATGGTTGAATTTTTCGCGTCGTGGTGTCCTCCATGTCAGATGGCGGTGCCTGAACTGAAATCTCTTTATGAACAGTATAGGGGAAAGGGCTTTGTTGTGCTGGGGATAGCAATGGACGATGGGCCTACCGCATTATCGAAAGTGAAGAGTTTTGTAAATGAATTCGGGATCCCCTATCCTGTCATGATTGACGATGGCAAAGTAAGCAGACAATACCAGGTGATCAGTATCCCGACGAGCGTCATTATCGACAAAGTGGGTAATATCAGATATACGCATATTGGACTGGTCCCTGATTTGGCAAGCACCCTCTCAAAAGAAATACAAACTCTATTATAAAGGGAACAGATGTTCGAATCGCTAAGCGACAAACTTGACGCCATATTCAAGAAATTAAAAGGTAGAGGACTCCTCAAAGAAGAAGACGTTGATGTTGCGCTTAAGGAGATACGGCTGGCCCTGCTCGAAGCCGATGTGAATTTCAAGGTAGTCAAAGACTTTGTTGATCACGTCCGAGTCAGAGCCATAGGAAAAGAGGTGCTGGAGAGCCTCTCGCCCGGACAGCAGGTAGTCAAAATAGTGCATGACTCTCTCTGTGAGCTTCTCGGCGTTTCCAATAGCCGCATACAACTTGCCCCTAATCCCCCCACTATAGTTATGATGATCGGCCTTCAGGGTTCCGGTAAGACTACAACTGCGGCCAAGCTTGCCCTTTTTTTCAAAAAAGAGGGCAGAAGGCCGCTGCTTGTTGCCGCTGATCTACAGAGACCTGCTGCAATTGACCAGCTCGCAGCACTGGGCAAGCAGATAAGCGTCCCTGTTTTTGCAACAAAAGAAACAAAAGATCCTGTGGCTGTCTGTGGCGATGCCGTCAAACAGGCAAAATTGGATGGAAGGGACGTAGTTATCCTGGATACTGCCGGTAGATTGCATATCAATGAGGACTTGATGAACGAATTGCTGCGGGTAAAGCGCACTGTCAATCCCCGCGAAGTTCTGCTGGTTGCAGATTCCATGACGGGTCAGGATGCCGTTAACATGGCAAAGAGTTTCAATGAACAGATCGGCATAGATGGCATTATTCTCACCAAGATGGATGGTGATGCCAGGGGCGGCGCTGCGCTTTCGATCAGAAGCGTTACCGGCAAGCCTATAAAATTTATAGGCTCAGGTGAGAAAATAGATATGCTTGAGCCTTTCTTTCCCGACCGGATTGCCGGCAGAATACTCGGCATGGGTGACGTGCTCACACTCATAGAACAGGCCCAGCAGTCCATTGACCAAAAAGAGGCTGAGAGGCTTCAAAAACAGATCATGGAGGAAAGTTTTACGTTTGAAGACCTGAGGGACCAGCTCAAGAAACTGCGCAGCATGGGCCCGCTCGAAAACCTGCTTGGAATGATTCCGGGAATGAACAAGGCCATGAAGAACGTGAAGGTGGACGAGAAGGAATTTGTCAAAATAGAAGCCATCATTAATTCAATGACTCCAAAGGAAAGGCGCAACCACAACATCATTAACGGCAGCAGGAGAAAGCGGATCGCTGCCGGCAGCGGCACAACAACGGCAGATATAAACCGGCTTGTCAAACAATACCTCGAGATGAAGAAGATGATGAAAATGTTTAAAGGGAATAAGGGTTTCAGGCTGCCGAAAGGATTTTCTTTTTAATTTTTGCCTTGCATACAGGGTCTTGAATATATTAAACTATTCAGTTCTGATAAGGATGTTTTGATTCTTTGAGTTATAATTAGTGAAATTCTTAATAGAGTTTTTTATCAATGCGGGAGGTGAAATTTGGTTAAGATCAGGTTGACAAGGATGGGGGCCCATAAGAAACCGTTTTATAGAATTATTGTGGCTGACAGCAGGGCGAGAAGAGACGGCCCCTTTGTTGAGGTTATAGGCACCTACGATCCAAAGAAAGAGCCATCTGAAATAAAGGTCAATTTGGAGCGCGCAAAACACTGGATTGAACTTGGCGCACAACCTACGGATACCGTGAGGAAACTATTACAAAGAGCCGGCATGTAGAACCGGAGTTTCCCAAACTTAATGTTTTTTGGGGGGAAGTGCTAAACCAATTTGCCAATTTGGAGGTGGAGAGATGAAGACATTGATTGAGACGATGGCTAAGGCACTGGTTGATAAGCCTGAAGATGTTAAGGTGACTGAAATTGAGGGTGAGAAGACCACGGTATATGAACTCAGAGTATTTCAGACAGATCTTGGCAAGGTAATCGGCAAGCAGGGGAAAACCGCTCGTGCAATGAGGACGATTCTGGGAGCCGCCGGGACAAAAATTGGTAAACGGTGTGTCCTTGAGATATTAGAATAGAACAAGGCTAAGGTTAAGGTTAAGGTTGAGACAAAAAAAATAGGACGTAGATATTAATACTTTCAATCTTAGCCTTGCCGCTGCCGACTTTGGTAGTTTTCATCTGAGCCTTAACCTTAACCTCGACCTTAACCTTTACCTCCTTTAAAATGAGTGCAAGATTTGATATAATTACTATCTTTCCCGAAATGTTTTCCGCCTATTTGGGAGAAAGTATTCTAAAAAGGGCGATACAAAAGGGATTGCTTGATGTAAAGTTATTCAACATCAGGGACTTTACGAGCGACAGGCACAGGACTGTCGATGATGCCCCTTATGGGGGCGGCTCAGGCATGATTATGAAGATAGAGCCTATATACGACGCACTTAACTCGATCAAGGCTGATGGCCATGATCGATTGACTGTACTAATGAGTCCTCAGGGCAAACAGTATACGCAGCGCATGGCAGAGTCATTAGCTCAGGATTCCAGGAGGATAGTCTTTATCTGCGGTAGATATGAGGGGATCGATGAGCGGGTCCGGCAATCCCTGGTCGATGAAGAGATTTCGATCGGTGATTATGTTTTAACTGGAGGAGAGTTGGCTGCATTGGTTATAATAGACAGCATCGCAAGGCTTGTCCCTGGCGTGCTGGGTGACGAGAATTCAGCGAGGGAAGAATCTTTTTCCTGGGGCCTTCTGGATTACCCGCATTATACAAGGCCGCCGGAGTTTATGGGCATGAAGGTTCCCGACGTGCTTCTTTCAGGCAACCATAAGGAAATATGGAGAAGCAGGAGAAGGGAAGCAATAAGACTAACGCTGCTCAAAAGACCTGATCTTATCGAAAAGGCGTCTTTGAGCAGTGAAGATACGGAGATATTAAACGAGCTTTGCTCAGATGGATATGTGGTTAACAGCAGCAGGGAGGAAGAAGATGAATCAGATACACGCAGTTGAAGAAGGCTTTAGAAGGGAGGTCCCGGCCTTTAATATCGGAGACACTGTCAGGATATATGTCAAGGTTGTGGAAGGGGACAAAGAGCGTCTCCAGCCCTTCGAGGGAATAGTGATTGCCCGTAAGGGGAGCGGAGTACGGGAAACCTTTATGGTCCGGAAGATGTCTTTCGGAGTGGGTGTGGAGAGGATATTCCCTGTGCATTCGCCTTCCATTGACAAGATTGAGACTATAAAACGTGGCAGGGTCAGGAGGGCGAAGCTGTATTACATCAGAGGGAAAAAAGGCAAAGAGGCCAAGATCAAGGAAAAATCCAGAGAAGCAAAGTAGGGGTTTGCAGGGTTGTTTCTATGCATATCGAGCTCGTTCTTCTTGTCACTGAGTCGGTGCTGCTGCTTTTCACAATCGTTCTTCTTCTGTACAGCATCAGGGAGGGGAAGACGAGAAAGGCGATTATCATGGAAGTCGGCAGGGCGTCGAAAATACTGACAAGACAGGAATATTTCATTGCAGTTACAGATTCCATGATGGATGCAAAAGAAGAAGTGGTTGGCTGTATTACCGGAAGGATCCCCACGCAGGAAGATCAGAAGAGGACCAACGACATTATCAACAGAATCGAAAAATTAGTCACTGGCGGGGTGCGTATAAAATATATGATGCCGAAATACCCGGACAGGCTTCACATAGGATCTCTGTACTCAAAAGCCGGAGCAGAGGTCAAATACAGCACCTGTCTTGCCGTGCACGATACAAGGTACATAGTAGTTGATGATTTGTTGTCAGTTATCGGGATAGCGGAAGGAGAGGGTGAAAAAGAGTCAACTAAAAAGGGGTACAGGATACCCTCTGAAGGAATTGCAGAAATATTTAAAGAATTCTTTTATCGTTGCTGGGAGAGCAGCACAAACTACGAAGATTATGTAAGGGAAGTGCTGCAACAGACCGGCGCATCGCCGAAACATCTTGCACGTGAATTCCATATGGATGAAAGAGAATTGGAAAGAATCGGTAAGCGTTTCAATTCATAAATACAGCGCCGCACCTACAGCGAGCGGCGCTTTTCTATTAATATCCCATCTTGCCCACCCAATGCCGGGAATGCGTGTTTGACTTACCCTATTAGCTCATTTAATATTAATTAATGGATAAGCGTATGATGAATATGTTGTCCGCCGACAGAGCTTTACATATCCAGGCAGAGCTTGCTCAAAGGGGTATTTACAAGACTCTGAAACAAGTGTTCATGGAAAACAGTGCCTTTGCAGGACCCGTGCCTGAAGATTATCCCGGCAAGCTATACGAAGAAATCCTTAGCAGAGTGGATTTGTTCAAGTCCCTGTTGCCTGAAGCACTTTCGGAGCTTGCTGCTGTGGCAGAGAACGTGATATTGCCGGAAGGTGATATAGTCTACAGGCATTCCGACAAGGGCAGCACGTATTACGTCATTGCACTTGGCTCTGTGACAGTGCGCAGGTATGGCATTGAAGGTGAGAACGTCACCTTTGCCACACTCGGGCCCTTCGAGGGGTTCGGCGAAGTTGCCTTGTTGACTGATCAGCCCCGCACTGCTTCAGTGGAAACGATTGAGAGAACAAGCCTCATACTCATCCCGAAGGATGCCTTTTTAAAGGCGGTCTTCTCCAACCAGACTGCGGCGAAGACCTGTGCCAGGATATTGGCCGAAAGGCTTTTGAAAGGGAACCATCGCCTGGTGGAAGCATCTTCCGCCAATATGGCATATGTTCAGTTTATTTCGGAGCAGTTGAAGAGGGACGAGCCAATGCTCATCGGCAACAGCCGGGTCATCCTGAAACTGCTGTCTGAAATTGAGAATATTGCAGGCAACAACAAACCTGTTTTGGTAACGGGAGAGCCCGGGACCGAAATGTTTGATGTTGCCGGCCTGATAAATGAATTGGGAAAAGACTCTGAAAATCTCTTCATGAGCCTGGATGCCAAGACCGTTGCCTTTGCAGAGATCCACGATGTCAACAGGAATGATCCGCTCTTTATCGAGCTGATCCAGTCCGGTATTCTCTTTGGCCGGGGTCATAACGCTCTGCCTTTCGCGCCTGACCGGCGCGTCGGCCTTCTTACCATGGCTGGCGGCGGGATGGTTGTCATCGAGGACATCGAATGCCTGGCGCCGCGGGTCCAGCAGTTGCTCGCGGATTACATGGAAAATGGTTGCTTCCATGCTGTTGGCGAGAAAGATATACTCCATTCGAACGCCAGGATCATCGTTACGTCAAGTGCCGATCTGACAGCCCTAGCAGCGAGCGGTGGGTTTGACAGGCGATTGAATGGCCTGATTTCGGCCCAGATCATTACAGTACCTCCACTGAGAATGCGGAAGAAGGACATCGGTCTGATTGTGGATGAACTCATCAAGCGGAGCAACTGGCAGATGGGCAAAAATGTCTCAGGGATTGATGAAGAGGCGTATAAATCGATCATGGGCTATGACTGGCCCGGGAATACGGAAGAATTGAGGGTAGTCATTCGGAGGGCTGTCAGTATAGCGGCCGGCGATAAACTCACGGTGGAAGACCTCTTTATAGGTCCTCCGCCTGTGACCGGGAAGTTCACCTTCAACCTCCTTAATCTTGAGCCTGTAATGAAGGTCTTCCAGAGCAAGCTCTATCCAAAAGCAGCGCTTTTGATCACTGCCCCTTTTATTGCTTTGATTATCGGCCTTGGACTGTTCGGACCGCAGGACCCTGAACGCAACGCTGCCCTGGTGCTGACATGGGGTCTTTGGGAACCCCTCCTCATCCTGAGCACCTTCTTCGTGGCCCGGATGTGGTGCAGCGTCTGTCCGGTCCGCGCCCTGAGTAACTTGATACGGCGTTTTGCAGGCTTGAACCGAGGCGTGCCTTCGTTCATAAGGAATTATGGTTTTTATATAACTGCTGCCGGCATAGCCGCTGTTTTCTGGAGCGAGGCAGCCACAGGCATGCTAAGCTCTCCAAGGGCAACGGCCATGCTGATACTAGCCATTGTTGTGCTGGCTGCTGTTACCGGTTTTTTGTTCCAAAGAACCGCCTGGTGCCGATATCTCTGTCCGCTGGGAGGCATGGTGGGTCTATTATCCCGCTGTTCGATCCTGGAACTTCGTTCTAATTATGAATTATGCAATAACACCTGTACGAAGCATGACTGCTATACCGGTACCGACCGGCGCGAGGGCTGTCCCATGTTCGAAGGGCCATTTTCGGTAAGATCTAACCAGAACTGCATCATTTGCGGCTCATGCATAAAGATATGTCCCAGTCGCGCACCGGTACTAAATTTAAGACTGCCGGGATATGATCTCTGGGCAGCGCCGGCACCTGAAAAAAACTTTGCTGTCCTGGGTATAGCCCTCATTGGCACTCAACTGTTCCGCGGAATCGGCTATTTAGGGTACGAAGGATTATTAATTGGGAGTGGTACGGGAGCTGCGTGGTTCCGTACCTTCCTTGCGATCTCCGGCTCAATTCTCCTGGCGGCTTTATATGCCATACTTGCGGGGCGGGCGGTCTTCGGCAGGGTTGGCTTTTCCGTTGGCAGTTCAGAGTACAGGATAGTCTATGTCTTAATGCCCCTGGCCTTTGCCTACGAAGTGGGGCTACATCTGGAGAAGCTGATTGATATGGGCGGAAGGCTGCTCCCTATCCTCGGCAGTCTACTGGGGTTGGCGATGCAACTTCCCAGCGCCGGCGCCTCACCTTTGACAGTGAAGACCCTTCAGGCACTTTTGGTAATTCTCGGGGCCATGGGCTCTTTGACTATAACCGGTAAGATGCTCCGTGAAAAAAGAGGCGGCGATAAACTGCTGAAGCTGTCTGTCAGGCACTATTGGCCCATACTGGTACTGGCACTTGTGTATCTGTCGATTTTCTTGCTGGGGGGAGTATAAGAGTGATATTGGCATTCTGACAAAATTCACTCACAACTCCATAGCTCAACCGGGATGTATCCTGGTAAATTTAGCTCCTTTCAGAGACACCCCTCCCATCAGACCCTTCTGGTCGAAAATAAAGCCTGCAATCGGGTGCTGGCTCCGCAGTGTCTCTACAGAAACGGCTGCACCTGTGTCAATGAGCGTGATCTCAGCGTCTACTCCTGCCTCCCAGTTATCACTTTTACGGAACTTATTCAATACCTCATCTGTCATGAACAGTACGACCATGTCGTACTTCTCGGCACCGATCTGCCATCCCACCGACCCCTCGGCAAGGCTGTAGTAGTCGACGATCTTGCCGCCAACCATAAGCGCGCCCTGGCCGTACTTCCCGCCGATCACGAAACCCGCCTTGGTGATCCCGGGCATGACAAGCACCCCCTTGGCCCCCTTCAGATATGCTGTGCTGCCTTTCACCCGCTTCTCGAAGTGCTCCATCGCCGCTCTGACGCCGGTTTTTATTTCTCCCTTTGTCTTTGCATATGACACGCCGGAGAGCAAAGACAGCGAAAGAGTGAAACATAAGGCCAATACCAGAACTCTGAGAACATTACGTATCTTCATATTTCCCAATCCTCCTCTTTGCAATATACCTCTCTGCGATCATTTATTACTCCCGGCAAAAACAGTTAAACACCGGTATGCTTCCCTTATCTAAATATAGGATAAATCATGTCCCGTTTAGAGTCAAGGAAATATTTTAATAATATTCTGTTCAGGGTCAAGTTATTTTCTCAGCGGATAGCGAACGATATAGACATATCATTTAGTCAAGGCATACTTTATCGTTATGGAATATGCAGCATCCGAGCATTCAGGCGCCGAGCAATCATCACAATTTATTTTGCCTTTTAGTGCCGTTTTGCCGGCTCTGACCATCGACCTTATTATTTTGGTAAAATCAAAGCCGCCTTCGATACAATCGGAACATAGACAGTTTACCCTGAAAATAGCAAAACTATTAGGAGAAAAATTAATTGCCCGTGTCAAAGGTTCCAGTACCCCCGTTTGAGCATACGTCATGCTGATACCAATATTTACAACTTTGGGGAAGAGTTCAGAAACCAAACCTGCTTCTTCTCTTTGCTGTTTTTTTTCGGCCTTTGCGGCCATAATTTTCTCCCTGCGACTCATTTGGCCTCCGTGAAATGGTCCCGAAGACTGACGGGATATTGTTTTCAAGCATTGAAAGAAGAATAACACGGCAGAAGGAACAATTCAACAAGGAGGCAGGCGGGTCCTCATACTTTCTTAGCTTGTTATGCGACTATTGTATTCACACTGGAGGGTTAGAGTGAATACTCTTTATGTTCAATCCTGATGTTAGGTCTGATATACTATGAGAAATTGAAGTATGTGATATGAATCCTGATGATCCATATGATCTGAAGCGGTTTCTGAGCGCGCAGGAAGGTATATATGAAAGAGCGCTCGCAGAGCTTACGCGTGGTCAAAAGCGGACTCACTGGATGTGGTATATATTTCCGCAGTTCGATGGATTGGGGTACAGTCCAACGGCGAAGCGATACTCAATCAAGAGCATAGAAGAGGCTCGGCAGTACCTTAACCATCCTGTTCTCGGGAAAAGGCTGTTGGAATGCACGGAAGCGGTGATTGCTCTCAAAGGCGCATCGCTTTCAGAAATCTTTGGTTATCCTGATGATCTGAAGTTTAAGTCATCGATGACTCTGTTTGAAAAGATAGCAGGCTCTGGTTCTGTGTTTTCGTCCGCCCTTGATAGGTACTGCAATGGAGAGCGAGATGCTACGACGCTCAAACTATTGATGTATGCATAGGGTCGTACGGATCGCATCGGTGCTGCTTCTATTGTTTTCTGCAGCGTTTTGCGCGGCATCCTGCAAAACCTATTCAAATCCCGTCCTCGTCGATACGTACCATATCAACCGGCCGGAACCGGCACGATACTTCGGCACGCTTGGTATAGGCGATCCAGCCGTAGTGCTGTACAAAGATAAATATTATCTCTACCCGACAGGGGACAACCACAGCTACCATGTCTATTTATCCGATGACCTAGTCCACTGGTCCAGGGGACCGAAGGTGTTTCAGAGCAACGAGAACGGTGTATGGGCGCCTGATGTCTTCTTCAACCGCGATGACGGCATTTTTTATCTCTACTACACGGTCAACGGCAAGATCGGCGTTGCTGAAGCAGACCGTCCAGTTGGGGAGTTCAAAGACCTGGGGTATCTGATCAGTAACGCGATAGATGCGCACATGTTCCGCGACGATGACGGCTCATATTTCCTCTATTACGCGCGGTACCCGGACTTCGGGATATTTGTCCAGCCTATGGCTACCCCTGTCCTGAAGAAGGGTGAACCCATTCGAGTCATCTCTCCTTCCGAGGCCTGGGAAATAACAAATGTGCCTGTTACCGAGGCACCATGGCTACTCAAACACCAGGGTGTCTATTACCTCCTATACTCTGGTGGCAGTGCTAATACGGAGCATTACGCCATCGGGTACGCAACGGCACAGGGCCCCTTAGGTCCTTTTACCAAGTACCCAGGAAATCCTATCATTCGAGAGGGGGGTGGCGTGCTCGGGCCGGGGCATGGGAGTGTCACGAGGGATCGGGAGGGGCAACTCTGGCTGGTTTATCACCAGCAGAAGGATAAGACACCAGGCTGGAACAGGGTCATCTGTATCGACCCCATCTGGTTCGACGAGAAGGGTGTCCTCCATGGGAAAGCCACACGGGCAACGCCACGGCCAGCGCCTGTGACAGCAGAGGAAACCGGGGGAACTGCGCTAAAATAAGTGCATCATACCAACTCTGAGCCTTTTTTTGCTTTGGCATGTGGATTTAAGGTTTTTTTACGGTAAAACGGGAACTTTTACTTTGATCTCTTCACCAGTCAATGCCTCGGTAAGAAATGTTTTCAGCCATCTCTTTTCAGCAGCGCTTAGTCCGAGCGGTTTGACAGCAGTGTTTCCTTCTCCTCCTCCCCTATCGAAAAAACCTATCACCTCGTCAAGTGTATCGAATACACCGTTATGCATATAGGGTGCGGTCTTTGAGATTTCACGGAGCGTTGGTGTTCTGAATGCCTTCCAGTCCTTCTTGTCTTTTGTAATAAGATACCTGCCTGGGTCCTCCTTAAGGTTCCTATAATCCCCATAATGGTAAACCTTGGCAACGAACCGCATGGTCGCAATAACCATCGGATCGTTCTGCAACTTGGAATTTTCCGGCACGTGCAGTGCGTGAAACCTGTCGTCATCGAGATTAACGCCGTAGTGACAATCGATACATTTCCCTTTGCCTGTGAATACCTCTATTCCCTTAAGGGCCTCTTTGGAAAGCGCATCTTTTTTCCCGTTCAGGTAGCTGTCGAGCGGAGCGTTTTTTGAAATGAGGGTCCTTTCAAATGATGCGAGCGCCATCGCGATTCTCTCTCGCGTGACCTCCCCATTGAAAACTTTGCTGAAGACAGCGACATACCCGGGGACCTGGCGAATGTGCTCCTCAAGGTAGTCAAGGTTCTTGTTCATTTCGAAGGCTGACATCATAGGAAAAAGCGCCTGGTCTTCAAGAGTTGCCGCCCTGCCGTCAGAAAAGAGCAGCTTTTGGAATGCCACATTCATGAGTGTCGGCGAATTCCGCCAGTTTCTCGTTGTGGGATAACTCATCGATATATCCTGACCGTCTGAGAAGGCCAGTTCTGGAATGTGACAGGTGGCGCAGCTCATCGTGCCGTCACCGGAAAGTCTCCTGTCAAAAAAAAGCGTTTGGCCGAGTACGATTTTCTCAGCAGTCTGGGGATTCTTATCAGGTACTGGAACAGACTTGATTGGCTCCAGTTGGCCGGCTTCCGAAGAGAACGACAGGGGGCCAAAAGAGAGCACGATCACAAGCAGCATAAATAGCAGGGGAAAGTGCAATCTACCTTTTCGCATTCCCCAGTTCCTCTTCTATTATCTTTTTCAGATACTCATAGGGCCGTTCGCCGATGACTCTTCGGCCGTTGACAAAAAACGTGGGGGTATTGTATATGTCGAGGTCAACGGCGAGTTTCTTATCTCTTTCGATACTAGCAGCATGTTTCATGGTGTCCAGGGACGCGGTGAAGACCTTGACGTCAAGCCCGACTCTTTGGCGTAGGTTATGAGGTGTTCCCTGTCAAGCGCCGGAGATCTTTTTATCAGTAAATCGTGCATCTCCCAGTATCTACCCTGATCGCCTGCATCCAGAGATGCCTCGGCGGCTGTATGAGAAAAATCCCGGTATTTATAGGGATAGTTCTTGATAACAAGCCTGACCTTGCCCTTGAAAGTCTCCATGATTTTCTTCACGACCGGACCGGCCGCAACACAATGCGGTCATTGGAAATCAATGAATTCTATGATCGTGACCGGAGCGTTCTTTGGGCCGAACGATGGTGAATCTTCCAGCGGTACAACGAATCTTTGTTCAGCAAAAGATAAAGAGAAAGATAGCAGAAGAATAATAAACACAACGAGTTTTTTCATGAATAGTTTCCCCGTTCAAGACACTGCTGCGGGGCAGGGTTGAAAACTGCCCCGCAGCAGTGATCAGTGCGTCGTTTCCGCCTGTGGGAAGACCCGCAGGTATTTCACCGCGACCTTAAAGCTGAAAATAGCCAATGATATAAAAGCAAGGGTCACGACAATCTCCATCCATGAAGGAAAATAGCTGGCCCCTCTTGCACTGGCGTCTCTGTAAATACCAAAAATCGAGACATTGAGTCTATTCAGAAGCACGCCGGAAATCACCAGGATATTGACAAAGAATATACTTTTGATATTCTCTCTTATGCTTTTAATCAGGAGCAGGCAGAGCGGAATGACAACCCCGATGCTCATCTCCAAAAGATACATGTTGGCTTCCATGGTGCCGTTAAATGGCGCACTTAACCCGGGTCCTTTCGCTAATATCCACAGCTTCATAATAAAATATATGATTGTTGCAATCAGCGTGCCTTTTGCGAGACCGGAAAGGATGCCGATGTCCGGAGTGTGTTTAAATACCCGGATGCTCAAGATAGTTTCGAAGCTTACCATCGAAAGTCCCATCATGACCGCAGAAGTAAGAAAGAGGATCGGCATTTGAGCGCTGTACCAGAAAGATGACAGTTTTTTCGGCACAATCAGATACACCGCTCCCAGAAAGGACTGATGCAGTATTGAGATCAGCACACCAAAAAGAACTACAGGGACAATGATTTTGTTAATGAACTTTGCTGTTTTTTTCATGTTCAGCTTTTCAAAAAACATCGGACTGGCCTCTGTTGCAATGGTTGAAGTGTAGAGGACCACATTGATCGCCACAAACCACATGATGGAATGCATCTGCCACATGGTGATTGGATGCCAGACATGCCAGGGCAGGCCGATGTCAAAGGTTATCGTGGTTGCCACCAGGGCATATCCGAAAAAGGCGTTCAGAATCGCGGCTCTGACAATAGGCTTGTATTTCTTCATGTTTAATATATAGACAGCTCCTGCGATAAGAAATCCTCCGGCTTCTATGGCTACCCCGCCAAGCACATCAAAACCTATCCAGAGCCCCCAGGGGAACCTGTCATTAAGGTTCGTAACAGCGCCCAGTCCTGCCATGAGCCTATAGATCAGAATTGCAGCACCCGCAGCCATGATAAGGAGCAAGATCACGGTTGTCGGCGTCCACATTTTTATTTCATGCTCTGATTCCATGTCTATTCCTCCTTATCCATGTTTTTATTACGCCGGGTAATTGCCCAGCTCGATCGCACCGGCAGTCAGAACAACTCCGATCACCGCGGGGATTTTGGTTATAAAAGCCCAGGTCAGATCGGGAACCGCAGTAGCAGGGATGTTCATGTTGAACCCAAGGGTTTCAAACGGTATCCCGGAAATATAGAGCCAGGAAGTGCCACCTGCCTCATCCTTCCCGTATATGTGGTTGACATATTTGCCGGGGTTGCCGGCGATTCGCTTGTTCGCCTCATTCAATATATCATCGGTTTCTCCGTATAGCATTGTATTGGAGGGACAGACCTTTATGCAGGCAGGGACCAGATCTGCCTTGATCCTGTCGGCACAGAACGTGCATTTCCGGATCCAGGGAACGGCTTTTTCCCATTCATACTTTGGAATATAGAAAGGACATGCCAGCATGCAATAACGGCAACCGATGCAACGACTAAAGTTATAGGTGACAGGTCCTTCGGGTGTTTTTTTCAATGCACCAACCGGACAGGCCGAGGCACAGGCTGGATTCTTACAGTGAAGACATTGGTCCTTTACAAAGCTCCAGACCGGCACGCCGTTGGTTTCATGCTCGACATAGCGTATATTGGTAAAACACTCTGAATTGAGTTCCGGGGGATTTGTAAAATTCCCGTACATCCTGGTTTTCTTTACTGAACGTTCATTCCATTCCTTGCAGGCGACCTGGCAGCCCCGGCAACCGATGCACCTTGTAAGATCCACAAGCACACTTTTTTGAGGTGTTGTCATATCCGCCCCCTATATCTTTTGGACATTGACCATAAAGGCCTTTGTCTCTGGTATCATGGTATTTGAATCTCCAATGGTCGGGGTGAGGAGATTCGAACTGTCTCCTCCGCTGCCATCCTCCGGGAACTGCCATCCAAAGCACCACGGGAGACCGACCTGATGGACCGTCGTGTTCGCAACTTTGAAGGGTTTGAGCCGGCTGGTGACAACCGCCTTGGCCCATATCTCTCCGCGTGCTGAGCTTACCTTTACTTTGTCCCCGTTTGCGATGCCCTTTTCTTTGGCCAATTCAATACTCATCTCGACGAAGATCTGAGGCACCATCTCGAGCAGCCAGGACTCATGTCTTGTCATAACTCCTGTCTGCCAGTGCTCCGAAACCCTGTAAGTCGTTGCGACAAAGGGATAGCGTATATCGCAGGAAATGAATATATCCTCGGGCAGGGCCGTCTGGGAGCCGCTATAGAACAACTTTATAGTCGGGCTGTTATACTGGTGCGAAAGAGGGTTCTTCTCTATCGGGCATTCCAGAGGTTCGTAATGTTCCGGGAACGGACCGTCCGCAAGGCCCGGACCGAATATGCTGCCTACCCCGTCGGGCTTCATGATAAAGGGAAGCTTGCCGTCCTTTGCCGCAAGCGGCGGAGCAGGCCCGTCCGGGACATCGCCCTCCCAAACACCGGGCTTATTAGTAAGCGGATTGATCTTTGTCGGGTTCCATTTTATCACTGCCCGCTTTGGATCCCACGGTCTGCCTTCAGGGTTGACCGATGCGCGGTTATAGATAATCCTCCTGTTGACCGGCCAGGCCCATGCCCATGCGGGATAGAGGCCTATTCCGGTCGGGTCTGTCTTGTCCCTCCGCGCCATCATGTTGATGATTTTGCCATCCTTCTGAGTATAGCTCTGGCTGTAAATCCAATTGCCGCATGAGGTTGACCCGTCATCCTGTAAGGTGACAAAGGAGGCGCAGAGTTCGCCCTTCTTGCCGAGGAGTTTCGGCGGTGTGGCTTTCTTATCATAGACATCCTCGATATAGTAACCGTTGATCTCCTTTGCGACCCTGTGGATGTCTATCTCCCGCACTTTCCCGTTTGCCTCCCTATCTCCATAATCCCAGGTAAGGTCGATGATAGGAGAGGGATATTTGCCATTCTCCTTTTTATAAAGATGTCTGACCCTGTGGTGAAGTTCGTTCATGACCTCCGAATCGGGCTTTGACTGTCCGATCGGCTTGATCGCGCGGTATCTCCACTGGGCAAGCCGGCCGGAGTTCGTTATGCTGCCCTCCTTCTCCACTGACGAGCAGGCAGGGAGGAAAAAGACCTCGGTCTTGATATCAGCCGGCTTTATCCCCGGGCCCCGCCAGAAAGAGCCTGTTTCATTGTCGAAGAGGTTCACATTGACCATCCATTTCAGTTTTGACAAGGCCTTGCGGACCTTGCCTGCGTTCGATCCCGAACAGGCCGGGTTCTGTCCCCAGGCAAAAAATCCCTCGAAGCCCCCCTTGAACATTTGGTCGAATAGCAAGAGCCAGGAATAGTTTTTTCCGCCATCTACCTTTGGCAGCCACTCATACCCGAAGTTATTTTCTTTCGTAGCTTTATTGCCGTAGATGGCCTTGAGATAGCTTGTCATGTACTTGCCCCTGTTGCTCCACCAGTTAACACTTTTCGGTTCCTTTGTCTTAGTAGTATATTTTTCGATATAGGCAGTGAGATCGGCAAGTGAGGCGTCTGGTACCGGCAGATACCCGGGGAGGACATTGAAGAGGAGCCCGTGGTCAGTAGACCCCTGGACATTCGATTCACCCCTGAGGGCATTAACTCCCCCTCCTGCGAGACCGATATTGCCCAGGAGAAATTGGATGATCGTCATCGCCCTTATATTCTGGGTGCCTACCGTATGCTGGGTCCAACCCATGGCATAGCACTCGGTCCCGACCCTGTCGCGCTTGCCGGTTGAGGCATACAGGGAGTAGACTTCGTGAAGCTTCTCTTTTGGCGTGCCTGAGATTTCGGATACCTTAGCAAGCGTATACCTGGAGTACTGGTTCCTGAGAAGCTGGAATACGCAGTGTGGGTCTTTTAATGTAGGGTCCTTTTTTGGTATTCCCTTTTCATCCACCTGAAAAGCCCAGGTCTTCTTGTCATACTTTCTTGTCTTGGGATCATAGCCTGAAAAAAGACCGTCTAGCTGCGTGGCATCCTTGAATTCCGGGTTGACGAGAAAGGCCGCGTTTGTATAGTTGACTACATATTCTTTTAAGTACAGATGGTTGTCGAGGATATACTTGATCATCCCTCCAAGAACTGCAATATCCGTCCCGGAACGCATCGGCGCATATACATTCGCCTTTGCAGCAGTCCGTGTGAATCTGGGGTCTACAACTATGAGTTTTGCGCCTTTTTCTTGTGCCTTGGCTATCCATTTCATGGATATAGGATGGTTTTCAGCGGGGTTTGCCCCCATAACCAGGATTACGTCAGCATTCCTGAGATCAATCCAATGGTTTGTCATTGCACCGCGACCGAACGACTCTGCCAGAGCCGCAACAGTTGCGGAGTGTCATATTCGGGCCTGATGTTCTATGTAGACAAGTCCCCATGAGCGTAAGAGCTTCTGGAGCATGTAGCATTCTTCGTTGTCCAGGGCTGCGCTGCCAACATGCGCAATCCCCTCGGTCCTGTTGACTACGAATTCCTTTTCGACCTCGGTTTCCTTTCCATCAGCCGATTTCTCCTTGACCTTCATCTTCGTTATAGCCTTGAACGTTTTGTCGCGAGTATCTTTCACCCGTTTTGCTATTTCATCGAGAGCCCAGTCCCATTCCACTTCTTTCCATTCACTTGCCCCTGGTGCGCGGTACTGAGGTTTTGTTATCCTTGCCGGATTATTGATTACCTGGTAGAGTGATGCGCCCTTTGAGCACAATGTGCCTTCGCTGACCGGATGATCAGGATCACCTTCGGTATGGATTACCTTGCCATCCTTAGTGTAGGCGAGAATACCGCAGCCTACGGAACAATACGGGCAGATGGTTGTTGTGGTCTTGGCACCCTGGGTGCGGAGTTCTTTGTCGTTCGCTTCGGACTGTTCGGCAGACAGTGCGATCCCGCCGATTGTTCCCGCAGCAACAGCAGTTCCGCCCGAGAGCTTTAGAAAATCTCTTCTCGATAAACTCATGTCTAACCTCCCAAAAAGATTATTAAGAAATTAATAAGGAACAAAAGACGAAAAGCGCGAAGAAGGAACTGAACATGTAAACTATAGCTCGCCCGCATATCTATCCCCTGAGATAATTTATGCCCGGAGTTCATGAAGTAATGCATATTACGCCATTTCAGAATATATTATTTTGATGTGGTACTGTCAAGATAAATGTTGCAGGTGGGTGCAACGCCGAATTTTTACAATTCAAGTTATAACGCTGAACGAAGAAGGCGAGTCTTTATCTTGTCGATGGCGGTCTTAGCATAATAGGACTCAAAAGAATTTTTATTTCTCAAAAACGGCGTCAGGCGGTCGATGTCTTCTATCGAACCTATTATCCCCAAAACTTCCAGACTGATCATCCTAACATCCGGTTCGTCGGAATTTATTCCGTCCCTGACAACCTGTAAGGCCCTATTGTTCCCCTGAAAATACCTCAGACCATTTACAGTATGATAAAGTATCGCCGGACAGCCGAAATGCAGTTCTCCATCGTCATATACAGTAATAAGTACGTCCAAAACTTTTTCGTTTCCTATAGGTGCAATTTCATCTATCAACTTAACTTTTTCGCGCCAGGGAGTGGTGCGATCCAGTATAAGATCTCTCGATTTATCAAAATCGACAGCAAAAACAATAGTGGGTATGAAAAGCAGGCAAAATGTAACCATAATGACTGTTTTTTTCATGTTTGTGCACTCCTACCCTTATTTCCTTATAAGCAATACTCAAACATATAATAGCAATTGACCCGCTCCTGGTGTCAAATCTTTAGGTGCCATGTATTTTGCATAATTTTCGGTCCCTTGATTCGCCATATTTGTGGGAACCCTAAATGTTTGCATTTTCGGAATTATTTTGATCTCATCGCATGGTTTGGTGTATCATTAATCAAATGACGTCAGGCCTGCAGATGATTATCGAATGCGGATGTGACGAGGCGGGACGGGGAGCTGGTGCAGCGGAAGTATATGTGGGCGCTGTGATCCTCGATCCTGAACATCGCATTGAAGGTCTGGCTGATTCCAAGAAATTGTCCGCCGGCAGGAGGGAGACCCTCAGCGAGGAAATAAAGTTGTACGCGCTCAGCTGGTGCATAGAGAAGGCCAGTCTGGAAGAGATCGAGAGATTCAATGTGCTTCATGCAACACTCCGTGCGATGAAGCGTGCAGTGGAAGGATTGAAGATTAAGCCTCAAAAGGTACTGGTGGATGGCAATCATGCGCCGGACCTGGACATGCCGGTGGAGACGATCATAAAGGGCGATGATAAAGTCCCGGCGATAAGTGCGGCTTCAATACTGGCAAAAGTGGCCAGGGACAGAGCTATGGTTGAATACCATAAATTATACCCGGAGTATGGCTTTAATATAAACAAGGGATATTTTACACGTGAGCACATGGAAGCGCTGCATAAACATGGGCCTTGTCCCATTCATCGTCGCAACTACTCTCCTGTTTGTCAGATGCAGCTATTTATTTGATTTTATCGGTTTATCATGAATCGCTTTTTTTTGACTGTTAAAGGGACTGTTCAGGGAGTGGGGTTCAGGCCCTTTGTTTACAATCTCGCAAAGGATTTAGGCATTAAGGGATACATCAAGAATACCTCGGCCGGGGTCTTCATAGAGGCCGAGGGCGCCAACAGTGCGGGATTTATTGATGCCATTCAGAGGCGTCACCCCCCCCTCGCCAAGATCGACTGTATCGAGGTGCAGGAACTCTCTGCAATAGGTTACGACGATTTTGTTATTATCAGCAGCAGTGACAGCGGCAGTTTTACACTCGTTTCGCCCGATGTTTCAGTATGCGATGCATGTTTGAAAGAATTGTCGGACCCGCAAGACAGGCGTTATCTGTACCCGTTCATCAACTGCACCAATTGCGGTCCTAGATATTCAATCACCAAACAGGTGCCGTATGACCGGCCTAATACGACGATGGCGCAGTTCCGCATGTGCCCGCTTTGCATGAACGAGTATAAAGACCCTTCTAACCGCAGGTTTCATGCACAGCCCAATGCCTGCCCCATATGCGGTCCTCAGGTATATCTAACTGTAAAGAATCCGCTGTTCACTGCCGATGCAGCCGGAGATCCGATAGCGGGAACTATTGAACTCCTGAAACAGGGAGCGGTGGTAGCTGTAAAGGGACTCGGAGGATTTCATCTCTGTTGCGATGCTTCGAATGAGCGGGTTGTTACACTGCTTAGGGAGAAAAAGAGGAAAAGCAACAAGCCGTTTGCCCTGATGGCGCCGGACTGCGCGACCATCGGAAAATTCTGTGAGATTTCCGAAGATGAGGCGGCGTTGCTGAACGACATAAGAAGGCCGATCGTTCTTTTGAAAAAAAGAGTCAGCAGGCCAGGGGCTATGGGCAATCGGCTTTCCGATGATGTAGCGCCTCAAAATATATATATTGGGTTCATGCTGCCTTATACCCCGCTTCACTACCTTTTGTTTCATCATCCGTGTGACGGGAGCAGCTTATCCGCTGTCAGCCTCTCATTTTAACGCCCTTGTGATGACAAGCGGAAATATTGCTGAAGAGCCGATTGTTGTTGACAATGACGATGCCCTGACCAAACTCTCAGGTATTGCCGACGCATTCCTTTTCCATAATAGGGATATTTTTATGAGGGTCGATGATTCAGTAATAAAAATAACAGGCAATAGGCAATGGGCAATGGGCGATGGGCAAAATACAAAAAGAAACGAACATAAGAACCTATTGCCTATAGCCAATAGCCCATTGCCTCGGTTTTCCTTCATCAGGCGTTCCCGCGGATATGTCCCTGAGCCGATACTGCTGAAAGATGACGGGCCGGACGTTTTGGGTTGTGGAGCTGACGTAAAAAATGTGTTTACTATTATGAAGGGCAATTACGCGATCATAAGCCAGCATATAGGAGATATGGAGAACATCGAGACCCTGCGTTTTTTTGAAGAAACACTTTTAAACCTGAAACAGGTGTACAGGTCTCAACCCGTTGCTATTGCATATGACCTGCACCCCGGTTATTTATCGACTCGTTGGGCCCTGGAACAGATCCGGCAGCAAAAGATTAATGGATATGCAGTGCAGCACCACTATGCACACATTGCTTCCGTAATAGCTGAAAGCAGGCTGAAAGAGGAAGTGATAGGCATTGCTTTAGATGGAACGGGATATGGGACAGACGGCAATCTCTGGGGCGGAGAGTTCCTCGTGTGCAGCATAAATGGTTTTATCAGGGCTGCACACTTCGATTATATACCGTTGCCTGGCGGGGAAATGGCTATAAAGGAATGCTGGAGAACGGCAGTCGGCTTGGTAGTCAACGCTCTGGGCAGCCAGGAGGGAGGCCCTGAACGCCGGAATGAGGCTGTTATGGAAGCGCTCGATGCGACCGGGTTTATTGACAGGTATGGGCTGCAGCGAATTGAGAATATAGTGAAACTTGCGGGTAACCGCCATTTCTCGCCGCTGTCATCAGGCGCCGGCAGGCTGTTTGACGCTGTATCTGCACTCGCCGCCGTAAGTGACCGGAATACTTTTGAAGGCGAAGCTGCCATCGCGCTCGAAAATGAAATAGAAGAGGGCGTTTCCGGGGCGTATCCCTATACGGTGACCGGGATTGATGGGCAAGGCCGGCCGTTGCGCATCGACTTATCGGAAACAGCCCTAAAGATAATTGAGGACATAAAAAATGGCGAGTTAAAGGGCAGGATAGCAGCCAGGTTCCATAACACAATTGTTGAAGTCATCACGGCAGTGGCCTTGCGCTTAAGTAATATGTATGGACTGAGGAATGTGGTTCTGAGCGGCGGTGTTTTTCAGAACAGCTATATATTTGACAGGTCTTATAAAGCACTTGTGACACAAGGTTTCAAAGTATTTACAAATGTTCAAGTACCCTGCAATGACGCGTGCATATCTCTGGGACAGGCGTTCCTGCTCAGGGAGAGGCTGAAGGAAGGCGTGCAGCTCAAGGATTAGGCGATATCCTCATACTGAATGAATATGTCTGCAAATATAGCTAACAGCAGAAGTTATCCGCTTGGCTCCGTAGTCTATCCTGCCGGGGTTAACTTCAGCGTTTATTCAAAAAGCGCCAGTGCGATGGAACTCCTGCTTTTTGATAATGCCGATGATGCGAAGCCGTCCCGAGTCATCCGTCTCGACCCGAAAACTAACAGTACTTACCACTATTGGCATGTTTTTGTTCCAGGGATCGGACACGGGCAGATTTATGCTTACCGGGCATACGGACCCTCAGAACATAGCAAGGGGTTCAGGTTTGACCCCGAAAAGGTTCTTCTCGATCCCTATGCAAAAGCGGTGGCTGTGCCCGAAGTCTATGACCGCTTAAAGGCAAGCCTGCCGGGGGATAACTGTGCCACTGCGATGAAGAATATCGTTATGGACCTGCGGGGCTATGACTGGCAGGACGACATGCCTCTCAAGAGACCCTTTTCAAAAACGGTCATTTACGAGATGCATGTTGGAGGCTTTACCAGGCATCGAAGTTCGGGTATCCAGCCTGAAATAAGGGGGACATATGCCGGCGTAACACAGAAAATTCCTTACCTGAAGGACCTTGGCGTTACTGCGGTTGAGCTGCTGCCGGTCTTTCAGTTTGATCCTCAGGACTGCCCTCAATGGCTTGTCAATTACTGGGGATATTCTCCGGTCTCGTTCTTTGCGCCGCATCAGGGTTACAGCTCACAAAAGGGCGGGCTCGGGCCGTTGAATGAATTCCGCGATATGGTAAAAGCCTTGCACAGGGCAGGCATAGAGGTCATTCTGGATGTGGTTTACAATCACACTGCCGAGGGAAATCACACAGGGCCCGTACTGTGCTGGCGCGGCCTTGAAAACAGTGTCTATTATATGCTTCAGGCTGATCAGGCGCGTTATGCCGACTATTCAGGTACCGGCAATACCCTTAACACAAACAATACGATAGTCAGGAGGATGATCCTTGACAGCCTTCGCTACTGGGTGCAGGTAATGCATGTGGATGGGTTCAGGTTTGACCTGGCGTCAATTCTCTCACGGGATGAGGAGGGCAGACTGCTGTCAAAGCCGCCTCTTTTACTAGATATAGAGACAGACCCTGTGCTTGCCGGGATAAAACTTATTGCTGAGGCATGGGACCCTGGGGGTCTCTATCAACTCGGCTCTTTTATCAGCGACAGATGGAAGGAATGGAATGGGAAGTTCCGGGACGATATCAGGAGTTTCGTGAGAGGGGACAACGGCTCTGTCTCAAAACTCTCAGCACGCCTGCTTGCCAGCCCGGACATCTTCGGCCATGAAAAACTTGAGGCAGAGCAGAGCATTAATTTTGTTACCTGTCATGATGGTTTTACCCTGAACGACCTGGTTACATACTCTCAAAAGTACAACCTCGCAAACGGCGAACAAAACCAGGATGGCAATGACAATAACCTGAGCTGGAACTGCGGCTTTGAAGGTCCGACCGATGACCCTGGGGTTGAGAAATTGCGCTGCAGGCAGATAAAAAACTTTCTCGTCCTTAACCTCCTCGCCCTTGGCACCCCAATGCTTCTGATGGGGGATGAGGCAAGGAGGACCCAGCTCGGCAACAACAATGCTTACTGCCAGGACAATGAACTGAGCTGGTTTGACTGGAGCCTCCCTGCCAGGCATAAGGGCCTCCACCGTTTTGTTAAAGAACTGATAGCGTTCAGGCTGCGGCGCATGAACCCTGAAGGGTATGACGAACTGAGCCTGAACGAACTCCTTGCTCATGCACAGGTCAAATGGCATGGCGTCAGGCTTGACGACCCTGATTGGGCAGAATACTCTCATAGTCTTGCCTTTACCGCATTTAACAGTACAAAAAAACTGCTGACCCATGTGATGATGAATGCCTATACAGAACCGCTCCAGTTCGAAATCCTGGCAGCAACGGGGAACCAGTGGAGACGGTGCATAGATACCTTTCTTGAATCGCCGGAGGACATAATGGAATGGGACGACGCGCCGGTTGTGCAGGCCCATAATTATCTTGTACAACCACATTCGATTGTCGTGTTGTTCAGTGTCGGGGAATAAGAGTTTTCGGTTGTTGTTTGCAACTCGAATGGTTTCATGCAATAATTAGCTTATCAACTTCTTAACCTAGGTGCCACTTGGCGAAGGCAGCGAAAGTAAAACAGCTGACCTGACGACGTTGACAGTTCTTAAAACGCAAGACAACAGAAAGGAGTTAACACTATGAGTGCAAAGAAAATTTTGATGCTTGTCGGCGACTACGTGGAAGACTACGAGGTAATGGTTCCCTTCCAGGCGCTCTCGATGGTGGGGCACACAGTCCATGCAGTCTGTCCCGACAAGAAGGCTGGTGAGACGGTGCGCACAGCAGTACACGATTTCGAGGGAGCCCAGACTTACAGCGAAAAGCCCGGTCACAATTTTACGCTGAATGCTACTTTTGCAGACGTCAAGGCTGAAGAATATGACGCGCTGATCATTCCCGGCGGGCGCGCACCGGAATATATTCGCCTGAACGGGACCGTGCTGAAGATAGTGCAGCACTTTTCGCAGGCAAACAAGCCCATTGCATCTATCTGCCACGGCGCACAGGTACTGGCTGCAGCCGGTGTTATTGAGGGCAAAGCCTGCTCCGCTTATCCGGCGGTGGGGCCGGATGTAACTCGTGCGGGCGGCAAGTATGTGAATATTCCGGTAGACAAGGCCCACGTTGACGGCAAGCTGGTCACCGCTCCGGCATGGCCTGCTCATCCTGATTGGCTAGCCAAATTTCTGCAAGTGCTTGGAACGAAGATTGAACCATAATGCGACTATGTAACATGCGTCGCACTGGTTCCGGGGAGACCATACTTAATACTGACTGGGTACTTATAATAAAAATAAAGTAAGTATGGTCTCCCCATTAGGCAATACTTTCTTCTTCTTTTTGGGCAGGGGACCGCAGGTAGTTCATACCGGTCCAGAACAGGATAATCGCAAACACAAATCTCAACGCATCGTCGGATAGAACTGAAGCAAGAGTTCCTCCCAGGAAGGTACCGACGACTATACCCGCGATCAGACCCGGAAGACATTTGGTCTCAACATTTCCGAGTTTATAGTGCGCATAAGCACCTGCTGCACCTACCGGGACCATTGCAAGAAGTGAGCTGCCCTGTGCAATATGCTGACCCATGCCTACCAATAGGACCATAGCTGGAATCATGATCGTGGCCCCGCCAACCCCCATCATTCCCGAAATGAATCCCGTAAAGACACCTGATGACAAAAGTATCATGATCTTTTCCCATCCTGAGATGTGAGAGGCGTGCGGGGTAACGTAAGGCTTGAAAATCAGCAGAATTGCAACAAGGAGAAGAAAACCTCCAAAGGACCGTTTAAGTTTCCATTCAGGCAAAGAATTGGCAAAATGGGCGCCGAAAGGGGCCGTAAATATGGCAGTGGCAGCGAGGGACACTGATGCGACAATATCGACAGTTCCAGCTACCGCATACGTAATAGCACCGGCAATGCCGGTAAAGACAAGCGCGACAAGGCTTGTCCCATGGGCTTTGTGCTGACCCAGCTTGAGCCCCTTCACCATGAAGGGGATCATCACTACCCCGCCCCCAACTCCGACGAAACCGCCGAATATCCCTGCCATGAGGCCGATAATCAAAATCATATTTATATGTTGATATATGAAAAATGAATTGCGGTTGACCGCCTATTTCTTAAACATCGTTGTTCCGACAGCCCGCAGATCGCTTACAGCCTGTTTGACCCGCTCTGCCATGGCAGCTTCGGCAAACGTGAGGTATGTTCTCGGATCATAGGCCTTCTTGTCCCCCATCTCTCCATCCACCTTGAGAACGCCATTGTAGTTCTTCAGCATGTGATCCGCGATCGGACGGGTGAAGGCATACTGGGTGTCGGTGTCGATATTCATCTTGACGACGCTGTAATCGATCGCCTCATGGATGTCCCGCAGTTCCGAACCCGAGCCTCCATGGAACACGAGGTAAAAACGCGCCTTTTCCCCGTACTCTTTCACTACGGCCTCCTGGCAGTCCCTGAGGATCGAGGGCTTGAGCTTAACGTGGCCGGGTTTATAGACGCCGTGGACATTGCCGAATGTCGCGGCAAGGAGATACCGCGCGCCCTTGATGGCATTCAATTGCCGGGCAACCTCAAGGGTATCCTCTGGAGTTGTATAAAGCTTTGCGCCTGCCGCTCCCTTAACGCCGTCTTCCTCTCCTCCGACAACTCCTGCTTCGATTTCGAGTATGAGATCATTTCTCTGGAACCGTTCCAGGAGCTTAACAGCAATGCCGAGGTTCTCTTTGAGCGGCAGGGCGCTTCCATCGAACATATGGCTGTTGAAAAGGTTAGGCCTGCCAGTCTGCCCTACGCCTTTCTGTCTCTTCCACAAGAGGAATGACCAATTTGTCAAGCTTGTCAGCCTGGCAGTGATCAGTGTGAAGGGCGACATAGACGGGATACCGTTCCGCCGCTCGATGCACATGTTCTGCGATCGAGATCGCCCCAAGAGCCATGTCCTTTACGGAAGATCCTGAAGCAAAGGCGCCTCCGCCGGTCGAGACCTGTATAATGCCGTCGCTCTTGCTTTCGGCAAGGCCTTTGAGGACGGCATTTGCAGTTGTGAGCGATGTAACGTTAATGGCCGGGTAGGCAAAGTGTTCCATCCGTGCCCTATCGAGCATTTGACAATAGATATTGTAATCGGCTACAGGCATAACTACCTCCATTCAAGCGGGAATTTTATAGCAGCATTAATTATGTTGGTTTTGCTTCATTCACACATTAACCTTTTACGTCGCTCACGAAATACAGGGGTCAAGCCAGGGGCTACCCCGCTAATTTCACCGAACGCTTTTTAGTGATAGTTGGCAATTATACCATATCGCGGGCAGGCAGGTAGGTGGACGCAGTACTGAAGCGTACTGTCCCGCGTTGTGCAGGAGTGAAACATTTATGAATTGAAGTACGTAGTTACGCTGTGTTATTTTAGTATGCCTGTATAACGGGGGAGGCTGCATGGTTAAAAATGACAGATGGATACATGAAATGGCGCTGGGAGGCATGATTGTTCCGTTTCAGGAGAGGCAGGCCCGGGAGGGAGTCATTTCATACGGCATAAGTTCTTACGGTTACGACATGCGTATAAGTGACGAGTTCAAGATTTTTACTAATATCAATACGACGGTGATAGATCCGAAACAGTTCGACCCGAGAAGCCTGGTCGATTATAAGGGCGATATATGCATTGTTCCACCGAATTCGTTTGTTCTTGCCAGTTCTTTGGAGTATTTCAAAATTCCCAGGGATGTGCTGGTGATATGTCTTGGCAAGTCAACTTATGCGCGATGCGGCATAGTAGTCAATGTCACTCCCCTGGAGCCTGAATGGGAAGGGCATATCACGGTAGAGATATCGAATACTACTCCGCTGCCGGCAAAAATATATGCGAATGAGGGTATTGCACAACTCATTTTTTTGCAGGCGTCAGAAGTATGCAGCACATCATATAAGGATAAAGCCGGCAAATATCAGGCCCAGAAAGGTATAACTCTGCCGAAGCTATAATGCAACTTTCATGGAAAAATAAACTTATTGTTGCACTCGATGTGTCCGACCGGGACAAGGCGCTTGATATTGTTGACAGGCTTGGCGATCAGGCTGCCGTTTTCAAGGTCGGCTTTGAGCTTTTTGTCACTGCGGGTCCGGACATTGTCAGGGAGATACAGAAAAAAGGCAAGAGGGTATTTCTCGATCTCAAGTTTCATGATATTCCGAATACTGTTACCAGGGCTGCTGTTGCTGCTGCGAGACTCGGCGTTTACATGTTCAATGTGCACACCTCTGGCGGCCTTGCCATGATGAAGCAGTGCACTGACGCTGTGGCGGAGTTGTGCATTAAGGAAAATATTCAGAGGCCTAAGATTATCGGTGTTACAGCTCTTACGAGCCTCGATACCGAAATACTCAAGAACGAACTTGGGATTCATTACAGTCTGAAAACTCATGTTAAGCGCCTCGCCTCGCTTGCGTTTGCTGCCGGTCTTGACGGAGTTGTCGCGTCACCGCATGAAACAGTAATGATAAAGCTCCAATGCGGAAAGGATTTTCTTGTGGTCACGCCTGGAATAAGACCGTCCTGGGTCCCGCCGGACGACCAGAAGAGGACGGCAACCCCCAGGCAGGCGCTGCGGGATGGAGCTGACTACATTGTAATGGGCAGAGGGATCCTAAAGGACGAGGACCCGGCCAGGGCCCTGGAGCTTATTTCTCTTGAAATGCTCACCGCGTAACTGAACTTGAACCTCGACAAAACAGATTTCCTGGATCGCGCAGCGAGTGGGCGCATCCCGCCGCTTTTCGAAGAGATTCCTTATGTTGAACCCCATCTGTTTTATGAACGGCTTTCCGCATCGCGGCAACTGCATCATAGCGTTCTTCTTGAAAGCGTGAAGGGCCCATACAAAATAGCCCGTTATTCATTTATCGCTTTTGAACCGTATTTGGTGTTGAGTGCCAAAGACGGCGAAGTATGCGTCAGCTCTACCAACGGGGAAAAGAGTTCTATTTCACTCAGATCTCCGTTGGACCGGTTGAGCGAACTCATTGCTGCTTATCCGCAGGACGCTGTCCCGGAACTCCCGCCTTTTCAGGGAGGCGCGATTGGATTGCTTTCCTATGACTTTGTAAGATACCTGGAAAATATTCCGAGAAATGCCGTGGCCGACCTCGACATCCCTGACATTCATTTTATGATGGCTGACAGGATTGCTGCTTTTGACCATCTTGAAAAAAGAGCCTGGATTATTATATCCCCGGGAGCGCGCCACACGCAAATGGGATTCAGGGACATCGCGGATATTGACTGGGACAGCGCATATGATGAAGCGGCTGAAGTTGTCAGGAGCATAGTGGGTCTGGAATTTCGCAGCGCTGACATCGGGCCGCAGGTAAGCCGGACGCCTTTGCTGAAATACGAGATGGACAAGGACTCTTATATGAAGATCGTAAGGAAAGCCAAGGAATATATTGCCTCTGGGGACATATTTCAGGCGAACCTGTCCCAGCGCATCTCGGCATTCGTTGACGATGTCGTACCGTGGGACCTTTATAAAATGCTGAGGCATATAAATCCTTCCCCTTTTGCCGCCTTTGCCGATTTCGGCAGTTATACTATTGTCAGACTCGTCGCCCGAACGTTTGGTAAAAGTAAAAGACCGCATTATTGAAACGCGGCCGATTGCCGGCACCAGGCCGCGCGGGCAAAGCGTTGATGAGGACTCACTTATGAGGGCTGAATTGCTGCTCAATGAAAAAGAGCGGGCAGAGCACATAATGCTTATTGACCTCGAAAGAAACGATATCGGAAGGGTGGCTGAGTTCGGCAGCATAAATGTTGACGAGCTGATGATAACCGAGGACTACTCGCATGTTATACATATTGTCTCAAACATAAAGGGCATTCTCAAAAACGGCAAAACATGTTTCGATGTTATACGGGCCGTATTTCCCGGCGGCACGATTACCGGTGTGCCAAAAGTGAGGTGTATGGAAATAATCGATGAGCTTGAACCTGTTGCAAGGGGGCCTTATACCGGCTCCCTCGGTTATGTAGGTTTTTCAGGCTCTATGGACCTGAATATTATTATCCGGTCTTTTTTAATTAAAGATCAACATGCATATGTTCAGGTCGGAGCAGGAATTGTCGCGGATTCAGACCCTGAGAGAGAATATTACGAAACGTTGAAGAAGGCTGAAGCCCTGATAAATACGATAGAGCTTTTGCATGTGAAGCAGTAGTATTCAGGGTCTGTTTATATATCCCCTGCCGATGGAGAAGTTGTCGTTCGAGAGAGAAATGTTTTTTGTACAGATTTCATATATAATCTACGAATTGGGCCGGCAGTTGTGGAATATCTGCGACCACTGTTCAGCCGGCAGGTTGTTCTGATATTTACAAACTGGGAGGATTAATTCTTTATGAAGGCATGGGTAATAGCTTTATTTATTCCGGCCATGTTACTTGCTTTACCTGCAATTGCTCCTGCGGTCAGTTTGCCCAGCGCCGGTTCGACTCAGCGTGAGATAGAGAAACAATTACAGGAACAGCAGCCCCAGCCGAGTGCTCCGGCCCCGGCTCCGCTCCCTCCTCAGCCTGCTGCGCCCGAGGGTGTCAAGGCTCTTGTCAAGGACTTCCTTATCACCGGGGAGAAGATATTCACTGAGAAGCAGCTCAAATCGCTCCTTACCGGATTTATAGGCAAAGAACTCAGTATCACGGAACTGGAAGGGGCCGCCCGGACCATTGATGAGTTTTACCGCAGCAAAGGCTTCATAGTGCGGGTTTACCTGCCGCAGCAGGAGATAAAGGACGGGGTAGTGCATATCGTTGTCATTGAAGGAAAGCTCGAAGGGGTTGAGGTTGACGAGAAAACCAAATCCCGCCTTGGCTCAGCAAAGGCAAAGAATTATATAACTGCTGCCCAGCCTCTTGGCGAAACGTTGCTCATAAACAGCCTTGAGCGCGGCATGCTTCTGCTGAACGACCTCCCCGGGGTTTCCGCCACATCCATACTGCATCCGGGACAGGAGGCAGGCACCTCCCGCCTTTTGCTGAAGGTCCAAGATACCCCTTTGTTTTCCGGCGGCACTTTTTACAACAATGCAGGTCAGAGGGCCACCGGCACAAGTCAGGGCATAATATACGCAAGCGCCAATGACATAACCGGCATTGGCGACCAGTTCACAATAACCGGGCTTCATTCTGACAAAGACGGCACAGATTTTTCAAGTGCAGCCTATAGTCTGCCGATAGGTTATTCAGGGCTCCGGGTCGGCTCTTCTGTTTCAGGTTTGAAATACAAGCTCGTCGGCGATTTCGCGTCCTTCGAGTCCAACGGCAGCGCAGAGACATATGACGTCAACGCCAACTATCCTATCATCCGAAGCCACTCTATTAATCTGATCACGAGCGTCAGCTATGACCATAAATGCTATCTCAATAAGGTGGCAGGCTCAACTACCAGTGATAAAAGAGTTAACGTTGGATCATTTGCCCTAAAAGGGGATCTATTTGACCAACTCCTGGGAGGGGGACATACGACGGCTGGAATAACGCTATATAATGGGAGCCTTCAGACTCGGTAATGCCCCTGATGACAAAGCAGCTGATGAGGCGACAGCCCGTACAGAGGGACAATACCTGAAACTTGGATGGAATGCATCCAGGCTGCAGACCATATACACGAAGACATCGTTATACCTGGGATTTTCAGGCCAGTTTGCAGATAAGAATCTCGATTCTTCCGAAAAGTTCATCCTCGGCGGCCCTTATGGGGTGCGGGCCTATCCTGTAAATGAGGCATCCGGAGATGAGGGCGTACTCGCCAGCTTAGAGCTGCGCCAGAACATAATCAATGAAATCCAGGTCATTGGCTTTCTGGATTATGGACATATCGTTGTTAATCATACCCCCTGGGCCGGTTCTCAGGGCGCATTAAATACGCCGAACCGATACGATCTTGCCGGCGCAGGTCCGGGGATAAACCTTCTGTTTAATAAGCTCAAAATGAATGCAAATCTAAACGTTGCATGGCCCATAGGTGCGAATCCGGGGCGCGACGCTTTCGGTAACGACAATGACGGCACCCATAAAAGGCCGCGATTCTGGTTATCTGCGCAAAAATATTTTTAGGGCAGAAAAAATCCCGGCCCGGAATTAATTTTGACATTAAAATTTACCAAACCAATATTGCATCATTAATGGATAATATTGTATGTTAATCAGACCACTATTTATATAAAACTTCAAACGGGAATAAACATGAAAGTGCCATTTTCAAAGAAAATCGTGACGAAGCTGATTTTTTATCCGCTATTGTTGATGCTTGTGCTCTTTGCAGCCCTTTCCGCCGGCTTTTATTTCCTCGTCCCGCAGAATCCTTTTGTTGATTTTCCCAGGCGGGAGCAGATGAGTCTATTGTCCGAGAAAAGAGTCGCCGTTGATATGTGGTTTGAGCAATGTAAAAAAAGCACCGAATATATTTCGAAAAACGATATTGTCAGAGAGGCGATTTCCGTGCATACTTCTTCTGCGGCGGCAGCCGACAAACGGAGGAAGAAAGTGCCTGTTCCGGTAAGAGCGGCTGTTGAGGCTGCGTCGCAGAAGTTGCTTGATGATATGGTCCTTTCTTCTCCTTGCAAAATGTTCGCTCTTTTGTTAAAGGATGGGACAATTATCTCGAGCAGCCAGAAAGAACTGATAGGCAGCAACTGGTCGGATAGAGACTTTTTCACGAGCGTAATAGCTGATTTGCAATCTTCATCAGTGCGAGTATTTCGTAGTGCCGACAGCGGTATGGTTTTCCTTGCCCCTGTCTTTGCAGAAAAGGAGGGCATGGTAGGCGTTATTTATGCAATTCCTAATAATGAAAGGCTTGCCGGACTTTTACACGTCAACAACGCTGTGTACAAAACAGAAAAAGTCGAGCTGATTGACAGGGAAGGCAACCTGATACTAACGCAAAAAGGGTTTCCTGACAAGAGAATCAAATACAACGTACCTAACACCGATAAGGAGAAATCGGTCCAGTTAAAGGACAACCTGTTTTTCTACGTTGTTTCCCTCGGGAATGCACCTTTTCGTCTTATCTCGACCATTGACAAGTCTGAGGTCAAGCAGCCTTTGACAATTGTTTTAGTGTTGTGCGCGGTATTCGCCGGTTTGTTCATTATCGTGCTGGTGTTTTGGACCCTCTATTACGGCCCGAAACTCGTTTCAAAGCCGGTAGCAAGGTTTATTTCTGCGTTGAAAGAAGTTTCTGAGGGCATTCTGAACAATATTAATTTGGGAAAAGATTATAGCGGGGAATTGCTCGACTTGAAAAAGTCAATCGAGTCGATGGTCAACGAACTTAAGACCAAGGAATCGTTACAAGCGGAGAGGCTTGAGGCAGAAAGGCTTGAGGCTGCAAAAGCAATGGCCTGTGCCCCTCTTGTAGACATTATATATGAATTAAGAGACCCTCTGAGCGATACTGCCGGCTATGCGGAAGAGGTGATCAAGAGTGATCAGCAGCTTAATGAACAGAGCAGGAAGAACCTGCAGGATATGCTCTTCACTTTGAAGGACCTTTTCCTGTTCGTGGACAATCTTTATCATTATGCTCAGATCGAGCAAAAGAAGTTTGTTACTGAGACTGAACCGTTTAATCTCTGCGAACTCCTGGATGACATTGGACAGTATGCAAAAGACCTTGCAGGCATGAAAGAAATAGAAGTGATCGTGGAGTGCCAGGAAGTGTTTATGGACAGGATGGTGTATACGGACGGATTGCTGCTCAAAAAATTGTTGATGAACCTTGTAAACAATGCAGTGAAAAATACCATTGCGGGGACTATCACCATATTGACTACTGAGGCATCAAAAGATGGGACGGAGTATATTGAGGTGTCGGTTGCCGATACCGGAAAAGGGTTTGACAGCGATGAATTGGACCGATTATTCGGGGGAATATCCTCTCCCGATTCATCCTTGGGGCTTATTATGGCACGAAAAATGGCCGAAATTCTCAGAGGCAATCTTGAAATCGAGAGTTTGGCCGGCAAGGGTTCAGTTTTTACCGTCAATATTCCGATTAAGCCGATTGTCTGAATTGCAGATACTAAATACTAAAGAGGGGGAATTTTCAGACAGTGAGCGGCGATGAAAAAAGCAAGAGTATAGTTGACAGGATTTGGGATTTATTTTCTTCCATAAAGCTTGCGGTGGTAGTTTTCACCATTATCTCGGCCACCTCTATCGTGGGCACCGTAATTGAACAACAAGCCGAACCTGAGCAGAATATAAAACTGCTGGCAAAGTTTGTAGGTGTGGATTTTGCTCCAACTGCCTTTCGCATATTGGATACGCTGGGTTTTACCGATATGTTCCGCTCCTGGTGGTTCATGGCCCTACTGTTCATATTCACGGCTAATCTGGTCATCTGTTCTTTTGAGAGACTTCCCAAGATATGGAAGCTTGTCAAGGAGCCGGTCAAGCCTGTAACAGCTGAACGGTTAAATGCCCTGTCGATAAAACGGGAGATTATTTTAAAAGAGAAAGTTGACAAAGCCGCAGAGCATGCCGGGGCTGTACTGAAGAGGAATGGATTCAGGGCCGGCGAGAGGAAAGAGGACAACGGGGTCCAGTTATACGCTGAAAAGGGCAGATACAGCAGGCTTGGAGTATACATTACACATCTGAGCATACTGCTGATATTGGGTGGAGCGGTAATAGGGATGATTTTCGGGTTCAATGGCTCGCTTAATTTACCGGAAGGGATGTCATCCGTTGTAGCCTATAAGAGCAGCGGAATGCAGATACCGCTGGGGTTTGAGGTCCGGTGCGATAATTTCAATGTTTCATTTTACGACAATACTGATACTCCCAAATCATATAAAAGCTGGCTGACTATAATAGAGAGCGGTAAGGAAGTAAAGGGAAAGGTGATAGATGTGAACAACCCATTACAGCATAAAGGGATTACATTTTATCAGGCCAGTTACGGGTATGCTCCGTCGAGGAATTCGATATTTAAATTCAGCGTAACATCGAATGCCGGGACAAGAGGAGATGTGAATGTTAAATTTGGAGAACCGTTCACGATACCCGGGACAGCAGTGACCGGGAAAGTTATTGACTTTAGTCCTGCAATCGGTATGGACGAGTCCGGGAAGCTGTATACGTATGCGGAAATGATGAATAACCCGGCAGCATTTGTGGAATTTACAGAGAACGGGAAAATGAAATACCGGCAGTGGATACTGGTGCGGTTACCGCAGACATGGAAGGTGGCGGATGGGACAGTTGAGTTCAAGCATTTATGGGGAGCACAGTATACCGGATTGCAGGTGAGGAAAGACCCTGGAGTATGGCTTGTCTATCTGGGGTGCATGGTTATGGCCATGGGACTGTATACCGCATTTTTCATGGGACATAGCAGGGTATGGATATGGGTGAGGGAAGACAAGGGCGGAGCAAAGGTTACGATAGCCGGGTCAGCGAATAAAAATAAGATCTCTTTTGAACAGAAGATAGATAAAATGACAAAAGAAGTAAGCAGTAAGCAGTAGGCAAAGGAGGTTATACATGGACAGTTCTCAGTTTTTCGGCATAGCGAGCATTGCGTATATACTGGCAATGGTTGCGTATATAGCGTATCTGGCATTCAAGAATTCCGTGGTCGGGGTTATCGCGACAACAATAACAGTGGTTGGATTTATCTCGCATACAATAGCATTTATTCTGCGTTGGAAAGAGTTTTACGAAATCGGCCAAATGGGGATACTGAGAGCGATACCCCTTACGAACCTCTATGAATCGCTGATATTCTTTGTCTGGTGCGTGATACTGGCGTATCTGATCATCGAGTGGAAATACAAGAACCGGTCGTTCGGAGCTTTTATCACCCCCATCGCGGGAATGGCGCTGGCGTTTATCGACATATCGGGGATGGATAAAAATATACACCCTCTGATACCTGCGCTTCAGAGCAACTGGCTGCTGGCGCATGTAACAATGAGTTTTCTCTCCTATGCAGCCTTTGCCATATCCTTTGCCACATCCATGATGTACCTGATTATTACGACTGAAGACAAAAAAAGCGCTCCTTATATTTTCTGGACGATTGCCTTGGGAGTATTTGTTTCGGTGTTTCTGGCCATGGGCATAGATTTTTTAGTATTCAAAGTTGCGATGAGTTCACCGGAATCGTTCATAAAGAGCTACCTGTTCAAGGCTACTTACAGGAACAGTTCAGGGGCGGTATCGCTCGTCAGTTATTTAGGGACGGCTGTTTTTATCTTCGTAATCTGGAAGTACGGCTATTTATTAAGAAACGTTATAACATCGTTCTCTATCTCACAGGATCTGCTTGATGACCTGACATATAAGAGTGTAGCAGTGGGGTTTCCGATATTCACACTTGGCGGACTGATATTCGGTGCGGTATGGGCAGACCAGGCGTGGGGCAGGTATTGGAGCTGGGACCCGAAAGAGACATGGTCATTGATAACGTGGTTTGTATATGCTTTTTATCTGCACGCGAGGTTTTTAAGAGGCTGGAGGGGCAGGAGGATAGCGGTAGTTGCGGTCGTGGGATTTGTCTGCACGGTCTTCACCTACCTGGGTGTTAACCTTCTGCTGAGCGGCCTGCATTCATATGGGGGAGGATAAAAGGCAAAGTTAAGGCTAAGGTTAAGGTTAAGCAAGGTTTCTTGTTTTTTCCTTAACCTTAACCTTGACCTCAACCTTCTTTTATTATGAGATTTTCAGAGGAGGATGTGTGAGATGGTTTTAAAAACTCCGTTAGTTGCATTGATGCTTGTCCTTGCGGTATTTATTGCAACTGCGAACGCTGAACCCCCGTATATGGACCCTGTTACAGGAATGGAGTTTGTATTTATTAAAGGCGGTTGTTATCAAATGGGTGACCCGACCGGCGACAGCAATGACAGGCCGCCCCATGAGGTATGCGTTAGTGATTTTTACATGAGTAAGTACGACGTTACCAATCAGCAGTTCAGAAAATTCAGGCCCGAACACAGTAGCGGCAACTTTGAGGGTTTGTCGGAAAATGGTGACGAACAGCCGGTTGTGAATGTTACCTGGGAGGATGCGGTCGCTTTTGCCGGGTGGCTGTCTCAAAAAAGCGGGCGGACTTACAGGCTGCCGACCGAGGCGGAGTGGGAGTACGCAGCCCGTGCCGGATCACAGACCACATATTTCTGGGGCAATAACCCTGACGATGCCTGCAAATATGCTAATGTGGCTGATCTGACTGCAAAGAAGCGCTGGAAGAAATGGACCGTCTTTAATTGTGATGACAAGTTTCTGGTTACGTCTCCTGTCGGCAGTTTTCTGCCAAACAACAATGGGCTTTACGATATGCTCGGCAATGTTTGGCAATGGGTCGAGGACGTATACAATAAAGAAGCCTATATCAAGCTTCCTAAATACAACCCGGTGTACGAGGGTTCCGGCAAATATCGTGTCATGCGGGGCGGGGGCTGGAGCAACGGGCCTCTGGGTGTGAGGGTTTCCCATCGCGTTCCGCTTACACCGGATTTCGGACATCATGCTCTAGGGTTCCGGCTAGTGATGGCCAAATGAGAAGATTATTTTGAGAACTCTGAACGCCTTGCCAATTCGGGGACCACGGTTTTATAATTGAACATGCTGATTTCGTTCCGTTTCGAAACGCTTTATAAATTACTCATTATTTTTTGTCTTATTCTCTCTGCTCTTCCCGGCTGCAAAAAGAGCGAAGAAGTCACTCCGAAGATGGCATCACCGGGTCCTGAAATCGTTATCGGACTTATTCCGGAACAAAACATCTTCGCACAGATGGATAAGTACCAGCTGCTTTCAGACTACCTTTCGGCCAGGATCGGCAGGCCAATTCACTGGCGAGTCGAGCCCCATTACGGCACTATTATTGATGACTTTCGCTCTTCTAAACTTGACGGGGCTTTTTTTGGGAGTTTCAGTTATGTGCTTGTTCACGCAAGAACTGGCGCTGAGGTCATGGTGCGCGCCGAGGACCTTAACGGTGTGTTGACGTACAGGGGTCTTATTTTTGTGAGAAGGGACAGCAGAATTAAATCGGTAAAAGACATGAAAGGGAAACGCTTTGCTTTTGTTGACAAGGCGACGACAGCAGGTTACCTGTTACCACTGGCATATTTCAAGAAAATGGGTATTGACAACTACGCCGCTTACCTGAGAGAGGTTTACTTCACCGGAACTCATACGGACGCGATTTACGATGTGTTGAACCGGAAGGCGGATATCGGAGCTGCAAAAAACACTGTTTTAGAGAAAGTTGAAGCCGCTGACAGCCGCATAAAGAAAGAACTGATTGTTCTTGAAAAGTCTCCCGAGGTGCCTGAAAATGGCCTTGCTGTCAGAAAAGACCTTGATCCCGCACTTAAGAAAAAACTGAAGGATGTCCTGCTCGATATGTACCAGGATCCGGATGGACAGAACGTCCTGGAGCAGTTCGGGGCGAGAAGGTTTATCGAGACCACGGATCAGGATTATAAGGCAGTTTACGAATATACCCGGCAACTCGACATCGACCTCCAAACCTTCGACTACGGGGGCAAGAAATGAAGAGACAAATTGTCATTGGACTGACTGCCTTTGCCATGCTCTTTTTCCTCGGCGGCATTTACATTGTTTTTTCGGTCAACAAGGCGACAACTATGCTCGACCGTCTGATCTTGCTTCACCAGGTCGAGATCCTGAGAGAGCACCTGATGATAGAAATCAAGAAAGTGCAGGCTGATGTCAACTTGAAAAATACCCGTTATGCCAGGACCGTTGATACATTTGTAAAAGATGTGCAGCAGATGGATCAGGTTTCCCAGGAATGTTTTTCCTGCCATCACACGGAAGCTGTCGCCATGAGGCTCCAGGACATGGAACGGCAGGTCGGATTGTATAAAAATGCCCTGAGCAGGGTGCTGACAATGCGCGCAAACGACGTCAGGCTGGACGAGGAGGACGATAACACTTACAGAGTAGGCGAAGAATTGGTCGGTAAGGTCAACACTATGATTGCCCTGGCCACCAGCGATCTTGATAAGGAGACGCGGATCTCACTCAGAAACATCCAAAACACGAAGAATGTGCTTTATGTGCTCGCCACACTGAGTCCATTGCTCGGTTTTTGTTTGGCATTCGTCTTTATAAAAGGATTTACCAGACCGATAAAGGCCTTGCTGGATGCGACCAGGAAGCTGAAGGCCGGAAATCTGGACCATCGGATAGAAACTCTGAAAGACGAGTTTGGAGAGTTGGCCGATTCTTTTAATGAAATGGCCGGCGCACTCACCAGTCATATGAAGAGAGTGGAAGAGAGCGAGAAACGCTACCGTATGCTCTTTGAGAGCGCCGGTGATGCTATTTTTATAATCGAGGCAGAAGGCGGGAATGCAGGGCGGATAGCAGCAGCAAACAAGGCTGCGACAGTTATGCATGGGTATACCGTAGAGGAATTGGTAGGTATGAGCATCGGTGATCTTGATAGCCCCGATTCAGCCCTGGAAGTGCATGACCGTATCGCGAAAATACTCAGGGGAGAATGTCTCAACGAAGAAATAGGTCATGTCAGGAAGGATGGCACTGTCTTCCCTGTTGAAATAAGTGCGGTCTTGCTGGAGCTTGAAGGGCATAAATATGTCCTCGCTTTTGACCGTGACATCACCCGGCGCAAAGAGGTGGAAAAGGCTTTGCGCCAGTCTGAGGAAAAGTTTTCGAAGGCATTCCGCGCCAGCCCCGACTGGATTACTATCTCCACTCTTGATGAGGGGCGATACATAGAGGTAAACGACGCTTTCATGAGGATCAGCGGCTACAGCAGAGAAGAGGTCATAGGGCGAACTTCGGGTGAGTTGGGCATTTGGGCTTATCCCAAAGAACGGGGGGAAATGTTGCCCGCGTTGAAGAAGGATGGGGCAGTATGGAACAAGGAAGTCCATTTGCGCACTAAATCAGGCAATGTCCTGACCATGCGGAGGTCCTCGCAGGCAATCGACTACGGCGGGGTGCGGTGTATTATCTCGGTGACTCACGATATCACAGAGCGAAGGAAGACCGATATGATGTTGCAGCGGGCAGAGCAGATGAAAGCGGTCGCCGAGATTGCGGTGGGACTTGCCCACGAAATAAAAAATCCCCTTGCGGGCATTAAATCGTCTATGGAGGTGCTGCATTCAGAAGGCGCCTGTTCGGGGGAGGGCAGTGAGATACTGTTGAAAGTAATCAGTGAGATTCGCAGGATCGAAATGCTGCTTAAGGACCTGCTCAATTTTGCCCGACCGCCTAAACCGGAGTTAGGCTTGGTCGATATCAACCCGTTACTCGATTCCACCCTGGAGTTCTCAGTGAACAAGGTCAGAATGGCGTCCCGACCAGGGATAACCATTGTCAGGGATTACGAAGAGGGCCTGCCGGCTGTGATTGCAGACGGCATGCAGATCAAGCAAGTGTTTGTTAATCTCTTTCTTAATGCGGTTGAGGCCATGCCGGACGGCGGCACTCTTAAAATAAAAACGAGTTATGAGAAGGCGTCTTCGTCAGTCAGAATAGAAGTAGCAGATACCGGCAAGTGCATCGACGATGTTACGATGGACAAGATTTTCCAGCCCTTTTTCACTACTAAAGCAAAAGGCACCGGCATGGGATTAGCTATCTCGAAACGGCTTATTGAAGACCATGGAGGCACGATAACGCTGGGCAACTTGCCGGACCGAGGCGCTGTCTTTACCATCAGGATACCTGTCCCGCAGTACAAAGAGGTTAAGGCATGAAGAGGAAGGGAAAGCTCTTTCTTGTCGATGATGATGAACTCATTGTCATGATGCTGTCACGGGCGCTGAAGGCAGAAGGATATGAAGTCTATACAGACACGGGTTCCAGGGATGTGGTGGACATAATAAGCTCCCGGACCCCTGATATTATTATGCTCGATATCGATTTGCCGGGACTGAAAGGAATGGACGTGCTCAAGGAAGTGAAAGCGAAACTATCTGTCGAAGTCGTGATGCTCACGGCTGACGAAACCGCCGAAACCGCTGTCAAGGCGATGAAGCTGGGCGCTGCCGACTATATGACCAAACCTTTCAGTATGGATGAGGTGAAAATCGTCATCGGCAACACTATGGATAAAATCAGGCTCAGGCACGAAGTTGATTACCTGAGAAAGTTGAATCATGAACTTTTCGAAAAAGAGATAATCGGCAATTCGACCGGTATACAGGAATTGAAGGAAAAAGCAGGGAAGCTCATAGCGGCACATGTCGAGACTATTCTGATCACCGGGGAGAGCGGTACAGGCAAGGAACTCGTTGCCAGGTATATTCATCGCCAAATGCACAGCGATGAAAATTATTCGCCTTTTGTGCGCGTCAATTGCGCGGCTTTGCCTGAAACTCTCCTCGAAAGCGAACTCTTTGGCAGCGAGAAGGGGGCCTTTACGAATGCTGTAGCCGACAAGAAAGGTCTTTTCGAGACTGCTGATGGAGGATCTATACTGCTGGATGAAATAGGAGAGATGAAAACTTCCCTCCAGAGCAAATTGCTGAGAGTCATAGAGGAAAGATCGGTACGCCGCGTCGGCGGCAAGGATGAACTCCCGATCGATGTTGTCATTATCGCCACGACCAACAGGAACCTTCAGGAAGCTGTTGACCAGGGAGAATTTCGGCTGGACCTTTTTTACAGGTTGAACGCTTTTTCGATGCATTTGCCCTCTCTGAGAGACAGAAGGGAGGACATTCCCATGCTGGCAAGATACTTTCTCGCCCGTCTTTCCGCTAAGTACAATAAGACAATGATTTCGGGTTTTTCCCAGGAAGCTGAGAGGCTCATGGTTTCTTACCGGTGGCCCGGGAATGTGCGGGAGCTCAGGAATGTGATAGAACGGATTGTCGTGCTTGAGAGCACCGATATGATTTTGCCTGTGCATCTGCCAAAGGAGATCATCCAGCAGTCTAGTAGTACGGCGGCGGCCATTTCCGAAGAATTCCTGCTTCCTGATGGAGGCATAGAGCTCGAAGAACTGGAGAAGAAGCTTACGATTCAGGCGCTGCAGAGGACCGGCGGGAACAAAACAGCTGCAGCAAAATTGCTGGGCGTCAGTTACGACAGTTTTCGGTATCAAATCAAGAAATTCAGCCTTGAATAGGACTTTTGGGGAGTAATAAAACCATGAATGCACTCAAGCGCTTTGTTTGTCCGGTCCTCTTCATTGTTGCTAGTTTTTTTTTCGTTAAAGATGCCTTGTCAGGTTTTCCAGTTGTGCCACCTCAGGAATACGGTCGTGTCGTCATAAAAAATTATTCGGTAGCTGCCGGGCTTGCTCCGGTTGTGTTTGATCATTGGCTCCACAGGGCACGTTTCACATGCAGGCTGTGTCACGTCGATATAGGGTTCGCCATGCAGTCAGGCGGTACCGGCATCAAGGCTGAAACTAACGGGAAAGGGTTTTATTGCGGGTCCTGTCACAATGGCTCGTTTACCTTCGAAGACAAAAAGGTGTTTGCGTCTTGTTCTACCAAAGCAAGTGACGCTGGAGACCCCCGCTGTGAGAGATGCCATTCGTATGGCAAAAAGGTCAAAAAGGAATACGATTTCTTCACTTTTACCAGGGACCTGCCCAGGAAGGGACTCGGCAACGGCATCGATTGGGAAACGGCCGAAGAAAAAGGAATCATAAGACCTGTCGATTTTATTCCGGGAATATCTGTGAGGAGGAAGCCGCTCAAGCCGCAAGAGGACTTCACTATTAAAGCAAGGGGCAAATGGATAAAAGCCGACATTATATTTTCCCATAAGAAACACGTCAAATGGAACGGCTGTGAGGTCTGCCACCCGGATATATTCCCGATCACAAAGCAGGGACCACAGAGCTTCAGCATGTTCGATATATCAGGGGGACAATATTGCGGCCTCTGTCATGGGAATGTGGCATTCCCCATTAATGAATGCCGGCGGTGTCATACTAAACCTGTGTAGTGAGGAGGGTCTGAATGAAAACATTTTTATTTATGATTGTGCTTATCGTGGTTTTTACCGGACTGGCATTGGCCGAGACCGGCGTCAAGAAAAGAAGACCTTTGCCTTACGAATATGGGCGAGTGGTCATTAATAACTACTCGACCAAGGCTTATCTGGCCCCTGTAGTATTTGATCACTGGCTTCACAGGTCCAATTTCACCTGCAGGCTTTGCCATGTTGACATCGCGTTTGCGATGAAGGCCGGTGCTACAGGCATCAGGGCGGCAGACAACATGAAGGGCTATTATTGCGGTTCCTGCCATAACGGGAAAATGCAGTGGCAGGACAGGAAGGTCTTTGAGGCATGTTCAAAGGAATATAGTCATCAAGATATGAGCAGGTGTGAGAGATGCCACTCTTTGGGCAAAGACGTGAAGAAGGAGTACGACTTCAGCAAGTTTACCGAGAAGTTTCCTAAGGGACGGTTCGGCAACGGAATCGACTGGGTAAAAGCTGAAGATGAAGGGTTTATAAAACCTATCGGATTTCTGCCGGGAATATCGGTGAAAAGGCCTCCGCTTAAGGTCCAGAAAGACTTTTCCCTTGAGCCCAAGGTCCAGGGCATGCCTCAGATCATCTTTTCACACAAGAAACATATTGTCTGGAGCGGCTGTGAATTATGCCATCCGGAGATATTCGCCGGAGTTAAAAAAGGAGCGACGAAATACTCCATGCTGGAGAATTTTGAGGGTAAATACTGCGGCGCATGCCATGGGCTGGTCGCTTTCCCATTGCTTGATTGTCAGAGATGCCACACAAAACCTGTTGAAGGTACACCGGAAGGACAACCTGAACAAAAGGAACCTGTTAAGCAAGGGGCAATCAGACAAATTCAACAGCAGCTATATGCCGGGCCTGCGTTGGCCGATGACAGCGGGGTGAAGCGATGAAGACGACCGGCGCAGGAAAAGCAGCCTCGACGATCGGACTCCTATTGCTGGCCATATATCTGATTTCGGCTTTACTATATCCTGGGATTGCCCGCACGGAAGATTCATGGTTGCAGGAATTTGAGGCAGTCTGCTCACAAACCGGTGACTCCATGGACATGACAAAGGACCAGCTGAACCAGTTGGTGGAGAGGTGTAACAGGTTGAAGCCGGATATCGAAAAGCAGGACGAAATTACGAAAAAGGTGTACCTGAAAAGACTGGAGAGCTGTCGGGCGCTTTACGAGTTTATTCTCGAAACAAAGAATAAGCAATGAAGATGATGACAACAGCTATTTATCAGGAACACATAACTCTACTTAAACACTGAGAGAGCCGGCGTATCAAAGGGTCATACGAATTCGATTCCAGCCCGGTACATGTTGTTTTCGATAAGGATTGCGTTTCTCACTATACCGGTCTTATAATCGATCCCCTCTTTAACAGCGTCAAATCTGATCGTAGAGCCGGGTCTTAAAGGATAACCGGTATAAATGCCCATTCCTGCTTTACTGATATCAACTATGTGCCCGTTCTGATGGAGAGTTTCGACGTTACCGATGCAGTACACAATCGCTTTGGAATACACTGCTCGCTCAATGCGCCTGCGTTCGTCCGCGGGTGTCTTTCCGTATATGGCGGCATCGGCAGAAGGGGGGAATGCTGTGCCGCTTTCCACAATTCCGTGTACGATTGCCTTTAGATACATGAGTTCAAAGGGGTCCCTGGGTGAAAAGATAGACATTTTCCTCTATTAGTTCCTTGAACCTGTCGTCAATGCATGAGACCGACATGGCCATATTTTTGCTTTCAGGCGACAGCCTCCTTAATATTCATCATTACATCAATAAATACCAGCATCTTATTCATCGCATATTTGCTTGCAATAACAATACCATTGCAGGGAGAAATAATAAGTCTTCAACAATGTTGTTTTAAATTAATATGTTACCGAAAATCTGATAGCGCACGTAACCATTCCCACATTTGCGCATTCGGTGGAATCGCTAAACAGTAATGGTGTTTTTACCAACACAGTGGATCTGAGGAAGTGATATTGCGATTAAAATGCTGTAGACACCAACATTAGAGAGAGCCAAGGTGTCAAAGGGTCATACGAATTCGATTCCAGCCCGGTACATATTGTTATTGATCAGGACCGTGTTTCTTACTATCCCAGTGTTATAATCGATCCCTTCTTTAACCGCGTCAAATCTTACCACAGACCCGGGTTTTACAGGATAATCTGTATGAATGCTCATTCCCGCATCACTGATATCAACTATATGCCCGTTCTGATTGAGTATTTCGACGTCATCCAGGCAGTTTACCTTATACATGATAGCTTTGGAATACGCTGTACGCTCAATGCACCTGCAGTTATCCGCGGGCGTCTTTCCGTATGTGGCGGCGTAACCGGCAGAATGAGGGAATGCTGTGCCGCTTTCCACAATTTGGTGTGCGATTGCCTTTACATGCATGAGTTCAAAGGGTTTTGGGATGAAAAGATAGGCATTTTTCTCTATCAGTTCTTTTAACCTGTCGTCAATGCACGAGGCCGACATGACGAGTATTTTGCTTTCAGGCGACAGCTCCTTAATCTTCATCATTACATCCACACCATGCATATCGGGAAGACACAGATCGAGAAAAGAGAGGTTGTAAAAACAGCGGCGGCTCTCTTCTACGGCATCTGAACCGTTGTTGACTGTTTTTACTTCCATCCCATCATTCTGGAGTGTTTTCGCCAGAGAATACAGGATTAATGGTTCATCATCTGCGATCAGTATTTTTTTCATAGTATTCTTTTCTTTGCAATAACGATACCATGGCTGGAAGAAATAATAAGTCATCAACAATATTCTTTCAAAATAATAGGTTACTCAAAATCTGATAGAGCACGTATCAATTCACCGTTTGGATATTTGGTTTAATTGCTAAACAGTAGTGGTATTTTTTCCAACACCGTGGCCCTGAGAAAATGATATCGCGATGAAAATGCTGTAGACACCCAAATTAAATGTTATAGTAATTGACGCGGTTATAGCAGGTTTTTTGGAATACATTTTATGGGGAAAAAAAGTAAAAAACGAGTCGATGAGAGCAATTTAATCCGGTCTGATAATACATCTGCCTCGCATGAATCTTCCGGTCCGCAGTCATTGGCTAAGAACACCTTCGCTTCTAAAGCGCCTGCTGTTGGTGTCCATATAGCATGCCTGGTTTTTTTCATCATCATAATTTATTCCAATACCCTCAATGCTCCGTTTCAGTGGGATGAGAGTTTCTTTATTGTCGATAATCCAATTATCAAAAACCTCCATTATTTCACAAGCCCGGCGACTGCAAAAGGGTTTAAGCTTTACACTGCTCTCATAAATAGATATGTCGGGTATCTCACCTTTGCCCTCAACTACAGGGTGCACGGCTTATCCGTGACCGGCTGCCATATCGTCAATATCGCTATCCATATCGCTAACTCCGTGCTGGTGTATTTATTTGTTTTAATCACATTCAGAACTCCGTTTTTCACTAAAACGGTGAATGGTGAAGAAGTGAAAGGTGAAGAGAACGTGAATGGTGAATGGGTGAATAGTGAATTAAAACCAGAAAAAAAGTCTTTCACTATTCGCGATTCACTATTCACTATTCACCATTCACAGTCTTTAAACGATTCACAGTCTTTCATTGCTTTTTTCTCCGCGGCCATATTTGCAGTTCATCCTATACAGATAGAGGCAGTGACCTATGTGTTCCAGCGGTTTGCCTCTCTTGTGACATTTTTCTATCTGCTTTCTCTGGTAGCGTATACAAAATCAAGGCTGATGGCGGAAGGCGAATGGCGAAAGGGAAAAGGCAATTTCGGGAGCGTCTTTCGCCTTCAGTCGTCTACTGTTTGGTTCTACATCGTTGCCTTAATTTCAGCTATTCTCGCCATGAAGACAAAGGAGAATGCCTTTACGTTGCCTATTGTGATCGTGTTGTATGAATTCTGTTTCTTCAGTCCTTCTCCCCGTGTTCCCGTGTCCCGGCGTCTCCGTTATCTTATCCCCATAGTCTTAACGCTAGGGATTATACCGCTTACTCTTATCAGTCTGACCGGGACTCATAACCTTGACCCCGGGGCATATGGGGCCAGTGAGTTTCCGCGGTGGGAATATTTTTTCACACAGTTCAGGGTCATTGTCACCTACCTGCGTCTGCTGTTCGTTCCTGTAAACCAAAATCTTGATTACGACTATCCCCTGTTTACATCTTTCTTCGACCCACATGTAATAGCGTCATTTCTGTTTCTCTCAGCGCTTTTTGTACTGGGTATATACATGATAACAGGCAATAGGCATTGGGCAATAGGCAATAGGACGAAAGCTGAAAGTAAAGCAAACAGTTCACGATTCACGATTCACGATTCACGGTCTTTCAGGTTAATCGGTTTCGGGATACTATGGTTTTTTATTACACTTTCGGTTGAGTCAAGCATTATACCGTTGGCGATGATTATAACTGAATACCGTGTGTATCTGCCCTCGGTTGGGATTATCATGAGTGTAGTTACTGGGGCTTTTATGCTAAAAGAAAGGCTGCGTGCCTCCCGGCTATCTATTGTTGGTTCACAAAAGTCCGGAAAGATTATAATGGGTATCTTAGCCCTTATACTTGTAGTTCTGTCAGTTGCAACCTATATGCGCAACGAAGTGTGGGGTGACGGCATAAGGCTATGGGAGGACACCGCCAGGAAATCCCCTGCCAAGGCACGTGCGTATTTTGCTCTTGGCAATATCTACAAAGATCGTAACATGCCTGATAAGGCAATAGAAAACTATCTGATCGCTATTAAGCTGAAACCGGACTATGTGGAGGCATATAAAAGTCTTGGCACCACCTACAAAGATCGTAACATGCCTGATAAGGCAATAGAAAACTATCTGACCGCCATTAAGCTGAAACCGGACGATGCAGATGCGCACGTTTATCTCGGTATCGAATATAAATCTCTCAACATGAATGATAAAGCTATGGAGCAGTATCTGGTTGCTATTAAAATGGAACCTAATAATGATAAAGCGCATAACAATCTTGGCATTATCTATCAGGATATTAATATGACTGACAAGGCTATAGAGCAGTATCTTATTGCTATCAGGCTGAATCCGGATGTAGCGGAAACACATTATAATCTTGGACTTATTTATCAGGCGTCTAACCTGTATGACAAGGCCGTGGACCAGTATCTCATAGCTATCAAGCTAAAACCGGGGCTAGCTCAAGCCCATTTTAATCTTGGCAATGCCTATCAGGCCCTTAATATGATTGATAAGGCTATAGAACAATATTCGATTGCCATCAGGTTAAAACCACAAGGTTACGCATATCCTCATTTCAATCTTGGGCTCCTCTACTATAAGATGGGGCAAACAGGAAAGGCGCGCCAGGAATTAACGGCTGGATTGATGATAAAGCCGGATGTCCAATGGGCACAACAATTACTAAAATCGATCCCGTCAGACTGAACATGCATAAATCAGGAGGGCAATGATGATGTGTACTGCAAGATTGAATATACGGGGAACTCCCTCGTATTTTAAAAGTGACTTCCAATGTGGTATAAAATAAAGTTACGGCTTAACTTCTTTGGGAGAGATCAAGATGAAATTAGCACTTATAGTTTTAATTATACCGTCGTGTTTTCTGGCCGGCGTTGTTTCCGCTCAAGACTGGTCAGGCTATAGATATTTAAATAGAAACTTAGAGGTCTGCAGTCGGGAATTAGAGGCAATGCATGCGACCACACCTCTCAACACGGATCGGGTGATAAGGACCGGGTATTGCAATCCTTGCCTCAAGATGCACAAGACAAGATGCTTTATATGTCTTACGTTGAGAGCATGATCGCAACGAACTTTATACTGCCGCGTGGTTTCTATAATAACCTCTCTGCGATTATCACCTTTAAAATTTCTCGAGATGGAAATATTACCAACAAGAATTTAGAGAGAAGATCCGGCAATCTCAGTTTTGATATGACTGCAATGCAGGCAATAGATGCTGCTACACCATTTGGCCTCCCGCCAAGAGAATTGACAGGAATGGAGATAAGGGTGACATTTCACCCATAGAGGCAAAGCAAAAAGTGAGGAGTGTGTCTTTATTCACTTCTCACTAGCCTTTATTGGTGAAATCGCTAACCCGGACTTGGTGTTTTCACTAATTTGATGAGGCCGGTTATCCCTTCTCCCAGCAATATCCCTCAATAGATCAATAGCATATTATATGTGTTCAGGCTGGTACAATCTTTGCTTTTTCACAGATGTTTGAACAAACGGAGGTCCTTATTAATGGCTGAAAATATACAAGCATACGACACCATGATCACCAACCCACCCTTGTTGATCGGCGAGGACCAGCCATATATAGAAAATACCGATAGACAGAAATACCGAAAATCATCTTTGTCCGATGATCAATCGTATGACATTCTCAAACAATTGCTCCATGTAATGAGAACAGACCGGCCTTTTGTCGATCCGGAACTCACCCTTCCGAAGCTTTCGAGCAGGCTTTCTGTATCTACCCATCACCTGTCACAAGTACTTAACGGAACCTTAAGAAAGAATTTTTATCACTTTGTCAATGAATACCGCACAAGGGAAGCCGGGAGGCTTTTGTTCTCTCCTGAATCCAGCCACTTATCGATCCTTGGCATCGCTATGGAGGCGGGATTTAACTCCAAGAACGCCTTCTATTCGGCCTTCAAAAAACATACTGGGATGACCCCTTCACAATTCAGGCAACACAGGAGAAACGCTGACTAGGCGGAAGATCCACTATCACATAGAAGCCTGTAATTGAGCGGTTTTATCCTTTCAGCTGAAACTGCTTAGCTATCACAACACATTGTAACTCTTCAGAAAAGCTGTCCCTTCCTATAGGATAGGACGACAAACCTCCTCAGATCTCTGTATTTTAATTGCAAATTAAAACTACAAGGCGACGGCGTTACCGGCTTATAACCAACAAGCACAAAAAGGATGGAGGCTTGCAATGAAAGGATCAAAACTTTTAATGGTGATCGCGGCGACAACTGTGGTGACACTCGGTTTAAGCGGCATCTCCTACGCATTCCATGACGGCAGCGTAGCTTATTGCGACGGTTGCCATACCATGCACAATGCGCAGGGTTCGACCCCGATGCAAGGTAACAGCGGCGCTGCGGGGAAGGGAAAATCAAACGGTGTGCAGTTTACCGGTAATCTCTTCCTGCTCCAGGGAAGCGATCAGAGCTCGACCTGTCTTAACTGCCATGGATCAACGAGTGCCGGCATTTACTATGAATACACGATTGGTGCATCGACAGCCACTGTTCCACTCAACTTCACTCCGGGTGGTGACTTTGGCTGGCTCCAGATCGTTCCTGGCAACGGTTCTAGTGCCGGGCAGCTTTACAGAAGAGGTCACAACATCGTCGCCGTTGACTATAGCTTGACCGCATCACCGGTGTTCACGACCGCCCCGGGTTCAAATACAGTAAATGCTTATCCCGCTAGTAATTTCCACTGCTCAAGCTGCCATGACCCTCACGGCACATACAGGCACACGGGAGGAGATCCAGGCGTCAGTAGTGATATTAAAAGCTCTGTCTTTACGAGCGGCGGCGCAGGCGTGCAGACCATTGGTTCAGGCTCTTATGGTCAAACCGCTGCAGGTCAAGGCGCCACAGGTACTGAGGCAGTAGGCGTTTACAGACTTCTTGCAGGTGCCAAATACTTGCCTGCATCTGTTTCTACTACAGCATCAGCTTTTGTTAACGATGCTCCCATAGCAGAGGCCCCCAGTTCCTACAACTCATCGGAAGGCGTTTTCGGTACTACGAGTACTTCCGCAGGTTTGGGCGGCGCTACTGCTGAGCTCATAGTGTCCTATGGCTCCGGCATGTCGGAGTGGTGTGCAAACTGCCATGGCGCTATTCTTCAGGGCGGCGGCTCGATGACCAATTTTATCCATCCTGCAGGAAAAGGTGCGAATCTCGGCGCAGCTACTCTCGGCGCCCAGACGCTTGCTGCGAATTACAATAGCTATATCGGGTCTGGCAATATGACGGGTACTAATGTATATACTTCGCTGATCCCGGTAGAGAATGGTTCGATAACTACAGGTGCTTCTCAATTCGGCGGTATTGCACCGACTGTTACCGGAAACAGCAACGTGATGTGCCTCACCTGCCACAGGGCACATGCTTCAGCCTGGCAGAACATGACGAGATGGGACAACACTACCGAGCTTATTACGAATAACACCGGGTATGCTCAGGGTCCAATCATAACCTACAACTACACCACGGCCCAGTTCCCTGCTGCCTACAACGGCAGGCCGTATACTGCATTCGTAGCAAACCAGCGATTGCTCTGTAATAAGTGCCACGCAAAAGACTGATTGTTAGCCCTTAGTTATTCAATGAGGTAAAATGAGATGCCGGTCCTTACGGACCGGCATTTTTTAGTGCTCCACCTTTTTGTTCAGCTTTACACAGCTATCTCCAGTCACTTCTCACGTGTCTTTACTGGTGAAACCGCTTACCAGACCTGGTGGATTTACCGGTCCAATAGGGCATGGCATACCTGCAATGTGATAATAATCATTACATATCAATGACATAAATAATTATCGCGAGCTGGTACAAACATTGCTTTCTATAGATTTCGTTTAACATGAAAAGAAAACTACTAAACAAAACTCATCTAATCCTTTTTTCAGCGTTCATCCTGGCAATCGCCTTAATGCCGGTGAAGGTCCTGGCAGCAAGGGGTTCGTATCTTTATAGTCTTTCCAATTTTGATGGTATCGCGCCGTTTAACTGGGTGCGGATGCATATTGATGATGCTACTGGAGAAGTCTACGTCGCTGATCCGGCAACTCAATCCATCGTAATTTTTAATAATGTCGGCATGCAAATCTATGATTTCGACACTAGTGAGTTCGGCAGGGTTATGGATTTCGCGGTAGACAATGAGGGCAATTTCCTGATTTTAACATCTCAGTATGGCTCTGCTGCCACTCTCACGAAATGCAACTACCGCGGCGAATTTGTTTCGAGGACCGAATTCAAAGGCATTCCGCCCGGAATCGCATCGAACTTTTCCCCAAATCGTTTTTTCTACAAAAATAACCGCTTTTACCTCGCAAGCGATGGAGCGATGAAAGTCGTTGTAACCGACATAAACGGTATTTTCGAGTCAAGTTACGATCTTAAATCGATGCTTAAATTGGATGAGAAGACACTGCAGTCCAGCACAGGCATTTTCGGTCTCACGGTCGATAATGCCGGCAGGATACTCTTCACCATTCCCTCTGCATTTTCAGTGTATATAGTATCTCCCGACGGCACATGGACGTCTTTTGGCCAGCACGGCAGTACTCCCGGGAAATTCAATATTGTATCCGGGATTGCCGAGGACGATAAAGGGAACATATATGTAACCGACAAGCTCAAATGCGCGGTCATGGTCTTTGACCGGAACTATAACTTCAAGACAGAGTTCGGGTACAGAGGGTCAGCTAAGGATAATTTGGTTGTCCCAGATGACCTTGCGGTCGATAAAAGCGGCAAGGTATATGTAAGTCAATCGAGGAACCGCGGCGTAAGTGTTTTTCATGTGGATATTGACTAATGCAGCAGGTGACCACGCAGCTTGTGTAAGGAGGTGACCGCACAGAAGGAAGATAAGCAGTAAAAATACGTAGTAAGCAGTTAGTGATTGATACCGGTTTTACCGGTAATAAAAACCAATCCTCTGTAAAAGGTAAACCCATCGTAAGGTGGGGGCACAAAGTCAACGGGTCCCTGTTCAGCCCATATGTAAGGGACGGCCGGATTGCCGGAGTCAAAAAAAGTGGAGGATTGCAATGAAAGGAATCAAAGTTTTATTTGTTATCATGGCAGCGGCCCTGATAACACTTGGCTTAGGCAGTACTTCTTACGCATTCCATGACGGCGGCGTCGCAGTTTGCGACAGCTGCCATACTATGCACAATGCGCAGGGTACAACGCCGATGCAAGGTAACAGCGTTTCAGGTTATGGAAAATCAAATGGTGTGCAGTTTACCGGTAATCCATTCCTGCTCCAGGGAAGCGATCAAAGCTCCACCTGTCTGAACTGCCATGGAGCAACTACTACCGGCTCTTACCATGAATACACGCTTGGCGCAGCGACAGCTACTGTTCCACTCAACTATACTCCGGGTGGTGACTTTGGCTGGCTCCAGATCGTTCCCGCCAACGGTACTAGTTCCGGGCAGAATTACAGAAGAGGTCACAACATAGTTGCAGTGGACTACGGATTGTCCGCATCACCGGTCTTCACGTCAGCCCCGGGCGCAAATACAGCAAATGCATATCCCGCAAGCAATTTCTACTGCTCAAGCTGCCATGATCCTCACGGCACATACAGGCACACAGGAGGAGATCCGGCCGTCAATAGTGATATCAAAAGCTCTGTCTTTACGAGCGGCGGCGCAGGCGTGCAGACCATAGGATCAGGCTCTTATGGTCAAACCGCTACAGGTCAAGGCGCCACAGGTAGTGAGGCAGTAGGCGTTTACAGACTTCTTGCAGGTGCGAAATATTTGCCTGCATCCGTTGCGATTTCAGCATCAGCTTTTGTTAACGATTCCCCCATAGCAGAGGCTCCCAGCACCTACAATGTATCGGAAGGCGTTTTCGGCACTACGAGCGGTACCAAAGGTGCCGGCGGCGCCACTGCTGAGCTTATAGTGTCCTATGGCTCCGGCATGTCGGAGTGGTGTGGAAACTGCCATGGCGCTATTCTTCAGGGCGCCACAATGGGCAATTTTATCCATCCTGCAGGAGCAGCTGCGACTCTCGGCACAACGACAGTCGGCTCCCAGACGCTTGCTGCGAATTATAATAGCTATATCGGGTCTGGCAATTTGTCCGGTACTAATGTATATACTTCGCTGATTCCAGTAGAGAATGGTTCGATAACTACAGGTGCTTCTAAATTTACCGGTATTGCTCCGACTGTTAGCGGAACCAGCAACGTAATGTGCCTCACCTGCCACAGGGCGCATGCTTCAGGATGGCAGAACATGACAAGATGGGACAACACTACAGAGATGATTACGAATACCACCGGGTATGCTGCGGGTTATACCCCAATCTACAACTACACCACGACCCAGTACCAGGCTGCTTACAACGGCAGGCCGTATGGTGCATTCGTAGCAAACCAGCGTTCACTCTGTAATAAGTGCCACGCAAAAGACTAATTTAGCAAATGAAGTATAGTAAGTCGTAAGAAAAGAGGCCGGCAGCCGCCGGCCTCTTTTCTTTTTATCTTGTCCTGTATTGAATTATTACTGTTTTCTATTTTAGTATGTACCGTGATAGCGTATATCTTTATATGTACTTTAATTTAAGGGGGGGCATACTGGTGAAAAAATCACTGGGCATAGCACTTTTAATCTTGCTTTTTATGGCAGGGTGTGAGTCAGTGAACACTCAGGTGAAGCCGGCGCTTGAGAATGAGGGGGAAGTGTTCGTATATATCGCATCATTTCCTCAGGAGGCGGACAGGCTTACCGTCGAAATTGAGAGCGTTACCGCTGTGCGTAACGACGGCGCAGAGTTCCCCCTTACGCTTAATTTTGTAACACTGAAAGGAAGCGACCTGAAGAGACAACGCTTCCTGGCTTCCGGCCGGCTGCCGCCGGGTCATTATACGGGCCTGTCCATAAAGACGAAGAGCGCGAAAGTGGCTGCTGAGGAGGGAGAAGCAGCGTTGCTCGTACCGCCCGAGCCTGTGAAGAACGAATTCTCTTTTGAGGTGACAAGGAAAAGAGCACTCCTTCTCTCCCTTCTTTATCAGCCTTCCAAGTCCGTGCTGGAAGGCTTCACGTTCAGGCCGGTCTTCACGATCTCTATCCCGAGTGCGCCGCCAGTCAACCTTATCGGTTATGTAACGAACAGCGGCGCCAATACCATTACGGTTTTTGATAAGCAGTCAGGGCTGGTAAGAAGCGTTATTGCAACAGGTGAGCGGCCAATGGGCATGGCCCTCGACCAGACTTTGCGTAAGGCCTATGTCGCTTTTGAGGGTGAAGATGCCGTGGGTATCATTGACCTGTTGTCCGGCACGATTGTAAACAGGATCTACCTCAGCGGAGGCGACATGCCCTGTGAATTGGCGCTCACCCCCGACCAGCAGTTCCTGTTAACGGTGAACACAGGTTCACAGACTGTCAGCATTATCAATACGCAATCCATGTTCGAAACAGCGAGGGTGCCTGTCGGACAAGGACCTCATTCAATAATTATCAACAGGACCGGCAGCAGGGCATATGTCTTCAACTCCATTTCGAACACAATATCGATCATTAATATTGCTGCCTGGTCATCGGGACGGCCTACTACTGCCCAGGCGGTTCAGACTGTCAGTACAGAGCCGGGTCCCATGACCGGCCAGTTCAGCAGCAGGGGAGACAAACTCTATGTGGTCCAGGAGCGCTCGCTATATATTACTGTACGGGATCCGGCCTCTAACGCTCTGCTAAACAGAATATACATGGGTACCGGAGGCAGGACGATCAAAGTGGACCCTAATACAAATATGCTCTATGTGGCGCCTGCCGGCGGAACAGATATCGAGATCTATGACCCGTTCTCACTGATTGCCGGCTATTTCATGCCTATGGAAGGAGAAGTTGTTTCTATGACAATAGACAATGACGACAACACCTTATGCGCTGTGGTTCCCGAAAAGAGAATGGTGAAGATCATCAATCTCACGAGCAGGAAAGTGATCTCTGAGATGGACGTCGATGTCAACCCGTACTGGGTGGACGTAATGGGCGAACGGTAGGTATCGGCCGGCCGGGAATGTCAAGACTTTCACTGTTATTTTTTTTAGTGTGTGCCGCTGCGGTGATATATACGGAGGCGTTTAGTGGAAGAGCCTGTGCAGACGATATATCGGGCTATGCGGAACTGGACTATTCACATTCCAACCAGAAGACCGACAACGGAAACGGAAACGTTTCCACGCAGAAAACAGATGATGTCACACAGCGATATAACCTTTCGCTAACTAAGCTGCTTTATCCCAACCTTAAGTTTTTTGCAAACGGTATTTTTGAGAAGGATATGGCATCTACCGTAGACGAAACCGGCAAGACAAATTCAACGACGACAAACATTCAGCCGGTCGTCAGCCTTACTTTAGGCACCCCGGTAATCGTGGCCGGGGCCACATATAACAGGCTCCAGATTAATACGCAGTCCTCAGGCGCCTCTCAGACCCTTATCAACGAAAATTACAGTGGTTCGCTCGGCTTAAGGCCGGAAGGGTTGCCGTCTTTCGACATCAATGAACAAATGACCAGGACTTATGACCCGGCGCATGTCGTTGAGAACCTGATAACGGACCGGCTGTCAGTGGGTTCAAGGTTTAGTCCCGTGAAGGGTCTTGATCTGGGTTATCAGTTCGGCTATACCGATACTAATGACAAGTTGGCAGATGTTACCACGACGCAGATCAACAACAGCGGCACATTTTCGTATAATCATAGTTTTTGGGGTAACAGGGTTCGTTTTGGCGTAGACGGCAACGTCTCGCAGCTTCAAACTAAGGCGACCATCGGCGCTGCATCTACTACCGGCACAGCGCAGTTCAGCCAGTCAGCCGTTTCTGGTCTGTATGCAGCGGACTCGACAGCAGACTCTCCACTGGGCGTGGATGTGCCGCCCCATACACCCGTCAACGATGCAATGATTTCCACAACCTTCCTTATCAATGGCGGCGATTTCCTCGGCAATGTGGGAAAGCTGAATATCGGTTTTCCTCAGACGAACCCGGCGGACAACAACCCCCGTGATGTAGGTCTGGCTTTTGCGCAACCCACGGAGCTGGATGCCATTTATGTAACCGTTAACCAGGATGTCAACAGCATAGCTACATCATATTCCTGGGATGTATACATAAGCTCCGATACCAATATCGGGCAAGGGGTGAGTCCCACTGCCACGCAGCAGTGGACCCTATACCAGCAGGGGGCAACTTTTATCTTTTCAGAGATCGACAACACTTTTAGAATTAGCTTCCAGAAGGTTACAGCTCAGTTCTTCAAGGTGGTAACAAAGCCCCTCAGTGTGCCTGCTTCTGTGCCTGGAGTGGATGTCAATAACATACTTATCAGCCAGGTACAGGCGTTCGATACGACCGCTCCTTCGAATGCTCCGACAAACAAGACCACCACGACTACACAGAACTACGACATGAACTTGAGGGTGAGGATCCTCAATAAGCCGGTGCTCTACTACGACCTGACGTCCTATTATTCAAACACGTCAAATAAAGGTTCAGGCTTCGCAGTGGGTCACCCCAGCCTGTTGACATACTACATCTCCAACGGCCTGTCAGGGGCATACCAGTTCAGCAGGGTATTTTCGACATCCGCAAGGGTCGCACTAGAGGACAGCAAAGACCAGCAGGGCTCCGGCGTCACCCAGATCTACAATGCCGCGGTTACCGCGGCGCCCCTTGAAACGTTGAGCCACTCTCTCGTCTTCAGCAGCAGGCGGGAATCGATCCACGGAGCGCCTCAAGACATCACCTCGCTATTCCTGACTAATCTTGCCCAACTATATAAAGGGATCAATGCTGCCTTTTCAGGCGGATTAAACTGGACCACCCAGACAACGCTTCAGAAAAACACGAGTGAAACCCTTAATGCCACCCTCAGCTTCGTCCCTTACAAAGTCCTTACTATTAACAGTGATTTTACCTACACGAACTCAAAGACAACAGGAGGGAACATACCCAACGTGCTGACAACATCTGAACGAAGCGATCTGGCGTTTACATATACTCCATTCCCGACACTGAACTTTTTAGGGTCCATAGGCGTGTTTTCCGGGGCAAATGTCCAGTCGAGCACTATCGTAAACTATGGCGTGAACTGGTCGCCGTTCCCCAACGGCACACTCCTGTTCAATTTCTCCTACATTGAGGATCTCAACTCTTTGAACAGTGTAAAAGATACAACGATATTGCCTACTGTCAGATGGAACATCAGCCCTAACACATATTTGACAATTACCTATAATATCTTCAAGACTAAATCCGTCGTAACAAATGTGCCTCAGAACACATCCCTCGACACTTTAAGTACGGTGCTCCATGTGTCATTCTGAAGCCTGGGGGTATTAGTGGAAATAGTATCAAATAATATGTTAATGTTTGTTTTTCGTATGAGTAATATCGTATCTAAAATCAAAGCGATTGTTCTGTTAGCAGTGCTATGCTTGCTGCCCTGCTGCGGCGGACGCAGTTCTGATTCCTATCGGGATCCGAATATGGATTTCGCCTCTATACGGACCGTGGCCGTGCTGCCCTTTGCAAATCTGTCAAAAGACCAATTGGCTGGTGAGAGGGTGAGGGACGTGTTTATTCCAATGCTGATGGAGAGCGGGAGCATCTATGTTTTGCCTCCTGGAGAAGTAGCCCGCGGACTCTCAAGGATCAATGTTGCCAATCCCACTGCTCCTGCTGTTGAAGAGGTGACGAAACTGGCCTCGATCCTGAGAGTGGATGCCGTTATCACAGGTTTGGTAAGGGAATACGGTGAATTACGGTCGGGAAACACAGAGGCAAATGTCATTTCGCTGAGCCTCGAAATGCTCGATGGACAGACAGGAAGGGTAGTGTGGGTCGCCTCTACCACTAAAGGGGGGATCACGTTGAAAGACAGGCTCCTTGGCGGCGGCGGCAGCGCCATGAACGATGTGACCGAAAATGCAGTGAATGATCTGCTTGATAAGCTTTTTAAATAGATTTTTTTTGGTTATTGCGGTATGTCTGAGCCTATCCGTCCTTGCGGCCTGTGCAACTGATACAACAGCGTTAAAACAGCAGACGCTTCCGGAACAGTTCGGACCCGGTCCACTCCGGATAGCAGTCCTGCCATTTGAAAATATGAGCGGAAAGGCCGCTCCCCTCAAGCCCCTCAAGCAATCGGCAGTTAATCGACTTAAGGCCCTGGGATTTTCCATTTTGGACGATACAGCGCTTGATCGGTTCATGACAGCGCACAGACTGCGTTATACCGGAGGCGTAGATGCCCAGACAGCGCAGCAGTTCAAGAGCGAGTTAGGCGTCGATGCAGTGCTTATCACCAATATCGAATTATACGATGATGCGGCGCCGCCGAAAATAGCCTTGCTCAGCCGCCTCGTCTCGACGGGTGAACCGCCGTCTATTCTTTGGATGAACGGTGTATCGCTTGCAGGCGATGAATCACCCGGGATATTAGGCGTGGGGTTGATCGAAGACCCCTCAAAACTGACAGAAAAGGCATTGGGGAGTCTTTTCGGCTCCATGATGGATCATAGTTCCGGAAAAACAGGAACGATGAATATAGGCAGATGGGGGTATGGTCCCAGAGCTGTCTTCGCATCTCCAGTTCTTCAAAGAGGCAAACGGTACACTATCGCTATAGTCCCGTTTACAAACAAGAGTGCGAGGCGGAATGCGGGCGACCTTGTTGAATTGCATTTTGCGGAACAACTCGTGAGGCGCGGAGATTTTGAGGTTGTCGAGCCTGGAATTGTGCGTCAGAACCTTTTAAACCTGAGACTGGTAATGCCCGAAGGCATATCTCTTTCCGATATTGACGTTCTCTTTGACCTCCTCAACACTGACCTTGTGTTGATCGGAACTGTTTTCGAATATCAAGACCAGCAGCAGGGCCGAACCGGGACGCCAAAAGTAGGATTTTCGACGTTTCTTATCGACAGGGCAAGCCGGAGGATAATCTGGTCATCCGGCAGCCATAATGGAGGCGATGACTACATTTACGCCTTTGATTGGGGGAAGGTATACACTGCCCACGAGTTGATGTCGAGAATGGCCGCAAAGATCGTGCGCATACTGCATGAAAAACTCTACTCAGAGCCGAAGGGCATGCTGACAGGAACGTTGCCGAAATCATGAATCTGAGTTGCAGACAGGTGGGGTTCAAAATTGAAAATGGTATGCTCAATGTGATAGCATATTATCCTGTGGTTACATTCATTTATTCAAACAAATTCCCGGAACAAGCTGTCAAAGATTCTAATGGTTTGCTGTGAGGATTCCGGAATTGCACATAGGGGGAAATCCAGTGGAGAAAATTACTTGTAAGATAGTTGTGTTTGTTTGTGCACTTATGCTGCCTATGTATTTTGCGGTCCCGGCGCGCGCAGAAGATAAAAAAGTGAATGCAGAAAACGCTGTCCCTGCGCATGAGGCTGCCGGCGCTGAGGCAAAACCTGCACCGCAGGCCGGCGCAGGCGAGGTGGTTATAGGCCTGAATATACCGCTTCTCTCACCGCTTTTTTCCGAAGTCCCCCTGGCAAAGGTAAACGACGAGACGGTCACAGTGAAGGAAATCAGGGATGCAGTTATCGCTTCGCACGAAGAAAGGACTGAAGAGAAGGCCGCTCAAAAGATAAATTATGTTGAAATACTTGACCGGCTGATTAACTCGAAGCTTATCCTGCAGGAGGCCCGCGGAATGGGCATCGACGAGCTGCCTGACATAAAAGAGGCGATTTCCGCCTATGGGAAAGAAATGCGCAAAAATCTGCTGCTGATGCGGGCCACGAAAAACGCGAAGGCGGACCCTGCAGAAGTCGATAAGATATATAAAGATATGATCAGGGAGTGGAAGATCAAATCTGTGCTCTTTTTCCAGGAAGAGGATGCGAAGAAGATGCTGGAGGGCATCAAGGCAGGAAAGAGCTTTGATGAACTGGCTGAAAAGGCGGTAGCAGACAAAAAAGCTAAGGGAAATTTGAAGGAAGATTTCATCGGGCCGGCCAATCTACTGCCGCAGGTGACTCAAGCTGTTGCGTCGATAAAGATCGGTTCAGTAACTCCCGTCGTCAAGATTTTGGCAGGCAAGGAAAATTCCGGATATGCCGTGCTCAAGCTTGTTGACGTGCGTTATGTAGACAATAAAGAGGCAAAAGAAAAAGCTGAGCAGGAGTCGCTTCAACACCAGAAGGCCAAAATGATTCAGGAGTATGGTAAAACGCTTATCAAGAAATACGATGTAAAAGTCAATAAGCAGCTCCTTAAGCAACTTGATTTTACCGCAAAGAAGCCCGGGATCGAAAAACTCTCGCAGGACAGGCGGGTACTTGCGGTAATAAAGGGAGAAAAGCCGATCACTATTGGGGTTGTCACCGTTGAGGTCAAGAAGTCCTTCTTTCATGGGTTAAAGGAGGCGCTCGCCGAAAACCGGGTCAATGACAAGAAATTTGAAGTCCTGGAGGGCTTGATCGACAAAGCACTAGAGGAAAAAGAAGCAGCCAAGCAGGGTTTGGACAAGACTGATGAATATAAGAACATGATGAAAGAATATGGGAACTCCGTTATTTTCGGCACTTTTATAGAAAAGGTCATAGCTCCTGATGTGAAACTTACGAAGGAGGAAATTGAAACATATTACAAGGAACATATAAGCGAATACACCACTCCCGCGATGATCAGTTTAGACGGTCTGGCCTTTGCAAAAAAAGAGGATGCCGAAAATGCCATAGAGAAACTGAGGAAGGGCACCGATTACAACTGGCTGGTCAGCAACGCCGAAGGGCAGGTAAAAAAGGACGCCAAGAACCTGCTCTCTTTTGAGGGTAATCTGCTTACTGTTAAGAGCATGCCTGAGGGATTACAGAAAGTTTTAGCCGGGGCGAAAGAGGATGAGGTGAAACTCTATGCTAGTCCCGATGGCTACTACTATGTAGTTGTTGTAAAACATATAGTTGCTCCTGAGTCTAAACCACTTTCTGAAGTTCAGCAGGACATAGCCGGCAAGGTATACGGCGGGAAGCTTAAAGATTCTGTGGAAGAATATGCGGCCAAGCTGAGAAAGGCCGGTGACGTTAGGATTTACCTTTCTAAAACCGAGTGAGGAGCCTGCACATGTGGCGGATCTTAATTGCAAAACACAGGAGAGGGTTGGCAGGGGCGGCATTGCTACTGTTGTGCATGATAGCAATCCTCTCTGCGGCGCTTGGTACTGCGCTGGCAGAGAGGAAATTTACCCGCAAGGAGTGCCTGGACTGCCATACGAAGTTTGCTGAAAAATACCTTTCCATGAAGAGCGTTCATGCCGTGGTTAAAGAAAAAAAATGCGAGGAATGCCACATAAGGCATGGACTGGTGCCTAAGAACGTCCTGAAAAAAGCGGGCAACGAGCTCTGTTTTACCTGCCACACAATAGAGAAGCTCGGCCTGACTAAGCCGCAGGTACATTCCGCATTGAAGTCAGGCAGTTGTACGCAGTGCCATAATCCCCACGCATCGCAGGCCAGCCATCTGTTGAAAGCGGAAGGCAACGAGGTCTGTTACCAATGCCATAAAAAAGAAATTTTTGAAAAGAAGGTTGTGCATAAGGTGATGCAGACAGAGGGCTGCAAGGCTTGCCATTTCTCGCACAGCTCCGACGAGAAAAATCTCCTCACCAAGCCGGAGACGCAGTTGTGTCTTTCCTGTCATGACAAGGGCGCTGAAGCTTTTAAGAAGGCACACGGCGGATATCCGGTGGAGACAAAACTGTGTTCGGTCTGCCATAATCCACACTCATCAGAGCAGCCGAAACTGCTGAAAACGAGCGTTCATAACCCTGTGGCATCGGGCACGTGCGATGCCTGCCACGCCGATGCAAAATCCGCGAAACCGTTCGCCGTAACGCAAAGCGGCGGGAAGATGTGCGAGATGTGCCATGATTCAGAATCGTTAAGGGCAGGGGGAACGGTTGATCACGTCCCGTTCAAAAACGGACTCTGCCTCGAATGCCATAATCCGCACGCCTCGGAAAATTTCAGGCTGCTCATGCTTGGCGGCAACAATCTTTGTTTCAAGTGTCATAAAGAAAAAGGTGTAAAGCCGATGTTCAGCCACCCCGCGGTTTCCGGCGGTAAGGGCTGCCTCTCATGCCATGCACCCCATGCTGCAAAGAATCCGCGGCTCCTCCAGGTCAAAGATGGAGATATCTGCCTGACCTGCCACGTAAAAATGAAAGAGGTGCTTAAGAGCAAAGTCATTCACCCGCCGTTTGCCGAGCAGATGTGCAGCACCTGTCACGATCCCCATGGTTCAAATCTGACGGCCATGCTAAGGGACAGAATGGACAAGGTCTGCTACGGGTGCCATACCGATGCCGAAACACAGTTCGAAAAAACCTATATCCATAAGCCGGTGCGGACTGCACAATGTACTGCCTGCCATAGTCCTCACGGCTCTGCAAATGAGAAACTGCTGAAGGCTGAGGGGGCGGAGTTGTGCGAAAAGTGCCACAGCGAGCTTATGAAAGAAGTTAAAGGCGGAACAAACCACGTGCCATTTGCGGGAGGGATGTGCCTTACATGTCACAAACCTCACGCCAGTGATGTTTCCGGAGTGCTTGTCAACAAGCAGATTACACTATGCCTTACCTGTCATCCGGAAATCGGCAAAGGACTGGACGGGAGCATGAGCAAACACAAGCCTGTTGCGGCTGGTGAGTGCACAAAATGCCATAGCCCCCATAAGTCGAAAATAAATAAGCTGCTCCTCGCAGAGGGTCCTGATCTCTGCTTCTCCTGTCATAAGGACAAAAAGGAGAAAATGGAAAAGGAAAAGGCGCATCCGCCTGCTACCAGCGATTGTCTGACCTGCCACAAGCCGCACTATTCAGGCGAGAGGACACTGCTTGCCCAACCTGTTAAAGATCTCTGCAGCCAATGCCACGACCTGAAAGAAGAGACGTTCAGCAAGGCGCATATAGGGATTAATCCCGACGTCATCGACTGCAGGACGTGTCATGACCCCCATGCGTCGAACGACCCGAACTTCTTCAAGGACACCGTTCATCCGCCTTTTGCCGCCCGCACGTGTGAAGAATGCCACGTGGTTGGAGGTAAGAAATGAGAGGAACTGCGATGTATTTTAGATACACATTGCTCCTTCTGATTTCCGTTGCCTGTGTCCTCTCATCCGGGACGCCTGCCCATTCAGAGGAAAATAAGTTCAACCTGAAGCTGGGGGCCAGAGGGAAGGTCTGCCTGAATTGTCACGTTGAAATGCAGGACAAGCTAAAAAATCCCTTCGTACACACCCCTGTCAAGGTCGGTGACTGTACTGGATGCCATAACCCTCACACGTCTTCTCACGGCAAACTCCTTGCCGCAGATCCCAGCAAGATATGCCTTACCTGCCATAAAGCGATGGTGCCTGAAAATGCGCGCAGCGCCCATAAAGTTGTTGTGGACAATAACTGTATCAAGTGCCATGACCCTCATTCCGCAAAGAACAAGTTTAATCTGCTGCAAAGCGGCAATGAACTCTGTTTTGGCTGCCACAAAGATATGGGTAATGTGGTTACAAAAGTAAAGTTCAAGCATTATCCGGTGGAAAAAGGATGTCTCACCTGCCACAACCCACATGCCTCGATAAAGGCAAAATTCCTCTTGAAGGACGAAGTGCCTTCGCTTTGCCTTGGCTGCCATAAGACCAATCAGCCTATGTTTACGAAAGCTCATATGAACTACCCGGTGCAAAGGGCACGTTGTACAACATGCCATAACCCTCACGGCTCTGACAGACCCGGCATTCTCTTTAATAATGTCCATAAACCTGTTGCCGGCAAGATGTGCAACCAATGTCATGAAGACCCTTCATCCAGCAATCCTTTTGCTACCAGGAGGCCCGGTTTTGAACTATGCCAGGGGTGCCACAGCGGTTTGATCAAGGATGTCTTCAGCAAGAACAGGATACACTGGCCTCTGTTGGACAAAAAGAGCTGCCTGACCTGCCACAACCCGCATGCTTCACCTGAACCCAAACTCCTTAAAGCCTCGATGCGGCAGGTATGCGGCGCTTGTCATGCCGACAGTATCCAGCGGCAGGACAGGTCACAGACCAAGCATCCGCCGATAAAGGATGGGATGTGCACCTCATGCCACGAGCCTCATGCCGGTGACAGTCCATACTTTTTCATAAAGCCGACAGTTATCGAATTATGCGGCACATGCCATGATTGGGAAAAGCATTCATCGCACCCGCTCGGTGAAAAGTTCATCGACCCGCGGAACAAGAATCTGACGATTCAGTGCCTTAGCTGTCACCGGGCTCACGGCACCGAACATAAGTCCTTTATTTATGCTTCACCGGTTAGTGCGTTATGCACACAGTGCCACGTTAAATATCAGAGGTGATGAATATGATAAAAAACATAATGAGACTTTTTGCTGTCATAGTGGTACTGCTCCTGCCGATTGGCGCATTCAGCGCCGACATTCCCAAGTTCCGCTTCATAACCTCAATATACACTGACAGTAAGGGAGACTCCTTAAAGCAGCCGGAGGGGGTGGCCTGCAACTATAAATCGCTTGTTGTTGTGGCCGATACGGGGAAAAACCGTCTAATTAAATATACCTTCTCTGACGGCTCATTGCAGGGGGGAGACGAGCTGCCTGTTTCAGGACTGTCCAATCCGCTGCGGGTCCAGGTGAATTCAAAAGGAGAGATCTTTGCCCTTGACGGAAAAGAGCGCCGTATTGCACGGATAAGCCGGGAGGGTGCATTAATGGGTTATGTCACACCCCAGGGGCTGCCGGCTCCCCCTGATTTTATTCCGAGGAGCTTCAGGATCGATGGAAACGATGCTATTTACATCATCGATATATTTAATGCACGCGTGCTGGTCCTCGATCCGTCGATGAAATTCATACGGCTGCTGCCATTCCCCGACAACTATGGTTTTATATCGGACCTTGCAGTAAATGCGCAGGGCACTATTTTTTTGATCGACAGCGTGAACTCTGTAGTGTATTCGGCCGACAAGAATGCGAGCGGTTTTGCGCCGCTGACAAAGCCTCTGAAAGAAAATATAGCCTTTGCCGCCAATATCGCCCTTGATAACAATGGCACGATCTACCTGGCTGACCAAAACAGCAGTACTATAGTCACCATCAATAAAGACGGTTCTTTTCAGACAAGGCATTTGAGCATGGGATGGAAAGACGGTATGCTTCACTATCCCACTCAAATGTGCATCACCAACAGCGGTGACATGTTCATTGCAGACAGGGACAACAACAGGATTGGGATATTCAACATTGTCCAATAGAAAATATCAGGTCCTGGCCGGCAAGCTCGTTCAGAGTATTTGAATCCTGGTTGAAATTGTGATTAAGGCTTTTGCAGCTGAAGGCCGCTCATTTTAAGTCCGTCAATAAGGCTTTTGAACCTCTTGTAGGATTCTCCGGATTTATTTCCGTCCAGCGCCACAATGTCTCTGACTTTTGCATTCGCCGAGAGGAGTGCGCCTTCAAAGCGTTCAGCCTCTTCCCGTTGACGTTCTGTTTTTGTTCTTTCTGTTTTTTCTGTTTCTATTTTCTCCTCATCCGCAATTTTTCCGATAGTATCGACATCCGGTCTTTGTTTGGTTTGCTCCTTATTTTCAGGTGATTGTTCAACTTTGTCCTCTTGCGCGCCATCCGGTTTTGCCATAGCAGCAACAGCATCGCTGATAAACCTGTCAAGATCAGCGGAAGCACTGCTTGTGTAAAACGCGCTCAGCGGAACATCCACGACATTTACGGATTTCTCTTCTATAGCATCCAGAAATGAATTCACGGATAAAGCTGCCCTGTTATATGAATCAACAAGAGGTTTGCGTTTATCGCCGGTAAGGTCTTTTCTTGCGCTTACCTGATCAGCCAAGTAGTTTGCAAGCAGGATTTTCTCGCATGCCGCCCTCAGCCCGTCAGTCCTTTTGACTTCGTAGCACCCTGCCAAAAACAGGCATACTGCTATAATAAATGCAATACAAACTGTTTTCTCCATAGACGCGACTTCCTGTTCCCAGGACATGTCAAAGCTGGTGGAATGCGCGGATTTCTTCCTTCATTCTCTCCACAGCAGACTGGAGCGATAGGGCGCTCGATAACGATGGAGTACCCGTGAGCATTGATGTGCTGAGTTCTGTTGACGCTGCGGACAATGCCGGCTGCTGCTCTTTAATCCGCAGAATTTTTTCCCGAAGACTTGCCCGCATCTCATCCAAACCCATGGCCAGGTCCTGAAACTCATCCCCCTTTCTGAGGACGACCTTGCTTGCAAGGTCGCCGCCGGCAATCCCTGCAAGGCTTCTTTTGATCGCAAAAAGCGGCGGGGAAAGCCGCTTCAAAAGCGAATGAATAATCTGAGCAAGAATGCCTGCAAAAACTACAAGCGTAACCACCTGCACGCCGATAGTAAGGGGGAGGAGCAGTTCGTTTATTGTAGAAATATCGCAATAGGACGAATAACACAAGACCGTCAGCTTTTTCTGGGCAACATAGATAAACAGCATGACTGTGACAGCCGCCCATATTGTCGCAAGGACGACAAACCGCATAATGAAACGGGATTGAAGATCTTTATTGATAAAATAATTTCTTCTCATTATTCACCTTTACCTATGCCTGTGTCCCTGCCTGTGTCATGTCCTGATTTCCGAGAGGCTCCTCTCGATTTTTTTTATATTGCTTTCCATTTCTTCTGCCGACTGCCTGATTGCTGCAGTATCATGGCCATTCCGGATAATTTCGGCTGCAGCCCTTGACTGCATCTCAAGAGTGTCGAGACAGGCCGTAATTTCAGAAATACGGGACCTGTACCGGCTCGCCACATCATTTAGAAAAATCTTCATGTCCTTCAGGTTGTCCTTTGAGCGAAAAGAGAAATTGCAGGTCAGATCGCCCTGAGCGATTTTGGCCGCCTCAACTCCGAGGCGATAGGCAGGGCCGGCTATGCGGTGAGAATAGAACAAATGAAACACAGCCAGAGCCAGAGCAATAACAATAGAAATGGCCGCATAGACGCTTGCCACTTTCCATATAAGGTCTTTCCGGATCGATTGCACTGCTGCCAATGTGTTATGAAAGCCCTGACCCAGGTTTGCCGGAAACAACAAAGAGACTGCCCAACAGGCCATAGCAGCACCGAGCGAAACAATTACGAATGTAATTATATATAAGAATATTCGATAATTTTTCTGTGTAACGAGTCCCTTCTGCATATGCGCCCTTTCAATAACAATATCATCAGTCTTCCAGCTACAAGATACTTTAACAGATGAGTAATCATAGTGCAAGTGGCGCCACCGCTGGGTAGTGGGCCAGTTTGTTTTTGTTCTGTATCACCTGGGTTATCAGTAGTGGGCGAGTAACCTGCACCCCAAAAAGTCTTACGACTTGTTGGGGACCCCGTCCGCCGAGCCCACATATATAGAAGTGGCGACCACAGATAATGCTCAATATAGGCCAGTGATTGAATTGAACGGCTAATTGATACAGAGCAAAAACAAACTGGCTCACTACCCAAAGGAATGATGGTGGAGGCGGCAGATCAATACATGTTAAAATTAAAGTGATATACTTTCTTTAATAATCGAATGCGTTGCTGTAAAATGAAACTGAATGAATCAGGCAAAGGCCATGAAAAAAAGTATAAAACTTTATGTATCCCTTATAGTAGTATGTTTTGTCTGTAGCCGGCTGAGTCCGGCTGGTGCAACCCCTTCCCCTGCCTTTCATAGGGGAGGGACTAATGAGTGTCAGGAATGCCACACCAACAAAAATGCCGACTCAAGAGATTTTGCTCAAATGCTCCGTGAAATAAAAGGGTTGAACAGACCTCGATCGGACAAGAGCAGCGATTTAAGAGGATCGGATGAGAGTTCGACCTGCCTTCGCTGCCATGAGGCTCCCAGAGGCACACGGAACCCTACCGGACATTATGTCGCAACCAATATCTCCGATTTGCGCGGCGGCCTGCCTCCTTCACAAATGACGCCCGGGGGAGACTTCGGATGGTTAAAGAAGAGTTACTTCTGGAAACCGCCTGACGAACGAGGTCCCGGTCATTGGAGCTCCGGCTTCCTGCACGGGCATAGTATTTTAGCAATGGACTACGGATATGACGGCAATAGCGACTACTATACTGCACCGGGTGGAAGCTATCCGGCAAGAAATCTTTCCTGCATTAGCTGCCACGATCCGCATGCTACAATTGCTAAAGGTCCTGGAGATAGAGGCTCTTATCGCTTGCTGGGCGGGAAGGGCTATTCACCTAGCTCAGCCGGAGGTATGGCGTTCGCTATTGACCCGCCTGTGGCTGTTGCTCCGCGCGGCTATAACAGGGCCGAGTATGCAACCGAGACCAGGGTTGCTTATGGAAAGGGAATGTCAGAATGGTGCACAAATTGCCATGCAAACAGTTGCTCAGGAAGTTACGGCCATGCCGTCTGCAATAATGCCAGGTTCGGCGTGGTAATTGCCGCCAATTATAACGCATATCGGAAAACAGGAGACCTCAACGGAATGGAAAGCAGATCATTCACCTCGCTTGTACCGTTCGAGGAGGGTACGGATAACATTTCGTTTCTCCATCAGCACGCGAACACAGATGGAAGATACACCAGCGGCCCTGGCCCGAGTGCCAATGTAATGTGTCTGACCTGCCATAGGGCGCATGCATCTGCCTGGGACAACATGACACGATGGAACATGACCACGCCGTTTATCGTTTATAAAGGTAATTACCCGGGGATCGATAACGGTTCGCCTGTGAGATTGGCGCAGGGACGTACTTCCGCCGAGACAAAAAAAGCATATTATGACAGGCCCGCTACCTTTTTTGCCTCGTATCAAAGGAGCCTGTGTGATAAGTGCCACCCAAAGGACTGAAACCGGGCAGCAAAGAAATTATCACTATAAAGAGGGGGAATTTTCAGACAGTGAGCGGCGATGAAAAAAGCAAGAGTATAGTCGACAGGATTTGGGATTTATTTTCTTCCATAAAGCTTGCGGTGGTAGTTTTCACCATTATCTCGGCCACCTCTATCGTGGGCACCGTAATTGAACAACAAGCCGAACCTGAGCAGAATATAAAACTGCTGGCAAAGTTTGTAGGTGTGGATTTTGCTCCAACTGCCTTTCGCATATTGGATACGCTGGGTTTTACCGATATGTTCCGCTCCTGGTGGTTCATGGCCCTACTGTTCATATTCACGGCTAATCTGGTCATCTGTTCTTTTGAGAGACTTCCCAAGATATGGAAGCTTGTCAAGGAGCCGGTCAAGCCTGTAACAGCTGAACGGTTAAATGCCCTGTCGATAAAACGGGAGATTATTTTAAAAGAGAAAGTTGACAAAGCCGCAGAGCATGCCGGGGCTGTACTGAAGAGGAATGGATTCAGGGCCGGCGAGAGGAAAGAGGACAACGGGGTCCAGTTATACGCTGAAAAGGGCAGATACAGCAGGCTTGGAGTATACATTACACATCTGAGCATACTGCTGATATTGGGTGGAGCGGTAATAGGGATGATTTTCGGGTTCAATGGCTCGCTTAATTTACCGGAAGGGATGTCATCCGTTGTAGCCTATAAGAGCAGCGGAATGCAGATACCGCTGGGGTTTGAGGTCCGGTGCGATAATTTCAATGTTTCATTTTACGACAATACTGATACTCCCAAATCATATAAAAGCTGGCTGACTATAATAGAGAGCGGTAAGGAAGTAAAGGGAAAGGTGATAGATGTGAACAACCCATTACAGCATAAAGGGATTACATTTTATCAGGCCAGTTACGGGTATGCTCCGTCGAGGAATTCGATATTTAAATTCAGCGTAACATCGAATGCCGGGACAAGAGGAGATGTGAATGTTAAATTTGGAGAACCGTTCACGATACCCGGGACAGCAGTGACCGGGAAAGTTATTGACTTTAGTCCTGCAATCGGTATGGACGAGTCCGGGAAGCTGTATACGTATGCGGAAATGATGAATAACCCGGCAGCATTTGTGGAATTTACAGAGAACGGGAAAATGAAATACCGGCAGTGGATACTGGTGCGGTTACCGCAGACATGGAAGGTGGCGGATGGGACAGTTGAGTTCAAGCATTTATGGGGAGCACAGTATACCGGATTGCAGGTGAGGAAAGACCCTGGAGTATGGCTTGTCTATCTGGGGTGCATGGTTATGGCCATGGGACTGTATACCGCATTTTTCATGGGACATAGCAGGGTATGGATATGGGTGAGGGAAGACAAGGGCGGAGCAAAGGTTACGATAGCCGGGTCAGCGAATAAAAATAAGATCTCTTTTGAACAGAAGATAGATAAAATGACAAAAGAAGTAAGCAGTAAGCAGTAGGCAAAGGAGGTTATACATGGACAGTTCTCAGTTTTTCGGCATAGCGAGCATTGCGTATATACTGGCAATGGTTGCGTATATAGCGTATCTGGCATTCAAGAATTCCGTGGTCGGGGTTATCGCGACAACAATAACAGTGGTTGGATTTATCTCGCATACAATAGCATTTATTCTGCGTTGGAAAGAGTTTTACGAAATCGGCCAAATGGGGATACTGAGAGCGATACCCCTTACGAACCTCTATGAATCGCTGATATTCTTTGTCTGGTGCGTGATACTGGCGTATCTGATCATCGAGTGGAAATACAAGAACCGGTCGTTCGGAGCTTTTATCACCCCCATCGCGGGAATGGCGCTGGCGTTTATCGACATATCGGGGATGGATAAAAATATACACCCTCTGATACCTGCGCTTCAGAGCAACTGGCTGCTGGCGCATGTAACAATGAGTTTTCTCTCCTATGCAGCCTTTGCCATATCCTTTGCCACATCCATGATGTACCTGATTATTACGACTGAAGACAAAAAAAGCGCTCCTTATATTTTCTGGACGATTGCCTTGGGAGTATTTGTTTCGGTGTTTCTGGCCATGGGCATAGATTTTTTAGTATTCAAAGTTGCGATGAGTTCACCGGAATCGTTCATAAAGAGCTACCTGTTCAAGGCTACTTACAGGAACAGTTCAGGGGCGGTATCGCTCGTCAGTTATTTAGGGACGGCTGTTTTTATCTTCGTAATCTGGAAGTACGGCTATTTATTAAGAAACGTTATAACATCGTTCTCTATCTCACAGGATCTGCTTGATGACCTGACATATAAGAGTGTAGCAGTGGGGTTTCCGATATTCACACTTGGCGGACTGATATTCGGTGCGGTATGGGCAGACCAGGCGTGGGGCAGGTATTGGAGCTGGGACCCGAAAGAGACATGGTCATTGATAACGTGGTTTGTATATGCTTTTTATCTGCACGCGAGGTTTTTAAGAGGCTGGAGGGGCAGGAGGATAGCGGTAGTTGCGGTCGTGGGATTTGTCTGCACGGTCTTCACCTACCTGGGTGTTAACCTTCTGCTGAGCGGCCTGCATTCATATGGGGGAGGGTAAAAGACAAGGTTAAGGCTAAGGTTGAGGTTAAGCAAGGTTTCTTTTTTTCCCCTTAACCTTAACCTTGACCTCAACCTTGTTTTATTATGAATATTCTCGGTATCGATACATCTTGCGACGATACATCTGCCGCGGTAGTTTCGCACGGTGAGCAAATACTTTCTTCTATTGTTTCTTCTCAGACGGATATCCACAATAAGTATGGGGGCATTGTTCCCGAATTGGCGTCGCGCCGTCATGTCGAAATGATATGGCCTGTTGTCTATGAAGCCCTGAGTGCGGCAAATATTTCCATTGACGCAGTCAATGCCATTGCCGTGTGCTGCGGTCCAGGACTGATCGGATCGCTGCTGGTAGGATGCGGCTTTGCAAAAGCTGTGGGGTACGCACGAAACATTCCTCTTGTTGGAGTGAATCATCTGGAGGGACATATTTTCTCGGTGTTCCTCGAAAAGGAGAAGCCTGAATTCCCTTTTTTGTCTCTGATCGCCTCTGGAGGACATACGACCCTTTTCATTATCAACGGGTTCAGGCAATACAAGGAATTGGGCAGGACAAGAGATGATGCAGCAGGCGAGGCATATGATAAGGTTTCAAAGCTGCTGGGGCTTGGATATCCCGGCGGTCCTCTTATAGACAGACTGGCCGGGGAGGGGAACGCCGGAGCATTTGAATTTCCCCGTGCCTGGCTGCCGGAATCCTTTGACTTCAGTTTCAGCGGCGTCAAGACAGCGGTCAAATTAGTTGTCGCTAAGGGCGCAGGATCGCTCAAAAATCAGGTCTTCCTGGCTGACATTGCCGCTTCCTTTCAGGCATCGGTGATCGATGTGCTCGTGAGAAAAGTTGAATTGGCTATAATAAAAACTGGAATACGCACTGTTGTGCTCTCGGGGGGTGTTGCCTCAAACAGTGGCCTGAGGAAGAAGATCAACGAGATGGCACATGAAAGAGAGGCAAAGGTTTTTTTGCCTTCGCCAGAACTCTGTACCGACAATGCCGCCATGATAGCGTCTGCCGGATACTATCATTACATTGCCGGAAATACAGCATCGCTCGACTTGAATCCCAAGGCTTACCTGCCGTTATAATTATTTTTAGAGAAGTGTAAGGAGTTGCTGATGCATTTTCAGGGAGTGGCAGGATTGCTGGTACTGACAGGACTTGCGTGGGCTCTAAGCGAAAACAGGGGTAAGGTCAATTATTATGGAGTGCTTGCAGGCATTGCTGTTCAGATATGCATTGCGGCTCTTCTTCTGTATGTCCCGGTCTTCAAGAGTTTTTTCCTGTTGTTGAACGGCCTTGTTCTTTCGCTTGAAGAATCTACCAGGGCTGGAACCTCATTTGTGTTCGGTTATATAGGCGGCGGTACTCCGCCATTTTTTGTCAAAGACCCCGGATCATATTTCATACTGGCTTTCCAGGCGCTTCCTTTAGTATTGGTGATCGGCGCTCTTTCATCCCTTTTCTTCTACTGGAGAATCCTGCCGTATATTGTCAGGGCCTTTTCTCTGGCGCTGCAAAAGACGCTGAATATAGGCGGTGCGTTAGGGCTCGGCGCTTCGACTACGATTTTTTTGGGCATGGTCGAGTCTCCCCTTGTTATAAAACCGTATTTGCAGGAAATGACAAGGAGCGAGATTTTCTCTCTGATGGTATGCGGAATGGCGTGTATAGCCGGAACAGTAATGGTTTTATATTCAACTCTCCTGAAAGGGGTCATCCCTGATCCGTTGGGAAATATTCTGACTGCCTCCTTTATTCATGTCGCTGCTGCCATCACGATCTCGCGTATCATGATTCCGGAGGTCGAAAAGCAGACGAGCGGAACTTTTATCCCAAGGCAGGATGCTAACAGCTCCATGGATGCAATTGTGAAAGGAACAATTAACGCGCTCTACCTTCTTTTAAACATCGTGGCAATGCTTATAGTCATGGTTGCATTGGTCCATCTTGTTAACATGGCGCTCGGCCTTCTTCCCGCTGTGGCAGGGAGAGATGTCACACTGCAGCGGTTGTTAGGCTTCGTTATGGCCCCTGTTGTTTGGCTTTTCGGTATCCCTTGGGCAGAGGCGCAAACCGCAGGATACCTGATGGGCACGAAGACAATGCTTAATGAACTACTGGCCTTTGTTGATCTCTCCAATCTTCCGCCGGAAGCACTAAGTCCCAGGAGCAGATTGATTATGACCTATGCTCTGAGCAGCTTCGCAAATTTCGGCAGCCTGGGCATACTGATCGGAGGACTGGGGAGTATGGTCCCCGAACGCAGCAGTGAGATCGTGGGACTGGGCATCAGGTCTCTTGTCGCAGGAACACTGGCAACCTGTATGACCGGAGCTGTAATAGGGATTCTTCAATAAAATTATGGATATAAGCACTATTCTTCGTTCACTTGTCGGAACATACGGCTACTATGCCTTGCTTGCCGGGACGTTTCTGGAGGGAGAAACGATATTGCTGATCGGCGGGCTCGTCGCTAATTTGGGGTATCTGGATCTGCGCGCCGTGATGCTTGTTGCATTTATCGGAAGTTTCTCCGGCGACCAGTTATACTTCTGTCTGGGACGGCTCAAAGGCAGGGAATTGCTGGCACGGCACCACAAATGGGAAAAACGGGTGGATAAAGTGCACTGCCTGATGGAGCGATATCATGACCTCATAATGGTCGGATTCAGGTTTGTGTACGGCATCAGAATTTTGACTCCCATAGTCCTCGGCATGAATAAAGGTGTAAAAACTCTCCGTTTCTTCGTCCTCAATGCCATAGGGGCGATGATATGGTCTGTAGTAATCTCCTCCGCCGGCTATTTTTTTGGGTATGCTATTGAAAGTCTTATCAAGGCTGTCAAACACTACGAGATCATTGTGCTGTTTGTGATTGCCGGAACAGCTATTGCCCTCTGGGCTGTCCGCCGGTTCAGGCGAAAGAAGTGCTAAAGAACTTGTTCTATTCCTATCGCAATTAATGCAAGACCGGCTACGACTGTGGCCTTCTTATTTATGTTCCACTTAATAAAGTATTCGGCAATGTAGTTTCCTGACCAAAGGGCGATAAAGCTTATGACCGCAGACAAGAAGCCCACCAATAATGAGCTTAGGCCCATCATCCCCGCACTCAATCCTCCGCCAACATTGTTTATTGATAATGCTATTCCAAGGATCGTCGCCTCTTTGAAGTCAATATGTTTTGACCTGTCCATATCGGCATTTTCGGGCTTAACCAGGACATGCAGAATGTTCGATGCATTTTCCTGGTCAGGCTCTTCGGCAGGGTCATTCTTTACTCTTCTTATGTATTGTTCCAATATCATCCATAACCCGATAGCTGAAAGAAGCAACATGGCTATAATTGACGAGAGATGTTTGCCGAAAAATCCTGTTATCATCGATCCTGAATAAGCGGCAAAATATGAAATGAAAAATGTAATGACAGAAATCCAGAGATTTATTAAAGTGGATATTTTTATTCCCCGAATGCTATAGGCAATCCTGACTCCTATATTATCAAAGTTATTTGATAACGCTATAAAAAATGTATAGAAAATGTCATGCATGTATATATCCTTTTGGGAGAGAGTTCCTCCTGCAGCATACTAATATAACCAATATATGTTAAAAGAATATTTCGACATGATTACTATAATGTTAAATAAATAGCGCAGCCTCTATAAATGCTGTTATATAAATGTTATTATATCACAATGTGCCAGCCGGGGCAGGCGTTCGCCATTAGCTCATAGTTTTTTAACTTTTTCCTGTGATATAATGTTCTGACTCTGACAATAAGTTTGGAGGTTATCATTGAAAAGGGTTTCTGTGGAGCTCCTGAAACCGGGAGCTAAACTGGCAAAACCGGTTGTTAATGACAGCGGCATGATTCTTATCGGCGAGGGCACGGTACTGAAGGATTCCCATATAGACCGCCTTCAGAGTATGAGCATAAGCACTGTATTTGTAGAGGGGACAGCAGGGCCTTCAAAAACCAGGGAGGAATTGCTGGCCGAACTTGATGACAGGTTCAAAAAGACAGAAGATGAGCCGTACATGCAGACATTGAAAAGAGTATTCAAAGAGTATATAGAAGGGATGAGCATCTGATATGGACGTTCGGGACATGCGAAGTCAGATCGAGAACATCGATACGCTGCCTACGATACCCAGCATTTTGAGAAAGTTGTTGGCTGTTATCGAGAAGCCGAGGATTTCAATTAACGAGATAGGCAGTTTTATTGCCAATGATCCTGTGCTTACTTCAAGGGTGCTCAAAGTGGTCAATTCACCTATTTACGGCTTTCCAGGGAGGATATCCTCGTTAAATCAGGCTTTGATACTGCTCGGCCTCAATGTGGTGAGAGGCATGCTGCTCGGCGTTTCTGTTTTCGAGGCGATGCAGAAGACCATGGTCGGCCTATGGGAGCATTCACTTGGCTGTGCCATTGCATCACGTATTATTGCAAAGAAAAAGGGATTGAAAGAACCTGAAGAGGTTTCTATTGCCGGTTTGCTGCATGACATCGGCAAGGTGGTCATGGGGCTCAAATTTCCGGAGGAGTACGCTCTTGCCATTGCTGACGCTCAAAATGGACATATATTCATGATAGATGCAGAGAAGAGGCAATTTAATATAAGCCATGCCGATGCCGGGGGATGGATATCCCTGAAATGGAATTTCCCTCAGAATCTTGTTGAGCCGATAGAATATCACCACAAGCCGCATCTCGCAAAAGTGGTCCCGCTTCAGACCGCAGTCGTACATTTTGCTGATGTGCTGACGAGAGCAGCCGGATTCGGTTTTTCCGGCGATATCTTTGTCCCTGCAGTGCATCCATCTGTGTGGCAGTTGCTCGACCTGTCCGACGATGACTTGAAGGATATAGTAGCAGAATTCGAAGACTCATTAGGCCAGGCCGAGGACTTTCTGCTTTCCGATGAGCAATCCTAAAACCGTCGTTGTTATCTCCAGGGACCAGGTACTAACCAGTTTAATCAGTAAATTCCTTATAGGGTTAGGTCAAATAGTCGAATTTGCCACTCTTGGATCTTCACTGGACTATGTGTATAGTTCAAGTCCCGATATACTGCTCATAGACATAACTTCCGACGATCCCTCTACCGTTTCGATGCTGAATGATTTAAAGAGCGATCCGGTTTTGGGTCACTTAGCGGTGTTTGCTGTTTTCGGCGATGCCTTTATTGTTCCGGGCTGGGACTATCTTCTTGTAGACGATTACATTAAGCGGTCATCTCTCGAAGTGGAATTACGGTCGCGGATTGAATTGTGCATACAAAGGGCGGAGAGGGCCATCGAAGTAAATCCGCTGACAGGGCTGCCGGGTAATATTCAAATCACAAAGCAGATACAAAAACGGCTCGACGCAGGTGATCAATTTGCCCTTGCTTACGCCGACCTGGACTTCTTTAAACCTTACAATGACCGCTACGGGTTCAGCCGGGGCGATGAGGTCCTGAAGATGCTCGGCAGGCTTATTCTCAATACTGTAAAAGAGAGGCAGCCTCACGGCAGTTTTGTCGGCCACATCGGTGGAGATGATATCGTATTTATTATGGATTGCGATACTGTTGAAGAGACTTCCGGCAAGATCATCGGTTATTTCGACACTATCATCCCAACTTTTTATGATATTGAGGACAGGACGAAAGGTTTTATAGAATCGGTAGACAGGGAGGGAGAAAAAAAAGTATTCCCTCTTATAAGTATCTCAATAGGTATTGTTTGCAACGATATAAAACACTTTGACCATTATGGGGAGATTGCTGAAGTTGCATCCGAAATGAAGAAGTTTGCCAAAACGGTAACAGGTAGTTGCTTCAAGGTCAACAGGAGACACCCGTCCCCAGCCTAAAGAAATGTTGAATGTCGAATTTTGAATGATAAATTATGGACTTTTTCATTAATTCAACATTTAGCATTCAACATTCAAAATTATTTGGGTCAGTCAAAAAGTTTTATTATTGAGTCAGCCTTGTCCTCAATACTCTTCATGCTCTGGGACATCGATTTGTGGTCTTTTTTTATCGTGTGCAGTTCGTCGGAGATATTCAAGGCAGCGAGGATAACGGCCTTAAGCGGTGTTATGTTAGGGGCTGTGGCATATATTTCTTTTAATTTTCCCTCTACGAATTCGGCGAGCTGCAGCAGGTATTCGGGGGATTCATTGTCCCCTTTTATTAAATACTTTTGCCCGAGGATATGTACTTCCACCTTTCCCATGCAGGTCTATTTGAGCTCGATCAAATCCAATTCATTGAATAAATCCTCGAGCTGGGTTTTTATCGAGGCTTTCTCGGCCATTAATTTATCGATTTCATTGTCCTTTGATTCTATAATGCTTTCGAGCTCTTCCAGTTGTTTCACGAGATTGTTTTTTTCTTCTTTCAGCATCTTAATTTTTTCAACGGCATAGGTTATCTTCTCTTCAAAAGTCTTTAACATATTAACAATTCCTCCCCTAGGGCTCGCGAATAAATAACTTGCACATTGATGCATCTCAGATTTAGGCCATCTTTGCCCGATCCTCAGTCGCAAAATCCTCAACGTAGCGCTGCTACGCCTGCGGTTTTGCTCGGTCGGATCAGCCAAATCTGACCCAAATCTGAGCGCCTGAATGCACTAGTTATTTATTTGCGAGCCCTTATGTAAAAATAATACACAATTTCATAGGCTATGGGCAATAGCTTATTGCCCGTATTAAAGTTCCCCGATGTGCGTATGGGCCATGGAAACGCCGCCATCTCGGTTCGACCGCAAATACTCGAAATAAGTTGTCAAGACTTTTTTGACATAATTTCTCGTCTCGTGATAAGGAATGTCCTCTATGAACTCGTCTACGGTCCTGTAATTCCCGTTTTTCAACCAGTCCCTTACTGCATCCTCTCCTCCGTTGTATGATGCAAGCGCAAAAGGAATAGATCCTAATTTGTTGAGCAGCTGCCTGAAATAAGAGCTTCCAAGCATTATGTTGGTCCGGGCATCGTATAGCTCCGGAGAATTTTTGAGATGCACCTTGATATTTTTATTGCACCGGCGAGCGGTCTGTGGCATGAGCTGCATCAGTCCGATCGCACCTGCAATAGACCGTGCTTCAGGCTCGTATCGTGATTCTTCACGTATTACAGAGAGGATCAAATAAGGATCCAGCGATGTCTCTTCCGAGGCCTCTTTCACTTCGGGCCAGAAGGCAAGAGGGTAATATAATTCGTGCAGTTCCTCGTTATAGGGGAGTTTTGATATAAGCATCTCAGCGCTCTTGTAATGGCCCATTTTCTCAAGATACGAGCTGATAGAAATGAGATCGCCGGGAGCAGGATTTTTTCTTGACAGCAGCAGCAATTCAGCGGCTGCCTCGTTTGTCAGCCCGATCTCCGCCAATATTTCGACCCTTTCAGCAACAGGCGACATCAACGAGGCTTTCAAATAAGTCCTGCTGATGGCCGGAGGTTCCTGTTTATTTTTCAGGAAGGTCAAATAAGCATAAAAATCGTGGAAGTTCTCGCGGTCTGCAGGCGGCCTCAAGGGTTCTCTATTGCCAAGCAATTCCCTGCACTTTTGGCTCCAGTAAAGATATTTTGAATCCCCGTATGTCTGAGCAAGCTGAGAGAACAACCTGGATGCATTTTTATAATCCCTCGATAGATAGTACGTCCAGCCTGTTGCCCACAGAACATCTTCTCTGGCCGACGGATAGCGTGAAAGAACATTGTTGAAAATTTTAATTGCCTCGTCGCTATTGCCCTGCCGTCTTTTCAATGAACCATATGCTATCATCACCCCTGCTATCCTTTTGTCGGCAGTTTTGCTGAATTCGGGCAGTTCGGCCTGAAAGTCGTCGATATCCCCAGCCCTGAAAAGCGATCGTGCCCTCCAGAGACTGTTCTTTGTTTTTTTAAAGAGTGCCGCTGCTTCCTTGTATCTTTTCTGGCTGAATAGTGAGTAGGCGAGGCTGTCTGTTATTTCATTTTTGTCCCGATGGTTATCGGAGCGAGTGAGAGCTTCCCTGAGGACTTTTTCAGCTTCTTCGAACTGCCACGCGGCATTCAGGGCTTTCCCCCTTTTGAGAAGGTCACCGACAGTAATGTCAGACGGCGAGAGTTCATTAGACGCATTGGCCGACATCGGGCAGGCGGATATAAACACTTCCCTGAACAGCTCTTTAGCCTTTTTCGAGTTGTTGTTCTCTTTAAGATACTGTGCATAGCTGTATTTGATCTCCATATTCGAGGGGCTGTCTTTGATCATCGCTTCAAGCAAACCGCCAACCGACGGGTCGTTCTTTTTTATCATCAAGTCTATCTCTATAAGCCTGGCTTTTTTGACGAGCGGGGATTCCTTATATTTTTCTGTGATTGTCTTCAGGTCCTCAAGGGCCTTATCACGGTCTCCGTTGCCCTCGTAAGCTCTGGAGCGCCACAGCAGCGCATAGTCGCCAAGCAGGGGCAATTTCTCATAGGCCGCGGTCAGCAGGGCGATTGATTTTTGATAATCACCTTTTCCCATGCTGTTTTTGCCTTCGATAAGTGCCTGCTCCCCCGCACGATTTATTTCATCGACGGCATTGGCCCTTGCCGTATTCGTCAACTGTTCCGACGCAGACGTAAACACCGGCATAAAGCAGGGCACAAGGAGGACCGCCAGCAGTAAGGAGTAAAAGAAGAGTCCCGAACGTCGCCGGTTAAAACTTGCCGAGGTAATCAATGTATTTGTCATAATTTCTTTTCGTTTCATCAAGACTGTCTCCCCCGAATTTTACTAGGAGCGCATCGGCAAGTACCAGCGCTGTCATTGCCTCGCAGATTACTGCAACTGCCGGTACGGCACACGTATCGGAGCGCTCATAGGCCGCTTCAAAAGGTTCTTTGGATATTATATCGACTGACCTGAGTGGTTTTTTCAGAGTCGGGATCGGCTTCATTACTGCTTTAATGACAACAGGCATTCCGTTGGTGATACCGCCTTCGATCCCTCCGGCGTGGTTTGTCCTCCTGAAGAAAGGCGAGCCGCCTGTTTCAGACAAAGAACGGTCATAGAATATTTCATCCATTACCTCAGAGCCGAATTTGTCCGAATAAGCAAAACCATCGCCTATTTCGACACCCTTGACGGCCTGAATTCCCATTAATGCATGTGAAAGGATGCCGTCCAGCCGACGGTCCCACTGAATGTGGCTGCCGAGTCCAGGTGGTACGCCGGTTGCCAGCACCTCGAACCTGCCGCCTACAGAGTCCCCGTTCTGAGCTGCCTTGTCTATCACCGCTATCATAGCATGCGCAGCTTCATCATCAGGACACCGTACAGTAGAGGCATCGATCTTTTCGAGAGAATCCTGCACTGCAAAGCTATCCCGGAATTGTTTGAGCAGCTCATCTGCAACCCGGATGCTGCCGATCTGGGTCACATAGCTTCCCACATGCATAGAAAACACGGAAAGGAATTTTTTCGCTATTGCACCCAGTGCAACTTTCATTGCTGTTTCCCTGGCGCTGGAACGCTCAAGGATATTCCGTATGTCCTTGTGATTGTATTTTAGTGCGCCGCTAAGGTCTGCATGTCCTGGACGCGGTCTTGTCACCGGCTCAATGCAACCCTCATGGGTGCTTTCCGGCGACATGCCTTCCTGCCAGTTTTTCCAGTCCCTGTTTTCGATGAGAAGCGCGATTGGAGAGCCGAGGGTTTTCCCCCACCTGACGCCTGATAGTATTTGTGCACGGTCCTGCTCTATTTTCATTCTGCCGCCTCGTCCGTATCCCAACTGTCTTCTTTTGAGTTCTTTGTCAATGTCCCCGGCTGACAGCGGAAGCCCGGAGGGGATTTTTTCGATAATACCGGTAAGCGCTTTGCCGTGCGATTCCCCGGCTGTTAAAAACCTGAGCACATTCATCATTCTTTAAAATAACGTTAACCGGCAGTCAGCGTCAATCTTTTTATACGGGGAACTTCCCCTCCTTCCTGCTAATTCACGCCGCAGAAATTTGATATAATATGTTTAGTACTAATGGTATCGGCAATTGCATTGCCGGCGCGAAAGAAGGTGAGGCCTTCTTAGATGAATTTCGAGCAGCCGGTTTCAGCGGAGCCGGAAGTCGCAATGCACGAACTTACAACCCCAATATATTAGCTGCAGATATATACGCTAAAAAATAGTGGATATTTTATAAAATGAATATGTTCATCATCGATCACGAGATCTTTATCCGGCTAGGCTCTTTCTTAGGAGTTTTTTCCCTTATGGTCTTCTGGGAGTCCAGAGCCCCGCGGCGGGTCTTGACGCAATCTAAGGGCCTTCGCTGGTTCGGCAACCTCTCGATAACCTTTCTCAATAGCCTGATAGTTCGCGTAGTTTTCCCGATAACCGCCATCGGAGTTGCCATCCTTAGCGCTAAATCAGGCTGGGGAGTTTTTAACAATATAACTCTGCCCCCTTGGATGGCAGGGCTCGCCGCGCTCGTGGCGCTCGATTTGACCATCTATACCCAGCATCTTCTATTCCATAAAATTCCACTTTTCTGGCGTCTCCACCGGATGCACCATACCGACCTTGATATCGATGTAACTACTGGAGCCAGATTTCATCCTGTCGAGATAGTGCTTTCGATGGGTATTAAAATGTCGGTGGTAGTTATTCTCGGAGCCCCGGCCTGGTCCATCCTCGCCTTTGAGTTACTGCTGAATGCCACATCGATGTTTAATCACAGCAATATCTTGATGAATAGTAACATTGACAGAATATTGAGAACCTTTCTGGTTACGCCGGATATGCACCGAGTGCACCACTCTGTGATCAGGCTGGAAACGGACAGCAATTTCGGTTTCAACCTACCCTGGTGGGACCGCCTCTTCGGCACCTACCATGCTCAACCCGCAACAGGGCATGAGGCAATGACGATCGGGTTAGCGAATTACAGGGACCCAAAATGGCTGACATTGCCATGGATGTTGGCCGTGCCATTCGCCGGCAAATATCGTTAGGATGCCTCGTCCATCCACATACAGGCTACTTGGCCTCCGGTTCATGCAATGCGCTCTCTACCGCATCTATGCCCTGTCTGAGTATGTCTACTAACTCGACGATTCTCAAAAAGCGCCCTTGCCTCTCTTCTGGAGTGATATCGCGGAGCGCAAAACGCAACGCTTGCATGCGCTCTTTTGCTACATGCAGCGCCTCTTTTGCTTTCGCAATCTTATAGTGGGCATCTTCCTGATCGATGGCCTTAGCCTCCATTTTTAAAACTAATCTAAGATTATAAAAATTGCTTTATATTATACCTTTTTATAATAACAAAATTCTGAGCCACCCCTGGCACACTCGGGAATTATGATATAATGGGCAAATGGAAAATTATAAACTGGTCCTTCCGGAACATCTTAATCAATTCGGTTATTTATTTGGCGGAAACCTATTAAAATGGGTCGATGAAATAGCCTGGATAGCTGCGAGTCTGGACTTTCCGGGATGTAAATTTGTTACCATCGGAATGGATAAAATTGAGTTTCGGAAGAGCATAAAAAAGGGTTCTATCCTTAGGTTCCTTGTGGAAAGAGTTAAAATCGGAAAAACGTCGGTGCAGTATGCCGTAAATGTTTTCAACGAGGATATTGAGAGTGGAGACGCAGAAGGAGTGTTCTCGACAAACTTGACGTTTGTCCGTGTGGACGACGAGGGGAATAAGGCTGGTATTCCCAAACCCTAAACTTATTTATGTATTCTTCCGATAATAATAATGAGATGCTTTTTATGGTCACTAAACAGCTGCAAGGAGCGATGAGAAAATGACAGGAGATAAGACCTTTCCGCTAAGCAAATCAGAATTCGCTGAAAGAGAATTATCCAGTATGATAAGACTTATGCCTAACCACAACGAAGTGGAAAGGGCATTCCATATTATGGCGGACTTCGCGCCTGTTTTTATTTGGATAGCTGAAGCCGGCAATATTAAGCGTTTTTATTTCAATAAAGTCTGGCTTGACTACAGGGGCAGGTCGCGTGCCGAGGAGGCAGAAGAAGGGTGGCTGGAAGGAATCCATCCGGATGACTATCAGGCCTTCCGCGCCGAATGTTCTGAAGCTTGTCTGGAAAGAAGGCCTTATAAGGTCCAATATCGTTTCAGAAGAAAAGACGGCGTTTTCAGGTGGGTCTTGGAAACCGGCGTCCCTTATGGTCGTCCTGATGGGGAATTAGATGGATTTGTCGGCTCCTGTGTGGGCATCGGTGAACAAAAGGAGCTGGAAGACCAGCTTTTTAAAATGGCGCATTACGACATTCTTACAGGTATCGCAAACCGCAGTCTCTTCATTAACAGGCTGGAACATGCAATTTCGATGTCGCTGCGTTATAAGACGATGTTTGCTCTTCTTTATATCGACCTTGACGGATTTAAAGGTGTTAATGACCAATATGGACATAAGGCAGGAGACATTCTTTTGGTTGAAACAGCCCGAAGGCTCGATTATTGCGTTCGGGAGTCTGATACTACGGCGCGTATTGGAGGCGACGAATTCACAGTGATTTTGTCCCGGATCAATGGGGAAGAAGATGCATTCTCGGCTGCCCGAAAAATTGCTGAAGAAATCGCAAAGCCCTTTGTCATATTTGACCGGACATGTTCTGTTGCAGCGAGCATAGGCATAGGGATTTTTCCAAGTGACGCCTTTGATGCCGAAACCCTGATGAAAAAGGCGGATATGGATATGTACCGCAGAAAGGGGAGCAGGCAGGATATGTGCAGGAGCACCTGTAGTTAAGTACTTTCGACTCAGCAGACTTCTCCTTCCTGATTACCGCCTGTTACCGTTACTTGTCTCACGCATGATTTGTCTCCCGCCCACCGTTGTGATAGAATAGCGGTCATGAAGTTAAACAAGGAAATACAGGCCCTGTTAAAGGGAGAATCCGGCGATCCTTTCTCGATCCTCGGCGTGCATCGTTCTGAAGGCGCGTTCTGCATAAGGGCTTTTTTGCCCGAGGCAAAGGCAGCATGGGTTTTACAGCACAAGGGGCCGGCAAAAAAACGTTTTATTAAAATGGCTAAGCGGCATAAGGAGGGTTTGTTTGAGGCGGTTACTGAGCGTCTTTCCAGGCCATTCAGATACACGTTAAGGACCACCAATAGCCGGGATGAGGTCCGGGAATTTTATGACCCTTATTGCTTTCCGCAGGTTCTGACTGATTTTGATCTGCACCTAATCGGAGAGGGGACGCATTACCAGAACTATGAAAAACTCGGCTCCCATGTGAGGGAAATAGGGGGCGTACGCGGGGTACATTTTGCGGTCTGGGCCCCTAATGCCAGGAGGGTAAGCGTTATAGGAGACTTTAACGAATGGGACGGGAGGCGGCATCCCATGCGCTTTCTGGTCGATTCAGGGATTTGGGAGCTTTTTATCCCCGGGCTCGGAGAGGGGACATTATATAAATTCGATATTTTATCGAAGTACAGTGAATGGAGGGAGCAGAAGACCGATCCGTTTGCATTCTTTTTTGAGGTACGTCCGAAAACCGCTGCGATTGTTTACGATTTAGGGAACAAACACAAATGGAATGATGCGGCCTGGCTTTCTTCGCGCAGTGAGCTGAACTGGTTCGAGTCGCCGGTTGCGATCTATGAGGTGCATCTGGGCTCCTGGATGCGCGTTGCCGAAGAAAATTCACGTTTCCTCACATACAGGGAGTTTGCCGATAAACTGATACCGCATGTCAAGAAGCTTGGATATACGCATATAGAGTTTCTGCCCATGGCAGAGCACCCGCTCGATGCATCGTGGGGGTATCAGCCGATCGGCTATTATGCGCCGACCAGCAGGTTCGGCAAACCTGAAGACTTTATGTATTTTATCGACTGTTGTCATCAAAACGGAATAGGCGTTATCGTTGACTGGGTACCGGCCCATTTCCCCAAGGATGCTCACGGATTGGCTTACTTTGACGGCACCTGCCTTTATGAGCATGCCGACCCACGGAAAGGAGAGCACAAGGAGTGGGGAACACTGGTGTTTAATTATGGCAGGAATGAGGTAAAAAATTACCTTATATCAAACGCGCTCTTTTGGCTCGAAAAGTATCATATTGACGGTCTGAGGGTCGATGCTGTCGCATCAATGCTCTATCTCGATTATTCCAGGCGGCAAGGGGAATGGATACCGAACAAATACGGCGGCCACGAAAACCTTGAGGCGATAGATTTCCTCAAAACTTTTAACGAGGTGGTGCACAGGCTTCATCCCGGCGTGCTCACTATTGCGGAAGAGTCAACTTCATGGGCTGGAGTTTCAAAGCCGACCCACCTCGGAGGCCTCGGTTTCAGTATGAAGTGGAACATGGGTTGGATGCATGACACTCTTATGTTTTTTTCCTATGAGACCATCCATAGAAAGTACCACATGAACAATCTCACGTTCAGCATGATATACGCATTCAGCGAAAATTTTATTCTTCCTTTTTCCCATGATGAGGTAGTTTACGGCAAGCGGTCAATGCTTAATAAAATGCCTGGAGATATGTGGCAGAAATTCGCCAACCTAAGGGCGTTGTACGGCTATATGTACGGTCATCCCGGTAAAAAGCTTATGGTTATGGGCTCTGAATTCGGACAATGGAATGAATGGAATTTTGACAAGGGTCTCGATTGGGACCTGATTCAGCACGAGCCGCATAAGAAGTTGCTGAAATACGTTACCGACCTGAACGCCCTTTATGAGAGTGAGCCTGCTCTGTACGAGGTATGTTTCGATTGGCATGGTTTTCAATGGATCGACTTCCACGACGCCGATAACAGCATTCTTGCTTTTATCAGGAAGGCAAAGGACGAGGATGATTTTCTTGTCTTTGTGTTCAATCTTACGCCGGTGCCACGCTTCGGCTACCGTATTGGAGTGCCCCGGGACGGCTTTTATAAAGAGATACACAACAGCGACTCATTAATATACTGGGGCGGAAACATTGGTAACGGCGGTGGTTTAAGCGCCGAGAAGATTATCTCTCACAAGGGCTTTCCATTTTCTCTGAACCTCATCCTGCCGCCGTTGTCCGTACTTGTTTTCAAACCTGGGCAGCAGGTTTAAGCAAAGTACCTGTGGTCAGTGAGATCATGATTGAATTTGCAGGGCTGAGCGGCCTCTCGCCGGCAGGGGCTTCTCCTCTGCGCTACTTATGGACGGATGCCTTTGCCGTCTGCAATTTCCTCGGTCTTTATCACCAAACGAAAAATGAGCATTACATGCGTCTCGCATCCATGCTTGTTGATCAGGTGCATGCGGTACTTGGTCGTCATCGTCCTGATGACTCACGTACGGGCTGGATCAGCGGCCTTGGTGAGCAGGAGGGCGCAAAGCACCCCACAAAAGGGGGACTGAGGATCGGGAAAGAGATAAACGAGCGTAGGCCGGCGGAGCCCTTTGATGAGCGATTTGAGTGGGACCGGGACGGGCAGTATTATCATTACCTGACACAATGGATGCACGCTCTCGATTGCCTGAGCCGGGTCACCGGAGATCAGACATTTAACATGTGGGCAATAGAGCTGGCAAAAACGGTTCATGCAAAATTCACCTACGTCCCGCCGCGCGGGGAAGAAAAGCGCATGTACTGGAAGATGAGCATAGATCTATCGTATCCGCTAGTGTCGTCCATGGGTCATCACGATCCTCTTGATGGATTGATCACTTACAGCGAGCTTCAGTCCACTGCTGGGAAGTATTCGCGACGGTCGCCGGACCTCAGCGCAGAGATTGCCGACATGGGCATGATATGTGAAGGTAAAGACTGGACCACTGATGACCCCCTTGGCATAGGCGGTCTCTTGATCGGCGCGTACAAGATGGCACAGTTAATTGCAGCAGGCAGCTTTATACGACCTGACCTCCTCGATACTGTTTTGGTTGCTTCCCTCAAGGGCTTAGACTATTTTGCTGCACAATCCACTTTGAATCTCCCGGCAGATTATCGACTCGCATTTCGGGAACTGGGATTGTCGATCGGATTACAGGCCATTGAGAGACTGCAGGGCTTGCTTGAGCAGTATCCCGGCGTCTTCAAGAACAAATCCCTTGTTCATTCGCAAATGCGAAGCCTCAGGCGGTATGCGCGGCTCAGCGGACTGATCAATGCATTTTGGCTCGAGAGTGAAAACAGGGAATCCAACAGCTGGACGGACCATCGAAACATCAATATGGTGATGCTTGTCACCAGCCTGTCTCCTGATGGGTATCTCTCTCCTCTATGACATATTCTGCTCAGCAATTCAGACAGTGTAATGAAGGATATGTCTCTTACGCTCAGGCGCTACGTCCTGACAGTTCTAACGGCTTGTTCGCTACAGGCGCAAAACTCGCCCTTCGGGCTCAGACATTGCGCCTGTTAGACGCTCACTTCGCCGAGAACTGTTACCAGGACTCCGCGATTCGCTTCAGAGGCACATCCTTCATTACACTGTTTGAATTGCTGATTCTGCTATCTGAGTTTGGGGTGTAAGTGATATACTGTTTATAAGCTGACTGCCTGCGTTATGCAATATCCATCTGTGTTAAATACGCTTTTCCGCTCCCTCCGTCACCGGAACTTCCGGCTTTTCTGGTCCGGGCAGCTCATATCCCTCATCGGCACGTGGATGCAGAACTTAGGTCAGGCATGGCTCGTGCTGGAGTTGACCCACTCGTCCTTCAAACTCGGCATTGTCTCGGCCCTGCAGTTTTTACCGATGCTTTTTTTGTCTTTTCCTGCCGGCGTGTTGATCGACTATTTCCCGAAACGGATGATCATCATCGCAACCCAGACCGTAATGATGGTCCTCGCCTTTACGTTGGCTGCCCTGCAGTGGTCCGGTGTTGTCCAGTACTGGCATGTGCTGGTCCTCGCCACTATACTTGGCGTGGCCAACACCGTCGACATGCCTGCGCGCCAGGCTTTTATCATTGAAATGGTCGGGAAAGAGGACCTGATGAACGCTATCGCGCTCAATTCCTCCATCTTCAACGCTGCCCGGGCCGTAGGGCCCGCCATAGCCGGGCTTTTAATAGGGGCTCTGGGCACAGGCGCCTGTTTCTTCGTTAACGGCCTGAGCTATCTAGCAGTCATCTGGGGCCTCTGGCTCATCAGTTTCGCTGAGCCCAGGACAATGAGGCAGGGGACCTATCACATCATGGTCGATATCCGCGAGGCGATGAGATACATCAGAAATACCCCTGTCGTCATGGTCACTATCCTGCTTGTGGCGGTCGTCAGCATTTTCGGAACTAACTTCAACGTCCTGGTGCCTGTATTCGCTCGCCAGGAACTCCATCGTGACGCTGCAGCTTTCGGATTTCTAATGTCGGCCTTCGGCACAGGAGCGCTCATCGGAGCGGTATCACTGGCAGCCCTAAGCAGACAGGGCCCGAAATCGTCCTTTCTCCTGGGCGGAGGCATGGCACTTTCATTGATCCTCATCCTTATCGGGACCCAGCATTCGTACGCCTGGACCGCACTGCTGCTGGCCCTGGCCGGCTGGTGCCTGGTCACTTTTTTCGGCATGGCCAACTCCACTGTACAATTGAACACCGAAGACCAGCTTCGCGGACGGGTGATGAGTGTTTACACCTTTACCTTCGGCGGGCTCACGCCCTTCGGCAGCCTGTTTGCAGGGTCTGTTGCCCACTATGTTGACGCTCCATTTACGTTCGCCCTAGGCGGGTTAATAAGCGGAATAGTTTTTTTTGCGGTAATACTGAAGCGGAAGAAGATCGCGGCTTGGCGGTGATGCAGAAGAGTACTCAAGGCTCTATTAGCAGTGTATCGACTGTTCGGGTGCAGCTTCTTTCACAAATTTTTTCCGTTTTGCCCTGAGACTGAGATACTCTTTTGCTTCTTTGTACAAGCGGCTCCGCTCGCTTCTGTCAAACATGGCCCGCCGTACAATTCTGAATATGATCCTGGGCCTGAAGTAATATCGTCCGTAAAAACGCTCGACAGCATCGACAATCTCGTGCCGGGTCAGGCCCGGATATTTTATGTTGGCAAGCTGGTGCCCCAACTCATCGAACATATCATCGTCCGTGAGGTAGCCATGCGTGCGCATGTAATCATGGAGTGCAGTCCCAGGGAAGGAATGGGCGATCGATACCTGTATAGTCTCGCAGTCAAGCTCTTCAGCAAACTTAATAGTCTGTTCGATGGTGTCACGTGTTTCACCCGGAAGACCTATTATGAAATCCCCGTGCACGAGCATCCCAAGCTTCTTGCAGTTCTTCATGAACGTCTTTGCCTGTTCAACCGAGGCCCCTTTGGAGATATTCTGAAGTATGGTCGCGTTGCCCGATTCGAAACCCACGATCAGCAGCCGGCAGCCTGCTTCCTTCATGGCCTTCAGTGTTTCATAATCGCAGTGGGCCCGTGAATTGCACGACCAGGTAAAATTGATCGTTTTCAGTTTCGCACATAAATCAAGGACACGGCGTTTGCCCCAGGAAAAAGTATCATCGTCAAAAAATATTTCCTTCACGTTTGGAAAAAGTTCGAGCGCCCGGCGTACCTCGGCTGCCACATTATCGCTGCTGCGCGTCCGCCAGCGATGGCCGCTGAACGTCTGGGGCCATAGACAATAACTGCATTTAGCCGGACAGCCGCGAGACGAGTAAAAGGCGACGAACGGATGGAGCAGGAACGGAATATTATACTTTGTTATGTCGAGATCACGTTTATAAGTTTCGACCGCAAACGGGAGGGAATCCAGGTCTGCCAGAGGTTCGCGATCAGCATTATGTATGAATTGTCCGTTCTTCCGAAAGGTGATCCCTTTGATTGCATCCAGGCCCTTGCCGTGGGCGAACTCCACTACACTGTATTCAAATTCTTTCCTTGCAACAAAATCTATTGCCGCGGAAGCCATTAGACTCTCCTCGGGCAGGACGCTCACATGCGGCCCGACAAATGCTATCTTGATGTCGGGCTTTGCAGCCTTGATCCTTTCGGCCAGGACTACGTCGCTTTTAAACCCCGGTGTACTAGTAAATACAACGACAAAATCATATGCCCCGGATATTTCTATCGTTTCATCGGGGGTCACACCATGGGAAGGCGCATCCAGCAAACGGCTTCCTTCCAGCATGCCGGCCGGATAAGTTAACCAGACCGGGTACCAGAATGAGGTAATTTCACGTCTGGCAGGCCAGCGTGAACCAGCGCCCCCATCGAAGTTCTCGAAAGAGGGAGGATTGAGCAGCAGTGTTTTCATTGGTTTTCCGTTTTTTGACACATTCCCCCCAAATATAATCTCATGATTGTGGATAGATGATTCTAGCACGTTTCACAAACCATTTTCAAAATCACTGCAAGCGCCGTGCAAATATTACTCTTGCCATATTTGAATCATTTCGATTAGATTTTTCATGTGTCAATTCGTTATTATTAATAGAAGTAGCTGCTATCGTTAAATAATCGGGGGCATTTTTGATGATCGAAGAGACGAAGCTCATGCTATTGGATTTGGTCATGTGTCTATCGGACGTCGTTGATTTAGTTGCCCCTGCTGTGGCCAATCATCACAAACAAGTGGCCTATATAGCTTTCTGTCTGGGCAGGGAGTTGGGCTTCTCAATGAAACAGCGGACCGACCTGGTGCTTGCCGGGGCTTTGCATGATATAGGGGCCCTTTCTCTCAAAGATAAAATAGACGTTTTGCGATTTGAAGACAATGGCTTCTTTAAGCATGCTGATCTGAGCTACTCGTTGCTAAAAATGTTCGAACCTCTGTCCGGGATAGCTGACATTGTGCGCTTCCATCATGTCTCATGGAAAGACATGGATAAATATGAATCAAAGGGGATCATAGTGCCGATGGATAGCCATATCCTGCATCTGGCAGACCGTGTAAGTGTGCTTGTAGACAAACGGAAAGAAATCCTCGGACAGGTCTCTGTGATATGCAAGAAGATCGAGAAACAATCAGGAGAAATGTTTATGCCGGAAATAGTTGACGCCTTCATGAGGTTGTCTGTGAAGGAGAATTTCTGGTTTCAAGTTGCTTCCCAATCGATAAGCTCTCTTTTGATCCGGGAAATAAGGCAGTATCCAAATCAAATGGAAATTGAAATGGATGCCGAAGCACTTCTCGGCGTATCCAGGCTTTTCAGCAAAATTATAGATTTCAGGAGCCATTATACTTCAACTCACTCCAGCGGGGTTGCCGCAAGTGCTGAGGGATTGGCCAGATTAGCCGGATTCTCTGATCAGGAGTGCCAGATGATGAAGGTTGCGGGATATTTACACGATTTGGGCAAACTTGCTGTGCCGACCGAAATTTTGGAGAAGCCTGCAAAGCTGACAAAGAAAGAGATCAATATAATTCGAAGTCATACCTTCCATACATGCAATACTCTGCATTCTATCCACGATTTCGCTATGATCAATACATGGGCGTCATCTCATCACGAACGGTTGAGCGGTGATGGATACCCGTTTCACATAAAGGCCAAAGACCTGTCGCTGGGGTCGAGAATTATGGCAGTTGCGGATGTTTTCACAGCCATTACAGAGGATAGACCGTACAGGAAGGGAATGCCTGACGAAAAGGCATTACAGGTCCTCCAGGACATGGCGGACAATTCATTATTGGATCCCGGTGTCGTATCTTTGCTGAGGCTTCATTTTGAAGAAATCAATTCCCTGCGGATAGCGGCCCAAAAGGCTTCGATCGAAGATTACAAACAGTTCCTGCATTCACCGAACTGAATTTCGTATACGTTTAAAAGGTATTATCAGGAAAGTTCGGAGAGGAGCGTAATGAATGTCGTGAGATAGTCGGGATCAAAGTCGCCGGTTTCTTTTGTTTCTCTGGTCAGCAAAGTCAGTGCCATATAAGGAGTGTAAGCATACCGAAAGGGACGGGGGGTTATCAGACAATCATAACAGTCCACCATTGCGGCGATGCGGCCGAAAACCTTCACTTTTTCACCGTTGAGCCCAAAAGGATATCCTTTGCCGGACAACCGCTCATGATGTTGAAGGACCACGACTAGCGACTCTTTCTCCATCTCCTTAGCAGCTTCAAGTATTCTGAATCCCTCGATCACGTGAGTTTTCAGAAGTGAAAATTCTTCCTTGGTGAGTCTGCCCTGCTTATTTATCAAATCCTTCGGCAGTATGCTTTTCCCTATATCATGCATAAGTGCGCCTACTCCGAGCTTTTCGATTTTTCTCCTCTCGAATCCGAGTGCGGAACCGATGGCGATGCATAAGACCGCAACATTCACTGAATGCGTATATGTATATAAATCATAAGTCTTAAGCGACATCATGTCATAAACACTGACCTGTTTCTTTAATATAGAATCGGTTATCTCAGCGACTGCTGTTCCGACCTCATCCATCTTGTCAATGACATGGGGGCTCGAAAGGACATCCCTCACCAGTATTTTCGAATTTTCTTTTAGTGAGATTGCCTTGCATTTCTGTCTCATTTCCTCGGGGATATCCGGCGATGAAAGGAGGTTGTTCAAATATTCCTTATATAAATTAATATCAGAGGTCCTGATGGCGAGATCTCCTCTTGCCTTAAATACTCTATCGGGAATCTCTATCGGCTCTTCCACAGCGGCCTCGGCGAGTAATTCAATAAGCATATTATTGATCAGGTAAATATTGAAATTGATTTTTGTGTTTCTTATAAAGCTGCTCTTATCTATCAACAGAGTTTTATCAATGTTGTGATACATCTCTTTGTTGCGCGAGTAGACGTAGAATTTTTCCGTATCCACTGCTTCATATTGCGGTCCGGATGAATTATCCAGGTACTCTTTAATATTTGACGGGGTGCCTTCTATATATACCGTGTTTATTCCCTTGATGTCCAAAGTCTCTTTTGTCCTCTGATCGAAAAGCGTCCATTTGGTGAAAAGATGGATAAAATTCCGGCCATCCTTCAGGTATACGTCAAAAGGGATACGTAAACCCAAAAGCAGCATGTTTGTGGGCAGCGGAACTTTTAACATCCGCGCATCCGTGGTAGTTGGGGTCTCTGTTGTTTTTTCGTCCATAAATGTCCAAATATAGTGTCAGACTCAGTATACCAATTCGTGTCACTTCTTGCCAATTTTCACAAGGCTTTCCCTGAATACCTTGTAAAACTGGTCATTATCGGCAATGGATTTTTTCATTGTCGCCTTGAAGTTCCGGATGTCTTTTTCATTCACAGTAATGTTTGAGCTTTTTGCAAAAGCGGTCATATTGTCGCCGGTTTTGAAGTCCTTTCCTATCAGAGCCAAAAAGATTCTCCTCCGCGCTGACATGGGCATAAACTGCAGGAATTTATAAACTGCATTGTTTTCGGGGGAGCTTCCGCCAAAGCGCTCGTTGAGGACTATGACCCCGTACTGGTTGAACTTCAGTTTTTCAAAGGCATCCTCAGCGCTTTGTGCAAACTCTATGCCGTATTTAAGCCCTTCGAGAGCAGCGTTTATGGCGCTTTTAAATTCAGCATTATCTTCGCATACCAGTGCACTACGCAGTTCCTCTTCATACTCCTCTGCATCTGCCGTACGTGATTCCATAGGCCTCCGTAGATTAACGTTCCTTAAGCCGTTTATCGTAACTTTTATCGAGTTTCAGCCCCTCGATATCGGTTGTCTTCTCGCCTTTGGCGCCCTTGATCCTGTCGATGCCCCTGCCGACAACGGCTTTTTTAGACGCATAAGCCATGGCGGTTTCCTCAGTTATCAGCCCGTCCTGGTATAACTTGAGTATGGCTTTGTCAAAGGTTTGCATGCCATAGGCGTCGCCGGCCTCGATTAGCTCATAGAATGTCTTGCCCTCGGATTCGCCGGTAAATATCGATTCTTTCACTCTCAGATTTGTCCTCATGATTTCGATGGCCGCTATTCTGCCTCCTCCCACCTTGGGCAGCAATCGCTGGCTGACGACCCAACGTATTGTATCGGCAAGGCGGGTGCGTATCTGCTTCTCTTCATCCCTCTCGAACATGCCGACTATTCTGTTGATCGTCTGTCCGGCATCTATTGTATGCAGCGTAGAGAGGACCAGGTGGCCTGTTTCAGCAGCGGAGAGAGCTATCTCAAAGGTTTCCCTGTCTCTCATTTCTCCGACAAGTATTACTTTGGGGGCCTGGCGGAGAGCTGCTCTCAACCCATTTGCGAAGGTATCAAAGTCTGTGCCCAGCTCTCTCTGGTTAAAGGTTGCCTTTTGGTGCTGATGGGAGAACTCGACGGGATCTTCCAGCGTTATGATATGAACGGTATTTGTCTCATTAAACAGCCGCAGGATAGCAGCAAGTGTCGTCGTTTTTCCGTTTCCGGTCGCTCCGGTAACCAGCACCAGCCCGTTTTTTTCTTGAGCTATTTCCGACAACACCTCAGGCACATTAAGTTCGGCAATGGTTGGAATGACTGTTGAGAGTCTCCTCAGCACTACGGAATACGACCCGCGCTGTGAGAATATATTCACTCTGAACCGGGCTTTTTCCGGCAAGGCATAAGACAGGTCGCATGAACCCTGGCTTATGAGTATCTCGCTAAGGCGGCGGTCAGAGTTCACTAGGTTCAGCGCCAGGATTTCGGTCTGAAAAGGAGTCAGGTTGTCAAACTGCGCCACGCCGGTAAAAGCAACCGGCATCAACTGGCCCGAGGCCTCAACCTGCAACGGCTTTCCTACAGTGAGATTGAGGTCGGATACATCCGGCTGACTATCCAGCATCGTATTAAGGATATAATCGAGCTCTGCCCGTCGCACAAAAACCTCCAAAAAACAAGGTTAAGGTTGAGGTTGAGGCTGAGAAAAAACTCAACCGCCACCCCCGCAAATATTTTTTAATGTTTCTTTCTTAACCTTAACCTTAACCTTAACCTGAGCCTTAACCTAAACCTTAGCCTGATTTTCAAAAATCCGGAGGCGGTTCTTTCAGGAACCCCACAAACTTCTGCTTGTCAATTGACTTGTCGTAAGCATCTTCAGGGCTTATCCATTTTTTGAGCAGTAGTTCCATTATGGCGTCGTCAAGCGTCTGCATGCCGTATTTCTTACCGGTCTGCATGGCAGAGAGAAGCTGGTGGGTCTTGGACTCCCTTATGAGATTTGAAACCGCATAGGTTATAACCAGTATTTCCAGCGCTGCGCACCTGTCTTTCTTATCTATGCGCTTGAATAGGTTTTGCGCTATGACTCCCTTTAATGACTCAGAGAGCGTCGTGCGGATCTGTGCCTGATGACTAGAGGGAAAGACGTCCACAACCCTGTCCACGGTCTTTGGCGCACTCGTCGTATGCAGTGTGCCGAAAACCAGATGCCCTGTTGAAGCAGCCTCAAGGGCAAGCTGAATGGTTTCGAGGTCTCTCATTTCTCCGACAAGGATGATATCCGGGTCCTCGCGCAGCGCACCCCTGAGCGCAGACGCAAAAGATTTAGTATGGGTGCCGATTTCACGGTGGTTGACAACGCAGCCCTGGCTCTTGTGAACAAATTCAATGGGGTCCTCCACTGTAATTATATGGTCTTTCCTCATCTTGTTGGCGTAATCGATGATAGAGGCCAGAGTTGTGGATTTCCCGCTTCCAGTAGGGCCTGTAACAAGTACCAGTCCTTTCTGCAGCATAGCAAATTTCTTGCATACCGGCGGAAGACCGAGCTGCTCAAAGGTCAGTATGTCATTGGGAATCTCCCTGAAGACTGCTGCCACTCCGTATTTTTGCCGGAAAAAATTGGCACGGTAGCGTGCAAGCCCCGGTATTTCATAACCGAAGTCGATATCACCGGTCTCCTCAAATAATTTTACCTTTTCTTCCGGAGCAATCTCGTAGAGCATAGCCTTGAGGTCGTCGTTTTCCATGATGTTATACTGCACCCTTTGCATTTCTCCCCTGATCCGGAGTATGGGCTGGGAGCCTGATACGAGGTGCAGGTCAGAGGCGCCCTGTTCATGCATAAGCTTGAAAAAAGCATCGATCTTTGCCATTGCGCAACTCCTGAGCGAAGATATTTGTCGCTTGGAAACTAATGGTTTATATCAGACTTTTAAGGTTTTGTCAAGAAAACAACATTTAACTTGAAAGTTGTCTGGTGGTGTGATAAATTGAAATTGAGAGTACCGAAAAAGCCAAACCCTTTGCGAAGAGGGGGCGGAAAGCGGCGGGTCTTTGAACTGGAGATGGCCGAGCTGCCGAATGATCTAGAGTGGGCAGCTCGGTTTTGTTATTTTAGAAACGATTTTGGGCATAAGCAAGGGGAGGGACATTATGAACTATAAGGCAGCCAGTGACATACAATACGAAGACAGAATCGGCAAGGCGGGAATTGCGGTCAAAGAAGGCATCATCAGCAGCCTGCAAGGTATTAACGAGATCGAGGCAGAGATCGTAAGCCTTGTACGGAATACCGTATCTAATACCCTGCGGGCCGGCGAGAAAGTGGCAGGAGAGAGTCTATCAATTACAAAGGACGTTGTAAAAGGCGCCATAACCGCCACAGAGGAGGTCGGCACGGGTCTCATTTTGAGCACGAAGAGCGTGGCCAAAGGCATTGTGATGGGAGTGAGCGACATGGGCGGGGATATTGTGGCTGTTGCGAGCCAGACCGTCAAGGGAGCGGTCAAGGGAGCAGCTCGAGATCGGGGCAGATGTGGCTCTTGTCGCACGGAGGGCGGTTGACGGCGTTATCGAGGCGACTAAGGAAGTCGGAGGAAACGTCACGGAAGTTGCCAAGGCTGCTGTGGGTGGAGCGATCGAAGCGGCAGGCAGCATCGGGAACACAGCAGTAAAAGCGGTGACTGACATGCTGGTGGGGGTTGTTGAGGGCGTTAAGGAGATCGGAAGAGCAGCCTTTCCGAAGCCGCGACTGGTAAAAGGATCACACGAGGCAGATTCCTCTTTTACCGAAGGGGAATTCGCCGAACCTGCGATAAGGAGGACGAGTCATAAAAAGTCGAAATGAACATAATGGCTCAGCAGTGGGGACTGCCGACCCACTGCTGCCAAAAGTAGGCGCTTCTAAGCGAGAACCAGGTGCTCTATTCATAATATAGGTTCTGTCCATTCCTGCAATTCAGACAGTGTAAATGAAGGATATGTCTCTTACGCTCAGGCGCTACGTCCTGACAGTTCTAACGGCTTGTTCGCTACAGGCGCAAAACTCGCCCTTCGGGCTCAAACATTGCGCCTGTTAGACGCTCACTTCGCCGAGAACTGTTACCAGGACTCCGCGATTCGCTTCAGAGACATATCCTTCATTACACTGTCTGAATTGCAGTGTACATTCCCGGTAGTGGGCCAGTTTGCTTTTTGCTCTGTATCAATTAGCCGTTCAATTCAATCACTGGCCTGTATTGAGCATTACCTGTGGTCGCCACTTCTATATATGTGGGCTCGGCGTTACTCGCCCACTATTGATAACCCAGGTGATACAGAGCAAAAAGCAAACTGGCCCACTATCTATATTCCTCAAGCATTGACAAATATGTATAATTTTGTGTAACTTATAAGGCTTGATTAATTCGTTGTATTTATATAGTAAGGGAAGGTGTTACGATGAGAACCAGATTTGCCAGGAAAAGTGAAATTGAGCGCAAATGGTATGTTGTTGATGCAAAAGACAAGGTGTTGGGCAGGTTGGCCTGCAGGGTTGCATCGTACATACGGGGAAAGCATAAACCCATATTTACACCCAATGTGGATACCGGAGATTTTATCATAGTAATTAATGCTGATAAAGTTAAGGTCACCGGCAAGAAACTTGTTGAACAAGCTGTATCAGCACCACACCGGCTATATCGGTAACCTGAAAGAAACTTCGCTTAGAGACAGGATGAGTTCAGAGCCTGAGAAGGTGATAGAAGATGCCGTATGGGGAATGCTTCCCAAAAACAGGCTCGGCAGGGCTATGATCAAAAAACTGAAAGTATACCGCGGTCCTGAGCACGGGCATGCAGCTCAGAAACCAGAGTTGATAGAAATCACAAAAGTAAGGAGTTAATCAATGGCTTCGATCAATTATAATTCAACAGGCAGAAGAAAGCGTTCAATAGCGCGGGTAAACCTGGTACCGGGCAAAGGCGTAATAACAGTCAATGACAGGGACATCGAGACTTACTTTCCGAGAGAGACGCTAAGGATGATTATCAGGCAGCCGCTCCAGCTTACCGGCACTGCAGGGAAATATGATGTGCTTGCCAGTGTAAACGGGGGAGGACTTAGCGGCCAGGCCGGCGCTTTGCGTCACGGCATTGCGCGGGCGCTCGTTGCCGCTGATGCCGACATGAAACCCAAGCTTAAAAAAGAGGGGATACTTACCAGGGACCCGAGAGAAGTGGAGAGGAAGAAATACGGCCAGGCCGGCGCTCGCAGAAGGTTCCAGTTCTCCAAACGTTAACAATTACCGCGAGGTGGGAAAAAATGAAGCCACAGAGACCACAGAGATAAACTCTGAGTTCTCTGTGGCTTCATTTTAACACTACCCAAAAATCTGAGGGGAGATAAACAATGATAAAAGCAGGCATCTTTGGCGCTTCGAGTTTAACTGCCGGCAAACTCATTGAGTTGCTGTTAAATCACCCGGAAGTTGAAATTTCTTTTTTGGCAGCCGAAACATTTAGTGGACGAGGATTAGAAGCCTCTTTTCATGGCAGGTTCAAGAATTTATTAGATCTTAAGTTTGAGTCATATTATTCCAACAAGAATAAGATGATGAGCAAATGCGATGTGGTTTTCTTGACAAAGCCTCATGGTAAACATGGCGATGTTGCTGCGGAACTCCTGGCAAAGAACATAAAAGTCATCGACCTAAGCGCCGATTTTCGGTTGAAGGACCTCAACGTGTTTGCTAAATGGTACAAACCTGAGGGAGAACACGCAGCCTACTATTATGGCGGGGAATTTATAGACCTTCTGGGCAAAGCCGTTTATGGCCTGACCGAGATCCATTACGGGAAAATCGCCAATGCTAATCTGGTTGCTAATCCGGGTTGTTACCCCACAAGCGTTATTTTAGGGTTAGCGCCGTTGTTTAAAGAAAAATTGATCCTGGACGATTTCGTTGTCGCTGACTCTTATTCCGGAGTAAGCGGTGCTGGCAGGAGCCGTAAAGATGAAACACAGTTTATCGACCTCAACGAAAACATCCGGCCATATAAGATAGGCACCCACAACCATACGCCCGAAATGGAGCAAGAACTCTCAGAGCTGGGCGGAACGAGTTGCAAGGTGTTGTTCGCGCCCCATATCATGCCGATAGACGTGGGCATTATAAGTACAATTTACGTAAAATACGCAAAAAAAATGGACACCAAAGAATTGACGGATATGTATAGTACATTCTATGAGAATAAGCCGTTTATTAGGATTTACAAAAACGGCGCCTTGCCGCAGTTAAAAGATGTTGCGAATACCAATTTCTGCGACATTGGTATTACGATTGACGAGAGAACTGACCGCTATGTTATTACGTCCGTTATCGATAATACTATTAAGGGTGCAGCCGGTCAGGCAATTCAGAACATGAATTTGATGTTTGGACTTGATGAAACCGCCGGGTTGCCGTTCAGTCGCCCTTTGCAGAAGATGCGTGGTTATAGAGTATAAACCTCTTTCTAAGTTAATCCATAAAAGTCTTTGCCAAGGTCGAACCTCAGGGGTTGACCTTGGCAGAAGCAACATTGAAATGTTCAATAATCTCGCGAAGCGTGCAGTCGCCTCGTTGCATAGCGTTTCCTCCCGTCATCCGGAAACGATCATTCTTCTACGATTATCGTTCCTGTCATGTCCTCATGACCCTCTCCGCAGAAGATATCGCAATGGAAATCGTAAGTACCGGCCTTTTGCGGCACTATGCGCACGGTCGAAACCTGGCCTGGATTGACGTCGGTGCGTATATTCAAATCGGGACAATTGAACCCATGCAATCTGTCCAGTGAAGTGAATTCCAGAACAGCAGGCACCCCTTTCTTCAGCCTGATCTCGTTAGGAGAGTATTCGAACTTCTTGGCCGTAATCTTGATTACTTGCTCTGTCTGGTCCTCCGCCCACACATTGACCGCAAAGAAAGTTAAAAAGAGTAGTATGAGTAAACCGCATGTCAACCTCTCTCCGCTTACGTATCTCATCTATATCCTCCCCCCTTATTTACCACAGAAAACCCGGTAAGTTGATATTCCGGATATCCTGTTTTTCCGGTACCTTTTGCCACACTGCGGAATCCGAGCCCTTTGTATGGGTCAGCGGCATCCCAGGGGAGTTGTATGCGCTTGGGGAGTGAGCCGGGCGCAGGCAATGGATACATCAGGCCTTTGGCGGAATAAAGCGGAATATGACCTGCCACATGTTGGTTTTCCTGGTGAATATGTCCGTATAAAACTACTACGTTTTTGAACGGCATGAGAAGTTCTATTGCCTTCGCTCCGTCCTGGGTCCACCAATCCCATTTTGGCAGCAAATCAAAAAGTGGGCGGTGCGTCAGGATTACGATCGGGGATTCTTTATCAAGAGGCTTCAGAATTTCGCTTAACCATTGCAACTGGGCATCTCCTATAGTTGAGGTCTTCTCCGAAACATTATCTATTGCTATGAAATGCACTCCCTTGTGTTCGAAGATGTAGTGGGTCTTGCCGAAAAACTCCTGGAATGCCTCACCATGATCAAATGAGGCATCATGTTCTCCAGGCAAGAACTTAATATTCTTCACTTTCAGTTCGCTGACTATCTTACGGAATTCCGCCATGCGCTTTCTTCGTTCCTTGGGGTCTTCGGTGTTATGAGTCAAATCACCCGTAAATACGATGAAGTCCGGTTGAGTTTCCAGGCTGTTGACATACTCTATAGCTTTTTTGAGTGTGCCTTGTGAATCCGGGTTTATCTTCGGATCGTTGAACCCCCAGTGACTATCCGACATCTGGACAAAGGAGAAATCATCCTGTCCGGGTTTATCCATGGCACTCACAAAATTACGCGGGCCCAATACAAAGACTGCGCTGCCGATACCAATTAGCTTGAAAAAATCCCTCCTGTCCAGGTTCATAATCTTTCTCCTTGGCGATAAGTCGGGTTATTACAAATTACCTGTTTTGTCCCTTCACTTAGAAAACCCTATTCATACCATGCATCAAGGCAGATGGTGAATAATCCGCATAGCCATAGTTTACAAGTTGTAAAATCAACTCTATCACAACTGTAAAATAAGTCAACTATCAAGGTAAAAATGTGTCAAGGCAAAATGAAAATGTCCGGTTTATACTGCCACCGGCTGCGGTGGTTTTTTATCGATGAGTAGGTTTCAGTGCAAAAAAGAAAAGGAAAAAATGGTCGCTGTCTCTATTTTCATACAATGTCAGATGCTCACACCAGTAATTGAAACCAAGCTTGTTTTTTTATACCTGATGAGTACGGGACATAACTTTACTCATCAGCCATGCTCCGGGTTGAGCTATTAGATTGAACGAGGATCGGCTCAGATTTCCCTCCGTGTGAAATGCCGGGAGAAACCTTTAGTGATACCAACGTCAAGAGAAGTTATCCGATATTTTCAGCGAATTGATACTGATATCACCGACGAGTCAACGGTAGTTGCAAAATGGATTGACTGCGGAGTTCGCTAAGAATGTGTGAAAATCAGTTTATGAATAACATATCGTAACAAAGACCGCTGGCATTCTTTGACCACTATAACTTTCTCCGCGTTACAGGCAAATTGAGATCTTTGTCATTGGTGAAGGTTAAGGAAGAAACATCTCACTATTAAAGAGTTCGCGACTGCGCGTCTGCCTTTCAGAAAATAAGGTATCAATTTTCTGCAGGAGGCTGCTTTCTCCGCACTAGATTTGCAAGCAACCGGGCACGCGTTGAAATGAGTGTTATCTTCTTACTCTGAACCTATTAGGTTCAAGTATTATCGTAGCATGCGAGATAATTTCTGAAGGATTGTTCTTGAGAAACAATTCGATGAGGTTGTTCATTTCAGAAGGCTTCATAGCTCGAACTTTAAGAACGATGATGCCTGGATATCTTTCAGGCGGATATAAGAGGATATTTGCAAAATCCTGGTCGCGGGTTATAATTATCCTGTTTTCATTTAATGCAAGAGAAGCAACTTCCGTATCGGGTGATGCAGACGGCAAAATGTCCCTAACGTCAGTAACGTCATGACCGAGGGTTTCTACGATCTTATTCGTTGAACGGGGTACATTGGCGTCAATAAGGAATTTCACTCAGAGATCACCCTTGTTTGAGGGTGACTTCTTCCTCTTGAGCAAGAATGGCAGCATAATAAATACAAGCACGAATGTCGTCATCTGTAACCGGCGGATACTCGGCCTTTATTTCATCATAGTTCATGCCGGCTGAAAGAGAATCGAGGATGACAAAAACAGGGATCCGCGTTCCTTTAATGCAGGGTTTTCCGTGGCAAATAGCAGGATCTATAGATATTCTATCCAACAGCATAACTAAGAATATAATTTTGCAGGGAAAAAAGCAATGGGGCGGCATTTTTTCGGGGAACAGAGTAACGATCTGCTATAATTGTTTATAATGACGAATGGCATGTGAACAACCAGAACAACAAATATAAGGCAAACTAGTAAATGCATTGGAAAGCTCAAAAGACGATTTTACCTGCACTTGTAATAGCAGGCCTTTTTTTTGACCTATTGGCTCTATCTATCCCTGAAGTTTCTGCTCACGAGGTTGAACTAAGCAAAAAGATTATCATCGAGGAGAATCACATTCCTTCGGTAACTAAACCTGGGGATAAACCCATAACCTTAAACGAACAATTGCTAAGCAAACTTGTTCCAGAACTTAAGAATCCGAGGCTTATGCACTATGATGACTTGAGCGATCCTAGAGACAGGGAGAGCTTTATAGAGGGCGGTTATACATTTGTGCTAACAGGAGATTTTATTAGAAATGGTTTCGCAGATATAGCATTTGTTGGTAAATATGACAATCCAGAAAGCTCTACTGAGAATTGCTTTTTTGCAGTGGTGAGTATTCAGGGGAAGAAAATAATTAGAGAGTATTTTTCAAAGCTTAAAACCAAAGAAGTCTCTCTAATACGCGTTTCAAATTATAAACCTAAAACTGATGCCATTGGTCTTGTATATAAGTTTGAGACGGAGGAGTGTGGATATTTTTTTTGGCTCAAGATGAAGCTTTATTATGAGCCATGTAAATCTGTATTTCCATAGTTTTGCTCACATTCCGCTCAGGGAGCTGTAAAGTATACGAAGAGTACAGCCTCAGCCACATTCGGCGCTTGTTAAGTACCGCCTGCAAATTGATGTGACCATGAGATCAAAAATTCGAGTGAATTGTATAAAGAAACTATCTCGAGTTCATGGCTTGTATTAGCGTTTCGCGATAAAACCTACTAGCACAGCTGATTGTCCTTCGCGAGGATTGTTAGAAGTACTCAATATACAGGGTGGCTATATTTACGAGAGTACCCCTCATACAGTTGCGGCAATCTTAAACTGTTATGTTCAGGAAGAAGCCATATCTTTGGACAAAATAATGGGGTGGTGTTTCCACCACCCCATTCACAAACGATGCCACATTTAAAACTACTTCTTTTTGCTAACAGGCTTCTTTGAGGTTTTCTTAGACGGCTTCTTTGTTGCAGCCATTGTTGAGCCCTCCTGTTTTAGTATTTTGAATCGCGATGATCTCAAGCAAGCATCATCATTATTATTTATCGTGATTTTTTTACTTTTATCAAGTGGTTTAGTAAATTTTTAAAAATATTTTATTCTATTATGTGTTTTTTACATAAACTCCAAAGCTCTATTTGAGGCCCTTACCGCCAATTCGCAATAATCTCAACATGCTGAAATGTAATTGCCGCAATTCGACTTAAAGGCCAGTGTACTACGGTAAAGTCCGCTTCTCGATAATACAAGCTTCATTCGGAAATGCAAGTAGCAGAGAAGATTCGAGTGACGTTTAGTGCACCGATTAATCTCGATTTTCAAATTTCACCAGGTATAATGCTTTCCGGTCGTACTATAGCTCACAGACAGAAGATTGACGTTATGTAATCAACATTCTGGTTTTTGATGGTAAGATAACAGTGCTATGAAAAAGCTCGGCCGGTCATTTTTTCATCAAGACGCGATCAAGCTTGCGCGCGCTTTGATCGGAACAATTCTCGTGCATCGTGTTCGGGGCAAGGAGTACCGGGCGCGCATCGTAGAAACCGAAGCATATCTCGGCCCCAATGACCTTGCTTCCCACTCCTCTAAAGGCAGGACAAAACGGACCGAGGTCATGTTCGGCCCTGCTGGTCATGCGTACGTCTACCTCATCTACGGGATGCACAACATGTTCAATATTGTGGTTGGTAAAACCGGCAAAGCACAGGCCGTGCTCATCCGCGCGGCCGAACCTCTCGATGAGTGGCAAGCTGATCTTTCCGGCCCTGGCAAACTCACACGCGCTCTCAAAATCACCCGATCTTACCATAGCATGGATCTATGCGGCGACAGGTTGTATCTTCTCTCAGGTTCCCGAATACGACTGCGGATAAAAAGAAGTGAACGTATCGGCGTTGAGTACGCAAAAGAATGGAAAGATAAGCTGTTACGTTTTTATGATGCGGATAGTCCAGCAGTGAGTGGCAATGTAAGCTGCCGGACACGCCCCAGTAATGCCATGCTGATATAAAAAAGAAAGGAGCAGTAACGGGCATGGACAACACGGAAACAAGCGCAGGCATTACCGAACGGCGTGCGGATTACCAGGTACGGATGAGCCCGCGATGCTCGCTCTTCAAAGACTTTCTGGAAAAAGAAGGGAAAGCTTTTTTAACAAAGAGATCGAGAGCAGAAGATAAGGGAGAAAAAACAAGATTAGTTTTAGCAAAAGCTTTCGGGTGCTGAGAGGCCTAACAACGGCTTGCAGTCTGACAAAAGCGGCGTGTTTGTCGCAGTGAGGCATGAGCCCTCGCCGACTGTGTGAATTTTCTCGATCGCTTATGCTAAGGCTCGCTTTGCATCTGAAGCCGGTGTTCTTGTGTACGAAGGCTTTGAAGAATCGTCCGCTCATTGCCAATTGCTTCTGGGGAAATCTTTCACTCACGGCAGAAAACTGACAGGAATGACTTCAGGAAGACATAAACAAATTTGCCTGACTTTTTATCATATCCTTTTTAAGCTGTAGTTGCCACTACTGTGCTGACCTTTCGGACGATGTTCGATCAGGTCTTGTCTTTCAGGATGGTGCATTCTGATGCAAAATGGTGTATAATTATTTTATGGCTACAACCGAAAAAACGATCCGCCAGAGCATCACCCTCCCTTCTCCACTGGCCAAGCGGGTGAAGACCTTGGCAAAAAGCCGAAAAGTGAGTTCGAATCGGATACTTGTAGAACTCGTTGAAACCGGGCTGCGAGCAAAAGAAGAGGAGAAGCGCAGATTCTTCGAATTGGCGGGTCGGTTAAGCACATCAACAGATGCGAAAGAACAGCAGGAATTGAAGGAACAACTTGCCCGAATGACTTTCGGAGAATGAGTGCTGAAGATCCAGTGGACCCGTCTTCCTATTGCACTCCGAGATCATCTCTTTGATCGGCTTCGGGATCGTCAAATCACCGCTGAGGATCTCTACCAGCTGAAACTCTGGCGAGAATCTGAGCCTGAAGCCCCGGAAGGCGATTGGTATAAGGATTTCGGCTCATTCAAAGTCTGCGGCAGGGGGAAATATCCCAAGACATTTCTTCTTCGAGGACAACCCGCCAAGGGCCAAGAGTTGTAAATAGCTTCCTGTAATCTACCCTTTCATATTGCCGCAACTATATGCAGAGTACGAACGAAAATGCTTACCGCTCGATTGTGAAGTATGCACCGCTTTGCGTCACGTAAAAAAGTATTCGAAAATATTTGCTTATTGACATTCAATATTGTGGCGTCAAGAGCAGGCGGGACACAGCGCCTCGGCTAAATCTCACAAGGCATCCAGCCTTGCTCGAAGGCGACGCCAGCCCGTTCAGCCATCCATGGCGTCTCGGGCTGCCAACGCCCGCTACGGCACCATGTCCCGCCTGCTCTTGACGCAATTATACATTAAGCTACAAATTACTTCTTTGCTTTTGACGATGATAATTTAATAAGATTGTTCTGAAGTTTGCTTTTCTGCCTTCTTAATTCTGCTATATAAGCTAAGTATAAATGTCCCCATGTTGATAAAAAGTGCAATGAAGGATATGTCTCAGGGAGCGAATTGCGGAGCTTTGGTAATGATTCTTGGCGAAATGAGCGTTAAACAACCGCAAGTGTCTGAGCCCGCAGGGCGAGTTTTGCGGCTGTAGCGAATGAGCCTTTAGAATCGTCAAAGCGCAGCACCTGAGCGGAAGAGGCATATCCTTCATTACACGGCCCACTACAAAGGAACTGAGAAATTAGAAGATAGCCGCAAAACAGGCGCAGGCAATTCGTGCAGTAACGTTCATACAGTTGCGTGAATCACAAACGTGCGGACTTTAAGTAGTTATTCTCCGCAACTTGAAGTTCCTGACACTCTCTGTTCGTCGGTGAATCCGAGATTATGAGACAGCTTTACACGCAATCAAGGATTTGTGTGTACTTCGGGACATAAGTGGTTTTTCCACTTGCTGAGCCCCCTTCCGTTGATTTTCAAAAGAAACAGACACAGCCGATGATTGCCGAAGCCACGAGGCCTGATAATAGAAAGCTTTGTTCTCTCCTGTCAGGGGCCGCATGTTACGGGACAAAGTCTTTGTTAGTTGCGGATCCGCATACCTGTTGACTGTCAAGTGTATCAGAAATGTAAGATGATATCGGGAGCGTCTCTTAGGAGGAGCAGGGTGAACTTAACGGCAGCTTTTATTTCCAGATTTCGAGGCGATAGATCGTAAAGAAATAGATTCAGATACCTGTCTTAATCTGTGCTTTGATGAATTCCCTGTTTAGTTTCGCAATGAACTGTACTTTAATCCCTTTAGGACATGCCGCCTGACATTCGTAGTGGTTGCTGCAATTGCCGAAACCTTCCTTAAGCATTGCATCGGTCATCATGCAGACACGCCTTGCCGCCTCGGCACTTCCCTGAGGCAGGTTCGCAAGATGCGCCACTTTTGCTGCGGTAAAGAGCATTGCGGAACCGTTCGGACAGGCGGCTACGCATGCCCCGCATCCTATGCACTCCGCGGCATCCATCGCTTTATCGGCAGCGGACTTAGGGATAGGTATCGCATTTGCATCCGGAACACCCCCGGTATGGACCGATACGTAACCGCCTGACTGCACGATCAGGTCAAGAGCGCTGCGGTCGACAATCAGATCTTTTATCACCGGGAAGGCCTTTGCGCGCCACGGTTCTATATAGATGGTGTCTCCATCCTTGAAGTGCCTCATGTGAAGCTGGCATATTGTGGTCTTCTCCTGAGGTCCATGCGGAACACCATTGACTACCTGCGAGCACATGCCGCATATCCCTTCGCGGCAGTCGTGGTCAAAGGCTATCGGCTCTTTGCCGGTCTTGATCAGTCCCTGGTTAACGACGTCGAGCATCTCAAGGAAGGACATGTCGGGGCTTACGTCCTTTGCCCTGTATTCCTCAAGCTTCCCCGGTGAATCCGGGCCTTTCTGTCTCCATACGTATAGTGTCAAATCCATTATTTGTAACTCCTCACGGCAAGTTGTACGTTTTCGAATATGAGAGGCTCCTTATGCAGCTCCGATTCTTTGCCAAGGCCTTTGAACTCCCAGGCAGCGACATAACTGAAATTCACGTCGTCGCGCATTGCCTCGCCTTCCGGCGACTGGTATTCTGTCCGGAAATGGCCGCCACAGGATTCATTGCGGTGAAGGGCATCCAGGGCCAGGAGTTCGCCGAACTCAAGGAAATCAGCCACGCGGCCGGCTTTTTCGAGCTCCTGGTTAAGGTCGGCTTCGTTTCCCGTGATACGGACGTTTTCCCAGAATTCTGCGCGGAGTTCAGGAATCATTTTGAGCGCCTTTTCCAGGCTTTCGCGGCTGCGCCCCATTCCTGCATTCTCCCACATGATACTGCCGAGTTCGCGGTGGAACTCGTTGACAGTCCTCTTCCCGTTTATGGATAGAAGCCTTTTAATGAGCGTTTTGCTCTCTTCAATCGACTTCATGAACTCGGGATTCCCGGTATTCACTTTGCCCGGCTTTGTCCTGGCGAGATAGTTTGCTATCGTGTATGGTATTACGAAATACCCATCAGCGAGTCCCTGCATAAGAGCGCTTGCGCCAAGCCTGTTGGCGCCATGGTCCGAAAAGTTGGCCTCGCCCAGCACAAAGAGTCCAGGGATATTGCTTTCCAGATTATAGTCGACCCACAGGCCGCCCATAGCATAATGAGGCGCCGGATAGATGCGCATCGGCTGCTTATAGGCGTTTTCTCCGGTTATCTTTTCGTACATCTCAAATAGGTTCCCATAGCGCTCGCGTATCTTGTCTTCGCCGATGCGCCCGGCTGCGTCGGCAAAATCGAGATAAACGCCGCGACCGCTTGCTCCTACGCCGCGGCCTTCATCACAGACCTCCTTTGCTGCACGTGATGAAATATCGCGCGGCGCAAGGTTGCCGAAGCTCGGGTACTTGCGCTCCAGGTAGTAGTCTCTCTCGTTTTCGGGTATCTCATGCGGAGCCCGTTTGTCTCCCTTGATCTTTGACACCCAAACTCTGCCGTCATTCCTGAGTGACTCGGACATCAGGGTTAGTTTTGACTGGTGGTCGCCGCTCACCGGGATGCAGGTCGGATGTATCTGTGTGAAACATGGGTTCGCAAAAAAGGCCCCTTTCTTGTAAGCCCGGTATGTTGCAGTCACATTGCTTCCCATGGCATTGGTCGAAAGATAAAAGACATTAGTATAGCCGCCTGTGCAGAGACAGACAGCATCGGCTGCATAGGCTTTAATATCTCCTGTCACAAGGTCGCGCACAGTGATCCCTTTTGCCTCGCCGTCAACAATCACGAGGTCCAGCATTTCTGTGCGGGGATGGAGGGCCACCGTCCCAGCCTTTACCTGACGGGAAAGGGCCGAATATGCGCCTAACAGCAATTGTTGGCCTGTCTGACCCCGCGCATAAAACGTCCGCGAGACCTGGGCCCCCCCAAAGGAACGGTTGTCCAGGTATCCGGCATAGTCACGCGCAAAAGGGACCCCCTGGGCAACACACTGGTCGATGATGTTGTTGCTCACCATCGCCAACCTGTATACATTCGCTTCACGGGACCTGAAATCCCCTCCCTTGATCGTGTCATGGAAGAGCCTGAAGATACTGTCGCCGTCATTGGGATAATTTTTGGCAGCGTTTATGCCCCCCTGGGCCGCAATACTGTGAGCACGGCGGGCGCTATCCTGGTAACAGAACGCTTCTACGTTATAGCCGAGCTCCCCAAGCGACGCAGCAGCGGACGCGCCGGCAAGACCGGTGCCCACGACGATGATTCGGAATTTCCGCTTATTTGCAGGATTGACCAGCTTCATTTCCTGGCGGTGCCTGTTCCATTTTTCAGCAAGAGGGCCGGATGGACATTTTCCATCAAGGATCATAATTATCTCTCCAAATTAAAAGCCATATTTAACATTACTTCACCAGTCCTGCGAGAATAACCACGGGAATTGCCGCGAAGCCGATAAAGATGATTATCGCGACAAGCGTTCCCACCTTCCTGATTGCCGGGAAACTCTTTTCGCCATTCAGTCCTATTGTTTGAAACAGACTCTGGATGCTGTGTGACAGATGAAGGCCCAGTGCGCACATTGCGCTTATATACACGAGGGAGATAAAGAAATTCTGGAAGCTGAGCACCGCCATAGTGAATACATCAGGGCGGCCCAATGCATCCAGATGGCTTCTCGATGCAATATCGGGGTTAGTCACCTGAAAGGTGAAATGCAGCAGGTGATATATAACGAATGCCCCTATGAAGAGGCCTGTCCAGATCATGTTTCTTCCGGCAAAGGTTGTCTGGAGGTTCCCATTCACGGCATAGCCCTGCGGTTTTGCGGCCCGGTTTTCGAGGTAAAGTTGTATTCCGTAAAGCACATGCACTGAAAACAGGGTGAACATTGTCAGACGAAAGGCCCAGACGAGGGAAGTGATTCGGTGAAGCGCCTTTGCGTAAGCATTAATCCCATCAGGACCATGATATATTGTCGTATTCCCTAAGAGATGCATCGCCACAAAGGCGATCATCCCAAAGCCTGTAACCGACATTATTAATTTTCGTCCAACACTACTTTTCAGCAAGTTCATATATAGTCTTTCTCCCTCCCTCTCACTCCCTCCCATTACAGGAGGTGAGTGAGAGAGGGGTTTTAATTAAAGAGAAATATTCTCGTCGATTATTTTAGCATATCCGATACATTTTAGCGCATCGCTTATCTCACCCAGGATCTCAGGATCGTCGATTGTCGAGGGTATTTTATATTTCTCACCATCGGCAATATTCCGCATTATGCCCCGCAGTATTTTGCCCGAACGCGTCTTTGGCAGTCTTTTGACAACTGCTGTTTCCTTATAGCAGGCGATGGGGCCGATCTCGGACCTTATGAGTTTTGATAATTCTTTCACTATCTCTTCAGGCGCCTTTGTCACCCCTGCCTTGAGTACCACAAAACCGACCGGCAGCTGCCCTTTAAGATTGTCATTGGCTCCTATTACTGCGCATTCGGCAACATCAGGATGGGTTGCGATGAGCCCTTCCATCTCGCCTGTCGAGAGCCTGTGCCCTGCAACATTAATAACGTCATCGACACGACCCATTACGAAGACGTAGCCGTCTTCGTCCCTATATCCTCCGTCAGCCGTAAAATAATATCCAGGGTACATATTACAATATGCCTCAAGATATCTGTCATCCGCATTCCAGAGGGTAGGTGAGTTTCCCGGGGGGAGGGGAAGTTTTGCCGTGATGATCCCAGTCTGATTCGGCCCAACCTGTTTACCATCGGTGTCGAGGATCGTTATATTATACCCCGGAACAGGCTTTGTGGAAGAGCCCGGTTTAATCGGCAACTGTTCGATCCCCATGCAGTTTGCCGTAATCGGCCAACCTGTCTCAGTCTGCCACCAGTGATCTATCACGTGTTTGTTAAGGAGGTCGTGGGCCCAGTGGTAGGTGTCGGGATCAAGCCGCTCACCTGCGAGAAAGAGGTATTGGAATTTCGACAGGTCATACTTCTTTATATATTCACCGTTCGGGTCATCCCTCTTTATGGCCCTGAAAGCGGTAGGAGCAGTGAACAGTGTCTTGACGCCATGCTGGGAGATGACCCTCCAGAAGGCGCCGGGATTCGGGGTGCCCACAGGCTTGCCTTCATATAATATCGATGTGCATCCGGTAAACAGCGGAGCATATACGATATATGAATGGCCGACTACCCACCCTACATCAGAGGCTGCCCAGTATACTTCGCCCGGATGGGTATCATATATATTCTCGACGCTCCATCTCAGTGCAACAGCATGGCCACCGTTGTCCCGGACAATACCCTTTGGGACGCCGGTAGTGCCGGAGGTGTAGAGTATATACAGAGGATCTGTCGCCTTTACCGGCACGCAGTCCGCAGGCTTGGCCTTTGATACCAGCTCTTCCCAGTCAACATCGCGACCCGCCATAGAAGCTGCAACAAATTGCCTCTGGAAGATTATGCACTTTTCAGGTTTATGTTTGGCTAATTCAACGGCCTTGTCGAGCATAGGCTTGTACTCGAGTATCTTGGCCCCTTCCTTTGAACCGGATGCAGAGATTACCACCTTGGGTTTTGCATCATCAATGCGTATCGCAAGCTCATGCGGAGCGAACCCTCCGAACACGACTGAATGGATGGCTCCGAGTCTGGCGCAGGCGAGCATGGCGATTGCCGCCTGTGGAATCATCGGCATATAAATAACGACTGTATCACCCTTGCTGACGCCGAGCGACTTAAGCCCGCCTGCAAATACCGCGACTTTGTCGAGCAGTTCGGCATAGGTGAATTTCTGGACGGTGTCGGTAACAGGGCTATCATAAATGAGGGCGAGCTGGTTTGCCCTTCCGCCCTTCACATGCCTGTCAAGCGCATTGTAGCATGTGTTGAGCTCTCCGCCGACGAACCAGCGGTAAAAAGGTTTTTTTGAATCGTCGAGGACCTTGTCCCACTTTTTATACCAGTCGATAGCTTCTGCCGCCTTTCCCCAGAAGGCCTCGGGTTCATTAATACTCTTTTTAAATACCTCGTCGTACTTTCCCATGGTCAACTCTCCTTTTGATAATTTTTGTCTGCCTTGATGGTTTTAAAGTCTGGTATGCAACAAGCCCTATTCACCTTTAACAAGCCCCCTGAGCACGAATGGAAGAATTCCTCCGTGCCTGAAATAGTCTGCTTCAATAGCCGTGTCTATGCGGCAGAGGAGTTTCACTTCCTGCCTCGCGCCATCCCTGCTTCTAACAGCAAGGGTGACGTATTGCTGCGGCCTTATCCGGTCCAATCCCACAATATCGAACTCCTCGTCTCCGCGGATGTTTAGAGACTGGACAGAATCGCCCCCATCGAACTGAAGCGGCAGCACACCCATGCCTACAAGATTTGAGCGGTGGATTCGTTCAAAGCTCTTCGCTATCACTGCCCTGACACCAAGAAGCTGAGTGCCTTTGGCAGCCCAGTCCCTTGACGACCCGGTGCCATATTCTTCGCCTCCGAACACTACAGAAGGAACGCCCCGGGAAATGTAATTCATGGCTGCCTCATAGATCGACATCTGTTCCCCTGAGGGCTGCAGCAGCGTGAAGCCCCCTTCTGCAGATGTGCCGTCGTCTTTTGGAGGCAACATGAGATTCCTGATGCGCACGTTGGCAAAGGTGCCCCGAATCATCACCTTATGGTTTCCCCTGCGTGTGCCGTAACTCTGGAAATCAGTCTCGGCAACGCCGTTATCCATAAGATAGATTCCTGCCGGCGAGGTTTTCTTGATGGAACCGGCAGGACTTATATGGTCGGTAGTGACGGAGTCGCCGAAAATGCCGAGTGCTCTGGCTCCTGTGATATCGCTCACGCTGTCCGGCTGCATACCGAAGCCCTGGAAGAAAGGAGGCTCCGCAATGTATGTCGATTTGGGCCAGTCATAGATATTCCCTGATACTGAGGACACGCTGTTCCAAAGAACATTATCTTTGGTCAAGTCCGAATAAAGTCGTCTGAAGGTTTCGGGGTCAGTGGCATACTTCATGACAGCTGCCACTTCATCGGCGGAAGGCCATATGTCCCTGAGATAGATTTCCTCTCCGTCATTGCCTGTGCCCAGCGGTTCTTTTTCAAGGTTTTTAATCACGGTACCGGCTATGGCAAATGCCACGACGAGGGGAGGGCTCATGAGAAAATTGGCGCGCAGGTTTGCATGGATACGCGCCTCAAAGTTGCGGTTGCCTGAAAGCACTGCAGCGCAGACGAGGTTGTTCCGGACAATGGTCTCTTCCACAGCTTCATCAAGAGGACCTGCATTGCCGATGCATGTGGTGCAACCGTACGCAGCGAGATAAAACCCGAGCTTTTCGAGATAAGGCATCAGTCCGGCTTTATCAAGGTACTCGGCAACCACGCGCGAACCCGGCGCAAGGGATGTCTTTATGTGCTTCTTTACCGTAAGGCCTTTTTCCACAGCCTTCTTCGCAAGCAGGCCCGCGGCAAGGAGCACGCCCGGATTTGACGTGTTCGTGCATGAAGTGATTGCGGCGATAATAACGTCGCCTGAACCTATGTTGACCTGTCCTTTTGTCGTGAAGCGTCGTTGAAGGTCTTCTGACTTTATGGCAAAGCCGTTATCAGCCGAAGGCTTCATTAACAAGCAGGAGAAATTCTCTTTCAGAGATTTAAGCTCTATGCGGTCCTGGGGACGCTTTGGTCCTGCAACGGAGGGTTTTACACCTGAAATATCCATCTCTATGACCCTGGAGTAATCCAGATCACCAGCCTTTGGTATGCCGAACATTTCCTGGTTTTTAAAATATTCCCGGAACGCTGAAACTTGATCGGCAGGATGGCCGCTGCTGCGGAAGAAATCCATGGTGACGTCGTCTACAGGGAAGAAACCCATCGTAGCGCCGTATTCAGGCGCCATATTGGCAACCGTAGCCCTGTCAGGCAGGGTAAGGGAAGATGCGCCTTCGCCAAAGAACTCGACAAACTTGCCGACCACTTTTTCCCTGCGGAGCATTTCGGTGATGGTCAGGACGAGGTCTGTAGCGGTCACGCCTTCCCTGAGTTTGCCTTTCAGTTGCACACCCACGACATCCGGCGTGAGGAAATAAACCGGCTGGCCCAGCATACCTGCCTCTGCCTCTATTCCACCCACTCCCCATCCCACAACGCCGATACCGTTTATCATTGTGGTATGGCTGTCGGTGCCTACCAGGGTATCAGGATAATACACTCCTTTTTTGCTATGCACGCCCCTGACAAGGTATTCCAGGTTTACCTGGTGCACAATGCCGATGCCGGGAGGCACGACTTTAAAAGTCTCAAAGGCGTTCATGCCCCATTTCAGGAACTGGTAACGCTCTCTGTTGCGCTTAAACTCCATTTCCATGTTTTTCCGGAGAGCGCCGGGCTCGCCGTAGCAGTCGATCTGCACCGAATGGTCCACAACCAGATCAACAGGGACCAGCGGCTCGATGATTCGAGCATCCTTCCCCATCCTGGCAGCTGCACCGCGCATTGCCGCGAGATCGCACAGAAGAGGTACTCCTGTGAAGTCCTGAAGCAAGATGCGTGCTACTACGAAAGGTATCTCGCCGGTGCGGGGCGCAACAGGTTTCCAGTTGGCAAGCTGCGCCACATGCTCTTCGGTAATCTTCTTGCCATCGCAGTTGCGCAGCACCGATTCCAGCACTATGCGGATGGATATCGGCAGACGGGAAATTTTGCCGATCCCGGACTTTTCGAGCGCAGGGAGAGAATATAGCTTCCCTTTCCTGCCGCTGCCGGCGTCGAATTCCCGGATTATATTATTAAATGACGAACATATCGACGAATTCATTCACCGGGGCCCCTTCCAATTTAGTCTGATCAAGGTTAAGGCAAAGGTTGAGGTTAAGAAACAAACCTGCTTTCGCCTTATACCTTTTGTATTTTTTATTTTATATTTGCTTAACCTTAACATGTTATTTCCTTGCGCTCATCGGCACGTACGCTCGGTCTTCCGGGCCGAGGTAGTTGGCGGAAGGCCTGATGAGCTTGTTGTCCATCCGCTGTTCAATAACGTGAGCTCCCCAGCCGGTTGTACGTGAAATAACGAAGATTGGGGTGAACAGCGACGTAGGCACGCCCAGCATATGATAAGTAACAGAGGAATACCAATCAAGGTTCGCAAACATGTTCTTCTCTCTCTTCATAACTTTTTCGATACGGTCGGCGATGTTGTGAAGATTCACATTGTCGCCGTCCTTACAGAGTTTTTTTGCTATTGCCTTGATCGTCTCATTTCTCGGATCGCTCACGGTATACACCGGGTGCCCGAAGCCGATGATGATTTCCTTCCTGGCCACCCTGGCCACGATGTCGGCCTCAGCTTCGTCAGGTGTGCTGTAACGCCTCTGGATCTCATGGGCTGCCTCGTTGGCGCCGCCGTGTTTAGGCCCCCTGAGTGCCCCGATCGCCCCTGTGATGGCGGAGTAAACATCTGCGAGTGTGCTTGTGATCACGCGGGCGGCAAAAGTGGATGCGGTGAATTCCTGTTCAGCATATAATATCAGGGACTGGTCCAAGGACCGTTTATGCGATTCCGATGGTTTCTTGCCGTGAAGAAGATGCAGGAAATGACCGGCCACGGTGTCGTCGTCTGTTTCTGCCTCTATCCTGTTTCCGTTCTGGGTGTAATGCCACCAATAAAGGAGCATCGAGCCGAAAGATGCAACCAGGCGGTCTATGATGCCTGCCGCTCCCTGCCCGGTTTGAACATCTTTCTCAGGCAGGACTGTACCGAGGTAGGAACACGCTGTACGGAGCACGTCCATTGGATGGGTCGAAGCTGGAATAAGTTCCAGTACTTCCTTCACCTTGGCTGGAACACCGCGAAGAGATATCAATTTTTTCTTATAGTCCTTCAGTTCAGACTCGGTAGGCAATACGCCGTGGATGAGGAGATGCGCCACTTCTTCAAAGGTGGACTGCATTGCGAGCTCCACAATTTCATAACCGCGATAGTGCAGGTCATTTCCTGTACGTCCCAGGGTGCATACCGATGAGTTCCCAGCTACCACACCTGACAGGGCAACGGACTTTTTTACTGTTGGGGCTGCAGTTTCTGTCACAGCCGCACCTGATGCATTATTGCTCATTACAGATTTATCCTATAACACAGAGAACGGCACCTCTTGCAACCGTTTCGCCACTGGCAAGCTTGATACCTTGAACCTTCCCATCACAGGGGGCGACAAGGTTGTTTTCCATCTTCATGGCTTCAAGGACAACAATGGTATCACCTTTCTTTACAGCATCTCCGGTTTTTACCATATACTTGATGATCATCCCGGGCATCGGCGCAAGAAGGACTGTTCCTTCTCCTTGGTGTGCAGGTTCCGGGGCAGGTGCGCGAGCCGGGGCCTTCATAGGAGCAGCGGCGACCGGAGCCTGTGCAGCAGAGGCGACTGGTTGGGGAACCGACACAAGATGTGTGTTGCCTACAGGATCAACCTCGACGGCAAAAAACTCCTCATCAACAAAAACGTTGAAGGTTCTGACTGCCTGTGACTTCGGCGGTTTTTCAACCTGTTTCACCTCAACGAGTTTACCAGCCAGGGCCTTTTTCACAAGTTCATCTCTTTTCTTAACATCCTCAATGGTGATCGGCTTCACACTGGCTGGAACCTCTGCTTTGCCATACTTCCACTCAAGAAATTTCTTACCGGTGACTGGAAACAGGGCATAAGTGATGACGTCATCGATATCTTTTGCCAAATCACTGATCTCGGCTTTCGCCTTGGCCAATTCCGGCTCGAGAACTTCTGCTGGACGACTGGTGATCGGCTTTTCTCCGCGGGGGTAGCCTTTCAGGGCCTTTGCTTGCACTTCAGGATTAATAGGCACAGCGGTCTTGCCGTACAAGCCGAAGCAGAGGTCCTTCACCTGCCCGGTGATCATCTTGTAACGTTCGTCGGGAGTGTCATGCAGAACATTGTTGACGGTCTGCACACCAACTATCTGGCTGGTCGGGGTGACAAGGGGGATCTGGCCGAGGTCTTTGCGCACCCGCGGCAGTTCCTTGTAAACCTCATCAATTTTATCCAGGGCATCCATTTCCCGTAATTGATTGACCAGGTTCGACAACATCCCGCCCGGAGTCTGATGCAGCAAGACATTGATATCGATAATCGAAACCTTCGAGTCATCGAGGAGGTGCTTATATTTCGGCATTACCTCTTTTTCAAGTATCTCATTGATTCGAGCTAATTTTTTAATATCAAAGCCGGTATCGCGATTTGTCCCCAAAAGGGCCATAACCAAAGGCTCAACAGCAGCATGCGAAGTCCGGTAAGCATAAGGCGTCATGCAAGTATCGATAATGTCCACTCCTGCTTCAATGGCCTTGAGATGCGACATTGGCGACATGCCTGAGGTAAAATGGCTGTGCAGATGAATGGGTACTTTGACCGCTTTTTTCAGGGCCTTAATGAGCGGATATGCATCATAGGGAGCCAACAGCCCAGCCATATCCTTGATACAGATGGAATCCGCCCCCATCGACTCAAGGGATTTTGCTCTATCAATATAATATTCAAGATTGTAGACTTCTCCGCCAAGCCGTGGCTCGGTGAGGCTGTAACAGATGCAGCCTTGAAAATGTTTGCCGCTCTTTTTTATCTGTTTGACCACCGTCTCGAAATTGCGATAGTCGTTCAAGGCATCGAAGGTCCTGAAAATATCCATACCGTTTTCGGCCGCGCGCTCAACAAAAACAAAGGCCAGGTCGTCGGCGTAATTTCGATAACCGACCAGGTTCTGCGCCCGCAGCAGCATAGAGAAAGGGGTCTTTTTAATATAGCGCTTCAAGGTGCGCAAACGTTCCCAAGGATCTTCGTTGAGAAACCGGTGCATGGTATCGAAAGTGGCTCCACCCCAAGTTTCAATCGCCCAGAACCCGACCTCATCCATCAGTTCAGCTACCGGAATCATATCCTCTGTACGCCCACGGGTAGCGAAAAGGGACTGATGGCCATCACGTAGGGACAGATCCATAATCTTAACAGGATTCTTTGCCTTTGGCCGGTCTGCGGAATAGTTCATCGCGGTCATCTTCACTTGATCGCTCATTTCTTGATCGCTCATTGTATGTGCCTCCTCCTTCTTCTTCATTAACAATTGATGCTATCAAAAGCGCGTAAACGCCCTCAGCTGGATTAATTTCCGCATGGCCATCATCTCCTGCCGCCCACTCTGTCCCCACTGGCTGAACTCGAAACTCCGAGGTTTCTTGAGAGGTGCTTGCTGCTCTTGCGCAGCCATAGCTTCCTCCTGTTGCAGATAGAGACTCACGGCAGCTAAGGCGGCAGCCATTTTCTTTCTTTGATCTGCCATCACATCACCCATATTTTGTATTAACTACACAACCCGGTACCCAAAAACAGCACCATGGGCAGCATGAAAATCCCGAGTCATTGTCTTTAAGACCACCATTAGTAGCTGTAAATGGCGTATTCCGTTTCCTCGCCAAGCAGTCTATCTATCTCCGCCTGAACTTCGATGCGTTGCGGATTGTTTACCCAACTGTTCCAGTCTTCTAAGGAACTCCAGGTACCAATAACCATGCACTCATCTTTATTGTCTATTCTATGTAAGGTTTCTCCTGAGAGATAGCCGGGTTGACTGAGAGCGAGAGCCCGCAACTTATTAAGGAGGAGTGTCAGTTCAACGACATTATTATCCCGCACCTTTCGTTTAATAAAAATCTTCACTGTCATGTGGATCTCCTTATGATACTCAGACGTATTTGCGACTGTTATAGTGGTATATTACCGTGCTTTTTCATCGGATTTGTATCGCGCTTATTCTGTAGCAGCCCCAGTGACCTGATTATTCTTGCCCTGGTTTTCGATGGTTCGATAATATCATCGATGTAACCGCGTTGGGCTGCTACATAGGGATTGGCAACAGCATCCTGGTACTCCTTCTCCTTTTCTGCCAAAAATGCGCTTGGATCTGGGGCTTTTTGGGCATCCTTGCCATACAAAACTCCAACAGCACCTTTTGCCCCCATCACTGCAATTTCAGCGGTGGGCCAGGCATAGTTAATATCGCCGCGTAAATGTTTGGAGGACATGACGCAATAGGCTCCGCCATACGCTTTCCTTGTAATGACAGTTACCTTGGGAATGGTCGCCTCGGCAAAGGCATAGAGAATTTTAGCACCGTTACGTATTACTCCGCCAAACTCCTGAGCGGTTCCCGGCAAGAAGCCAGGAACGTCAACAAAGGTAACAACCGGAATATTGAAACAATCGCAGAACCTGACAAAACGAGCGCCCTTTATTGAGGAGTCTATGTCGAGGACACCGGAGAGATAGGCCGGCTGGTTGGCAACTATACCGACACTCATCCCGTTATACCTGGCAAACCCGACTAAGAGATTCGGTGCGAAGTTTTCCTTAACCTCAAAAAAATCATTGTTATCTATTGTTTGAAGGATAACATCTTTCATATCATAGGCAGCATTGGGATTTTCAGGAATAATCTGGTTGAGTGCGACACTCTCCCGATCTGGCGGATCGGTGCAGGGCACAAGGGGAGGATTTTCCATATTATTCTGGGGCAGAAACGAAAGCAGTCGGCGAATATAGGCGATGGCATCAGCACCTGACCCAGCAGGATAATCAACAACTCCGCTGCGACTGGCATGCATCGCTGCCCCGCCTAAAGTTTCTTCGCTGACATCTTCATGGGTCACTGATTTGACGACTTTCGGGCCGGTGAGAAACATATACGATTTATTCTGGACCATGATGACAAAATCGGTGAGGGCCGGCGAATATACCGCTCCACCGGCACAGGGACCAAAAATCGCCGAGATCTGGGGCACTACCCCCGAGGCCATGACATTGCGTTGGAATATCTCCGAATAGCCGGCGAGACTCTCAATTCCTTCCTGAATACGCGCCCCGCCGGAATCATTCAATCCGACCACCGGAGCGCCGTTTTTCATGGCAAGATCCATTATCTTACAGATTTTTTCCGCAAAGGTTTCTGACAGGGAGCCACCGAGTACGGTAAAATCCTGGGCAAAAACATAGACAATACGGCCATCGACAGTGCCATGCCCGGTTATTACACCGTCTCCCAGGAAGACCTGCTTGTCCATGCCGAAATCCCTGCATCTATGGGTCTTGAACATATCGAATTCCTCGAAAGAGCCCTTGTCTAAAAGCAGATCAATACGCTCCCTGGCGGTCAAAAGGTATTTTTTATGATGTTTATCGATTCTTTTTTGACCACCGCCCAAAAGGGCTTCTTCCCTGAGTTTGCTCAGATGTTCCAGTTGGTCATCGATCTTCATAGTCTCTCCTTGAAAAAAATATCACTAGTGGATTTATACAAGTCTCATGCCAGCTTTGTTGTGACTCGGTGTTTCCTTAATTTTTCAAAGCAGAACATGAGAGCAAACGGATTTAGCCATGCCAGCCCATGGCGATCTTCATGCTATATACTGCACTAAGTTGCAGTATAAGCAAATATCTGCACGCATTAAATTGCAGGACTGACTTTTACTTGTTTGCACATTAACAAAAGATTTGTAATCAGTATAGCACACAATATCGTCGGTTAGAAAAATATAAGGTACAGTTATTGCACACCTCTATAGAGCCAGACTGTTTGAAAGGGCATAAGGATCGAGAAGCCTTTTGATACACCAGCTGGTACAAATAGCATTTTCTACCCTACACCCTTCCTTTATTTGCCGTTTTGGGTATACAAAAAGGCAAGAAGGCTATCGGCGGCTGCAGTCGGCGAAGTCTTTTTTTCTTCCACGTTTCTTCTTAACATTGGTAATGCCTCGCGGACATGGGGGCTGGTGTAGAACCAGTGTCGTAATCCTTCATCAATAAGAAAGGCCATCCAGTCGAGGGCTTGGGTTTTTCTTTTTTCCGCCATTTCGCCGCTGACAGTCAATTTGTCGCGATGGTCCAGGATAGTCTCCCAGATTTTGTCAATTCCTTTGCCTTCCGCGGCGCTGCAGGTAAGAACTGGGGGACTCCAATTCGGGCTGTGGGCCATGAGCATGTGCAAAGCCGTCTGATACTCCCTCTGAGCTATCTCAGCCCGCAACAGATTGTCGCCGTCGGCTTTATTGATGACAATGGCGTCAGCCACTTCAAGCACGCCCTTTTTTATTACTTGAAGTTCGTCTCCCGCTCCGGCAATCATCAGCACCAGAAAAAAATCGACCATGGAGGCGACGGTGGTCTCCGATTGACCGACGCCAACCGTTTCGATTATCACAACATCATAGCCAGCGGCTTCGCAGACGAGCATGGTTTCTCGGGTTTTTCTGCCGACACCGCCGAGAGTTCCACTTGTTGGGGACGGGCGAATAAAGGCGTTTGGGTCAACCGCCAGTCGTTCCATGCGAGTTTTGTCACCCAGAATACTGCCGCCGCTGCGGCTGCTGCTCGGGTCGATGGCAAGGACGGCAACCCGGTGTCCAAGATCTGTGAGCATCGTCCCAAACCTTTCGATAAATGTACTCTTTCCCGCACCGGGAACGCCGGTTATGCCAACGCGAATGCCGCGGCCAGTATAAGGAAGGAGTCTGTCAACTATGGTTTGGGCAAGTTCTTGATGGGTCGGAAGAGTGCTTTCGATAAGGGTGATGGTTCTGGCGAGTGTCAGACGATCACGATTAAGAACTCCTGTCACATAGTGCTGGAGATCATTTAACATTGAACATGAATCCTGGTTGGTAAACCATTGTCTTCTATTCTAATGGGCTTCTCGCAAAAAAGCCACAGAAAGAAAGGAGCGGGGTAAAAGGGGCGGCAAAATAAAAAATATTTTGGCCAGTTTTAAATCTGGCTGGTCCTCCCGCGAGTGAAAACCCATGGCAGACTTTGCGGCAAGAAAGGCCGCCAAGTCTGCCATGGGAAGTACAGATTTCATTGAAGATATTTTTCTTCTAGTAAGGCAAGAGTTTTATCGGCAGATTCGGGGATCGGAGTACCTGGCCCAAAAATAGCCTTTACTCCGGCTTTATAGAGGAAATCATAATCCCCGGGAGGGATAACACCCCCGGCAACAACGAGAATTTCGCCACCGCCGATTTTTTTCAGTTCTTTAATCAGGGCAGGAATGAGCGTCTTGTGCCCGGCCGCAAGACTTGAGGCGCCAACGACATGGACGTCGTTTTCAATAGCCATTTTCGCCGCCTCCTCAGGGGTCTGGAACATCGGGCTGATGTCAACATCGAAGCCGAGGTCGGCATAGGAGCAGGCAACAACCTTGAAGCCGCGATCATGACCGTCCTGACCCATCTTGGTAACCAGGAGTCGTGGGCGTCGGCCCTGTTTTTCAAGGAACACATTTGTTCGTTGTTTTATCGCCGTGATAGCATTGTTGTCACCTGTGTATTCCGACGAGTAGGCGCCGGAGATACAATGGGTCGTGGCAAGGAAGCGGCCAAACACCGATTCCATGGCAGCAGAAATTTCACCCACAGTGGCTCTTGCCCGAACCGCAGGTAGTGCTGCCTCCAACAAGTTGCCGCCGTTTTTCGCGGCCTTGGTCAGATCTGCCAGGGCTCTTTCGACTGCCACCTTGTCGCGGCTGGCCTTGATTTCTTTGATGCGGGCAATCTGTTCATCGCGAACTGTAGCCGGTACTTCCCGGACTTCGAAATCAATTTTCTCGTTGGCAAGCTTGTATTTGTTGACACCGACTATCACATCAAGGCCTTGATCGATTCGAGCCTGTTTTCTTGTCGCCGATTCCTCGATACGCATTTTTGGCATACCGCTTTCGATGGCCTTGGCCATTCCACCTAGTTCTTCGATTTCATCGATTATTTTTTGAGATTCTTTGATGATGCTGTTGGTCAGTGATTCGAGATAGTATGAACCGCCCAAGGGATCAATGACATGACAGATCTGCGATTCTTCCTGGATGATGATCTGGGTGTTGCGGGCAATACGGGCGGAGAAATCAGTTGGCAGACCGATAGCTTCATCAAAGGAATTGGTATGCAGGGACTGGGTGCCGCCAAGGGCAGCGGTCATGGCTTCGAGAGTGGTACGAATGATGTTGTTGTGAGGGTCCTGCTCGGTGAGACTCCACCCCGACGTCTGGCAGTGGGTACGGAGCATGGAGGATTTGGCATTTTTTGGGTTAAACTGGCTCATTAACCGATACCAGAGGAATCTGGCTGCTCGCAGCATGGCAATATCCATGAAGAAATTCATGCCGATGCCGAAAAAGAAAGAAAGCCTTGGGGCAAAGGTGTCAACATCCATACCGCTCTTCAATGCCGCTTTCACATATTCGACACCATCAGCTAAGGTAAAGGCTGTCTGCAGAACGCTATTGGCGCCTGCTTCCATCATATGGTAGCCGCTGATGCTGATGGTATTGTATTTGGGCATCTCCTTGGAACAATAGGCCATGATATCGGAGATAATACGCATTGATGGGGTGGGAGGGTAGATGTAGGTGTTTCGGGTAAGATACTCTTTGAGGATGTCGTTCTGTATAGTGCCTTCCAGTTTGTCGTGGGCAACACCCTGTTCTTCGGCGGCCACAATGTACCCGGCGAGTATCGGAATAACCGCACCATTCATGGTCATCGATACCGACATCTGGTCAAGAGGAATGCCGTTGAAAAGAATTTTCATATCTTCAACGGAATCTATGGCAACACCCGCCTTGCCGATATCGCCGGCAACCCGTGGATGGTCGGAATCATAACCCCTGTGGGTAGCCAAATCGAAGGCGACCGACAGACCTTTTTGCCCGGCGGCCAGAGCCTTATGGTAAAAGGCATTCGATTCTTTGGCGGTTGAGAAACCGGCATACTGACGAATGGTCCACGGTCGCCCGGTATACATGGTGGCCATGGGGCCTCGGACATACGGAGCCATCCCGGGGAGGGTGTTAGCTGATTCCATGCCATCCAGATCTTCGGCGGTATAAAGAGGTTTGACTTTAATACCTTCCGGGGTCATCCAGGAAAGTGTCTCTACGGATTTGCCCTTCATCTGCTTTTCAGCAATTTCTGTCCATTTTGGTAGTTGTGGATGTTGTGCCATTTGTTGCTCCTTGTCTAAAGGTATTTCATGCCCGTGAAGCGGATGAGTGCAGAGGGTGTGTCAACGCTCACAGAGTTCAACCAGGACACCTCCGGTGGCTTTGGGGTGCAGGAAGGCAATCTTGGCGCCACCCGCCCCAATTCGCGGTTGCTGGTCGATGAGTTGAATACCTTTTTCCTTAAGTTCTTTTAAGGCCTCTTCGATATTTGCTACTCGAAAAGCGATATGCTGAAACCCAGTGCCTTTCTTTTCGATGAATTTTGCCACCGGCCCATCAGGTGAGGTTGACTCAAGAAGTTCCACTTCACTGTCACCGACTGGAAAAAACGCTGTGGTCACTTTTTGGGTTTCTACCGTTTCAGAGCCTTCTAACCTCAGTCCGAGAACGTCGGACCAAAAAATTTTTCCGTCATCAATGCTGTTGACGGCTATTCCCAGATGGTCGATCTTGAGTATTTCCATTGTATGCCTCCACGGTCTCGTAAAAAGTCCATATGCTGCGTTGCTCTTCGCCCTTAGTCACTGCGGCGTACCCACAAGTACGTCTCATTCCTGCGGTCTCGTGCTCCTTGCCTATGAACTTTTTACGAGACCGTTATATTTCCTAATATCAAAAAACGCCAGCACAGAAATCGCCGAACCTGCCGAGATTATCACATACATGAATTCCCGCTTCCTTCATGACCGCAATCTTTGACTGGGCAGTACCGCTCTTGCCGCTCACTATCGCCCCCGCGTGTCCCATGCGTCTGCCCGGGGGAGCGCTTAATCCCGCAACAAACCCGACTACGGGCTTACTGACTTTTTCGGTGATATAGGCAGCAGCCTCTTCCTCTGCAGTGCCGCCGATTTCACCCACAAGTACGATCCCCTTTGTCTCCGGATCTTCTTCAAAGGCCTTGAGGCAATCGATAAAGTTTGTTCCGTTTACCGGGTCCCCTCCGATGCCGAGGCAGGTTGTCTGGCCGATTCCTTTCGTAGTCAATTGATGCACAACCTCATAGGTCAAGGTGCCTGAGCGCGACACAACACCGATGGGCCCGCCGGGCTTGTGGATGAAGCCGGGCATGATACCGATCTTGCACTGACCTGGCGTTATGATCCCGGGACAGTTCGGCCCTATAAGTCTGACTTGTTTCCCATTCAGATAATTCTTGATCCGCATCATGTCGAGCACCGGAATGCCTTCGGTGATGGCGACAATAATATCGACATCACCGTCGATCGCCTCCATGATGGCCTTTGCCGCAAAGGCCGGAGGCACAAAAATCATGCTGCAGTTCGCACCGGTTTCACGCACAGCCTCCTTGACAGAATTAAATACCGGCACATCGTCCATGTTCTGTCCGCCTTTCCCGGGGGTCACGCCGGCCACGACCCGCGTACCGTATTCAATACACTGCCGTGTATGGAACTGGCCTTCTCTGCCGGTAATCCCCTGGACAAGCAGTCTTGTTTCCTTATCGACAAATATTGCCATGATTTTCTATCCCTCTTTCCAAAAAAATATCATTCAATTCCTGGCGATCTCTGCAATTTTTCCGGCTGCATCGTTCAGGTCCTCTGCTGTAATAAGATTCAGACCTGAGACCGCAAGAATTTCCCTGCCCTTTTCCACATTGGTACCCTGCAGCCGGATCACAACCGGTACCTTTATTCCCGTTTTCCTGGCTGCCTGGACAACCCCTTCGGCCAGGACATCACACCGGAGAATCCCGCCGAAAATATTGATCAGAACCGCCTTGACATTGCTATCGCTTAAAATGATGCGGAAACCGTTTTCAACCATTTCCGCATTGGCCCCACCGCCCACGTCAAGGAAATTCGCAGGCGCCGCGCCGGCGCTCTTGATGAGATCCATGGTTGCCATGGCGAGTCCCGCGCCATTAACCATATTGCCGACATTGCCATTTAGGTTGATGTAATTAAGGTTGTATTTCGAGGCCTCCACTTCCAGGGGGTCCTCTTCGTCAATGTCCCTGAACTTCAGAATATCCTTTTGCCGGAACAGGGCGTTATCATCGATCTCCACTTTTGCATCCAAAGCAACAAATGTCTCCTGAGCAGTAATCACCAGCGGATTGATCTCGAGCAGTGAACAGTCAGCTTCGATAAAAAGTCTGTACAGGTTTTCAACCAGCGTGGAAAACTTTTCGGCAAGCGAATCGGGCAGGTTGAGACCGGCTCCGATTTCTCTACAATGACCAGGCTCGATTCCAGTGAGAGGATTAATCAACACCTTAATTATCTTTTCAGGGGACTTCGCGGCAACCTCTTCGATATCCATTCCACCTGCCCGGCTTGCAATGATCATGATCTTTGCCGTGGACCGGTCCGGGATAATCGAAAAATAAAGCTCCTGAGCAATATCAAGCCCTTGCTCCACCAGGACTTTTCGGACCTTCCTTCCCTGCGGTCCTGTCTGGGGAGTCACCAGTGGCCTGCCCAATATGGCAGCTGCCGCGCTTTGCACATCCCCAAGATTCCGGGCAAGTTTAACGCCGCCTCCCTTGCCTCGGCCACCCGCATGAATTTGTGCCTTGACTACAACGGGAAAACCGCCAAGCCTTCCAGCCATAGCACAGGCATCATCAGGGCTTGCTGCAACATACCCCTCAGGCACAGGAATATAATGATTCCGAAATAATTCCTTGGCTTGATATTCATGTATCTTCATTAACCCGCCTTCTTATCCAAAAATTCCGTTGACCTGGATACGAGTGGATTTATACAAGTCTCATGCCAGTTTTGCCGTGAGTTAGTGTTTCCTTAATTTTTCAAAGCTGGAGCATGAGCGCAAACGGGTTTAGCCATACCAGCCCATAGCGATATTCATGTCGTAAAATGCATTAAATTGCAGTATACGCAAATATATGCACGCATTAAATTGCATGATTGGCTTTTACTTGTTTGCATATTAACAAAAGATTTATAATTCAGTATAGCACACAATATCATCGCTTATAAAATATAAGGTACATTTTTTGCACACCTTTATAGAGCCAGACTGTTTGAAAGGGGATAGCGAGCATGAAATCAATGGCAAGAATTCATTAATAACAATCTGCCAATTATAGTTGATGCTGAGCTTTTTGCCCGATTTAGGGTAATATATATTTATACAAGGACAAACGCCTGCTATGAATACTATCACCAAAGAAGAGATTGAGATCATCCTAGACTCAACCCATGACGGAATGATAGCCGTAAACGAGGCTGGTATTGTGACAGTCTTCAATAAGGCTGCGGGGCGGATTACCGGTCTGGACGGGAATCAGATAACCGGACGCCCAGCTGTAGAGGTGATTCCGAATACTCGTCTGCATATTATTTTATCTGAAGGAGAGCCTGAGCTAAATCAGCAGCAAATTCTGGGGAAAACAGTAATCAGTACAAACAGGGTGCCTGTCAGGAATAAGGATGGGCGGATAATAGGGGCTGTTGCGGTTTTCCGCGACATTACAGAGATTACGACGCTTTCCGAGCAGGTTTCAGACCTCTGGAAAGTGCGCAGCCTGCTCGAAGCAATCATCGAGGCTACCGAGGATGCCATCTCCGTGGCTGACGACAAAGGCAATACTATCATCGTAAATTCCGCCTATACCAGAATCACCGGCTTGTCTAAAGAAGCGGTGCTGCATAAGTCTGTGACGGTCGATATTGCAGATGGTGAAAGCATGCACATGAAGGTGCTCCAGTCCGGCAAGGCTGTTCATAATGTCCGCATGAAGGTGGGGCCGGCCGGAAAAGAAGTTATCGTGAATGTCGCCCCGATTTTTATCGACGGGAAAATCAGCGGCAGCGTCGGTGTGTTCCAGGACATCTCCGGGATAATATCACTTACCGAAGAACTATCTCAGGCCAAAAAGTTGCTACGTCACCTGAAAGCGCGGTATACATGCCTGGACATTATCGGGAATAGTCCTGCAATGATACGGGCCAAGGAACAAGCCCGTATGGCTGCCGAGACCCCTGCCACTGTTATATTGCGAGGCGACAGCGGAACCGGGAAAGAGCTTTTCGCTCACGCTATCCATAATGCGAGTTCAAGAAGGAAGGGACAGTTTGTGAGGGTCAACTGTGCTGCCTTGACCGAGAATCTTCTGGAAAGCGAATTGTTCGGCTATGAGGAAGGCGCTTTTACCGGAGCGCTGAAGGGAGGGAAAAAAGGCCTGTTTGAAGAGGCCAACGGAGGAACGATATTTCTTGATGAAATTGGAGATATAAGCCTGTCCCTTCAGAGTAAACTCCTGAGGGTCCTTCAGGAAAAGGAGATAGTGCGCGTGGGCGGGACAAGTCCGTTTACCGTGGATGTGAGAGTCATCACTGCCACCAATGCGAATCTCGAAAAGAAGGTAGCGTCCGGGACCTTCAGGGAGGATCTCTACTACCGTCTTAATGTCTTCCCTATCCAGATACCCGCCCTAAGAGAGCACAAGGAAGATATCAAACCCCTGGCGGAGAATATTATTTACAAACTCAATCAGGGGTTCGGACGCGAAGTACAGAAGATATCGGAAAGCGCTGTTGAGGATCTTTTGGATTATGACTGGCCCGGGAATGTGAGGGAGCTCGAAAATGTCCTTGGAAGGGCGATGATCACCATGCGTCCCCAGGACACGATAATGGAACGCGAATACCTGCCCCTCCTGCCCGGCGCCAAGATAAGCAGTGCGCCTCTTCCTTCAACCGGGGTCCAGCCCCTAGAAAAAGTTCTGAGCGAAGCAGAACGGCATGCAGTTGTGCGGGCGCTTAAGGAAACAAATGGCAACAGGACAAAAGCGGCAAATCTCCTGGGAATCTCTCCGAGGAGCCTGTTTTATAAGATAGAGAAACACGGCTTGAAATCTAATGGCGCCGAGAATATCCCCGCAATTAAGACAGTGTAATGAAGGATGTGTCTCTTACGCTCAGGCGTTACGTCCTGACAGTTCTAACGTCTTGTTCGCTACAGCCGCAAAACTCGCCCTTCGGGCTCAGACATTGCAACTGTTAGACGCTCACTTCGCCGAGAACTGTTACCAGGACTCCGCGATTCGCTTCAGAGACACATCCTTCATTACACCGTCTTAATTGCGGGAGAATATCCCTGAAGTTTTGAAAAGAGAGTATTAATCTGTTATAATTTCCATTCAAATACGCAATAGCTTTAAGTTATCACGGCGGTCCTGAAAAATAAGTGGTCCATACCATATATGGTTCAACAGGCGAATACCTCGTGGGTGTTATTTCGGATACCCACGGACTTGTGCGGCCGGAGGCTGTTACGGCGTTGCAGGGTGTTTCTCTGATAATTCATGCCGGCGATGTCGGGACTCGGGAGGTGCTGGAGCATTTGCGCATTGTTGCCCCTGTTGTTGCAGTGCGCGGCAATACTGACCAGGACTACTGGGCCCGTGAACTGCCGCTGACTGAAGTGGTGGAGATAGGGATGGTCTCTTTTTATGTGCTTCACAATGTCAAAGAGCTTGATCTGGACCCTGTGGTATCAGGGTTTAGCGCTGTTATCTCGGGTCATTCACACCAGCCTTCGGTTGACAGGCGTAATGGCGTATTATTTCTTAATCCAGGCAGCGCCGGCACCCGGAGGTTAAAGCTCCACCCCTCCGTTGCAGTGTTGACGGTTAAAGAGAGATCGATAGATGCCAGGATAATCGGTCTGGGAGTTTAACATGAACATCAAAACACCAAAGGGATTTCTTTTTTCGACTGTTGAGGCAGCAATAAAGAAGCCGGGCAGGAAGGACCTTGCGCTTATTTATTCTGAAAAGGAATCGGTCGTTGCAGGCATGTTCACCACCAATGCTGTCAAGGCTGCGCCTGTGAAGCTAGACATGAAACGTATAAGGTCGGGGAAAGGACAGGCTATTATTGTCAACAGCGGAAATGCTAATGCATGTACTGCAGAACAGGGCATGAAGGACGCGATGGAAATGGCGGCGCGTACTGCAGAAGCGTTGGAATTGAAAGCCGGTTCTGTTTATGTATGCTCTACAGGCGTTATAGGCATACCCATGCCAATGGAGAGGATAAGGTTGAAGATCTCAGGACTTTCAGAATCCCTGGGCCGGTCAACCATTGAGGATGTTGCCGCAGCTATTATGACGACCGATACTTTCCCTAAGATAGTCAGCAGGAAGATAAAGGTAAACGGCTCCTTTTTGACAATTTCGGGCATATGCAAGGGTGCAGGGATGATATGCCCCGATATGGCCACAATGCTTTGCTTTATTATGACCGACGCGAGCATTGAGCGTTCCGCGCTCGACAGCGCACTGAGAAGCGCCGTGGAGCGGTCTTTCAATATAATTACGGTCGATGGTGATATGTCGACTAACGATACGGTCTTGCTGATGGCAAACGGCATGGCGGGCAATGACCTGATAAGGGAACCATCTGCCGCCTTTGAGCGTTTCTTATCGGCGCTTTCACAAATCACAATGGAGTTAAGCGAGCTGATAATAAAAGACGGTGAGGGCGCGTCGAAGTTTGTAAAAGTTGTGGTAAGAAATGCCAGGAACGATGAGGAAGCCAAAAAAGGGGCCTTTGCAATTGCTAATTCGATGCTGGTCAAGACCGCGCTTTACGGCAATGATGCGAACTGGGGAAGAATTATTGCTGCCCTCGGGTATTCGGGAATGACTATCAGAGAGGACAAGACCGATATTATGCTGAACGGCATCAGGGTGGCGAATAAAGGGAAAAGCACGGGTAAAGATAGCGAGGCTAATGCCCGGCTCAAGGACAAGGAGGTAACAATAGTGGCCGATCTCCATCTTGGAAAAGGCGCCGCTGCTGTGCTGACCTGTGATCTGACCGAAGATTACGTTAAAATTAATGCTGAATACAGGACATAATAATAGGGAAGGGTCTGCGAATAAACAACTTCTGCATATTGACTTTACCGCCGTCATGAAATTAAAAACCAAATTCATATTAATCGTCTCGATCTTTGTTATTACCATGCTGGCACTAGCCGCGTTCTTCACCTTTTCACACTACAAAAAATCCATTAAAACAACTATTGATCAGCAGCAATTCCTCATGGTCTCCATACTTGCAGCTGAAATTGACACTAAACTTTTGACCGCTCAACAGGATCTTATCATGGTTGCAAAGGCCGCTCCCCCGGACATAATGCAAAATACTGAAAAGGCGCAGGCCTTCCTTGACAACAGGCCGATTATGCACACATTATTCGACAATCATCTTTTCTTGTACACGCCATCAGGCAAAATATTCGTTGAATCACCATACATTCCCGGCAGAAGGGGACTGGACCTTTCTTTCCGCGAGTACATAATAAATACCCTTAAAACAAACAAACCCTATATCTCTGATCCGTATGTGTCCTCGCAGCCGCATAAACATCCGGTCATCGCCTTCACAGTGCCTCTTTTTGACGCCAAAGGCAAAATAACGGGCATATTAGCCGGGAGCATCGACCTCATGAGGGATAACTTTCTGGGGAGAATAAGCACTGTAAATATAGGTAAAGAAGGTTATCTCTATCTGACTGCCACGGACAGGACCTTGATTATGCATCCTGACAAGAAGAGGATCATGACAAAACTAACTCCCGGCTTTAACAGGCTTTACGATAAGGCCATAGAGGGATTTGAGGGCACTGACGAAACCATAACGTCATACGGTATAAAAATGGTTTCTTCTTTCAAGCGGCTGAAGGCAAAAAACTGGATCCTGGGTGCAAACTATCCTCAAGCTGAAGCATATAGTCCTATCCGGCAGGCGGAACACTATTTTTTAATCGCCACTATTGCAGGGATCATAGCGGTATTTTTTATCATTTCCTTCATAATAAAATATTTGACAAAACCTCTTGAACTTTTCACCCGTCACGTTGAGGACCTTCCACAAAAAACAGGGGATGAGAGATTCCTGGACATAAAGACAAAAGATGAGATTGGAACGCTTTCCCTGGCATTCAATAAGATGGTGACCGAGATTGACAAGAGGTCGGCACTGCAGCGGAGTGAAGAGCTATACAGGACCGTCATAGAGTTTTCGACAGATTTAGTTTATTGGAGGGCCCCTGACAACAAAATAATCTACGTATCTGAAAACTGCGAAAAGTTCTGCGGCTATACAGAAGAAGAGTTCTATGCGTCCCCTGAGCTTCTGGAAACGATGATACATCCTGAGGACCGTAATATATGGTCAGAACATACGCGTGACATAGAAAGTAAAAGCGTTTGCGAACAGTTGGAACTCCGCATTGTGACCAAGAGCGGCCAAGTCCGCTGGATCTCCCATAATTGCCTGCCGGTATACGATAAAAAAGGAAATTATCAGGGACGGCGTGCGATCCACCAGGATACCACCGTACACAAGCAGTTTGAGGAAGCGCTGATAAGATCGTATATGCAATTGGACCGCCGTGTAGAGGAACGCACAAATGAATTATCTATCGCTAACGCTGCGTTGCAAACAGAGATATATGAACGGAAACTGGCTGAAGCGTCCCTGCGGGATAGCGAGGAACGTTTGAGTCTGGCATTGAAAGCAGCAGGACAGTCTATTTTTGATTCTGATTTAAAAACAGGAGAAATTATAATAAGCCCTGAGTATGCCCTTATGCTTGGCTATGATCCCGCTGAATTTCACGAGACCACCACAAAATGGATTGATAGACTGCACCCTGATGACAAGGAGCTGATAGTTGCTGTTTACAGAGCGTATATCAAGGGTGAAATACCGGAATACAAAGTGGAGTTCAGGCAGAAGACAAAGGACGGCGGTTGGAAATGGATACTGTCTTTGGGCGAAATCATTAAACGTGATGCAGACGGCAATCCGCTGCGCATGATCGGAACTCATACTGATATTACCGAGCGTAAGCAAGCGGAAGAGAAGATTCGCCACTTGGCAACCCACGATGCGTTAACGAACTTGCCCAGTCTGAGACTGGCAAAAGACCGCATATTAATGGCCCTGGAACTGGCTAAGCGAAATAAAAAATTGGCGGCAATAATGTATCTAGATCTGGACGGCTTCAAGGATGTGAATGATAACTATGGGCATGACGCGGGGGATATCCTGCTTAAAGAGGTGGGGAAGCGCCTTCTTTCCTGTGTTCGCAAAGTCGATACGGTTGCCCGTATCGGTGGCGACGAATTTCTGCTGATCTTGACAGAACTGCAATCTACTGAATGCGCGGCGCTGATTGCCAAGAGAGCACTCCAGCTCATGTCCCAACCTTTTGACCTTTATGGCAGGCTGGCTACAGTTGGGGCAAGTATCGGGATCGCGTTCTACCCGGACCACGGCGATGATGCCGATAGTTTAATTAGGCTGGCAGATGAAGCTATGTATGTAATTAAACATTCCGGGAAAAACGGATACACTTTTGTTAATCCTGCGAAGTAGTCTTTGATTTCGGGCTACAGTGGAACTATTCTCAGAAATTTTCTTTTTCCGGCTTTTATAAGATAACTGCCTTTTGCTATCTTCATGTTGGGGTCATCAACCTTCTGTTCATCTATACTGACTGCGCCCTGTTTTATAAGCCTCATTGCCTCGCCTGTGCCTGAGACGAGTCCCGATGTTTTTAGGATCTGTGGAAGCCACATGTTTTCCTCACTCCAGTGAAGCTCAAAAACAGGGATTTCATCAGGGGTCCCTTTTTCTTTAAAGACCTTGTCGAATTCCTCCTTGGCATGAAACGCAGCTTCCTTTCCCCAATATCTATCCACGAGTTCGAGGGCAAGGTCTTCTTTTGCTTTTTTTGGATGCAGAGTTGCGGACCGCAGACCCTCTTTGAGGTCATGCAAAGCCTCATTGGTGATGTGGCTCAGCAGTTCGTAATACTTGATCATTATAGTATCATTAATGGATAGCAGTTTCCCGTACATGTCTTTCGGTGGGTCAAAAATTCCGACATAGTTGCCCAGACTTTTCGACATCTTTTTCACGCCGTCGAGCCCCTCCAGCAGCGGCATGATCACAAGCGCTTGCGGAGGCTGGCCGTATTCCTGCTGCAACTCTCTGCCCATCAGCAGATTGAAGCGCTGGTCCGTGCCTCCCAGTTCCACGTCTGCACTTAGGGCCACAGAGTCGTATCCCTGAAGCAACGGGTACATGAATTCGTGTATTCCTATCGGACTCTGGCTGTTAAACCGCTGCTTGAAATCTTCACGCTCAAGCATTCGCGCCACAGTTTGTTTCGCCTGCAGTCTTACTATCTCCATCGCAGTCATCTTCATCAACCATTCACTATTGAACCGGATAAGTGTCTTTTCCGGATCAAGTATTTTAAATACCTGTTCCTTATAGGTTTCGGCGTTTTTTAACACGTCCTCTCTTGTCAAAGGCTTTCTCGTCTCGGATTTGCCGGTTGGATCACCGATTATACCGGTAAAATCCCCTATCAGGAAAATGATTTCGTGACCCAGTTCCTGAAACTGGCGCATCTTCTCAAGCAGTACGGTGTGGCCGAGATGAATATCGGGAGCTGTCGGGTCAAACCCCGCTTTTACACGCAAGGGTTTTCTTTCTTTGCAGGATTTCTCGAGTTTGTGGAGCAGACTCTTTTTCGAGGATGATTTCTACAGTTCCTCTCTTGATTGTGGCCAACTGTTCTTCAGGAGAAAGCATGGCTACTATAATAAAATTTGCAGGCTGGCCAGGTCAAATAAGGAGCGCATGCTGCTCAGGACTTCAGACAGATAATTTTCTTGGGTCCATTAGCCAAAGCACGGACATGGTGGACGTTGGGATGTTTGTAATGCTCCTTATTGAAATAGGCAATGAGTTTTTTGACCAGGATGTCCGGGTCTTTGCCGTATATCACTTTGGCGCCGGTCCTTTTCTTCACGATTTTGACGATATTCCTGATTTCAGATGCAATGCCGCCACTGCTGTCAATGACGCCGATTAACTTGCCCTCGTCGTAAGCTATCGCGAATTCACCGAGAGTGCCTGAACGACCTCCGATTATAACTACGATGTCGGAGCTTCGTATATTCACAACCTCTCTGCCCATGAGCCCGCTTCCCGTATATATCAGCACATCATGGTACTCTAGAGGAGAATGGTATCTGTTCACGTGTTCCAGTTCGCTCAGCGCAGGTGAAATGCCGACTACTATCCCGCCAGCCTCATGTGCTCCCTTTGCAGCCTCAAGAGGCAAGCCGGGACAGGCCCCGGTAATGGTCATGCAGTCGTTTTGAGCGATGGCATAGCCCAATTTATAAGCGATCTTCTTTTGACTATTTAAAATGGTCCCGGTTGCAGACCCCATAACGCCGATTTTTAATTTCATATCCACCCTCCGATAAATGATTAAAAAACTTAACCACTGAGGCACTGAGACACAGAGTTAGACGAGAGCAAAAAAGAAAAAAATCCTTTCCTTTTTAAATGCCATCATCTTTTTCTGTGCCTCTGTGTCTCTGTGGTTTCACAGTTTTATCTTCTTTTTTCATGAAGCTTTTGACATTACCAAGATTTTCATTTTTGAACTTTTCACACTTCATCGTATCCGCAATTATACCAGTTTCATATATTGCGAATCTCAGGAAGCACTGCGCTTGACAAGGAACGGTCGCTTTGCTAATGTATAAGCAGGCCATGAAGGCTTGGACCACGAAGGTTATGGAGCTTTCGTGGTTTTTTATTTGTGGAAGGGTAAGGGGTGCTTATTATGACACCATTTCAGAAAAAGCTGCTGGCTGGACTTTTGATAATGGCGGTTCTTTCGCCTCTTGGCATTTTGCTTCCCAAACAGTTCAGCGCCGGGGACGCATGGGGAGAATGGGACATAGGTAAGATCGAAAGGCTTATCGGGTATGTGCCGGAAGGCATGAAAAAAATTGCCGGGATATGGAAGGCGCCTGTCCGCGACTATAATTTCGGCGGAGAGAACTCGCCTCTGGTTGCACAGGCGCTTTATTATATTATTTCTGGGTTTTTAGGAATCATTGTTGCGGGCAGCGTCGTTTATCTGATTTCCAGATTGTTTGTGAAGAATGGAAAATAATATCCCCTCTTTTCTTTTGGAAAGACACGCCCCGGGCCTGCCCATATTCAAAACATCCAAAAAATCATCCCTGAGGAGTTCTTTTGTCGATAAGGGACTAAGTTACATTGCCGGAGTGGTCAAGGCAGGTTATGTCCAATGGGAACTGGCATCGACAAAAGGTTTTCTTCAGAAATTCGACGCGAGGGCTAAAGTCTTTTTCTTATTGTTTTTCATAGGTATCATAAGTTTTAAACAGTCGGTCTATGCCGAAGTGAGCGTAGGGATATTCATCTTTGCCCTTGCTGTCTTTTCAGGGATAAATGTTGCAGACTTTTATAGAAGAGTGTTATTTTTCGGGTTTTTTTTTGGCTTTATAATTGCGCTTCCGGCTTCCCTGAATACTATCACCGGCGGGGAACTCGTCGTGCGTCTGGTCGAACTCCCGAAGCCGTATGATTTTTTGGGTTATCATATTCCCAGGCTGATCGGCATCACAAGGCAAGGCATTACCGGTGTCATGATGCTCACGCTCAGGGTAGCAAATTCGGTGGCCCTGTCGTTACTGGTGATCTCTACGACACCATTCCCTTCGCTGGTCAAGGCTTTAAAGGTGTTGAGAGTGCCCGATGTTTTTTTAATGATACTTACATTGACCTATAAATATATTTTTATTTTTGCCGGAACGATTGAAGATATGTATCTCGCAAAAAAAAGTCGTCTGGCCGGGCGGGCGAACGGAGTTGACGGGCGCATATGGGTTGCCGGCAGAATAGCATTTATTTTCAAAAAAACGCAGCTGCGATGCGAGGAAGTGTTCAAGGCCATGCTGTCTCGCGGTTTTTCAGATGATATGCGATTTTACGGCTGCCGGCTTTTCGGAACGGGAGACCGGCTCTTTACCGTGTTCATACTTTTTTCAGGTACCATCATTTGTGCCTGTCTATAAAGAAACTATAAAATAGTGAATCGTGAAATGTGAAAGGTGAATAGTTAAAAGCTAAAGATTTTTTTGTTTTGTGTTTTGTCTTGAGCCGTGTACTATTCACCATTTACCTTTCACTATTCACATTTTGGTGAGGTGATGTGTGGAACCTATATTAAGGATTGAAAACGTAAGCTATCGTTATTACGACAGGATTCCAGCCCTTATAGATGTCAGCCTGAGCATAAGTGCCGGCGAGCGTTTCGCTGTTATAGGAGCAAACGGAAGCGGAAAATCTACGCTCCTGCAGATAATGGGCGGTCTTATCTATCCTTCAAAGCCTTCTGCGTCTTCGGGATCCCTGGACGGATTTGTCTATTTTAAAGGCAATGAGGTATCGGAGAAAACGCTGCGTGGCGAGGATTTCCTGCGCTATTTCCGGTGCAGCGTCGGCTTCGTATTCCAGGATTCCGACGTACAGCTTTTTAGTCCTACAGTGCTTGATGAAGTGCTTTATGGCCCGTTGCAGTTGCATATGAATGAAACTGAAGCGCTAGACAGGGCGTCTGAAGTAATGAAGATGCTGAATATCGAAGGATTGAAAGAGAGGCCGTCTTATATGCTTTCCGGTGGTGAAAAAAAGCGTGTCGCAATCGCTTCAGTCCTTACCATGAACCCGGAAGTCCTGCTTTTCGATGAGCCGACAAGTGGTCTCGATCCGAGGACGCAGTGTTTTCTTATGGAACTTCTTGTGGCCTTGAACGAGGCGGGGAAAACAATCGTGATAGCTACTCATGATCTTTCACTTGTCGGAGAACTGCACGCAAAGGTGGCTGTTTTATCCGAAGACCACAGTATCGAGAAGACAGGCAGTTCTGATGATATCCTGAGAGATGAGGAGCTGCTTTTGAAAGTGAATTTAATACACGAACATATTCATTTCCATGGTAAAACAGCCCATACCCATCTGCATTCACACTTTCTTTTTCATCAGCATTAGTGTTGAGCCGCTCGAATTAAAAAAATAATCAAAGACAGACCAATGTGATAACAACACAGGATTTCCTGCAGGCGCTATAGTACCTAGATCGGGCAAATACCATCCCGTTTACATTGTTCTTCTTTCCTGCGAAGCTCAAGCCGTGCCTTCCTACGCATGATCGCCTCTTGATTTCTTCTTCTATCGTCATCTGTATCCAGTATCAGCTCGGGCACTTGCGTAGGTTTTCCATCAGGACCAAGAGCAACAAATGTTAGATATGCCGACGATGTATGCCTGATCTCGCCCGTAATGGAGTTTTCAGCCTCAACCCTGACACCAATCTCCATCGAGGTCTTGCCAACCATATTAATGCACGCCTTAAGCCAAAGCAGATCACCCACGAATACAGGATTATGGAAGGCCATCATATCTATAGAAGCGGTGACCGTGTTTGATCGAGCATGACGACTAGATACTACACCTGCTGCTGTATCAATCAGCTTCATTATCACGCCACCATGCACATTACCGGCCGGATTTGCATCCTGAGGCAGCATAACTTGAGCCATCACTACTGAGCTTTCCTTTATGGTTTTTTTCATGTAGCCTCCTTCAGACGTTCTACGCTGCTCTCACTCCTTGTCCTCCGTTTTATACAGCTGGTACTGGATAGCGTCTATGCCCTTCATAATTAGCTCTGCCAGCTCAATAACTCGCATAAAGCGACCCTGCCGCTCTTGATCCGTTAGTGCCCTAATCGCAAGGCGGAGTTGGTCCGCCTGCTTTTGTGTCTGCCTGACGATATGCTTTGCCGCTTCATTCCGCTTGTCATTGCGCGCTAATTGCCCCTGAATCTCCTCAGCCGACAACTTCACTTTCGGGGGTTTAGAATCATCTGCCATGCTTATGGCCTCCTAACATAACTGATTTCGCAAACTATAGTCATGGTCTCAATAACCTGCACTACACAGTCATGAGAAATTGCCTTACTTATGCGATCTTCAGTTCTTTTCGAATCTTTTCAGCAACCCATTGCCGCATCAGCGTTTGGTACGGGATGCCCCTTTTCGTTGCCACCTTCTTGATCGAAATTAGATAAAGCGGGTCAAGCTTAATGGTAACATTTTGCAGCTTGCGCCTCCGCTTGCCTGTCACAATATCCTTTGCAAGCGCCTCATCCAGACTAATGGCAATATCCCCAGCTATGATCTCGCCAAGAACACCTTGTTTATCATAATATTCCTCATCTGTCATTGTCTTTTCCGCCCTAGCTTTCATAATCTTCATCTCCTTCCGGGCTTAGCCCTGGTGTTTCTGCCAGTATCTGATCTCGGTCCTGTCCATGTCCCATCCGGTAATAACTCTTGCTACACTGTTCTGTTGAAACTCAAACACAATGGTGAGATAACGCCCTTCATGTGTTGGCCCCATTGCGACGTAGTGTCCTCTCTTCGTCTTTCGGTACAAAGGCTTATAAACAAAAACTTCCTCCGCCTCCTCGGGTTTCACTCCATGACCCAATTCAAGGTGAACGACGTTACCCTCATCCCATTCAAAATCCTTTATCCTCAATGATGACTCCTTCTAAGAGTAATACATTGTAGGACTTTTTGCTAGGAATGTCAACATCATAGAGCGGGTCCGGATGAATTGGTCAATAGCCGGTTAGTGATGTTATAATAAAAGAGTTGTTGCTTTTAGAGTGTCGTCGATTGTGTCTGCTATTAAACACCAGTACGTTAAGGAGGGAGTGTTCTTTATGAATGAACTGGAGAAACTCGAAAAATTGTTTTACCACTGGAAGGAACATAATATGGAACATGCTGAGACATACCGGAAGTGGGCCGATAAAACTGCTCGCCTCGGTCAGCATAAGTTGTCTGAAATTCTTGCCCGCCTCTCTGACGATACTAAGGCCATGGACAAGCTTTTTGATGAGGGTGCCCAGTCGATAAGATAGGCGAGATTCCTTTTTCTGCAGGCTGCTTGACAACATAATGGCAATGGGAAACGGAAGTCGGAAGATAAATGACATCATAGAGTTTCTTTCAGGATATCTGCATGGAAAGGAGCAGGCGCTAAGGCTGTCGCTCATTGTTTTTTTTTCGAAAGGGCATCTTCTTATAGAAGATTTACCTGGACTGGGCAAAACGACTCTGGCCATTGCAATAGCGAAGGCGCTTGGTCTTGATTTCGGAAGGATACAGTGTACCAGTGATCTTTTGCCCACAGACATCACCGGACTCTCAATTTATAACAAAAATACCGGAGAATTTGAATTTCGCTCCGGACCTGTATTCAATAATATTGTCCTGATAGATGAAATTAACCGGGCTACGCCAAAGACGCAAAGCGCGCTTATAGAGAGCATGGGCGAAAAACAGGCGACGATCGAGCGGCAGACCTACCGTTTGCCTCAGCCTTTCTTCGTCATCGCTACGCAGAATCCAGTAGAGCAGTTCGGCACCTTTCCTCTTCCTGAATCCCAGTTAGATCGTTTCATGATGAAAATAAGCATAGGCTACCCTACAAGGCAAGCTGAAAAAGAGATTTTAAGGGGAGGCAGCAGGAGGGAGGAGTTATACAGCATAAAGCCTATGATGGATAAAAATGAAGTGCTTGCTATAAATGAGGACATAAGAAATAAAGTATACGTTTCGGACAAGATACTGGAGTACATGCTCTCTATTATCGAGGCGACGCGGAACACCAAATATCTGGCGGCCGGTCTTTCTACGAGGGGGGCGCTGGCAATTCAAAATACTGCGAGGACCAATGCCTACTTTAATGGAAGGGATTTTGTTATTCCTGAAGATATCAAAGAACTTGCGGAGTATCTGATACCCCACAGGGTTATTTTCAGGGATGAATATGAACACCTTGAAAAAAGGGAGATCGTGCAATCACTATTAGAAGAGATAGCGGCCCCGGCGTAATAAAAATTACTAGGGCAGGCTGGATTTACATTGTCCTGTCCCTGTTCCTGGGTTTTTCAGCCGTCAATACCGGCAATAATCTCGTTTACCTTATTGTGTCCGCCTTCCTCGGCTTAATGGGCGTTTCGGGTTTTTTTGGCAAAAACAATTTATCTGGATTGGATGTCTCCCTTGACCTGCCCGATGAGCTTTTCGCTGCAACCCACTTCCCTGTGAAGATCACTCTGGTCAACAACCGGAGACTGCTGCCGGCATTTTTGATCAGAGTGAGGATTAACAATAAAGAAGTGTTTTTCCCCTTTGTGCCCCCGAAGGGCGCTGATGCAAAATTTGCGGATTTTTATTTCCCCAGGAGAGGCAGCTATAACGCGGGAAGATTATATTTATCCTCTGTATACCCGTTCAATTTCTTTAACAGATATAAAACAATACAAGAAGAATATGAGGCCATTGTGTTTCCGCAGGTCAAAAAATGTGTGATACCCGGTTTTTTTGAAAATCTGACTGCGCGCGGCGGTGACCGCGATATCAATAAATCAGGATATGATGGTGAGATGGTATCGGTAAGGACTTATATTTCAGGAGATCCTTCCAGGTATATACATTGGAAATCGAGCGCCAAGACAGGCGAACTCAAAACTAAAGAATTTTCGACGTCTTCACACCGGCCGGTCATTATCGATTTCGAGAAGGTCAACATCAGGGACAAAGAGGAGAAAATTTCATGTATAACCTACGTCATATTAAAGGCTTTCAGGAATAATATTCCTGTCGGGCTGAAGATGAGAGACGCTTATCATAAGCCCGGATTGTCAAAGACACACAGGATAAGCATGCTGAGAGAACTTGCGTTATATGATAAGAATTGAAGATGCTTTAAAAGTGCTTACCTATCTTACCGGTGCGATCGGTTTCCTTTCGGTTGCGCCCCATCTCCCTCCGCTGTTTACGACCGGGTTTGCCTGCTTTTATTTTCTTTCGGCAATAATCGAATACAGGAATATGCGTTTTATTCCGCGCTGGGCGCTTACGATAAGCGCGGTATTGTTTATAATCATTACATTTGTTAAGTTGCGCTTGGACAATTTTGTGATCCAGTCAATCGAGGCCCTTGCGGTCCTCTTGATCATTAAATTACTCGAGGAGAAAAAGTTCAGGGACTATATGCAGGTTTATATGCTGTCGGTATTTTTATTGGCAGGCGCAGCGCTTCTTTCACTCGATATGGCGTTTCTCGCATACTTTGCTGCGTTACCGTTACTTTCTTCCACAGCCTTAGTCCTACTGGCCTATTATTCACAGGACAGGGAACTGGAACTTGAGGCCGCTTCTGTGAGGAAGATTATTTCCAAATCCCTGCTGATACCGCTTATCGCGGCGCCTTTGACTGTCATAATATTTATTGTCCTGCCCCGCACCAGTTATCCATTGCTCGATTTCCTCAACAAGGGCGGTGGCGCAGCCACAATCGGCTTTACCGACCATGTGCGGCTTGGCGCGGTTTCGAGCATCCAGGAAGACACAGCAATTAGTTTCCGCGCGAGCATGGAAAAAATAAATGATGGTTTATTGTACTGGAGAGGCATTGTTCTGGATTATTTTGACGGGACCTCATGGAAGAGTTCGCAGAAAGCAAGCGGAAATGTTTCAGAATTTCCAGGATTGGCAGGCAGGCGCGTTGTTCAGACGATTTACCTTGAGCCTTACGAAAATAAATATTTTTTTGCTCTTGATAAGCCGATGAATATTTCTTTGCTGCGCATTCAGAGACAGCCTGATTTGACCTTTTCCCAGGCAGGTAATATATCCAGGCGTACTAAGTACTATGCGTGGTCAAGTCTTTCTGAAACAGTTAAGGAGAAGGACATTGACAGGGAGATGTACCTGCAATTGCCTGGTAAAGTGGATAAGATGCACAAGATAGCTGAGTTGGCAAGGCGTTTTGTCGTAAAGAACAATGCTGAGGCTACTGTCAGAGCGATGCTCTCTTTTTTGAAGAACGGGCATTACCGGTACGCCCTTAAGAATTTGCCTGTGACGTCTCACCCTATGGAAGATTTTCTTTTCGAGTACCGGTACGGCAACTGTGAATACTTTGCATCGGCAATGGCTGTTATGCTCAGAATGGACGGCATCCCTTCCAGGTTGGTGGGAGGCTACAGGGGCGGCTACTATAATGAAATGGGAAAGTATTATTTAGTTCCCCAAAGGAACGCCCATGTGTGGGTTGAGGCGTATATTGATAATAAAGGCTGGATCAGGGCTGATCCTACACCCGAGGGTAGCAACACCGGTTTCAGGAAGGACCTGCTTTTCACTATAAGACTATTGCTTGACTCGTTCAATTACGCATGGAATGCTTCGGTAATTAATTATGATTTTGAGAGGCAGTCTGTCGCTCCTCAATGCACTGCGTTCAGGAATTAAAAGGCCTGTTTTACATTTTATGCCCAGGAAAGAGTATGTCATAAAGTACGTGCTTCTTATCTGTCTTGCAATCAGTGCGATATTCACTTTTTTTGTTTTCCTGGTGAGGAGAAAAACCCCGGCAGAGCATATTCTAAGGCTTTTCCTGAGAAAAGCTGGAAAACTTGGCTATGTGAAAACGAAATCCGAAGGCCTTGAGGAGTTTGTGATGAGGATCGATGATGCACTGAAAAGAGAGAGAGCCTCTGCATTTGTGAAAGAATTCGAGCGGTGTTACTACAGGGATGAACAGATTAAACCGGAAACCTCAACACGCCTCAGGCATTTGATAAAGGCTATTTAGGTTCATACTTTGCATACTGTGTTAAAGATTCCAGTCTCATCGCAATGTCGTTCACTGTGCTGTCAGAATCTTCGTAATGATCAATAAAGGCATTGTAGATTTGATGAATACATAAAAAAGATTCCACGGTTAAATCTATTCCGCAATACTTGCTGAGGCGTTCGGCCGCATATGAGTCTGCCTTTATCTCTGCTTCTAAATCAGGGAAAATACTGAATTTATAAATGTCGCGGTTTATGACATGTCCTGTTTCATGATACATTATGAATTTAAAAACAATATCAAAAACGTCTGCATGGTATTCATATAAATATTTTAAAAATTTCGAGGAAAATCTTATCTCAGGCTCACCATCGTCATTTAGCAGCGATTCTGCTGCAAACCCCTGGTCCTCAATTCCGTCAATAATTCTCACCGGTATTTTAAGGGCATTTGCAATACTGTACCCTACCGTATCTCCCTTTATCTGAGGGAAGTCTGTTAATCTCGATAAGAGCGTCAGGTTCAACAGTTCCTCTTTATAAGGGGCATAACTTAAATCCTGATGAAAGCTGTCGCGGACTTTCCCTACCCATTCTTCCTCTGTTATATGACCGTCAATTTTCACGTCCCCGTTATTTTCCGCTTCGCATGCAGCGCATTTTCCCATTACGACAAAGAAAACGCATAAGACTACCTTTATATACTTGTTCGTATTCAATGAGTGTCTTGTGATAAATACTTTCTTGTCAGTATCAGAATAAGTTGCCATGATTTGGTTTGCTATCCCGAGATTAACGGCGAGTAACATTTCGTCCTCCTTTAAGGCAGCTATTTGCAACTGCCTGTCACTAAGAACTTTCTTATTCTTTATTTAGCAAGGACTGTGCCAGAGGATGCAATTTCTTACCTTCTTGATTTGTCGAGATTTATGAGGGATGTTAAGCTGGATTAATTCCAATGTCTAGGTAAAAATTACATAATTTTAGATAAGCAACTAAGGGAAATGCTATACTAACGTTCAACTCAGATCGTCTTTATGCAGCGCCTGGGTAGTTATTTTAGCTTGACATTAATGTAGTAAAAGGAGTGATCAGTGATTGAAAAGACGGTGAGGTCTGCAAGGTGCAAGTCGCCTTCAGTCGCATCTGTAAATCCTTCGGATCAGAAATCTGCAACAAAGAGCTCAGCATCTCTGCGGAGTATCTTTCTTGTTTATGTAAGGGATGAGGCATATTTCCGTCTGCTGGACGAATATCCAGGTGCAAACGCACGGATCAAGGTGGCGGCTTTCCCCCCCCTGGGTATTCAGACCCTCGCTCCTGTTTTACGTCGCGGCGGACACAGGGTAAGGATGTTCGATACCTGTCATCCCGATATGCGCGCACAACATATCGTGGCCGCAATTCAAGAAGATAGGCCTGATGCCGTGGCCCTTTCATTTCTGTCGGTAACCGCATACCCAGCCATGAAGAAGCTTGCCGAGAGGCTGAAGTCCTCATCGCCATTGGTAAAGATCATCGCCGGCGGCGTGTTCGCATCCATGAACGCCGACCGCATTGTTGAAGAATGCCAGTATATTGATTGTGTTGGTGTTGGAGAGGGGGAGGAACTGCTTCAGGAATATCTGGCCAATCTCGACAATCCCGGCGCGGTCGACGGTCTTGTTTGGCGCGATGGCGGCGAGGTTGTGCGCAATAAGCCACGCCCCCTGATTGCGGACCTTGACCAATACCCCTATCCCGACCGTACCAGCCTGCCAATTGATTACATAGAATCATTGCCTCTGGACGTACCGGCCATACTCTCTTACGACAAATTCTGCACCATACAGACATCAAGAGGCTGCCCATACAAGTGCATATACTGCGATATACCGAACATCTCGCAAGGCAGATGGCGCTACCGTTCCGCGGCACACGTTCTTGGAGAGATGCAGCAACTGCATGATGAAGGCTATCGTTCTCTTTATCTTACCGATGACCACTTTCTTATGAACAGCAGGCGCATAAATGCTATATGTACCGGTATTATTGAACGCAAGCTCGCGTTCAGATGGGGATGCGAAGGCCGTGTGGACTCTGTGGCCGTCGAGCAGATGCCGATTATGGGCAGGGCAAACTGCGACATGCTCGCATTCGGGATTGAGTCTGGGACCCAAAAGGTCCTTAACAGGCTGGGCAAAGGACAGACGATTAAACAGATAGAGCATGCGATCAGACAAGCCAAGAAACATGGCATCAATAGGGTGCATGGTTTTTTTGTGATAGGCTCGCCGAAAGAGACAGCGGACGACATCATCAAAACATTCGACTTTGCCGCCCGGCTGCAAATAGACACCTTCGGGTTCAACAGGCTGAGCGTATACAGGGGAACGCCGTTGTGGCGCGAGTATGTTGACCGCGGCATTATTGACGATAAAGTTGACTGGTATAAGTCTTTTAAATGCGCCGACATTGATCCCGATGTCCTGCCTAATAAGATTGTCAACAGTCTTCGAATGAAAGGTTACACAAGGCTGCTGGCGTACCGCGCCATCTTGCGCCCGTTAAAGACATGGAAGCTGCTGAGGACATTCAGCAGGCATATGAAAAAATCGGACATTTTAAAGCTGGTCCTCAGTCCCTTCTATTGGAAGAAGGCGGTGGTCAAGCCCGAATTGCCGGCGAGTTTTACGAGCGCAGTGGAATGAGTTAAAGGTGACGGTTTCTTCCTTCATAATTTAATTAAAATCGGAAGTCCGACCACGTTTAATTTTACCCCTCTTGGCCAGAAAGTAGAAGAAGATCAATGCAGCCTCATAAACACTTAGCGCCAGTACCTCTTTCCGGAACACCGATGGATTATTGTCCCGAGACAGCGCCTGGAAATCGGTGACGCTGTTTATGATGTTTAACCCGGCTATAGCGGCGAAACCGGCTATAAGGATTGCCTTGACCGCGTCGCGGTTCCTGGCCGGATCAATAGAGGCCATAAAAAGAAAGACCGACCAGCCGAACGACAGAAAAGAAATGATCCTGTCCTGGTAACCATAGGATGGCAAGTCGTAATATATAAATAACATCGGGATCTTAATCCTGAGCATATGTACTATTGCGACCGCCAGGAAATAGACCGCTCCGGCCAATAATAACCATTTAAGTATCGCAGTGCTCTTATTCATGTTTCTTTCCATCCGGACTATGCACGATTATAGCATGGCCTACAGGTGCATTGATTTGAGGAAGGAATAATTTGGCACAAAAAAAAGACTGCCCATAAGGGCAGTCTGCATCTACATTTAAAAAATATGGCTACTTTTTTCAGTCTGTTGAAGAATGCTCATTTGTCATAAATGATGCTCCGCCTCTTCTGCCGCATCTGCTTCGGCCTTGGTCTTGTGCACGGTTTTATCCGGGTGGTTCGGCGGAGAGTAGACCGTATATAGCTTCATCTGTGCCCGCTTTGATGTGTTGATTACATTATGGTAAGTCCCCGCCGGGATTACGACTGCATCCCCATCGTGTGCCAGGTATTCCTCTTTCCCGTTCAAGATAAACTTGGCCTCTCCCTTCTCGATACGAAAGAACTGATCGACATGATGGTGCACCTCGTTGCCGATCTCCTCGCCTGGCCGCAGGCACATAACGACGAGCTGCGCATGCTTGCCGGTGAATAACACCTGTCGGAAGTAGGTGTTTTTCAGGGTCTGTTTTTCAATCGGTCCAAAATATCCGGTCATTGTTCTGTCCTCCTTTTCAGTTTTGATATTCAGGTTTGGTCGCCCAGGCTATTATCGCATCTACCATCGCCTTAATGGTAGCTTCTTTTGGAACAATGGTGACTTTCAGGCCTGCCTTTTTTATGGCCTGTTCGGTGACCGGTCCTATAGCTGCTATTGCCGCCGGATTCAGGAGACCCATCGCTTCGTCTCCGATCATATCAATGAAATTAGTGAATGTGGCTGCACTGGTAAAGGTGGCGACAGATATACGCCCCTCTTGCAGAAATCGTTTAAGTCTTTTGCCGTGCTTTTCAGGCTTGATAGTACGGTAGGCCACCGGCGTGTCTATCTCGCCGCCTAATTCCCGTACTTTTTGAGGAAAGACCTCTCTGGCTACTTCTGCCCGTGGCAACAGAAACTTCAACCCCTTAAGGCTGCCGCCTGGTGATTGGCGGATGAAGATGCTGATCAGTCCCTCCGCATTGAATTCTTCAGGTATAACATCAACCTTTAACCCATAACTCCCTATCTCTCCTGCTGTTTTGGCGCCTATAGCGCACAATTTTATCCCCTTAAGATCTCGTATGTCCATGTCTTTGGCAAGAAAGCGCTGAATAAAAAATTTGAATCCGTTCGCGCTGGTAAAGATGAGCCAATTATAGGAGACTATAGCATCTATTGCGGCATCCAGCGAATCAAAGTTTTCAGGTGGGACCGTTTTTATGGTCGGAAATTCAAAAATTTCGGCCCCTAGTTCTTCCAGAGCTGCGTAATCCTGTGTATATTCCCTTGTTATAAGGATTCTGTGGCCAAAGAGCGGTTTTTTTTCGTACCATTTGAGCTTATCTCTCAGTTTGACCACGTTGCCGACAACCATCACCGCAGGAGGACGTATGCGTTCTTCCTTTACCTGTCCTGATATATCGCCCAGTGTGCCGACAACGGTCTTCTGATCAGGTCTGGTTCCCCAGCGCACCACTGCTGCCGGGGTGTCAGGGGGCTTTCCATTGTCGATAAGTTTCCGGGATATGTTCTCTATGTTTTTCACTCCCATAAGAAAAACAAGTGTATCAAAACCTGAAACGAGTTCTGCCCACTTAATAGTACTTTCAGGTTTGTTTATGTCTTCATTCCCTGTTATAACAGAAAATGAAGATGAATACTTCCTGTGGGTGAGTGGAATCCCTGCGTAGGCCGGAGCTGCAATGGAAGAACTGATGCCGGGTATCACTTCGAAATCGATCCCTGCTGCCACAAGCGCTTCAGCTTCTTCTCCCCCGCGGCCGAAGATGAAGGGATCGCCCCCTTTTAATCTGCATACAAGTTTGCCTTTTTTAGCTTCACTGATCAGCGCCTGATTTATCTGGTCCTGTGTCATCTCATGATGCCCGCCGCGCTTGCCGGCATAGATAAATTCAGCGTCATGATCAATATAATTCAGGATCTGCGCATTAAGATGAAAGTCGTAGACGACGGTTTCGGCTTTCTGGAGGCATCGCATCCCCTTTACGGTCAAAAGGCCGATATCTCCGGGTCCTGCTCCGATAAGGTAAACCTTTCCCTGTTTCATTCAGCTGCTTATTTCGCCGTCAACCGGCGGGATAAGCCTTCCGTACACTTCATCCAGGATTTCTTTTGCGCCCATGGCGAGAAGATTTTCCGCCAGGCGCAGACCGAGGGATTCTGCATTATCAGGGTTGCCTTCGATGCTGCTTTTTACGATCCTGTCACCGGTCACGCTTCCAACGAGTCCGTCGATCGTGATAATGCCGTTAAGCAGCCTTGCATGAGCGGCGATCGGGACCTGACATCCGCCTTCGAGACGTTCCAGGACAGACCTCTCAGCCCTCACGCAAATGGAGGTTTCAGAGTGGTTGAGCTCACTGATAAGTGAATTGATAACCTTGTCATCAATCCTGGTTTCAATGCCGACAGCGCCCTGGCCAATGGCAGGCAGACTTATTTCCGGCGGGAGTATTTCGGTAATCCGGTCTTGCCATCCGAGCCTCTTAACTCCAGCGACAGCCAGGATTATGGCATCAAACAGGCCTTCATCGAGCTTCCTGAGGCGTGTATTGAGATTGCCTCTCAATTGTTCGATCTTCAAGTCAGGTCTTTTATTGAGAAGTTGGCTGGAGCGGCGCAGGCTGCTCGTCCCTATCCTCGCGCCCCGGGGCAGGTCATTAAAACTCTTTACCCTGAACTGTCCGTCCTTGATCGCCGATATAAAAGCGTCACGCGGGTCCTCGCGCTCGCAAATGACCGCAAGATGAAGTCCAGGGGGAAACTCCGTCGGCACATCTTTCATGCTGTGGACAGCGATATCAGCCCTCCCTTCCAGAAGCGCTTCCTCTATTTCCTTGACGAAGAGACCTTTGCCGCCCACTTTTGCGAGAGGCACATCGAGAATTTTATCGCCGGTGGTCTTGATCTTGTTGAGTTCTATCTGCACGCCGGAGGAAAGTTTTTCGAGGCTGGCCTTCACCCATTCCGCCTGCCACAAGGCAAGCGCGCTGCCGCGTGTGCCGATTATGATTTTAGTCTTCAACGTTATCCCCGTCAATACCGTACAGTTTCTTTATCATTGCAGTGAGTTCATCCTTATCCTCGGCATCTTCCTTAAGCGCACAAGTCGGTGGATGGATCAGCTTCTTTACAATTGCCGTTGCAAGGTATTCCACCGCCTTTAAACGGTCTTCACTCATATCGGGGAATTTCCCCTTGAATTTTTCGAGCTCTTCATTTTTTATTCCTTCAGCCTTCCGGTGCAGTGCTACAATGGTCGGGACCGTATCCAGCGAGGACATCCATTTAATGAACTTCTCAACCTCATCATTTATGATCTCTTCAGCTTTTTCCGCTTCTTTTTTTCTTTCAAGAATATTGGAGTCGATCACTTCCTGCATGTCATCGACATCGTAAAGGTACACATTTTCTATCTTGTTTATTTCAGGGTCAATATTCCTCGGCACCGATATGTCGATAATAAAGACCGGCCGGTGTTTTCTCTCCTTCATCACTTTGTTCATTTGCTCTTTGACAAGTATATAAGTCGGGGCGCCGGTAGAGCAGATAATAATGTCCATATGCGAAAGTTCGTGCAAAAAGTCCTCGAAACGCACCGCCCTGCCGTTGAATCCGCCTGCCAGTTCACACCCCCGTTCGTAGGTCCGGTTGACAACCGCGACTTCTTTGACACCGTTGTTTACGAGGTGGCGCGCGGCCAACTCAGCCATTTCTCCGGCGCCAAGCAGCATAAATGATTTGCCGGAGAGATCGGTAAATATTTTTTTTGCGAGTTCAACTGCAGCAAAGCTGATCGAAACTGCGTTTTCAGCTATTTTTGTTTCCGTTCGCACCCGCTTGGCTGTTGAGATGGCTTTCTTGAACAGCTTATTGAGAAGTATCCCGGTTGATTTTTTGCTCAAAGCAAACGCAAACACGTCTTTGAGCTGACCCAGTATCTGCGGCTCCCCAAGCACCATCGAATCGAGACTCGAAGCAACCCGGAGGACGTGTCTGATTGCATCCGATTCCGTGTGCGCGTACAGGGACCCCTCAAAATCCTTAATCATTATATTGTGAAAGGAAGCGAGGAAATTTTTTATACTTTCGACCGCAGACTGCGGTATCGCTCACGCAGGTATATATCTCGACCCTGTTGCATGTGGAGAGCAGCGCGACCTCTTTGACCTCAGGGATTTTACGGAGGCCGGACACGCCTTCTTCAAGCTTGGCGCCTGTGAAAGCGAGCTTTTCCCTCACTTCAACGTCGGCGGTTTTGTGATTTAACCCTACTACAAGTACTTTCATGAGAATGAATGCAGGCTCTTCATAGAGAGGAAATTTACCCCGAAGAAAGTGAATAGGACGATAAGGAAACCGATAATCGAGAGAATGGCGGCCCTCTTTCCTCTCCATCCTGCTGTAAGCCTGATATGCAGGATCAGGGCATAAATAAACCATGTTATAAGCGACCACACTTCTTTAGGGTCCCAGCGCCAATAACTTCCCCAGGCGCTTTCAGCCCATAATGCGCCGCTGATTATGGCGAGAGTCAAAAGAGGAAAGCCCAGGGTAATCAATTTGTAGTTTATTTCGTCGAGCACCTGTATGCTCGGCAATCTTTTGAAAAGGCCGTGTGTATGTTTAGATTTCAGGTAGTGTTCCTGCAGCAGGTACATTATGCCGATACCGAAGGCAACTGCAAACGCGGCATTGCCGAGAAAGGCCAGGAAGGTATGTATGCCCAGCCAGTAGCTTTGCAGCACCGGGCTGAGCGGATGTATCGCTTGTGGAAGCACAGATGAGGAAAGCATCAATAAAAAAACAATGGGGAGAATAAAGCTGCCTATGATTCCTATCTTGTAGCGGTATTCCAGGAAAAAGAATATGAGTACTATGCACCAGGCAAAGAAGGACGCAGCTTCGTGCATGCTTGTGATCGGCAGATGCCCGGCAGCGATGTAGCGGTAGACAATGCTTGCCGAATGCAGGAGGAAGCCGGCGCCGGTGACAATCAGCATCAGTTTAGATGATCCCTTGCTTCCCCTGAAAAGCTCGATAATGACTATAATGGTTACCGCGAGATAACAGGTGAGGGCCAGTTCAAAAAGTGCGGTCCCCATCAGAAGCAGCCAAGCTCGCAATTCCTGATTTTTATCTTCAATTCATTGGCAGCCTTTCCTATTTCCCGGTAGGGTACTTTTAACTCTTCAGCGATTCCCCGGGCAGCATTGCAGCTGATTCTGCCATCCACACTCTTTTCCTTCAACAAATGTTTGATCCTGTCAAGGATGCGTTCTTCGATAACTTCATCCATACACGTTAACAACTCCTGTACCGTTTTTCTGTCTTCAGGGTCAAGATATACCACTCGGGCAGAATAAACATGTTTATCTGAGTCATGCGGCATACTGCTTCTTGGAAATACAATAATATCAGCATGTTTAATTAGCCGGAGCGCTGAAGCCTTTTTAATTTCTTCTCCCCGATCACCCAATGTAAATATTACTACATCGGGATTTGAAAACTCAATTGCGCTGTTCCCTTCTATGATAATGCCGTCAAGATGGGACAGCCTGTCGATTGCCATGGATACGGTCTCTTTGATCTCCTCCAGGGGACCCTTGATCCATAACACTTCCTCAGCGCCTGCCTTGAGCAGCCTGCCGGTGTCTTTATCTTTCCGGTCGAGGATGGCCCTGTCATCAATGAGTGATGCGTACAAAGCAGTTTTCGTATATTTGATAGCGCCCCATCTGCGGTGTGCGACCGGTTTACGCGACTCCGAACTAAGTTCGGAAAGCAGCATCGATGCGATAGTAGTTTTCCCGGCGCCGCTGTGGCTGCCGCCAATGCCGATGATGAGAGGACGCCTCATTATGCAGCTTCAGTTGAAGTGTCTTCTTTTTTCTCCTCTTCCAGGTAATCACAGGCCTTGTTTTCGCAGGCGAGGAACACCTCTCCGGCCTTATTACGCTTTTCCGTCAAAAAGGGCGCACCGCATTTGGGACACTGCTTAGGCACAGGCTTGAGCCAGAGTGCAAATTTGCAGTTCGGGTAGTTGCTGCAACTCCAGAACGACCTGCCCCTTTTAGATTTCCTTTCAACAATATCTCCTCCGTCGAGCGGGCATTTTACCCCGGTTGAGATCGGTTTTGTATTTTTGCATTCCGGATAGCGCGAACATGCCAGGAACTTGCCGAACCTGCCACGTTTAATGGCCATTGGCGCGCCGCATTTATCACAGGTTTCATCAGTAAGGACAGGTTCCGTTTTCTGTGAGTTGTTATCACCTTCGAGCGGTTTTGTGTTTTTACACTTCGGATAGCCGGTGCATGCAAGAAAACGCCCGTGCCTGCCCCATTTAATCACCATTGGGGAGCCGCACTTTTCGCACACTTCTTCTGTGGGTATGTCCTCAGGTTTTACCTTTGCCATGTCTTTTGATGCCTCGGCCAGATCAAGATTAAACGGGGTATAAAAGTCTTTTACCACCTTGACCCATTTGAGGTTGTCGCTTTCGATCTCATCGAGTTCATTCTCCATTTTTGCAGTAAACCCCATGTCAATCAGCTCAGGGAACTTGTCCACCAGCAGGTCATTGACGACTATCCCCAGTTCTGTCGGAAAAAATCTTTTATCTTCGTTTTTCTCCACATATTTCCTGTCCTGGATCGTGGAGAGTATCGCCGCATATGTACTCGGCCTGCCGATGCCTTTTTCTTCCAGCGTCTTTACAAGGGTGGCTTCAGTATAACGCGGCGGAGGCTGGGTAAAATGCTGAACAGTTTTTATCTCCTTCTGCCTGAGCGTTTCTTTTTCTTTTAACTTGGGTAGTATTGCTCCTTCTTCATCCTCAATGTCATCTCTGCTTTCCGTATAGAGGGCCATGAAGCCGGGGAACCTTATTACTGTGCCTGATGCTCGCAACTCGGTCCCCTTCAGCTCAACTCCCTCTGATCTCAAACCGATTATAAATGTTGTCTGCTCAAGCTGGGCCGGACTCATCTGGCTTGCGATGAATCTGTTCCATATCAGACTGTAGAGATTAAATTGGTCCTTGCTTAAGAAAGGTTTTACTGTTTCAGGGGTCTTGTCAGGATATGTGGGCCTGATCGCCTCATGTGCATCTTGCGCAGACCCCTTGCTTTTGTAGTAAGGTGGTTTTTCAGGCACGTACTCATTCCCGAAGTTTTTAATTATGAGCTCACGGGCCCATTGCTGGGCTTCGGGCGCGATCCGAAAAGAGTCGGTCCTCATATACGTGATCAATCCTGCCGAGCCCTCTTTGCCCAGCTCAACCCCTTCATAGAGCTGCTGGGCCACCATCATTGTTTTCTTCACAGGAAACCTCAGCCGCCGGGAGGCTTCCTGCTGGATCGTGCTTGTGATGAATGGCGGAGCAGGGGGCCTCTTTCGCAGTTTTTGCTCTATAGAAGAGAGGAAAAGCTCTTTTGATTTAATGTCGTCGGCTATATCCTGCGCCATCGCAGCATCGGTAATCAGAAAACGCTTGCCTTCCTGTTCCTCGCGGTTTATGACCAGCGCATCCCTGTATTTATAAAGGCGGGCCATGAAATCCGCGCCCTGACCGTGTTCCGCACAAAGCAGCGCCTCGATGGTCCAGTATTCTTCCTTGTTAAAAGACTCTATTTCACGCTCTCTGTCTACGACGATTTTTACCGCAACTGACTGCACTCTGCCTGCACTTAAACCCCTTCTGACTTTTTTCCAAAGAAAGGGACTTAGTTTATAGCCTACCAGCCTGTCAAGGATTCTCCTGGCCTGTTGTGCTTCTACCTTATGGATATCGATATCGCCCGGATTCTGTATGGCCTCCCTGACAGCTTTAGCGGTTATTTCATGAAAGGTAACACGTTTGACCTTGCCCTTATTGCCGGGAGATTTTATATCTTCAGCTATATGCCAGGCAATTGCTTCTCCCTCACGGTCAGGGTCGGTAGCCAGATATATTACATCTGCTTTTTTCGCCTCGCTTTTGAGTCTCTTTCAATACCTTTTCCTTGCCCGCAATGGTCACGTACTGAGGCAGGAAATTATTTTCCACATCGACCCCCAGCTCTTTTTTAGGCAGGTCTTTAACATGCCCGACCGAGGCCTTTAACACGAACTCTTTTCCCAGTATCTTATTTATGGTCTTGGCCTTTGCCGGAGACTCAACGATTACAAGAGACCTCAAATGCGCACCTCCTCAGTTCCAGGTTATGTGTCGTCCACCGCCGAAAACAAACGCATAAACTTCTTCGGTCTCAAGGTCGGTATCTTTCATAAGTATATAGGAAAGAAGGGCCCTGATGGTGTCAAGTTCCGTCTCATCGATATATTTTGTGAGTTCAAGAGTTATGAGCTCTTCCTTTACTGTTAAAAAATCTATGTCAAAGGCGCTGACCTTTTTCAGCATATCGTCAGCATCGTATCCCTTGTCAATGAGTTCTTTTGCAAGAACTCTCAGCACATCTATCAATCGTTTTGCCAAAAATGTCCTCCTAGTGCGTCATACTTAAACTATAGAAAAATTGTTACCGGCTGTCTGGCGGACTATTCCCTTCATTTCAAGTCCGAGCAAAAGTCCTGAAAGACGGGCAGCGGGTATCTTGAGTTCTCTTACAATATGGTCTATATGCTTTGAATCGCTCCCCAAAATATTACATATTGCCTTTTCTTCATCATTTATTTCAAGTCGTGCAGATGGGGGCACTGAAAAGTCTTTGACTTTTAACATACCTTTTATCTGCGGCGACAAGTCCTCTATTATGTCTTCAGCACTTTGAACAGGTTTGGCCCCCATCTTGATTAAACTATTGGTCCCCCGGGCATTGCCGGACGTGATATTACCGGGAACGGCAAATATCTCCTTGCCTTGCTCCAGTGCGAACCTGGCAGTAATAAGTGACCCACTCCGCGCTGTTGCCTCCACTACAAGCACTCCGAGGGAAAGCCCGCTTATCAGTCTGTTTCTCCTGGGGAAGTTTTCTCTCAGGGGAGGCGTCCCCAAAGGGAATTCACTCATCACGCATCCAGACCTGGAAAGGGCCGTCATCAGTTCTTTGTTCTCCGCAGGGTAGCAGACATCGAGACCGCAGCCCAGCACCGCAATGCTTCTGCCGCCTGCTTTCAGTGCTCCGGAGTGGGAGACGGTATCTATGCCCCGGGCCATGCCGCTGACAATAGTAAGCCCTGCACAAGCTAGTTCGTATGACAGGTCTGCGGAGATCTTTCTGCCGTAATCGCTCATGTCCCTGGAACCTACCATGGCGAGTGCGAAACGGTCATCCTCTGCAAGGTCTCCTTTTATATAAAGAATTGCAGGGGCATTGTCCAGATGGCTTAGGGGCTCGGGATATTCTTTATCGAAGAGCGTGATAATTCGTATGTTGTGTTGTTCAGCTTCTTTTATCTCCCTGTCAATTCTGTCCCACGCCTTAAATTCCTTTATCCTTTTTGCTTTTGATTCGCTTATTTTGCCAACAGAGGACAACTCAGAAAGTCCTGCGTCAAATACGGCTTCCGGAGTATGGAATGCCGAAAGAAGCCGCCCTGTGGTAACGGGCCCTATGTCCTCAATAAAGGAAAGGGCAAGGAGGAATTTCAAGTCATTTATATTCTGTGAAGGGATCTTTTTTTTCATATTGTCTGTAAGACAGCTATTTGTTTGAAGGCGCTGCTTTTAACCTTAGTGCGTTGAGTTTGATGAACCCTTCGGCATTTTTCTGATTATATACCTTTTCCGCCTCGAACGTTGCAAGTTCCGGGTTGTAAAGCGAATAGGGGGATTTTCTGCCGGCAACCATACAATTCCCTTTATATAATTTAAGCCGGACCGTACCGGTGACATTTTTCTGTATACCGTCCATCAGCGTCTGCAATGCCTCCCTTTCGGGCGCAAACCAGTAACCGTAATAAACAAGCTCTGCATATTTAGGAATCAACGAGTCCCTCATATGCAGTACCTCTCTGTCAAGCGTTATTGATTCCAGCGCCCTGTGGGCAGTGTGGAGGACGGTCCCGGCAGGAGTTTCGTAAACGCCTCTGGATTTTATGCCTACATACCTGTTCTCTACTATGTCTATTCTCCCAATGCCGTTTTCACCCGCTATAGTATTGAGCTTTTCAAAAAGGGCAACCGGAGACATAGTCCTGCCGTCAATGCCTGCAGGATCACCTTCCTTATAGTCGATCTCAATATAGCGCGGCGTGTCGGGCGCCTTTTCAGGAGACACCATCATGGTATACATATCTTCAGCGGGTTCTGCCCAGGGGTCTTCCAGTATGCCGCCTTCATAACTGATATGAAAGATGTTCCTGTCGGTGCTGTACGGTTTCTCTTTTGTGACAGGCACCGGAATTCCATGACTCGCAGCGTACTCCATGAGCGACTGCCGTGAGTTGAATGACCATTCGCGCCACGGTGCGATGACAGTTATATCGGGTTTGAGTGCGTAATAAGTAAGCTCAAACCGGACCTGATCATTTCCTTTGCCGGTTGCACCGTGAGCTACGGCATCCGCCTTCTCTTTCAGCGCTACAGCCATTTGTTTTTTCGCTATCAAAGGACGCGCAATTGAGGTGCCGAGCAGGTACGTGCCTTCATAGATAGCATTTGCGCGAAGCATGGGGAAAATATACTCACGCACGAATTCCTCCCGCAGGTCTTCAACATATGCCTTGACAGCACCGGTTTTAAGCGCTTTTTCGTGGACGGCTTTCAGATCTTCACCCTGGCCAAGGTCTGCACAGAAAGCAATGACCTCGGCCTTGTAGGTTTCGATCAGCCACTTTATTGCGATAGAAGTATCAAGACCTCCGGAATAAGCAAGCACAACCTTTTTAACCATTTTGTTCTCCATTCATTTTAAGTTTGCAGTTCTTGTGTCAAGTTCTAAGGATTCATACACCTTATCATAAAAAAGAATTTTTTGTGAAGTCGGACTTTTGCCTTTAGCCTTTTGCCTGTATTATAATTTGTTATGGAAACGATACGCATGCCACGCATAATGCAGGAAACTTCAAAAAGACATCTTTGCAAGGGAAAAACAATTGGTTTTGTTCCGACAATGGGCGCTTTGCATGAGGGACATATGGGCCTTATAAAGAGGGCCAAAAGCGAGAATGATATTGTAGTAGTCAGTATTTTTGTCAATCCCTTGCAGTTCGGAGCCGGAGAAGATTTGGGCAGGTATCCAAGGGACATCGACAATGATAGGGAGAAATTGCGGTCATCGGAAGCAGATATTCTATTTGTCCCTGAGGATAAAATCTTCTACCCGGATGGGTTCGCTTCTCATGTTACAGTAGAAGGTATTTCAGGCCGGCTTTGCGGGGCTTTCAGACCCGGTCATTTCTCCGGTGTGGTTACTGTGGTTTGTAAGTTATTCAATATTGTAAAACCGACGAGGGCATATTTTGGGCAGAAGGACTTCCAGCAGACTGTTGTTGTCAATAGGTTGGTAGAGGACCTGAGTATGGATATTGAAGTAGTAACATGCCCGACTGCGCGTGAGAGTGACGGTCTTGCCATGAGTTCGAGAAACACATACCTGAGTGCCGACGAACGAGCGGCAGCGACTGTTTTGTACAAGGCCCTGATGTTTTCTTCAAAGATGATTAAAACCGGCGCTAGCGGGCCGGAAGAGGTGAAGAACAAACTTACAGCAATGCTCAGGGCAGAACCGCTTGTTTGCGATATTCAATACGCGGGCGTCTATGATCCAGAGACCCTTGTCGAACTCAATGAGTTCAAGCAGCGGAACCTCGTGGCTGCGGCGATCAATATCGGCGGTACCCGGCTGATTGATAATGTGCTAGCTTAAAGCAGGCTAAGGTTAAGGTTTAGGTTAAGATAAAAGAAAAACCAAAAAATAACTTCTTATTTTTAAGCTTTATCTCTGTCTTAACCTTAGCCTTAACCTTTACCTGCTTTTTTTACATCGATGTTTTTACTACTTTAGGGATTACCACAATACCGCCGGGACTTACATGAAACCTTTTCCTGTCCTCCTCGATGTCATACCCTATCACTGTGTCCGAGGGTATGTATACTTCCTTGTCGATAATTGCCCTGCGGATTTTCGCGTGTCTCCCGATCTCGACATTCTCCATCAGAATAGATTCTTCTACATGGGCCCAGCTGTTTACTCTTACATTCGGCGATAGAATGGAATTCTGGACCCTCCCCCCGCTTATTATACAGCCGTCGCAGACTGTGGAATCAAGCGCGATGCCCAGTCTCCCCCCTTTATATTCCTGGGCGAAGACGAACTTTGCGGGAGGCCCCTGCACTTTGCGCGTACGAATAGGCCAGCTATTGTCATAAAGGTTTAACAGAGGGTCAACCGAACAGAGATCCATGTTGGCCTCCCAATATGCGTCAAGCGTTCCGACATCACGCCAGTATTTGGCCGCCTTTTTGTTTTCATCTTTAAAATTGTATGCGAAGAGCCGTCCTTTTTTAAGCAGGTCCGGGATGATATCTCTGCCAAAATCATGCGCAGTCAACATAGCAGCATCCTTTTTAAGTTCTTCGATAATCATATCGGTGTTGAAGAAGTAAACGCCCATGGATGCTACGCACCGGTCCTTATTGTGCGGAATTGTCTTGGGTTTCTCAGGCTTTTCTTCAAAGCCGATTATTTGCCAGTCATCGTCAACCTCCATTACGCCCAGGGAGGATGCCATCTTCTTATCTACCTCTATCGCCGCAACCGTACCGATTGCACCCTTTTCCTTGTGGAAGGCCAACATTTCCGAGTAGTCCATCTTATAGATATGGTCTCCTGAAAGGATGATGAGATAGGGAGGCGCCTCCTTTTCGATAAAATATATGTTTTGATATACAGCATCGGCGGTACCCGCGTACCACTGCTCGCTGACCCGTTGCTGGGGAGGGATGGAGATGAAGAATTCGTTTAACTCGGGATTAAAGAGAGTGGCCCAACCGAGGGCAAGGTGACGGTCCAGCGAGAGCGATTTGTATTGCGTGATGACAGCCATCTTTCTGATATTGGAATTGAGACAGTTGCTCAATGTGAAATCGATTATGCGGTATTTGCCTCCGAAAGGGACTGCGGGCTTTGCACGGTGGATGGTCAGGGGATGCAGGCGCTCTCCTTTGCCGCCTGCCAGGATAATTGCCAGCACATCCTTCATCTCGCTGTCTCTTATAACCGACTGCATGAAGAAATGTTATCAGTGCCAGGCGCAAGTGTCAAGTGTTCTGTGTGTTATAATTTTAGTATGAGTGACAATAAAAAGGCTGTTTTTTGGGGGCTTCTGCTTTTTCTTTTTCCATTCCTTTTATGGATTGTTGGTTACGCGTCCCGCATTTCCGCTGGAACTGAAGGCGCAGGGACACCTGCTAAAAAAGTGCTTTTAATTACTGTGAACGGTATTATCAATCCCGTTGCTTCAGAGTATATCGGGGGAGCCGTCAAGCAGGCATCGGATATGAAAGCAGAGGCGCTGATTATTGAGCTTGATACGCCGGGAGGCCTCGACAGTTCGATGCGCAGCATTGTGAGGGATATCTTGGGTTCTGCTGTGCCTGTTGTTGTCTATGTTGCGCCGAGCGGTGCGCGCGCGGGATCGGCGGGAGTTTTTATTACGCTGGCAGCCCACATCGCTGCCATGGCACCCGGGACAAATATCGGGGCGGCTCACCCTGTTCAGATGGGAGAGAAGATGGAGAAGGTCATGTCGGAAAAAGTGACCAATGACGCTGCCGCCTTCATAAGAACGATTGCAGCCCAGCGGGGGAGGAATGCGAGCTGGGCTGAAGATGCGGTTCGGAAGAGTGTTTCAATTACGGAAACCGAGGCTTTGAATCTTGGGGTAATTGATCTGGTTGCAAAGGATGTTGCGGCCTTGCTTTCAGAAATTGACGGCAGAAAAGTAACAACTGTTACCGGAGAACACGTGCTGAAGACAGCCGGAGCCAAAATTGTCGAGCGCCAAATGAACTTGAGGAATAAGATATTGGACCTGATCAGCAACCCCAATGTGGCCTATATACTGATGCTCCTCGGTTTTTACGGCCTTTTCTTTGAATTCACGAATCCGGGTGCGATCTTCCCGGGAGTAATGGGTGGAATTTGTCTTATCCTCGGATTTTATGCTCTGCAGACTTTGCCGGTGAATTATGCCGGATTGATGCTTATTATTATGGGCATTGTTCTTTTCATCCTTGAAGTGAAAATCATATCTCACGGCATTCTTACTATCGGCGGCGTAATGGCGCTTGTCTTCGGATCGCTCATGCTTTTCGAATCTTCATCGCCATTGTTCAAACTCTCAATTGCCGTCATAGTTCCGGTTGTTCTTGTCACAACCCTCTTGTTTGTATTAACGGTCAGGCTTGCCTACAAGGCATTCAGAAAAAGGCCGCTTACCGGTGCTGAGAGTCTTATCGGTCTCGAAGGTACGGCGTGGTCCGATATTACGCCTCAAGGGGGTACCGTTCGTGTTCATGGCGAATTGTGGTCTGGCTGGTCTGAAGAGCATGTTCCGAAAGGCAGCGCTGTTGTCGTCGAAGCGGTACATGGACTTAAAATAAAGGTCAGAAGAGGGTAGCGGGTCAGTCTGACCCACTACCCGGCGGTTCTTCCTTGAAAAAATAGTTAAACCTTCCTTACAATAGACGTCAGTATGAAAGCCCTTGTCACCGGTGCAACAGGTTTTATCGGGAGCCACCTTACCAATGCTCTCATAAGCAAAGGTTTTAGTGTCACCTGCCTGGTAAGGAACACGTCGGATGTAAGCTATATTGAAGACCTGAATGTCAGACTGGTGAAGGGCGATTGTACCCATAAGGAGTCTTTATATGAGGCTGTGGCCGGGGTTGATTATGTCTTCCATCTTGCGGGATTGACAAAGGCGTGTTCCGAAGCGGCTTTTGTAGAAGCAAATGTAAAAGGCACCGAGAACATCCTGCAGGCTGTGCTCGAAAACAATAGCGGCATCAAGCGCTTTGTTTATATGAGCAGTCTTGCGGCCGCTGGTCCGAGCAGCGATGGGGTCCCGCTGAAAGAGGATTGTTCTACGGCCCCTGTTTCACTCTACGGGAAATCCAAGCTGGCTGGGGAGCAATTTGTCCTGAAGCACAGGAACGATGTACCTGTTGTTGTCATCAGGCCTCCTGCCGTATACGGACCGCGGGACAAAGACTTGCTTGTTTTTTTCAAGATGGTAAAGGCGGGCCTTGCGCCCATGTGGGGTAGCAGCCATTATTCTTTTATATATATTGAAGACTTGATACATGGTATACTACTCTCTGCACTTGACCAAAATGCCGGGGGGGAGATTTTTTTTATGTCTGACGGCGTCATTTACTCCTCTGATGATATTATTAATGCAGTAGCCGATGCGGTCCAGAAGCGGCCTGTAAAATTCAAAATCCCGCGATTTGCCATGTCTGTCGCAGGGTTGATTTCAGAACGGTATGGCAAGTCGTCAATTATTAATGCCGACAAGATACGGGAACTCAGGTATTCAGACTGGATATGCGACATGTCAAAAGCAGCAGAGAGGCTGAAATTTAAGCCTCAGGTAAAAATCAAGGAAGGAGCAAGGTGGACATTTGATTGGTACAGGATCCATCAGTGGCTATGACCGAAACAGTCGATATATTTGAAAAGTGTTTTAAGTTTACACAAGCAAAGGAACTGCAGCATGCCGGGCTCTATCCGTTTTTCAGGATTATCGAGAGCGCGCAGGACCCCGAAGTTATTTTGAATGGACGGAAGATGATAATGGTGGGCTCGAATAATTACCTTGGCCTTACAAATCATCCGAAAGTAAAAGAAGCGGCGATAGAGGCGATAAAGAAATACGGGACAGGATGCGCCGGTTCCCGTTTTCTCAACGGAACATTGGATATTCATGTAAAGCTGGAGGAAAAGCTTGCCAGGTTTATGAGGAAGGAGTCGGCGCTTGTTTTTTCTACCGGATTTCAGGTGAACCTCGGAGTAATATCGGCTCTGGTGGGCAAGGATGATGTGGTAATTATAGATAAGATGGACCATGCCAGTATCGTCAACGGCTGCAAATTATCGTATGGTGAGGTCAGGCGGTTCAAACACAATGATATGTCGGATCTCGATAGAGTATTTTCCGACAATAACGGACGGGGTAAGATGCTGGTCGTTGATGGAGTGTTCAGCATGGAGGGAGATATTGCAGACCTGCCTGAAGTAGTGCGGATAGCACGTAAATACGGCGCCCGTGTTATGGTGGATGACGCTCACGGAATCGGAGTTCTCGGGAAGACCGGACGCGGGACTGTAGAACACTTCGGCATGGAAAAAGATGTGGATCTTATTATGGGCACTTACAGCAAGTCGCTCGCTTCCATCGGAGGTTTTATTGCCGGCGACGAGGATGTCGTGCAATATATCAAGCATTTCGGACGTTCATTGATTTTCAGTGCCAGTCCGCCGCCCGCCTCTGTAGCAGCGGTGAGTGCTGCCATCGACATTATAGAGAGCGAACCCGAGAGGCGAGCGAGACTATGGAAAAATACCCATACGATGATGCAGGGTTTTACAGAGCTCGGGTTTCAGACCGGACCCAGTCAGACGCCTGTGATACCAATCATAGTCGGAGAGGACGAAACAGCTTTCCGCGCCGTGATTATGCTTCAGGAGGAAGGTGTGTTTGCCAATGTCGCTGTCTCTCCAGCAGTGCCGCAGGGGAAGGCGCTTATCAGGACAAGCTATATGGCTACGCATACGGATGAGCAACTTTCGCGCGTACTCGAAGCCTTTAAGAAAGTAGGTAAGTCATTGGGGCTTATATAATGAATCGAGCCGGGGCCGAGATCGAGGTCAGAGAATCAGGGACAAAGAGTGACCTAAAGGCCTTTATAAAATTTCCATTTTCTCTTTACGCGAGAGACCCTTATTTTGTCCCCCAGTTAGTGCGGGACATGAAAACCCACTATTCCACCAGTAACCCTTTTTTAAGGCAGGCTGAAGTCAAATTTTTTATGGCCTTTAAAAACGGGCTGCCTGCCGGTCGCATTGTTTCCATTATCAACCCTGAGCATAATAGTTATCATAAGGATAACGCCGGCTTTTTCGGTTTTTTTGAGAGCGTCAACGATTCTCGTGTTGCAGACGCCCTTCTCAGGACCGTCTACGATGAACTGAGGAAAAAGGGCATGAATATAATGCGGGGTCCGATGAATTTCTCGACCAATGACGAATGCGGATTCCTTATTGAGGGGTTTGACAGTGCCCCGGTGCTCATGATGTCGTACAACCCGCCTTATTATAACAAGCTGATGGAAGGCTGGGGGATGTCGAAAGCCAAGGACCTCTACGCGTATAATTATGCGTTTACCGGCACTCCACCAGAAAAGGTCGTGAGGGTCGCTGCGCTGGCTGAAAAAAAAGGGATAGCGGCAAGGCCTATCAACATGAAAAATTTCTTGGCCGATATGCAATTGTTCAAGGATATTTATAATTCTTCATGGAAGGACAACTGGGGATTTATTCCGCTCTCTGATGAAGAAATTTCCTATAGTGCTGAAAGGATGAAGCCCCTGGTTGTGCCTGAGTTCACTCTGATTGCTGAAAAGGATGGAGAACCTGTCGGTTTTCTAGGGTTCTTGCCGGATTTTAATTCAGTGTTAAAGCATATGCACGGCAAGCTCACACCTGTAACACTGCTGAAAGCGCTGTATTTCTCAAAAAGAATCACCTCGCTCAGGGTACTTCTCTATGGAATCAAACCGGAGTACAGAAACCGTGGCGTTGATGCTCTGCTCCTTGCGGAGGGTTATAAGAATATCGTGAAGCGGGGCGGGTACAGGAATGTAGAATTTTCGTGGATTCTTGAGGACAACCTCAGGGTGCAAAGGATAATCGAACTATTCGGGGGATTGTTATACAAGAAATACAGAATATACGAAAAGAAAATAGGCGATGGGCAATAGGCCAAAGACAATAAAAGAGACAGAGCCTTTTCCTTTGCCTATTGCCTTTCTATCCCTTTATATTTATTAATAAATTGTGATATCTTAGTAATAATGTCAAAATTACTGAAAGAGCGCAGGGAAGAACTGGGGAAAGAACTTCGGACTATTGCTGAAGTGACCCGCATAAAAGGCGCCTATCTCAGGTCAATAGAAGAGGAAGAGTTCGATAAGCTTCCAGTTGAGGTTTATACAAGGGGATACATTAGAGAATATGCTGAATTTCTTGGTATCCCTGTGGACATCGCAATCGAGCCTTACGAAAAATATCTTCGGGAGAATAAGGCAGGTAAAGAAAAAGAGACTTATAACGGAAAAACAGTGGCTACTTTTACAAGGGAGGTAGCTGAAAGCCTTGATGCTTTTAAAGTCCAAGGCGATATGGAAGATGTGGACATGCTGCTCGTACCTGAGGGTGCTTTCAGTCGCTCTCGCAAGACGTTCCCTTTCAAAATCTTATGGATTGTTCTTGCTGTCGCTATTGCGGCGGGCATATACTTTTTTTTGCCTGCAAGGAAAAATACACCACCTGCAACACATGGGAATGAACAGACTGTGCAGGTCCCCTGGACGTCATCGCCGCCGTCATCCTGGAACCCACAACCTCCTATACAGTCACCGGAGCATGCTACCCATGTCCCGGAGATGAACAAATCACTGGAGAAACCTTCTGTACCAAAGGACGCAAAGGACAGGTTGGCATCAAAGCAGGAAAAGCCTCAATTGCAGGGTGAAAAGATCGCAACGGCTAAAAAGAAGCATATGCTCAATATTTATGCCACTGATAGAGTGTGGATAAGGGTTGTTATAGACGGCACTGAAAATAAGCAGATGCTTTTGTATAAGGGGGACAAGGTGAGTTTCGGGGCCAATGAGTCTCTCGTTCTTACTGTTGGAAATGCCGCAGGTGCAAAGATTAACTTTGACGGTAAATCTTTTGAAGACCTCGGCGCCGAAGGTCAAGTGGTGAGATTTAACTTCCCTCATTCCACCTTACCACAGCCTGAACCCCCTTCGGAACCTGTACCTTCCCTAGAAGCGCCCGAGACCTCTGAGCGCTGATCATTCCATCATGTATCAACAGGATTAGTTGCCGATGATTACAAAAGAGTTCCTTGCATCATCTTTCCGGGAAAAGGTCACCAGGCCGCTCAGATTCAATGATATCGTTTTATTGCTGGATCTCTCACCTTCTGAAAGACGCAAACTTAAACGGTTGCTGAGGGAAATGGTCGGTGAGGGGACTATTGTAAGGACGAGAAACGGACTTTACGGTCCTGCTGAAGAGATGAATCTTGCAACCGGGTATTTTGAGGCCCACCGTGACGGATACGGATTCGTAATCTCTGAACAGCCCGGGGAGCGGGATATTTTTATCCCGGCACGGGCCACGCTCGGAGCGATGAACAATGACAGGGTCATGGCCCGTATTGAGCAGCGGCATCGGCGCGAAGGCAGGATAATACGGGTACTTGAACGTTCTCATACAAGGATAGCCGGGACCTTCGAGGCAGGCAGATCGGCGTCATACATAAAACCGAAGAACAGGTCAGTGCCGTTTGACCTGTATGTAGCACCGCGCGATGCAGGCAAAGCCATGAGTGGTGATAGTGTTATTGCCGAGATAATAAGCTATCCTACCGATAAACGCCCACCGGCCGGGCGTGTCGTTAAAGTCCTGAAAAAGCCCGAAACACCTTTGGATGAAGTCGAACTTATCATTGATGAAATGAATCTGCCGCGAAGATTTCCTTCCGAAGTGCTTGAAGAGGCACATGCGCTTTATGAGCAGTCGCAGGAAGAACTTGATGGAAAATCAAAATCGCGGAGAAGGACCGATCTTCGCAATCTCCCGACAGTTACCATTGACGGGGAAAAGGCAAAGGATTTCGATGATGCGGTGTCCATAGAGAAAACAGAAGGCGGTTACCGCCTCTGGGTCCATATCGCGGATGTCGGGTATTATGTGCGGTGGGGCTCAATTATTGATCTGGAGGCCCGAAAGAGAGGGACGAGCGTATACTTCCCGGACAGGGTCATCCCCATGCTCCCGCCGGAGCTGTCCGAAGACCTCTGCAGTCTGCGGCCGGCAGAAGACCGGCTTGCTTTTAGTGTTGAAATGGAATTCGGGACACGGTCTGATGTCAGGTCTGTCCGGTTCTATCCAAGTCTTATCAGAAGCGACGAGCGGATGACTTACACATCCGTGAAGAAAATTCTCATTGATCATGACCCGGAAGAGCGCAGGCGCTATCATCATCTTATTGATAAATTCGAGCTCATGGGTGCACTGTGCAATGCGCTCAAAGAGAAGAGACTTAAACGTGGCAGCCTTGATTTTGATCTGCCTGAACCTGAGGTGCTCCTTGATATGCAGGGCAACCTCGAAGCGATAATAAAAACTGAGAGGAATTTCGCTCACATGATCATAGAGGAGTTCATGATCGCGGCAAATGAGGCGGTCGCGGAGTATGTTGAAAGGCTTGATGTTCCGTTTCTTTACAGAGTGCATGAGGAACCCGACCCCTTGAAACTCGAAAACATTGTGAAAATGATGAATACCTTGGGCATAATCAGGAGCAATAAGGGATTAAAACCGCGTGATTTTCCTGCGCTGCTAAGACAAATAAGCGGTAAGCCGGAAGAGGAGATCCTTAACCATATGATTCTGAGAAGCCTAAAACAGGCACGCTATAGTCCTGTTAACGCGGGGCATTTCGGACTTGCCTCCGGCTCCTATACTCATTTCACTTCACCGATCCGAAGGTATCCGGACCTTGTTGTCCACAGGATTTTGAGGGCTGTGCTCCAAAAAAATCAGTTGAGCGACCGCCAGACGAAGGAACTCGGGTCGCTTTTGCCTGATGTTGCATTTACCTCATCCAAAACTGAGCGGCAGGCAGATGAGGCTGAGAGGGTTGTTTTGAAAGCCATGAGAGTGTGGCTTATGCGGGATAAGGTAGGCGATGAATTCGAGGGCACAATCATATCGGTAATGCCCCATGGTTTGAGGGTGCGGCTCAAAGATTATTATGTCGAAGGACTGCTCCACATTTCCTTCATGACCGATGACTTCTACCGGTACGATGAAAAGGAAATGAGCCTTTACGGTGTTCACAAAAAAACGAAATTGGGCCTTGGTAAAAGTCTGACAGTCAGAATTGACAAGATCGATATGCAAGAAAGAGAAATACTCTTCGGGTTAGTCTTATAGCTACATTATTCATAAATTTATACAAGAAGCAGTCAGGCCACAGTGCTTCACTCATTCTCGCAAGGCATCCAGCCTTGCTCCGAGGCTATGACAGCCTGTGTCACCGTCCTTGGTGTCACTTAGGCTGTCAAAGTCCGCTCAGCACCATGTCCCGCCTGCTTCTTGTATAAATTTATGAATAATGTGGGTTAGATGGAAATGACACAATCATTAAAACATAAACTTGATAGGTTTTACAGTGACTACGACTTCCAGGGACGTATCGCGCATGATCCCATAGAGTTGCCGCATCAGTATACAAGACCTGAGGATATCGAAATAAGCGGCTTTATCGCCTCCTGCTTCGCTTATGGCAAAGTAACGCTGTTTAAGCCGGTGGTTAAAGCTCTTCTGAGCAGGATGGGTCCGAGTCCCAGCGACTTTCTTCTTCATTTTAATGTCAGCAGCCAGAGAGACCTCTTTGCCGGGTTGCGTTACCGTTTTAACAGGAACGATGATTTTATAGGTCTACTATATGTATTAAGCAGAGTTCTCAGGAAGTATGGCAGCCTGGAGTCTGCCTTTAAACAGCACTACAGAAAGAGTGATTCTTCTGTAGAAGGGGGGCTGGCCGGGCTTATCGATATTTTTTTGGGCCTGGATATGGCTGCAGTATATGGAAACGATATGAGAAGGGAAGGGCTGCTTCAATTTTTCCCTTCCCCTTCGCGCGGCAGCGCCTGCAAGCGAATGAATATGTTCTTGCGATGGATGATACGGGACCGTGATATCGATTTCGGAATATGGAAGGGAATTCCAAAAAATAAACTTGTCATCCCTCTTGACGTGCATATCGCGCGCATTTCACGATGCCTGGGTTTCACCCGGAGGTCGGCACAGGATTGGAAAACTGCGGTAGAAATAACCGAATCTCTTAAAACGATGGACCCGGAAGATCCCCTCAAATATGATTTTGCCCTGTGTCACCAGGGTATAGCCGGGGTGTGCAGTTCCATGCACTGCGCTGAGTGTGCACTGTTTGGCAAGGCAGACAATGATGTGGGAAAAACAGGCAGAACATGATATGGAAAATCACAAATAAGCAAACGCGCCTTTACCTGATTAGCGCTGTGATACTACTGTTTGGTTTGGGTAGTTCCGTCCTGATTTATCTGACAGCTGAGAATGATTCGGACAATGCTCTGGATTTTGAGAATTCCAAGATTTATTTGCATGATCTGGAACTATATGGAGGAAAGGCGAATGTGCTTGCCCATGATTTCAGGACCTGGCTTGTCGGTTTATGGCATGGGAAATCCCTGGCATACACAATAGCCTGCATTACCCTTGTTATATCATTTGGGATTTTCTTCGTTGCCAGGCACCTGCCGCCCGATTCGAAATCTGGCCACCGATGAATGCGCTAATAAAGCAAATTTTGCGCTGACCACCTGTTATGTGAAGCTACGTATAACACCTGACAGTCCACATATTTTCCTATTGATTAAAGCCGCGGATTACTGTTAGAAATATATAAAGTTGACAGAGGCGTAAATTTACGGTGGTGGAGCGGAAACAGAGGGAATTGGGATCCCCCTCCATCGAGCCAGCAATCACCAGCAAGCCGGTATCTGCCAGCTCATGTTAAACTATAGGAGACGCAATGGAGACAACACTCAGCCCATATATTACGATTCAATATGATAATCCTGCTCACCAAGAAATGCTTGTAAAACATATGGCTGAGTCTACAAAAAAAGATGAGATGTTAAAGACATGGGAACATTTATTAGATTCTGATTCAAAGGAATGTAAAGTTCAGAAATATTTAGAGCGTTTCCCATATTTTCTCCCAGGGCTTTATGATTATCACAATGGACCTCGCAGAGGTGTCATAATCTCTAAATTTCCTTTTGGCAATGATTACGAATCAGACTTTGCATTCGTAACTCTTAATTCGATGATGTTACAATTTACCTTCGTTGAAATAGAGCGCCATAGGAAAAAGATATTTAATAGGAATTCATCCTTCACCCAAGACTTTAATCATTCTCTGCAACAGATACGAGACTGGAAACTGTGGGGAGAGAAAAATATTGAAATTCTTTTATCTATGTGTGCAGATTTGTTTCAGGGTTATAACATAAAGAACGATCATAAGACAGTTCGATGTTATTTGGTGTATGGGCGGAGGGACGAAGTAGAATCCTCTCAGTTGAGAAAAGAAAAGTGGAGTACTGTTGCAATATCGAATGAGAAAAGTATTGTTGTATCGACATACGATCGCCTTACTGCGAATGTTGCTATTCTACCGACTGATCGTATACAACATAATCTTGCAGTTTGTAGATACAAAAAGCGCGGTTTCTTTCTAATGGCAGATAGATTGAGAAATAACTAACAAATCGCTTATTTGGACGTCTTCATGGGAGGTGTGATGTGTGCGGGATTTCAGGGAGAACTTCCTGAAGCCGCATCCTTCACTCATGATATAATTCCTCATTGGAGGCGGCATGAACAAGATGAGGAGACCAATCGAATCTGCGGTTCTGGTGAGGCACAAGAGAATCAGTGCTCTGGAACCTATTTTCCTACAATGGATTAATATCAATCAAGAGTACTGTAATACCTATGTAGGCGAAGACTGTCCATACTGGTATAACGAGCGTGCGGCTATTAGTATCTTGGCTGGAGCAGTGTGGAAATCTGGCGCTTTAGCTTTAGAAGAATTTAACTCAAATAAGAAATATAAAAAATCTCATTATTCAGGCAGGGCCGATCTATGGTTTGCTTTTGATAAAAAAAGGCAGTATTTAATAGAGGCAAAATATGATAGATTTTCGCTTTCTTCTAATTCCGGGAAAATGCTCGAAAAGAGAATTGCTGAAAATATTGATCTTGCATTTCATGATGCGAAGAAGTCTAAAGAAGATGCTTGCCTCTTGCTGGGTGTTGCGTTCATTGTGCCCTACATCTCCCCATCTGCTCAGGCTAATGAAAAACGGATGTTGGCTGATTTCTATAAGCTCATAAGAAACATGCCGAATGATTTCTTGACGCTATATGTCAACCCTCATGAGATGAAAGACGAAGAATATGGATATTCATACCCTTGCATTGCGATAGTAGGAGATGTGGTCTCATAACGTGCCAAGGGGAAGCCTCTATAGGAGTAAGATGTTTAAAAAGATTTGGGAACTGATAAGTAACAACAGACTGCTATCCGCTCTTATTGTTATGGCCATAGGTGGTTTTATCAAACTTTTCGGCCCGGGTTTATTTTCCTGGCTTACAAAGGTTCTTTCAGTTGAATACAAGAATCCTCTCTGGCTCCTTATACTGTTTCACTGCTTAGTCGCAGCTATATTATTCATCGTGCTTCTGTTGATCCTGCGCCGTCGTTATGCAACGAGACATAACCCCGAGCCTGACTACCAAGATGACTCCCGAGCCTGACTGGAAAAAATATACAGAAGACGATTTCATCGGTATGCACTGGTCGTGGAATTATTTCGGTGACAATAAATACCCTAATAATTTAAAGCCGCGATGTCTACAATGCCACTTCCCCCTTGAAAATATTTTTGCCCATGACGTAAAAGGCATCTTCATTTCTTTTTTTAAATGTCCTAATGAGCAATGTCAGTACGAATGCGACCCCTTTCAGGGCACGCAAGACAATCTGTTTGAGAAAGTAAGAAAACAAATAGATGGGAATATTTATACTGGCGCTTATAAGCAAAAAATCAAGAACCATAAGGAGGACAGTTGACGTCAGCCCTTGATGTTTGATAATTCGACCCTGCCAATTTTCAATAGAAACTATCAGTCTGGCTCGGTCTCACTCTACTACGCACTTCTGTAGAGGAAGTCATTCTGAAATGAACACCTCGGTCGATGGCATTTATCACCCGGCTACCAGCTTGTCTAAGTTAACAAAGTGAACACCGTCCCATCTGTACCTATAGCATGGATACGACCCTCTTAGCTATTTCCCTTGTGTGAATTTTTCAAATTGATGGTCCTGTCCGAAAAATAAACGTTCTTGTAATATGATGCAGTCTGCGAGATTCAGGACCCAAAAATAATCCGGTTTTAATCTCCTGGATTTAACAAAGAAACCAACTTCCTCACCGCTTTGGCAGGCAACAAAAGCATAATTATCACTATGGTCAATAACAAGAAAGCGTTCTGTTTTATCTTTGAATGATCCCATAAAACCTCCTTTTTGAAAGGAATTTTAAAGATATTCATTTTTAGCTTAAAACAGAAACCTTATTTAATCATATCATACTATGACGAGCACTTTACGTCTACTTAAAAGTATTTTGCTGGTTCACTACCCGCGCTACAAAAATGAGAGAATGTCGGGAAAAGCATGCCTTATCTATTTCCTGTCCCGCAAAATAAAATAATCATGTTGCTTTTGTCGCTTATTAGTGTTATTAATAGGTGGGGTTTTTTAAGCCTCAATTAGGATCGCCGGTGACCGCGGGCATTTTGTCTTTGGTTTTTTTATTTCGTATCATAAGGAGAATAATAGCACTATGAAGGGAACAGTAAAGTGGTTTAATGACTCAAAGGGATTCGGATTTATTACAGCTGAAGATGGAAGCGATGTTTTTGTCCATCATACCTCTATCATGGGAGAGGGCTTCAAGTCGCTTGCCGAGGGTGATCAGGTGTCTTTCGATGTCGAAAAGGGCCCCAAAGGACCAAAGGCTATCAACGTAGTAAAACAATAGAAGAATCGGAGAAGGCAGAAAATAAGGCGGGTCGGCCGGCCCGCCTTATTTTCAGGGCAAAAGGCTCTAGATCACATTGCATCAACGATTATCCTGCATGGACTACCTTACTGAACAGACAAGAATAGTGCCAAATTCAACAATTATCATTTGAAACTATCATAGCAAACCGTCTGCTTGCCGGTCTCAGTTCCTGTGAGCTATACGATTTCTACTCGTAGTCTACTTTACAACTGTCTATAAAGGGAAGCTTAAGCTTACGATATGGTATCTAAGTTAATCCAGGAATGAATCTGAACTGACGCAATAATAATCGTGTATAATAATTTCATGCCGAAAGGAAAAAGCCTGTACGAAGAACTGTTGACAGTTTTAAACCGCCAGAAGGTTAGATATTTAGTTGTCGGTGGAGTGGCTGTGAATTTGTATGGGATTGAGAGAATGACGGGCGATATCGATATTATCATTGAAATGTCCCCGGCTAACTTAGAGAGGTTCTTGGATGCCGCTCAGCTGCTTAAGCTAAAGCCCTCCATCCCGGTTAAGTACAAGGACATCACCCTAGAATCGATAGCTAAGTGGCGTCGGGAGAAGGACATGATCGCACTTCGTCTAATCCATTCCCAAAACCAGATGCTTATTCTTGACCTTGTGTTCGACGATACTGTTTCGTTTGAGGAGGCCTTCAGCCTACGAGAAACATTTCGTATCGGGCACATCTCGTTCCCTGTTATGTCTATCAACGACCTTATTAAGATGAAACAGGGAGTGGCAAGAGAACAGGATATCGCGGACGTGTATCATCTGAAACGCCGAAGGGAGGTTGATAGTGACAGGTAAGTTACTTATCTATTACCGTTCAGCAGAGCAAATAGCAAGCTATCAGAAAGTCCCGGTCCGGACAAAATTTCTTATGCTTGAGGAGTCTGCTAAATTCTTCACAAAAGTTAAGCGAGCGCGGAAACAAAAATCCAGTCGAACAATCTCACCATCCCGCAACAAATAAAAAATACCCGCAGGTGGACCGAAAGTCAACTGTGAGCATTTCCGGTTATATTCTATCGCACACATTTTTTATGCTCTTGGATGAAAAATCCCTTCAACATAATTAACTCCGGCATGGACTTCTCAAGAATAGGCTGGTATGAATAAATACTACCAATAGGTCGAGCCTGATGTCAATTACGGGTTACATTTAATGGATGATTAACTGTTTGTCGTGCTACGTGGCATTTTCTTTGGTGATGATCACGACCGCTGATGAAACTTCAGCGGTCGGACCATCACTAAATAAATAACTTCCCTTACCCCCAAACCACGCAGCTATTGCGGCGGCGCGTAGGGGGGCCCTGGTGGAGGAGGTGGAGGAGCCGGGTAGACCGGCTGTTCAGAGTTAAGATCGGGTGGTGGTGGAGGTGGAGGAGGTGGCATTCTTCTGACACGACTGGCCGGCGCCATCGCTCCTGGAACCTGGTTGCCCTTGGCATACATGCACTGCGTATAAGCTATATCGTACCGACGCTGTGCCTCCCAGCCATAAACCCGTCCTGCGTTTGCTCCTGAGGCGGTCCCTACAAGAAGACCACTTCCTGCTCCTATGGCTGCGCCCGTGCCTGCATGGCCTGCGGCTGCTCCGATGGCTGCGCCCAAGCCGGCGCCGATGACCGTGCCGACGGCAGCCCCTGTGACGGTATTCTGATTGGCCGTTTGTTGAGGGGACTCTCCGATCTGCTGTGAAGCCCATTGCCTGCAGACGGCGTCATCAGCCTGAAATTGCTCGAACGACTTTCCGGTGCCCGGCAGCACCGAAACGCTTGGACCTATAGGCACCGTCGCACATCCGCTGACCATCAATATAACCGGCAATATCAGAATGGAAAAGATGTTAAGTATGCGTTTCATCATTTCTTTACCTCCCCTGGTACGGTGGGGCCTGAGCTGGTTCCCCATGAGACTCATAGTCTGGTGGTGTTGAAGGCGGCGCAACCTTCATCCATCCGCCAGGACACTTTTTCACATAAGGGTAATAGCCCTGAGGATTGCCGCAGAAATACCAGTAGCTCTGTTCCTCTTGTTGAGGGGCCGGCTGGACATATTGCTGAGGCTGCTGCTGGACAACAACAGGTGGAGCCGCATAGTAAGGATTGTAGCCGCCATAGTACGGATAGTACGGAGGTCCCCACAACCACGGATCCCAGCCCCATCCCGGGCCTATCCAAACGCCTCCTCTCCAACCGCCGCCCCAGTGGCCACGGTCCCATGCTTGCCCGGGCAGTGCGCTTGCTAAAAGCAGCGCAAAAACAACGAAGATAACAACAAAAATTTTTTTCATTTCCACACTCCTTTACGGTTTAGATATACTTGTTCATTACTATATGAGCAGATTCGTCCTCTCCTCTTAATTTTATAGTCGATAAACAAAAGCAGAAGGTTACACTAATAAAATCATGGCTGCTAACTCCTCCTAATTAAATTATTTCATTAACTAAAGGTTCCGTCAACTTTTAGGGCTCGCGAATAAATAACTTGCACATTGATGCATCTCAGATTTAGGCCATCTTTGCCCGATCCTCAGTCGTAAAATCCTCAACGTAGCTGTGCTACGCCTGCGGTTTTGCTCAGTCGGATCAGCCAAACCTGACCCAAGTCTGAGCGCCTGAATGCACAAGTTATTTATTCGCGAGCCCTTTGACAAACAGCAGGTATTTTTAGTAAGTTGAAGGTCATGGTACATTATCTTTACATCCATATCCCATTCTGCATTGCAAAATGCGACTATTGCGATTTTTATTCTATTCCTATTGGCCGCTCCGGCGCGGATGAGTCCTGGAAATACGTATATGCCCTTTTGAAGGAAATGGAGCTGAGACGTGATATTGCAGGCGATCTCAAGACAGTCTACCTTGGCGGAGGCACCCCAACGCTCTTTTCCTCTGAGCAGGTAGCTGCTATTTTGTCAGGGGTAAGGGAAATTTTTTCCATAGCCTCCGGGGCTGAAATAACTATTGAGGCGAACCCGGGAACAGTTTCCGAAAGGCAGCTGGCTGCTTTAAGGGAAACCGGCATCAACCGCATTAGTATTGGGATGCAATCTCTTTCAGACCGGGAGCTTTGCACTCTTGGCCGAAGTCATACTGAGGAGGATTCGTTTGCTGCGGTAAGCGCTGCAAGAAAGGCCGGCTTCGATAATATCTCGCTTGATTTGATATACGGGATTCCGGGTCAGCATATGGATATATGGGAAAATACAATGAGTAGGGCGCTTGAGTTTTTTCCAGAGCACGTGTCGGCCTATGAGCTTACGCCGGAAGAGAGCACGCTCCTGCATGCCAACCTGGCAAGAGGCGTTTATGCGCTGCCGGATGAATCGCTTGTCATTGAAATGTATTATGCGGCGCTCGAAAAAATGAAGGCGCATAGGTATCTTCATTATGAGATATCAAACTTTGCAAAAGCGGGATATGAATCTGTTCATAATATCAACTACTGGGACCGGGGGGAATACCTCGGAGTTGGCGCAGGCGCGCACTCTTTTTTTAAAGGCAAACGGTCAGGCAACATCCGTGACCTCGACAGTTATATGGAATCGATCAATAGTTCGGTGATGCCGGTGAACGAGGAGATAGCTGTTACGGAACAGGATGAGTTTAACGAAATGATTTTTCTCGGATTACGGAAGACTGAAGGGATCGATATGCGACTCATACCTGACAAAGAGAGGTTGTTGAAAAACAAGGCCGTGGATGCCCTGAAGCGCCACGGCCTTATCAAGATCGAAGACTGCTACCTCCGCCTTACATTGGAAGGTCTTGTCATGAGTACAGAAGTAATGGTCCAGATACTCAGCGAAAATCGGTGAAGGGGAGCTAACGCCTTTTCGCAGGTTCTCCCTTTCTCCCCTTCTCCGATTCTGATGATCTCTTTATTTCGTACCTTTAGCCGGCACAGTTATGTACTGTCGAACGCCGCCCCTCACGATCAGCGCCAGTACGTCCTGATTGCTCTCAATGCCGGCTATCGCTTTAGTGTATTCTTTTGTATTGGGTACCGGTTTCCGGTTTATTTCGAGCAGGACATCACCTTTATTGATGATACCGAGGGCGGGGCTGTCCTCATCGATATTGCTCACTATAACGCCCCGGTCCTTTCCGCTGATATTCAGCTTCTGACGATATTCATCAGTGAGGTCCTGAACTGAAACTCCCCTTAAAGCATTATCGATCGTAACATTCGGGATGACCGCAGTCTCAACAGGCAGTTCACCGATAGTAACATTTGCAGTCAGGAGATTGCCTTCCCGGATCATCTTTACAGCCACCTGTCTGCCCGGTTTAGTTTCAGCAACCATATTTTTAAAATGGTAGGGATCGTTTATCTTTTTGCCGTCGTATTCGACCACAACATCGCCACCTTTCATCCCGGCTTTAGCAGCGGGGCCTCCATCTGTAACATCTACCAGCAAGACGCCGTTATCATCTTTTAATCCGAACTGCCTGGCAAGGTCAGCGGTGAGCGGCTGTATCTGAACGCCAAGCCAGCCTCGCACCACTTTGCCCTGGCTGATAATGCTGTCCATCACATTCTTGACCATATTTGCAGGAATTGCAAACCCAATCCCCTGATAGCCCCCGCTGGTGCTGAATATTGCATTGGTTACGCCTATCACCTCACCCTTTACATTCACCAATGGGCCTCCGGAATTACCGGGATTTATTGCCGCATCAGTCTGGATGAAATTCTCATAATCGCTTATTCCCATACCCTCCCTTCCGACCGCGCTTATGATTCCCATGGTAACACTGTGGCTCAGGCCGAAAGGGTTGCCGACCGCGAGTATCATTTCACCCGGTCTTATTTTATCGGAATTGCCCCATGGAATGGTGGGCAGGTTTTTTTCATTGATCTTGATCACAGCAACATCTGTTCGTGAATCCATACCGATAACCTTGCCCTTGTATGGCTCCTTGTTATTAGCGAGTTTGACGACTATATCCTCGGCGCCTTCAATGACATGGTTGTTTGTAATGATATAGCCGTCAGACGTTGCTATAAATCCAGAACCGAGGCTCGCAACTTTTCTCTTCTGAGCTTCCTCTGGACCTTCCCCGAAAAACTTTTTGAAAAAGGGGTCATTGAAAAATGGGTTTGCCGGAGCTTTAACTGTTCGGGTTGTCGAGATATTTACTACGGCAGGCGTGACCCTTTCCGCAACTTTTGCCATCGCATCTCCGATTTTTGTCAGGAGTTCCGTCGCATCTTTGTCCGAAATCTCAGCTCTGACCGGGACCGGGAGCACGAGGCCAAGTGACAGGAAAAGGAACAGGCACGCTGCGAGCCCTGTTAAAGCCTCGCGGCGTATGCTTGCAAAGATTAATCTGTATTTCATGGATTCCCTCCGTATAATGTTCATAATGCTCTTATTGTGAATTTTAACGCCTCAACTGTATTTTTATCAATACGGTAGCGCTCATCGGCGCGGTATCCCACGACCCAGACAATCTCTTTATCGCTGAGCAGCAGGGGTATGCTGTCCCTTAGGTCTCTCGGCACCTTCTCGTCCACAAAATAGTCCTGGATTTTCTTTTTTTTCCCGAAGCCGGAAGGATAAAAATAGTCTCCGGGTCTCCGTGAACGGATTTGAAGCGGGAAACGGAGTTTGCCTGCGTCAAACACAGCCTTCTGCCTGCCGTCACCACCCTCAAATTCCCCTCCTGCGAAGGGGGCATTTGTAGGGGTCGGCTCGCGGATATCAATAGATGTGCAACTGAGCACAACGGATGTCTCTCTTATGAAAACATCTCCGGGACCCTCTATAATATGCGTTTCTAATGCCGCGGGATGATCGGAAGAGATGGTAAGGGTTGAATACCCCTTTATTGCCCGGACGCCTCTGGGCAGGTAAAGCCTGTCGCCTGAATGACCTGATTTTACCAAATCGAGCAGGGCTTCTATATGTATAAAACCTATTCCACGGAGTCCTTCTACAGCTCTCACTGCTCTCCTGATAATTCTCCTCACGAGTGCTTTGTCCATTCTTTCGATGGGTAATATGAACAACTCAATGGCGGTATCGGTCTTCCTGGATATTAATTTCATCAGGGCTTTCGTTGTCTGCAGTTCAAGGTAATCGTCCTCCTCTCTGCAGATATCGGCAGTCCTGCCAATTGTTATAGTCATATCGGGCCCCAGGTCTTTTAATGCCGGCATGACTGTGCGCCTGATCTTGTTCCTCATATATTTGTCTTCCAGGTTGGATGAATCAACCAGGAAACCGATTTTTTGAGTTTCGAGAAAGCGTTCTATCTCTTTTCTTTCGACGCCGATTATCGGTCGGATAATATTCTTTCTGACAGGCGGGATGCCAGAAAGACCCAAAGTTCCAGCCCCTCTAAGGAGCCTCATAATGACGGTCTCCGCCTGGTCATCTGCTGTATGGCCGAGTGCGATCTTAGCGGCCCCGGCAGTATGGGCGGCTTCATTGAGGGCCTTGTAGCGCAATTCCCTGGCAGCCTCCTGTTTGTTCAGGCCCTGCGCTTTCGCAAATGATTTAACATCGACGGATTTCACCGAAAAAGAGACATTAAGTGAAAGACATAACTTCTCGCAAAAAAAGATTTCAGCTGGAGTCTCCTCAGGCCTCAGCCCATGCTCTACATATGCGGCATATAAATTCATACCGAAGTGTTCTCTAAGGCTGTGGAGGACAACTAAAAGACAGACAGAATCGGGCCCTCCGGAAAGACCGGCAAGGACGCCGTCTCCATGTGAGAGCATGGAATGCTTCAGTATAGTATCTTTGGTCTTCGCAATAATATCCATTATCTGATTATATAGTACACGAACGGGCAATAGGCAATAAAACGTGAATAGTGAAAGGTGAATGGTGAATCTAATCGGCTAAAGGCAAAAAGCAAAACAAGATGTCTTTAGTTTTTAACTATTCACCATTCACGTTTCACTATTCACCCTGTCTTCTTTGCTGGTCCGGTTTACAATTCCTTTGTTTAATTGATATTATACATGTTGAATTTTTGGAGAGGTGGCCGAGCCGGTCGAAGGCAGCCGCCTGCTAAGCGGTTGTGGGGGTCACACCTCACCCAGGGTTCGAATCCCTGCCTCTCCGCCATAAAGAATTAATTACGAATTAAGAATTAATGTTTTTTCCACGATTATTCATTCCTAATTCTTAATTCGTAAATTTTTAATTTAATGAAAGGGAGGTACTTTATGAGAAGGTTTGTAAAAATAATGTTAATCGCGCTTGTGCTGACAGGTATGGTCTCGGGTTGTAAAAAAGGGGAAGAGCATGCTGCAACGAATATGCCGCCGCAGATGCCGGCAGCCCCGATGGGCCAAATGCCTCAACAGCTGCCTGCTGCTCCGCTGGGCCAGGACCATGGGCAGATGCCTCTTCAGTCTCCGATGCCGCCTCATGGTGATGCAGCCGGCATGGCGCCCAAAGTGGAGAGGAGCGTTGTTGTTCCGAATGAGGTTAAAGGGAAGTGGAGCAAAGTTGTACTGGATGTAATGGACAAGGGATCTAACAAGTCCGAAGAATTCAGTGTAAAACTAAACTCTGAATTTAAGATACCGAATAGTGACCTAAAAGTAATGGTCGGCGACTTTCTTCCCGACTTTATAATCACCGGCAGCTCCCTTACTTCATCAAGCAACAAACCAAATAATCCGGCGGTGAAGGTAGAGGTATTTGAGGGAGGTAAAAGCATATTCAAGGGTTGGCTGTACGCAAAGTTCCCTACCATGCACCCCTTCGAGCACCCAAAATATGCGATAACTCTTAAAGAAGGCGTGAAGAGTTAAAAAAGGGAATATGTCTACCTACATCTCGCTTGGTAAAGCACCGGAAAGTCCTGAGGAGAGGGCGTTGCTTCTCGCAAAGAAAGCGCATATGGAAGAACACATGGCCGGCCTTCAGCTTACCCAGGCACAAAAGAGAATGGTCGATTTCTTGATTTCCCGAAAAGGCTATGACGACAATGACCTCGAGATCAATCAGGACTTCACCTTTGAATTGCCTGGATGCTCTTTTGTTGTCCGGGCCGACATTATTGTCAGGATCGAGGGAAAGCGCCTTTTCACTGTTAAATGTGTTATGAGTTCAATGGAATCATGGGAGAGGCACTCAGTGGCTTTTGGACGTGTTGCAGATGTGTATCAGATTCCTTATGCTGTAATAACGGACAGCGAGGATGCCGGAATGATATCTACTGCAGATGGTACACTGGTAGCACAAGGGCTTGATGCTATTCCATCGAGGCAGGAGGCTGAACGCATGCAGGGAGAGACAAAGTTCAAGGCTTGTCCCTCAGAGAGAGTGGAAAAGGAGAAAAGGATCCTGTATGCCTTTGAAGCCATTAAATGCACCAATACATTAATCAATCCTGAAGGCTGAAAAACCTTTCCCTTTTGCCTTTAGCCATTCGCCTTTAGCCATTTTTTATAGGAGATGCAGTGAAACTTGCGATCATAGGGCTCTCAAACGCGGGAAAGACAACAGTTTTTAATGCCCTGACCGGGCAGAGTCTCGATGCCACAATCTATCCTACAGTCAGCGGCGAGCCAAACTTCGGTGTAGTCAAAGTCCCTGACGAGAGAATCGAAAGACTCGCCGAAATCTATAAACCCAAGAAAGTTACTTATGCCACGGTTGAATATATAGATTATATAGGACTAACAAAAGGCGATCTAGCACAGAACAGAAAGGTTTTTGATCTTATCAAGGATGTTGACGCCATTGTTCACGTAGTCAGGGCTTTTGAGGATGATGCTGTTTCACATCCCATGAATGATATAAACCCTTTGCGGGACATAGAGACGCTGGAACTTGAGCTTGTGTTCGGCGATCTGGAATTTGTGGATAAAAGGCTTGAACGCATGGACGAGGGCGCAAAAAAAGGCAAAAAACCGAACGAGGCTGAAAAAAAGCTTCTTCGGAAATGTAAGGATGCCCTCGAAAAAGAGGTCCCGCTCAGGAATGTGCAGTTTGACGAGGAAGAGCAAAAACTGATGAGGCCGCTTCAATTCATTTCAACGAAACCCGAGGTTATTGTGATAAACACAGTCTGAAGGCGACTTGAACAGCGGTAAGTCAGACACGCTGCAGTCTTCGGTAGAAAACTATGTAGCGGAGAAGGGCCTGGCAGAGACAACAAAAGTGATAACGCTATGCGGGAAGATCGAGATGGAGATAGCGCAGCTCTCTGGTGATGAGGCAAAGGCATTTCTGGAAGATCTGGGGATAGAGGAGCCGGCCCTTAAGAAGCTTATAAAAGTCAGCTACGACCTGTTGGGCCTCATTTCGTTTCTTACTGCCGGAGAGGATGAGGTGAGGGCGTGGACCATAACAAAAGGGACAGGCGCCCAGAAAGCTGCAGGGAAAATACATTCAGACATAGAACGGGGCTTTATTCGTGCAGAACTTGTCAGTTACGATGACTTTATTGCCGACGGCGGTATGTCTGCGGCCAGGGACAGAGGCCACCTGCGGCTTGAAGGAAAGACGTATGAAGTAAAGGACGGGGACATCATCAATTTCAGATTTAATGTATAGGGCCCGCATTATTCATAAATTGTAAAAGATAGAACCTGACCTGTCAGTCAATGTCAGAGCGAGTGTGAATTTCCGCTTCCTATAGGAAGGATATCGCAAAGTCGGAAAGGCATTCAACTTCTCAGCGTCGCGTGTCGCGAGCTTGCGTTCGGTGCGACGACGCAAACACCGTCCGGAATAGAAGACCCGTAGTCTTAACATTTGTATTGAAGTTTTCTATACAACAGTGTATTGTAAAAGTGTATAAGGAGGTGTCCTATGGCACAGGCACAAAGGAAGGAAGCCGTATCCATCAACATACGCGCCAAAGCGGAACAACGCGATCTCATCGACCAGGCCGCCGAACGGCTTGGTCGAAGCCGGTCAGATTTTATGCTTGGCGCTGCCTGCCGAGAAGCGGAAGACGTGCTGCTTGACCAGGCGTTTTTCACGGTCAATGCTGGAACCTTCGCCAAGTTTCAGGCGATGCTTGACCGGCCTTTACCGCCGACCGACAAGCTACGCCGGTTGCTCAAGACGAAAGCTCCCTGGGACAAATGACAGCCTTTGTTCTAACGCCTCCGTCGCCAATTTCAGCCGATCACGTCCTTGACGGTTTTGAATGCGGAGAGCCGTCACTGGATGAATGGCTGAAAAAGCGGGCGCTCAAGAACCATGCTTCAGGAGCCTCACGTTGCTTTGTCATTTGCCATGGTGCGGATGTTGTAGGCTATTACAGTTTGTCTGCAGGGGCAATCAGACATGAATCGGTCACTAAGGCACTACGGCGCAATATGCCTGATCCACTGCCGGTGCTGGTGCTTGGCCGGTTGGCGATTGACCGGCGTTATCACAACCAAGGCCTTGGCAGCGCGCTGCTACGCGATGCCATGATTCGCGCCGTCAAAGTCTCTTACGATGCGGGCATATTCGCACTCATGGTTCATGCGTTGTCGGAACAGGCCAGGCGTTTCTATCTTTCGCGAGGTTTCGTAGAGTCACCGTTTCAGCCGATGACGCTTATGACGACTTTGGCAACAGTGCGCTCCATTCTGGCCGAACCAAATTGACCCCAAGAACTATGATCATTGACAGCAGTATCGCGCAAGGCCATTTTGATGCGGCTTTCGATGAAGGTTTCTATGCACATTCTTTCGGGTTATTACAACAGTTACCCAACGTCCGTCGAAATATTTTTCCGATAATTTCAGGCCCTGCTTTTCCATGGCCTCTATTACGTCATCTTCCTGGCCTGACAGCATCCCTGACATAAGTGCAATACCTGCATTGTCCAGGCAGGGCGCCAGGTCAGGGGCTATGCGTATCAGTATCTCCGACATCAAATTCGCTGCTATGAAATCAAAAGTGCCGCATCCGGGACTGACAGTCCCTTCCCGGACTACGATATTTTCGAGATTATTAAGCTTTATGTTCCTCTGTGAGGCAACGATGGCAAGAGGGTCGATGTCCAGACCGAGGACATGGCGAAATCCCAGCTTAGAGGCTGCTATTGCAAGTATGCCGGTGCCTGTGCCGACATCCAGAAATCTGTCTCTGGCGTAGTTTAGCGCGAACCGTTCTATTAGCATGAGGCAGGTCCTGGTGGTTTCATGGTGACCGGTCCCAAAAGCCATTCCGGGATCTATAATGAGATTGATGCGGCCCTCTTTCCTGTTTTCCCAGGGGGGAGAATAGAGAAGCGTTTGCCGGCATCGATGGGCACGAATTTCTTTTTCCACGACTCGTTCCAGTCTCTCTCCGAGACGAAAACGTAATCGAAGGAGATGACACGTTCCAAACCGGCATCTTCAAGTATTGCATCGCACAATGCCAGTTCATCAATGATACGGCTGATGCCCAGGGTATCCGGGAAATACGCTACGATGCGGGTTTCATGCTCGATAATGCCCAGACAGCCTGCCGCCGAAATCCTATGCACCAGCGCATCACGTGATTCGTCAGGCAGCGTGATACTAAATTCGTAATATCCCAATTTATTTTATACTCGTGCCGATACTCCCCACTATATTCATTCCCTTTACTCTATTAATCTCCTGCTGCATGTCGTTGACTTTCTTTGATAGTTCTGCTATAGTGTTCTTCTGTTCCTGAACAACCCTTGTCAATACAGCAACTATATCCATCGGACTCAGACCTTTCCTGTCTTTTGTTGCCACAAGTTCGGGAACATCCTCTGCAATAAAACCGACATGTGTGTCTTCTTTGTCTGTCTTGTAATTAAATTTTACGGGGCTCAGCCCGTCCAACACATGATCAGCCTCTTCCGTTGTCAGTGTCTTAATATTTTCCTTGTATGCCCTGCTTGATGCGTTGTTCCACGTATTTCCGTCCGAATAAGCTCCGCTGGCCCCGGCCAGTTGCAACAGATGACCTGGACTTGGTTCGGGGATGCCGCTGCCGGTATCTCCGCCGATGCCGACATTGCCGTTTGAAGTTATTACCATTCTTTCGAGCCTGGGGAACCCGGTTGAAAGTGTCTCAAACACAAGTTTTGTCGGCACACTGCCGGGTATGCCGGGTGTACCGGGTATAACAGTGCCATCCACTTTAGCGGTAAAGCCAGCGGCATTCACAAAGTTTGCTCCGTCATATCCGGCGAATACGAAAAATCCCACCCTGTCTCCAAGTGCAACGACTGTTGGTGATGACTGCGTACCCCTCGCAAACCTGAAATTACCGCCGCCGCCCCATGTCACAGTAGTGGCAGGTGATACAGGTAATCCGTAAGAATCCATGACGAACTCGGTATTATTGCTGTTTGAAGAAGCGTAGAATAGACTCCCTGACGGACCGTTAAAGGTACTGCTGTTGAGCCGTAAGGTGCCATCGTCAGCGGCTGCGAATTCTATATTATTTCCGGAGTCAGTAACTATCAGCCTGTCGGTGCTGTGCGCCCAATTAGGGCTTACAAAAATCACAAGACCTATGGCAGCCATGTATAAAACTGGGTACCACCTTGACTTAATTGTCTTTGTCCTTGCAAGAGTATTCTCTCTCATTTTTGTTCTCCTTTGTTGTCTTTCTATTGAATTACTATGTTCTTGACAGTCACTGTCCCACTGCTGACTGTTAGTGACCCCATAATTATCGAATCTGAGCTATCGGTCAAAAAGCTGCTATCATATCCACCTATAAGGGCAACTGATATATCTTTGCCGCAATCGAGAGTTTGCAAATACGGACCAAACTCAATCTGAATGGTATCCCCGCTCACAGCAGAGTTGTATGCACTTTGAATCGAGGATTGAGTTCCTGAGATTGGCACTTGTATTATATTGTTGGGTGAATTCACGACCACCGTTCCTTTCATGCCACAACAGCTGCAGTGATACTGGCAATTGTATGGATAGGTCCCGGCCTGGGTAAATGGGTGACTGAAGCTATGCTGCGGCAATAAATCTCCGGAGTTGAAGATCCCATCCGTTCCGCAACCTGAGCCGCTGGTAACAGTGTGAACTTCGCTGCCATTATTGGTCCAGAGCACCGTATCGCCGACTGTAACGGTGACAGGTATAAGGGGGAATTGATCATCAATCACAGACACATTTACTATTGCGGCATCGGAAAGGGAAGCGTGCAGAAAACAAAATATGATGCTTGCCAAGATATTTAGTAATAAAAACTTTCTCACTTTAACCCTCCTCGGCATATAGTGCAAAAATAGAATGTGTTTAAAGCATAGCGCATCAATGGATATTGTCAAGCCTCATTTTTTTAACAGATATGACCGACGTAATATATAATTATCATTGGAGATTATGAGACTAAAAATACTTCTCGTTAATCCATGGATATACGATTTTGCGGCCTTTAACTTGTGGGCCAGGCCGCTGGGACTCTTCAGGGTTGCCGAATATCTAAGCTCTTTTGATACAGAGCTTTTTCTTATCGATTGCACCGGCTCGTGCACAGCGGGGCGTTTCGGCACGGGTAAATACAGCGCCGAAACGGTAAATAAGCCGTCACTCCTGGAAGCCGTTCCTAGAACATTCAAGCGGTACGGCATGGGCACCGATGAGTTTGTCCGGCAGGTAAAAGCCGCAATGCCTTTTGACGCGGTCATGATGACCTCTGTTATGAGTTACTGGTATCCCGGTGTGCAAAAGGCGACGGAGATGATAAGGGAGTTGGCAGGAGATGTGCCTGTAATTCTCGGCGGCATTTATGCGACGCTCTATCATGAGCATGCTGTAAATGCCTCCGGTGCTGATTTTATCTTCAGGGGGCCGCTAACTGAAGGTCTCAACTTTGCCCTCTCTACTTTTGGCTTCAAGCTCAAAAAAAAGGGGGACAATATATCCTATTACAACCTTAATTTTTACGCTGGTTCCCCTTTTGCACCGCTCCTTACCTCGACAGGCTGTCCTTTCAGGTGCGCCTATTGCGCATCTGAACTGCTGTCCGGCGCAAAGTACTGCAGGCGTTCGCCAGGCGAGGTATTGACTGAGATAGCGGAACTTCACGACAAGGGCGCCAGGGACTATGCCTTTTATGATGATGCCCTGCTTTATGATGCCGGCAATCATGCCAAGCCGATACTGAATGGTATTGCCGCTTCCGGGTTGCATGCGCGATTTCATACGCCTAACGGACTCCACGCGCGGTTTGTAGATGAAGATATTGCGCTGCTGATGCGGCAGGCCGGGTTTAAAACCGTCAGATTCGGCCTTGAGACAGTTGACCTGCACAGACAGCATGATACCGGGGCCAAAGTGACGAACACTGACCTGGAAAGGGCGGTGGCACTGTTCAAACAATGTGGTTTTACAAAAAATGAGCTTGGCGTTTACCTGATGTACGGGCTGCCTGGGCAGGACTTCTCTGAAGTCATAGAGGGTGTCAGCTTCTTGCAGACGCTCGGTGTCAAAATATACCTTGCGGAATTTTCACCTGTCAGAGGTACGCGATCATGGAACGAACTGATACAAAATGGCATTATAGACGATACACTGGACCCGCTGCTTACCAATAATACAGTCTTCCCATTTCTCTATTCAGGGTATGATGCCGGAGCGGTGCAATCGTTAAAGCTTGACGTTAAAGGTTACAATCAGATGTAATAAAAATCTTGCAGTTATTTTATAATATCAATCCTATGATAGTATTGTAAATATCAGCTCAGGAGTTGTAAAAAGGACTAATGGCAAAGATTATCAGGATATTAGGGGCATGGGTGTTGTCGAAGTTAAGGACAATGGGGAGAATGCTCATCTTTTTAGCTGAATCGATTTATCTTATTTTTGTGCCTCCTTTTAAATTCCGTTATCTTTTTCGACAGATCAGGTTTTTCGGCACGAAGTCATTGATTGTCATAATCCTCACCGGAGCATTTACCGGGATGGTCCTTGCTATTCGACTCTTTTATACGTTAAGGAAATTCGGTTCGGATGCATTGCTTGGACCAGCGGTCGCGCTCAGCCTGATACGCGAACTTGGACCGGTGATTTCCGCGCTAATGATCACTGGCAGGGCAGGTTCTGCTCTGACAGCGGAGATCGGCATTATGAGAATATCGGAGCAGATAGATGTACTGACGACCATGGCTCTTAACCCGCTCAGATACCTGAGCGTGCCGAATATTGTGGCGGCTGTCATCGTATTTCCCCTGCTTGCGGCTATATATGATGTGGTCGGTATTTATGGAGGATACCTTGTAGGAGTTAAGCTGCTCGGCTTGAGTTCCGGGACATATTTCTCCCAGATGGAGCATTTTCTCGAAATGTCGGATATCAGGATGGGTATTTATAAGTCACTGAGTTTCGGAGTCATTGTATCCTGGGTATCCTGTTATAAAGGGTACCATACGGATGATACAGGCTACGGAGCAGAGGGCGTGAGCAAGTCAACAACAGATGCTGTTGTTATGTCCTCAGTCCTTATCCTTATATGGGATTATTTCATCGGCTCTGTTTTGATATGAAGGTAAAAGCGCAATGATCGAAATTATCGACATCGAGAAATCCTTTAACGGGCAAAAAGTGCTGCAAGGAGTAAACTTGACAATAGCCGACAGGGAGGTTATGGCTATTATAGGGGAAAGCGGAGGCGGGAAAACAGTGCTTCTGCGGCACATAATAGGGCTGATGAAGCCGGATAAAGGCAGCATACTGGTAGACGGTGCTGACATTTCAGTGATGAGCAATAAAGATCTCGATAAGGTGAGGGACAAATTCGGCATTGTATTTCAGGGCAGCGCGCTCTTCGATTCCATGACCGTATTTGAGAATGTAGTTTTTCCTTTAAGAGAAAAGACCGATTACGATGAAAAAGAGATACTCGACAGGGGCAGACAAGCCCTTGAGGATGTCGGCCTGAGCGGGATCGAAGACAAATACGCTTCTGAGATAAGCGGCGGCATGAAACGGCGGGTGGCGCTCGCCCGCGCGTTGATTATAGGGCCGACTACTATTTTTTTTGACGAGCCTACAACAGGCCTTGATCCGATAATTATGAATACCATTCACCGGCTTATTAGTAAGACTCATAAAAAATACGGCTTTACCGGAATAATTGTAAGTCATGAGATACCGGAGATCTTTGATGTTGCCGATAAAGTAGCCATGCTCTATGGCGGGCGTATAATAGCTTCTGGCACGCCGCGTGAGATATGCCGGGTCGATGACCCCTTTGTCAGTCAGTTTGTAGGAACATGTCATTATGAGGATGTCGAATAAACATAATTTTTATTAATAGAGTTACCGGAGGTCTGAAATGAAAAAGTTTGATGCAGAACTATCAGCTGGGTTTTTCCTGCTGCTCGGCATTATTGCGCTTGCATTTATTTCCATAAGGCTTGGTAACCTCGATCTGATCGGCAGGGGCGAATATACGGTATATGCCGAGTTTGAGAAGGCCGGAGGGATAAAGACAGACGCGGCTGTCGAGATTGCAGGGGTTGAGGTGGGAAAGGTCAAAAGCATACGCCTCGATAAGAATTATGAAGCATTGACCGAACTTATTATCAGCGACAAAGTCAAAATACAGGAAGATGCCATTGCATCAATAAAGACAAAAGGTCTCATCGGTGAAAAGTATATTTCGATAAGTCCGGGCGGATCGGACAAAGTGCTGGCAAATGGAGGGAGGATAAGGGAAACTGAAGCTCCCATCGATATAGAGGATGCTATATCCAAATACATCTACGGTAAAGTTTAAAGACCGTGAAAAGTGAATAGTGAAAAGTGAATCGTAAAATAATAGCACCCTGATGTACAACATTCAACGCAGTACGATTTTAAGGAGGTTTTATGAAGTTGAAGAGTTTGCTCCATAATGTTTTATCCGGATGTCTGATTGCCTTGTCGCTTGTTGCTGTTGCCTATGCAGGTGAGCCTACCGCGCTGGTAAAACAGACTACCGATAAGGTCTTAGAAATTTTGAAGAATAAGGAAATGAAGAAGCCTGGAAAAACCCAAGAGCGCAGGGCGGCTATACGCAAGACAATAAGCGAGCGCTTTGATTTTGAAGAAATGGCTAAACGTTCTCTGGCCAGGTACTGGAACCAGAGGACTCCTGATGAAAAGAAAGAGTTTGTTGCATTGTACACCGATCTCCTCGAACGCACATATATCAGGAAGATTGAGACCTATACGGATGAGCAATTCATCTATGGAGAAGAGACGGACGAAGGAGACTATGCCACTGTCAGGACGAAGATTATTACAAACAAGGGTGCTGACGTGCCTATTGAGTACAGGATGCAAAAGAAGAACGGCAGTTGGTCAGTCTATGACGTTGTGATAGAGGGAGTAAGCCTGGTCAACAACTACAGGAACCAGTTCAATCAAATAATGCATTCCGGCTCGTATGAAACACTTGTAAAGAAACTGAAAAACAAACAGGTAGAGGGACGGGCTGAAGACAGGGAAAAATAACCGGGTCTTCAATGATCGGAAGACGGAAGAACATACATTCTTCCGCCTTCCGAAAAGAGCTGCACGAAGCTTATGCTATCAAGTTCAAAGTATTGCTGCCGCTTTGAGCTCCAATACCGAAGAGTGAAGCAATATAGGAAATAGTGTTGCTGCTCGTAGAGTTTTGGGCTTGATTGTTGTTACTTGAAAGGTCACTTATTACTTTACTTAACGCTGTCGACAAGGTTGAGCTTTGCGAAGAGGTCCCCTGGTTCTGGGTTGCCGATGTCAACGCACTCTGAAGGGCCTGCAGGTCAGTTTGAAGATTCTGCATGGCACTGGTAGAGCTGCCGTTGGCTTCCATATGATGGTGATGATGGCGGCGGTGGTTTTGTGTGGCAGAGGTCATGTCAGTCAGGACTTGATTCAACGCCTGTGCCAGGGTTGAGTTTCCCGTTGTGCTTTGCGAAGAGGTCCCCTGGTTCTGGGCTGCCGATGTCAACGCACTCTGAAGGGCCTGCAGATCAGTTTGAAAATTCTGCATATTGCCGTTTACTGAGTTCTGGGTCTGATTGTTATTGCTCGCCGACTGACTCTGCGTGGTGCCGGTAATGTCATTTAGTACCTGAGATAACTGTTGTGTCAACGCGCCTTCGGACAACGTAACCTGGTCTTGATTGCCTGAACTCAACGCACTCTGCAGGGCATTTAAGTCTGTGCTCAAATTCCTGAAATCTGACCTTACAGAATTCTGAGTCTGATAAATGTTGCCGACTGATTGTACAGTCATATTTTAACCTCCTTCCTATGGTAATAGATTAAGCCATAAGGAAAGCTGCAAATTGTGTGCCATAGAAGGGAAGGCTAACCGCATTATTCATAAATTTATACAAGGAGCAGTCAGGCCACAGTGCTTCACTCATTCCCGCAAGGCATCCAGCCTTGCTCCGAGGCTATGACAGCCTGCGTCACCATCCTTGGTGTCGCTTAGTCTGTCAAAGTCCGCTCAGCACCATGTCCCGCCTGCTCCTTGTATAAATTTATGAATAATGCGGTCTAAAATAACAGGTTTACCAACCAGGAACAGGAAATATTTTCCTATTTGCAATCTGGATCAGGAAATTTTCTCCTGATCAGCAATGTAGGAATGCTCCTCAGGAGTCAGGGGACCCCTGAGGAAATTTATTGATTTTCTTAATCCTACGGGGCCTTGACCAGGACAAGAATATTCTGATCAGCTGTATTACTTACTGTTGCACAGACCACTGTATTTGTGTCAGCACTTATACCGCACTGCATGGCGCTGCCGCCTGATGGGGTCATGGTAAACGAGCCGTTTGCATTAACCGAGTAAGTGCCTAAACTGGTCGAAGACTGGTTTGCCGCAGTAGCATTGTTTAATGTCCCGACTGACGTGAAGTTACCTTGTCCGTCAAATGTTAGATTGCCGGTTTGCGAGTTGAAGCCGCCATTTGTATCGCCTTCAACCATATAATACTTGCCTTTGAGGCTTGCGTTTGAGTACCCGCCCGAGCCGGCCTTTACCATTACGGCAACATTCTGATAAGTTGTAGCACTTACAGTTGAACAGACAGCGGTGTTTGTGTCTGCACTCAAGCCGCAGTTCATAACACTGCCGGAAGTCCCGGTAAGGGTAAACGCACCGTTGGGATTGACCGCGTATGTGCCGGTATCGTTGTCAGTCTGGTTTGCCCCGGTGCCGGTGGAACTGCCCATGGTCCCAGTGAACGTACCGTTGCCTTTGCCATCAAATGTCATGCTTCCGAACTCCGCGGTGAAGCCTGCGGACTCATCCAAACTTGCCAAATAATATGTGCCGCTAAGGTTTGCGTTTGATAACCCGCTCGATGCGGCCTTTACCAAAACGTTGATGCTCTGGTAAGTCTTGTTGCTCACACTCGCGCAGACAGCGGTGTTTGTGTCTGCGCTCAAGCCGCAGTTTGTCACACCGCCGGAAGTCCCTGTAAGAGTAAACGAACCATTGGCACTGACTGAATAAGTGCCTGAATCACTTTCAGCCTGGTGTGCCCCGGATGAACTGCTGTAATTCCCCGTATACGTACCGTTGCCTTTACCATCGTATGTTGAATCACCGAATTCCCCAACAATGCCCCCGGATTGGTCCAGACTGGCCGTAAAAAAAGTACCGTTCAGGTTTGCATTATTAAATGAAGAGTTTGAGCTTGATGACCCTCCTCCGCAGGCTGTTAATAGCAATAAAGTCAATACCGGGATCAAAAACACTAAGTTTCTTACCCTCATCACAAACCCCCTATTTTCTTGCCGTGTCCAAGATTCAAAGAATCCTGCATTAAAAACTAACAAATCAAATCCGCGCAATGGTGTCAATCCAAAAACGGACTAAGGAGCAGTCCGCCGGCCGCCTGGTTCGCGTTGAAGCCGCGGTCGAGCTTTAGCGGGGAGCCCTTGCCTAGATTGCGCTCGAATATATCACTGTAGTTGCCGACGGCAGAGATTACCCGGCGCTGCCAATTCTTGTCGAGACCCAACTCCGGCGCATAGACAGGCATTGCCCTGGCGCCTCCGTCATACCACTTTGTTTCCGGCCTTTCTCCGCTTATCAGCGTATGCACTGTCCATGCGACTATCGCGGACCATTGCGCGTCTGCTGTTCCGGTTGCGGCAATAACAGGGTAGGCGGACAACGTCTCCGGTAGGATGCGGTTTGTCATACCTTTTTTGACCGGTGTGAGCCGTGTCATTGCCAGGGTCGTTGTCTCATCTGCGACAGCATCGCAATTCTGCACATTGTAACTATCATTCATCTCCCCGTCCTCAGAGAACGGAGCAGGCATAAATTCATTGTGAAGGTTGTCGAAATAGTTCTTAAGGCTGCGCTCGACAGTGGATGCGATCATAAAGCAGATCTTCTTCCCGGACAGGTCTCCGACATGCTGCGCAGGCGAAGTGGACGGCACCATCACAGAATGGGATTCTAAAAAGACTGTAGGGCCCGGCGTGATCTTGCCTGCAACTTCCAGAGCGTTTATCTCAAGTCCGGTGAGAAAATAGACGTCATCCTGTTGGTTCCGAATTGCCTCGACCTGCTTCAGAGTTTCGAAGTCGCCGTATTCGATCTTTTCGGGCGACCCCAGCACTGCCGCGGCAATAGCCCGGCAAACATCGACATTGAGTCCTGCCCAGCGGCCATTTCCGTCCTTGCCGGCAAGACCCGGACGTTCAAGGCTGCTGCAACGTACCACGCCCCGCGCCTTCACCCGTTCGACTATCGAGCCTGCCCTTGCATTCTGGACCGGGAAGCAGACCGCGAACAAAACCAGTAAGGTTAATAAAATTTGCATATGTCCTCCCCAATAATATAAACAGTCGGAATGCGGGGAACAGGTCTTGATCTGACCCCCGCATTCCATTCCTGTTTCTTCCTAACTAATTATTCGCTGATACGGTGCTCGGCAACGGGTTGAACCCTGCAGGCGGCGCAAAGTCCTGCGTCTGACCCGGCGGTAAAACCGGGGTGATCCCGATAGCCTGGCAACCGGTTCCGCCGTAGTGAGGGAACGTACTCACGACGCTTGCCGGAAGCGAGGCAAGCGAGGACGAAAGCGGAGGAGTTATTCCCTGCAGGCGGTTTTGATCAAAGCCCGACAGCAGGCTGTCGGTAATCGTCGAGTTGATGTCGCGCGGCCCAAGGTATTGCTGCGTGAACGTGGACCCGGCCGGGGCAAACTGGTTGAACATGGTGGAGTTGCCCAGATGCAGGGCCAATTCCTCATTAGGCAGAGAGGCGAGAGGGGGCAGGCCGAAGATCGTATTGATCGTCTGTATTATTGCATTGTGGTCCCCTTCGACATGGGAGACGGAATGAGCCTTAGCGTAGGGCGAGATCATTATCAGGGGTATGCGGATCCCGCGGGAAAGTGGATAACCGTCAGGCCCGTAAGAAAGGATCCGAGGCGGGACGTGATCGTAGAATCCATCCGACTCATCGTATGTTATGATGATCAGGCTCTGGCTCCAGATATTGGGATTTGACGCCACCGCGTTTATGACATTGGCTGCCATGGCCTCGCTAAGCTGGCGGTCGGTGTAAGAAGGATGGTCGTCGTCGCCGGCCTTGGCCGCCTGGATTGTGCTGATCTGGGCCGCGGTGTAATTGGCGGTGTTACTTATGGTAGGCTTCACGCCCATCTGGTTCTGGTAGCCTCCGCGGATGTAAAAAATGCCGCCATTTGGCAGTGTCTTGTTTGTCATGTCGTTGAAGAAGTCTGTGATACCTTTGAAGCTTCCACGCTGCGAAGGGTTGTTGGCAAGATAACCGAAGTACTGGGGCCCCTGATGATGGCTGACATAGGCCAGGTGCGTGGCTGTCCCGCCGGTATCGGATGACTCGAGGTCGTAACCCTCCTGGTACCAGCGCCAGTTAACGGGAGTACTGCCGTAGGCCTGGATGTAAGGGATATCCTGCTGGATGTCGGGCGTGTCGAAAGTCGGGTTCAGGTCCTGCGCCATGTTCGCAGTGACATTTGTGCCCAACGCAGTCAGCAGCACATTTGCAAAGGTCAGGTTCACCTCAATGTTGCTGTTAGAGTAGCCGTCATTAACGTTCTTAGGCTGTATTGTTGCGAGAGGCGTCGGGTCGAACTGGGAGCCGTAAAAAGGCTGATGATCTCCAACCATCGGTGTCCCGACTGTTGTCCCCGATCCGGTTGTGCCGCTGGTAGCAGTGGCTGTATAAGTCACGCCCGGAGAGAATGTGCCGTTTGTTCCCGGATGCAAGACCCACTGTGTTTCGCCTGACTGCCCGGCTATCATTGCAACAGCATTTGGAGATGAAGGCGTATCCTCCGTGGCGAAGATATTGTCAAAGATAGTGAAGTTGTTTGCCCACTGCCAGAAGAAAGGAATTGTATTACAGTCGATATGAGACATCACGAGACGCGCGAACTGTGTGCCCTCTGCAGCGTTCGCAGTGCCGCCCGATCTCGCAAAGCGGTTATACTCGTCATAGGAGAACTGGTCCATTTGAGCTTGCGGCGTACCATTTACGACTTTCGCGTCTATCTTGATCGGGATCCCGTTAAGAAACCCGTTGGCGGGTGTGGCGACATTATGACCGTGGTCAACACTGTCAACTACGTTGGAATTTTGTTGAGGCCCGATAAGGAACGGCGTGACCGTGACTGTGTTGCCGTTAACGTCGGTATAAGTCTGGGTATAGCCCAGCGTGTTGGCGGCTGAGCGGGGGTTCACACCGTCCGAGTACAGGCCGTTGACGCCTGGGAATGTGCCGTACTCATTGTCGAAAGAGTGGTTCTCGTTGAAGATGACAAACACATATTTGATCTTCTGCTGCAGCAGCGCCACAAGCTGGGCATTCGTCAGACTGGAGGACGATCCCGGAGGATTGAAGAATCGTGAGACCTCCTTATCGCCGCCGGGCTGGGCTGTGACGGTCGGAGTCAACTGGTCGGCTGAAGCAGCCGGGATAATGGCGGCCTGCGACAGCAAGGCTGATGCGGCCAGGGCAAGACAGAATTTTGTAAACCTTCTCATGGTAAACCTCCGATAATATTCTGATTTGGCTTGATTGAAATAGTATTGTTCTTCTTTCAGCGGACTTGATGTATCCTCCTTTCCTCCTTACTTATGATTTCTCAGGTTGTTGTTTGTTACAAAATTGGCCATAAATATTGTGACCGACTGCTTCCTTACGAAAATGTCACCCCCCTTTATGCAGGCCGGTTTATTAGGTATCTTTGTAAACAAGACGTGGAAATGATGTCTGGAACTAGGACTAGATTATCAGGACTCTGTTACAGGAAAATTAATTAGAAGTTACGTTTTCATTAAGAATATTGAGTCGATAAAAACCAGTTGGTTAAAGGCAATTCTTCCAGCTCAAGTAAATACTTATTAATACATGAAGATAAAATAATCCATAAAAAATGGCCCATTGACTTGCATGTTCATGTAATGGTAGCCTTGAAAGAGTTGCCGATAGAATAATAGGATTTGGGGAGAAATCAACATGTTCCTTAGCAATCGTCTATCAAATGAAAAAGGATTTACGCTTATAGAATTGCTCGTAGTCCTTGTCATCCTGGGGCTTTTGGCAGCACTGGTAGGTCCCCAGCTTTTCCCAAAACTGGGCAAGGGAAAACAGTCTGCTGCAAAAGCCCAGATCGAGCTGTTTGGACAGGCGCTCGACCAGTTCCGGCTGGATGTCGGGAGATACCCCACCTCTCAAGAGGGACTTGCTGCACTGGTAACCAATTCCGGCATTGATAAATGGGAGGGGCCGTATCTTAAAAAGGGGTTGCCGAACGATCCCTGGGGAAGGCCATACATTTACACTTGCCCGGGCACTCATGGGGAATACGATATTGTTTCCTATGGCAGAGACGGTAATCCCGGCGGCGAGGGCGAAGACAAGGATGTTGTAAGTTGGGAATAGTTTTGCTTACTACCGGTATGTAAAGACCGTCAATGATAAAAGATATACCCTATGTAAAACTGGAGGATATGCCTAAGGTCCCATTTGTCTATAACGGCATATCCTCCCGTTTTATCCGCGAAAACAGGATAGTTCTTCTCGACTTCAAAAATAATATACTCAGCGTGGCAATGGCAAATCCCGAAGACAGCTCAACCATCGATGCGCTCAGGGTTGCAACGTCCGCAAATATAAAAGTCTTCGGTATCGATGCCGCCGTTTTAGAAGAATACTCATCCAAACTTTATGGGCAGGAATCTCAGAATATTAACAGGATTATCGAGGAGATCGGCGACAAGAGCGGACTTGAGTTCCTCAGGGATGATGAGGAAGACGTCGGTCATCTTAAAGACCTGGCCTCCGAGGCCCCTATAATCAAATTGGTCAACATGATAATTGTAAGGGCTGTCGAAAACAGGGCCAGCGATATACACATCGAACCTTTTGAGGATGAACTGAAAGTCAGGTACCGCATCGACGGTATCCTTCATGATATAGAGTCGGTGCCCAAAAGGCTGCAGGCGGCTATCACCTCGAGAATAAAGCTTACTGCAAAGCTGAATATCGCCGAGCGGCGATTGCCGCAGGACGGCCGCATTCGGCTTAAAGTCGGCGAAAAAGAGATCGATTTGCGCATCTCCACCGTACCGGTTCTCTACGGTGAAAGCGTGGTGATGAGGATCCTTGATAAAGAGAGTGTTATCGTAGACCTTGAGCGTCTCGGCTTCTTCCCTGAAACGCTTCACGCTTTTGAGCAGCTGATCAGCAAGCCGAACGGCATCATACTGGTCACCGGACCGACCGGGAGCGGGAAGACCACAACGCTTTACGGCGCCCTGGACAAGATAAACTCCCCTGATAAAAAGATCATCACTGTTGAAGACCCGGTAGAATACCAGCTCAAGGGAATCAACCAGATACAGGTCAAGCCTCAAATAGGTCTGAATTTTTCGAATACGCTCCGGCACATTGTCCGGCAGGACCCTGACGTCATTATGATAGGAGAAACCAGGGACCTTGAAACGGCCCAGATAGCCATACAGGCTGCCCTCACCGGTCATCTCGTCTTCTCAACACTGCACACTAATGACGCACCCAGCGCAATCACGAGGCTCCACGACATGGGGGTAGAGCGTTTTTTACTTTCTTCCACCATTCGCGGCATTCTCGCCCAGAGACTTGTGCGTGCAATCTGTCCATCATGCAAAGAGCCTGATACCGCATCGGCCGGGGCGGAGCGCGATACGCTCCATATCCAGGGGGCGTACAGAAGCAACGGATGCGAGCAATGCGCCTTTACCGGCTACCGTGGCAGGATAGGAATATTTGAACTCATTGTGGTGGATGATGACCTGCGTAATCTTATTATGCAGGATGTTGATTCAAACAAGATCAGGGAATTGGCGCGGCGCAATGGTATGAAGACATTGCTTGAAGATGGCACAGAAAAGATAAAGGCCGGCATAACTACTCTCGGCGAACTGCTCAGGGTAACGCAGGACGGCTGATGGCAATTTTCTCCTACAGGGCGACATCCCGCGACGGTGCAATCAGCGGCGGGTTCATCGAAGCGCTGGATGAAGCCGCGGCCCTTGAGCAGCTCAAGTCATCCGGCGTTATCCCGTTAAAGATACTTGCCCAGTCAGAAGATAAAAAAAAACGGTTTTCCCTGCGCTCCTCAGGGGCCGATCTCGGAATCTTTACCACTGAACTCTCTGCGTTGCTCAATGCGGGCCTCCCGCTTGACAGGAGCCTCAGTATATTGTCCGAAATATCCGGGAGCGGAGAGATGAAACGGGTTACGCAATCCATTGTCAAATCGATTCGTGAGGGAAGCTCTTTTTCTGATGCCCTGCAGCGCCAGCCCGACGTTTTTCCAAGACTTTATGTGAACATGATACGGGCTGGGGAGGCCGGGGGTGTTGTAAATGTGGTACTCGATAAATTAAATGAATTTCTGGAGTCGTCCAAAGAATTAAAAGACAGCATAGTTTCCGCGATGATCTATCCTGTGATACTGATATTCACAGGCGGCGCATCAGTCGTGGTCCTCCTCACTTATGTGCTTCCCAAGTTTACGGTCATATTTAAAGAACTGGGGACCTCTCTGCCCCTTCCAACTCAGATACTGCTCATCGTCAGTGATATTTTAAGATCATACTGGTGGATTGTTGCATCAGCGGCGGCAGCAGTGTGGATTATATTCAAGAGTTATATTAAATCAGCCAAAGGCAGATATAAATTCGATGCGTTCAAACTTAAACTTATGAGGGATATCATCACAAAAATAGAGACCGCCCGCTTTTGCAGGACGCTGGGGACGCTCCTCCAGAGCGGGGTCCCGTTGCTTCAGGCAATGTCCAATGCAAAGGATGTAATAAACAACCAGGTTATCGCCTCTTCCATCGATGCCGTATCCAAAGGCGCCAGGGAAGGGAAGGGCATTGCTGAGCCGCTTGCCGCCGCGCAGGTGTTTCCGCAACTCGCGCTCTCGATGGTCAAGGTAGGGGAAGAAACAGGGCAATTGGATACAATGCTGCTGAAGGTTGCCGCCGCATATGAGAAAAGCCTTAAAGCCTCAGTCAAGCGGCTTATCAGCTTTATGGAACCTGCCATGATCCTTGGAATGGGCCTGGTGATCGGGTTTATAGTAATCTCAATGCTGATGGCGATATTCAGCATAACAGATCTTCCGTTTTAGCTGGGTGTTTCAGGTGGCCCGCTCAGATTGCCCATCTATCAATAGACAAGGTTTTACGCTCCTCGAATTGATGATCGTGCTTTTTCTCATTTCGCTCATAATGGGACTCTCGGCGGTTTATTTTTCCAACGCAATGCCGTCAACCAAGCTTAATGCTGCAGTCAGGGAACTGTCTGCAACGATCCGTTATGCCCGAACACTTGCAATGATCGACGGCAAGCTCCAGACATTAAACATTGACCTCGATGCAAAAAGATACGGCATAGAAGGGCGCGGGTATAAAGACATCGATTCCGGGATAACAATAATGGCGCTCGATCCTTTTGCAGGAGAGGTGCGCAATGGAACATACCGTCTTATGTTTCAAGCGTCAGGAGGGGTGCAGGGAGGGACGATTGTCCTGGGCAGCGGGAAAAAGAAAGTCAGTATCGGACTTGATCCGGTTGTAGGATCAGTGGTAGTGAAATGAATAATGTAAAGGGCTCGCGAATAAATAGCTTGTGCATTCAGGCGCTCAGATTTAGGTCAGATTTGGCTGATCCGACTGAGCAAAACCGCAGGCGTAGCAGAGCTACGTTGAGGATTTTGCGATTGAGGATCGGGCAAAGATGGCCTGAATCTGAGATGCATCAATGTGCAAGTTATTTATTCGCGAGCCCAGAAGGCTTTACGCTTCTTGAAATCCTTGTTGCACTCGCCCTGCTGAGCATAGCCTTACTGGTTATAGTGCAGCTTTTCTCCGCTGACCTGCGAGGCATATCTGTCTCGGACGATTACGTCGTTGCTGTTGCGACTGCAGAGTCCAGGATGAGGGAACTGCTTGACGATGATAAGCTTTCCGAGAAGAACTTGAGCGAGTATACCGATGATGGATACCGGATAGATACCTCTGTGAAAGAGTCGCTCACGGACAGGACCGAAAACTTACAGGTCAGAATCTTTGATATAGGACTAGCCGTTCATTGGAGAAAATGGGGACGGGACAGGTCTGTCACCCTTAGGACCCTGAAAGTAATGAAGAAGGAACTATAAATGCTTTCGACAAACCCTAATCGGGAACATGGCTTTACGCTCCTTGAGTTGATGATATCCATTACTTTGATCGTGTTTATCCTTCTGATTGCAGGCACGGCCATCCGGCTTGGGTTGCGGTCGGTAGACTCCGGAGAAAAGAGGATCGAATCACTCGAAAGATTCAGGGCCTCGCTAAATATCATTGATGCCCAGGTACAATCAGAACTGACGGTGCCGATGCAGGAAAACGCCGGGAAGCACATCGTATTTCTGGGTGACGGCGAATCTATGCAATTCCCAAGCAATTTTTCCCTGTGGGGCAATCAGCCGGGATATGTTACCGTGTCGTATAAGGTGGCGCAGGACCAGTGGGGGAAACAGGACCTGTATGTTGAAGAAAGCGGCATAGGCGTTTCAGGCAAGGGGGAGGTGAAGCTCTTCGAGTTTTTTGACCGGATTTATTTTGATTATTTCTACAAAGATCCCAAAGAAGAAAAGGGCAGTTGGGTCGAAGAATGGACAACTACCGACGCTGTGCCTGAGAAGATCCGTCTGCATCTTGTCAACGGAGAACGGGAAATGTCGTTTATCATTCCTATGAAAATGAGGGACCTCATCGTCAGGGCCGGTGCTGTTGCAGGGGCCAATGCAGGGAGCCACTAGTGATAATGAAAGGTTTTTATAGCACGCAAAAAGGCCTGGCGTTATTTGTGGTCTTGTGGGTACTGGCCCTTCTGATGGTCACTGTACTCTCTTTCTCTTTTGTGACGAGGACAGAAACACATGCAACCCTTGGGTTCAAAGATACGGCGGAAAGGAAGTTCCTGGCCGAGGCCGGTATTGAACGGGCGATTATCGAGATTCTTTACCGCCAAAAAAATATGGCTAATCCGATAACCCTGGAGGGTCCTGAACCCTGGAAGGCTGACGGTACTGTGTATAGCGGACAGTTGGGTGAAGGGTCTTATACAGTAAGCATTGTGGGAGAGGCCGGCAAATTAGATATTAATAAGGCGCCTGAGGTATTATTTAAAAACCTGCTTTTAAACGCCGGGGTCAAGGAGGATGAAGCCGATATAATAGCGGACTCTGTAATGGATTGGAAAGACCCCAGTGGCTTGACGCGCCTCCACGGCGCCGGGAGCGATTATTATTTGTCGCTGCCGGTCCCCTATAATATTAAGGGAGCTGATTTTGATACGCTCGAGGAGCTTCTGCTTGTGAAGGGAGTGACTCCTGCCTTACTTTATGGAGACAGCACTAAAAAAGGTATTATCGATTCCCTCACCGTGAATGGGTTGCCGGTAATTAATCTCAATTATGCGCCGAAGGAGGTTTTAATGGCTGTTCCAGAAATGGCTGCTGATACAGCTGATAATATAATCCAGTTCCGGCACGATCAAACCATACAGAATGTCCAGGAGGCCCTGGTGGGCGCCAATTACCAGCTGATGGCCCCTTTTATCACTGCAGGGGAAGGGAATGTCTTTACTATAGATTCGGTAGGGCACAAAGGAAACGAAAAAACAGGTTATCCTATCAGGGCAACTGTAATGATAGAAAGTGTTAACAAATACAGATATCTGTATTACAAATCCCCAGCATACAAAGAACAATAAGAGAGAAATGGAAGCTATAAGAAAAATAACTTCATTTGTCTTTGACACAGCCTCCGGGGTGAAGAAAATTACCATCCCCTTAAGGAATGCGCTTACGTTCAGTGCCGCTGATGAACGTATATCATACAAGAAAGAGCTTTGCGTAGCCATTGAAAAGACCGGCGTGTCCTTAGCATACGGGACGCGGTTCTTATCATCCCTCTCGGTCAAAGGGATGAGGCATTACCATTACTCGTCTGCTGAGCATGCCTACCCTCAGCCAAAAGAAGCGGCATCGTCAGTAGTATTGGCCATTAGCGAATTCGGTGCTGTGGGGGCCGGTATTATTCTAAGCATTCCCAAATCCTGGGCAATTGTAAGAATCGTTGAATTTCCAGTAACGGTCAAGGAGAATATATCGGATGTCGTTACCTATGAGCTGGACCGGCTTTTCCCTTTCAGCCCCGAAGAGGCTTTTTATGACTTCATCATAACCGGCGAAACTCCTGATAATATCACTTTGGCCATTGCCGCATCAAAGGCTGATCTGATCAAATCCTATTGTGCAGCTCTTGCAGATGAGAGACTCAGTGTGGACAGGGTCACTTTAAACCTCACTTCCATAGGGTCATTGTGCCGCTCTCTCCACAAAAATAGAGATGCCCTCTTTATCGAAACCGATAGCGATGAATATGAGGGCGCACTGTTCCTTGACACTCCCTGGCAGGGGTTGTGAGCGGCAGGTTTTCTGCTGATGACGATGCATCAAGGGCCGACATAATTTCGGCTGAGATGAGACCGCTTATCGATACCGCAAAAAGGCGTGATAACGACCCTCGTCTGTTTGCCCTGCTGCGTGGCTCCCCCGCCTTAAAAGAAAGACTCAGGACATCTCTTGCATTTCCCGTATCGCTCCTTGATGAGATTGATACCGGGCTCGGCCTCAGTTCCGGGCAAAAGAATGTCCTTTACGCGGCAGCAGGCGGTGTGATGGAATCGTTGCAGCCGGGACACCAAAAGCTGAATCTCCTCTCAAGGGGCCTGCATGAGAGAGCAAAAACACCTATGGGATTGACAGCCGTGCTTGTGGCGCTTTTAATGGTGTTATGGATAATGTGCGAGCTTGCGCCAATACGGGTTGAAACAAAACGACTCAGGGAAATTGAGGGCCAGATAAAAATCCGCAAGAGCGGAATGAAGGATTGGGAAACGCTCAAAAACCAAATAGATGCCATCAACAGTGAGGTTGAAACAATCAACGGCTTTAAGGAAAACAGGCCGATGACACTGACTATTCTCAAAGAGCTCACTGAAGTACTACCTAGATCGGCGTGGCTGACAAGAGTGAACATTGGCCAATCAACGGTCAACATCGAAGGCTATTCAACAAGCTCCGCCTCGGAACTCCTGTCAAGGCTTGAGGCATCAAAACATCTGGGAAAGGCTGAATTTGCCTCTCCCACATTCAGGGATGTTCGTATGATGGCAGACCGCTTTAACATAAAAATGGAGATAAGGGGAGCCAAAGAAATGAAAGTGGCGCCGCATAAAGATGATAAAAAGTAAACTGCTGGTCTTTGCAATTCCACTGATGACGATACTCTTCATTCTTGTAGTGTACCGGTACGGCTACCAGGGAATACATGCAGAGGTGGCCTCCCTGAAAGATGCCGAGGTATCCAGAACCAAAACGCTCGCGAAATATATGGCTCTTTTTGGGGAAAAACCGGAGATGGAGAAGCAACTGGCCTCACTGAAAGAGGAACGAAGGGCGGATAACTCAAAGCTTGTAGAAGGCCAGACTCCGTCAATCGCGGCAGCAGCACTACAGGAGACTGTAAACCAAATGATTACCGCCCCGGGGGGGACCATCTTAAGCCAGCGGGTAGGGAAGCCTGAGACATTCGGCAAATTCACACTGATAACTATCAGCATGGATATAACACTGCCCGACGTACGGGCACTGGCAGATATTCTATATACCATCGAGACGCGGACTCCTTACCTCGTTGTAAAAGAAATTGATGTGCGGGTCGCTAACTTTAAAGAACCTAAGTCGCTGGCGGTCAAGCTGGACATATCAGCGCTTACAAGCAGGAAATGATAATGGGCTACCTGATGAAGAGCGTCAATCTGCTTAATATTCTACTGGCGGCAGCCGCAGTTGCTGCGGCGCACTATATTGTTTCCCCCGCTATCAATAAGGAGAAAAATTTTTTTCCTCCTGCGGTGAAGACGGCTCCGGTACCGGCAGCGGCCGAGGAACAGAAACAAAAGGCCGGGAAAGAACCTGCCGCGCCTCCAACCGACTTCATGCTGATCGCGGACCAGAATCTCTTTCATCCCGAGAGGAAGATCCCTGTTGACAAACCACAGTCTGCGCAGCCTCCGCCAAAGCCGGAACTGGTATTGTTCGGTACATTAATAACCGGTAACACGCGCGTAGCCTATGTTGATGACATAAAGTCACCGCTGACCACGCCCGGAAGGGGCAAGCGGATGAGGGTGCTTAAAATAGGAGATATGGTGGGGGATTTTACGCTCAAAGTGATCGATCCTGATAAGATTATTTTAGTGAGAGGAAGTGAAGTCATGACGGTCGATCTCTCAGATCTTAAAGGGAAGAGACAGAATACGGTGGGAGCGCCTAACCCTCATGTAAATCCCAATGTACGGCGATAACAGCTTGACCCTTACTTGGAAGGCTCTTTGTTGACGGAGTCACCAGGCTGTTTGATGAACTCATTCAGCTTCATATCTTTAGTGTCGCCTTTAAGCCTGTCAAGATAATCCGTTGTTACCTTACCCGCTTCCTGCTGATTCTTGATCACATGCGGCGTAAGCAAGACAATTATTTCCGTTTTTGTCCTTGTGATATTCCTGGATCCAAAGAGGTATCCCAGTATAGGAATATCCATGAGATACGGTATGCCTGATACGTTTGTTTCCTTGTTATCCTGTATGAGGCCCCCGATTACAATGGTCTGGCCGTCATTTACCACAACGTTTGTTTGCGCAGCACGCTTTGTAAAGACAAACTGTTGAGTACCCAACACAGTTTGTGTATTGGCCTCCGTCACCTCTTGCGACACCTCCAGGCCGACAATTCCGCTCTCATTGATCTGGGGCTTTACTTTCAGTATTGTGCCGACGTCCTGATACTGGATTGTCAACAGGACGCTGCCGCTCGTGGTACTTGCAGTTACATTCGTCATCTGCGAGGTGGCGATTGGCACCTGACTGCCTATCTGTATCTTTGCCTCAAGGTTATCAGCCGCAATGATATGTGGAGAGGCCAGTATGGTGACCAGATCATTCGAAGCCATGGTATTAAGCAGCGCCTTCACATTGCCTGCAACATCGGTGGCCGCATATGAGAAGCCTGGATATCCCGCCGACAATGGAGTGGCATTCAGCAAATTTGAGTTTTGTCCTATCTGCCCATTAACATCAATAGGTCTTGAAAAAGGCTTGGTTTTGATACTTGTAGTGTTTGACAAGACCCATTCCAGGCCGAATTGAAAATCCTTTGTGAGGGTCACTTCAGCTATAAGCACTTCTATCATGACCTGACGAGGGGGTGTGTCGAGTTTTTTTATAGTTTCTTCAATAAACTTATAATCATCCGGCGTAGCCAGAACGACCAGCGAATTGGTGATCTCATCAGCGTATACTTTGGTCTCTTTAGATACTAAACCATCGGTCCCTGCTGTAAAACCGGCACTCCCGCCTGTTGCAGGCGCTGTCGTCGAAGCCGGCTGTGGATGCCCGGCAGCGCCAGGGCCCGCAGGCGCCTCGGGTATAAACCTGCCTGGCGCTGCTGGTCCGGCAGCGCCGGAGAATATTGACTGCAGGAGTGATGCGATATGTTTCGCCTTCGTGTTTTGCAGAGGATACACAAAAACTTGAGGTGTCGTGCCCGGTATTTCGTTAATGGGAGCAATCCTGTAAAGTCCTTTATCCTCGACGAAACCGGCGCCGTTCATTTTCAGCAGTACCCCTATAAGCGGAAGCACTTCGTCCCTCGTGACCGGAGTGACTGTTCTGAAATTGACCCTCCCTCTAACCTTCGGGTCGATCATGTAGTTCACTTTAAGTATGTCACCAAAAACGGTTTGTATAACATCGAATATATCGGCGTCATCAAAATTGAAACTTACGTCAGCTTTTTTTTCAGCTCCCGGCCGCCCGGCAGAAGGTGCGACAGGAGCCACTCTAGGGGGCGGCAGCTGCTCGCGCGATTGAGGTTGAAAAACGGGTTGGGTCTGGGCTGCAGCTGCAATTTGAGACCCCTGGGTTGTCGTCTCCTCCGCGCGTGAAGGTATCCCCGCTGAGGTAATGGCAACGACAGAAAATAAGATACCAATAACTAATTGGATCAAAATTCCGCAACGTCTCTTCAAAAAGGAAACCTCCACTTTATACCTGACTTAAATCGGGGATAAAAATGTGCCGCATGCACAGGCAAGTATATCAAAAAAATGCAAAAAAAACATGCTGCGGAAAAGGATCAGTTTATTTTTGCTCTGTATCAATGTGATCTTTTAGTTCCTGTTGTTCCTCGTAGTCGATAATCATATTAACCGTTGAGGACAAAGCAATTTATAGAAAGGGCTTGACAATGACTTATCTTTTTTTCTATATTCTTTTTCTACCTGGGGTCCAGTGTCACGGCAAGGGGTATTCTACCGCAATGAAAATAAGACTACATAACCTGTTTCCCGGTCCCGGGCTGCCTAAGGCGCTCACGTCCAATTATCCAGGATTACTGACTGTCACTAACTGGCTTATGGGGTTTCTGCTGATATTTGTCGCCCTTATGCTTGTCAGGGACATTGTGGCCCTGTCATTCAGAAAGGTGCAGGCGCCTGCGCGGGTCACTTCATATGCGGTCAGGGCCCCGAGGAAAAGCCTTCAGGAATATGCTTCTATTGTGAGGAACAATCCCTTTGGCGCACAGGGAGGAGAGCTGAAACAGCTTTCTGCTTCGGACGGAGAGTCTGCAGGATCCTACCTGTCCGGGCTCACCCTTGTGGGGACTGTTTCAGGTCCGCAGAAATATGGCTATGCAATTTTTGTGGACAAGAATAACAATCAGGAAGTATTTAAAATCGGAGATACCGTTCATGCCATGGGGATACTTCAGAGAGTTGAAAAGGACAAGGTTGTTCTTTTCGCTGTAGGCAGGGCGGTTGAGGTACCGATCATCGATGCTGTTTCCCAGGTTGACAGCGGCGCACCTCAGGGCGGACCTGCAACCCCTTTTGCCATGAACACCGGTGAAGGCAGCTATATTGTTGACCAGAGAAAGGTCAGGCAGGCGCTGGAACGGCCCGCGCAGATGATGACGGATGCCCGGCTTCTGCCGAATGTGGTTAACGGCAAGCAGCAGGGTTTTTCAATAAGTGAAATTAAACCGAACGGCATCTATCAGAGCCTAGGACTCCAGAACGGCGATGTGCTTTTGCGCATTAATGATTTTAATATTTCGAGTACTGAGAACGCTCTGCAGGCGTTCATGGCATTAAAGGGTATGGACAAGGTGAATCTCGATATTATCAGGGGCGGAAACAAGATGACCATGAACTATATGATCAGATGACGCGAAACAACTTTTTATTGACTTTGGCATTGTTCATAAGCATCTCGTTTGCCTTTGTCCTGCCTGCCGGGGCTTCCGACAGCGGTTATGAGCTCGCGGCCGGGGCAGGAAAGGGCTTGAACGATCTCAAATCGACTGAGGGAATAATCCTTGGGGCCTGGATAACGAGGCTTTCCCCCCTGTTTGAACTGAGGATAGAGCCGAATGTGGAATACATAGCTGCAAGATCCGACCAATCGATGGTGTTTTACGGTGTGGGCCCTGTTGTAAGGTTTGGCTCTTATGGACAGAGCATCAATCCCTTTTTGGATGCCGGATGTGGAGTGAGCATTGGTTCAAAATCGCAGATTTTCGACAGGAATTTTGGAAGAGACTTTTTCTTCAGTCCTACTGCCGGCGCCGGCATCAAGTTCGGCAAGTCGGAAAGCGGAGTCAGCCTTTTTGCACGGTGGGTGCATCACTCCAACGCCGGGTTGTTTCCTCCCAATGAGGGATTAGACTCGCTGTATCTGCTCCTGGGCTATAGATTTTAGGTAGTGGGCCAGTTTGCTTTTTACTCTGTATCAATTAGCCGTTCAATTCAATCACTGGCCTGTATCGAGCATTATCTGTGGTCGCCACTTCTATAATATGTGGGCTCGGCGTTACTCGCCCACTATTGATAACCCAGGTGATTCAGAGCAAAAAGCAAACTGGCCCACTACCAGATTTTAGATGAAATTGCTTTTTAGATGGGATAATAAATATAATTATGGCGCTATGGCTTTTGTTTGTCCAGGGAGTCCACTGATAACAGTTACTGCTGTCAATACTATGCAGAAGGTCAACTAAAATGAAAAAAATGAAGTCTTTGTTGTCTATTGTCACTATACAGCTGATATTTATTCTTTTTATTTCAGGGCTTTCGTTTGCTGCTCCTGTAAAGGACCAGAACCGGGAACAAAAGGTCGCTTTTAATTTTGTCGATGTCGACCTCGGCGCATTAACAAAGTTTATCAGTGAAATTACAAAGAAAAATTTTATATTCGACGACAGGGTGAAGGGTAAGATAACGATAGTCACCCCGGCTAAACTCAATATAGATGATGCGTTTAATTTGTTTGTATCAGTTCTTGAGCTCAAAGGTTTTACAGTTGTGCCTGCCGGTGTGGACGCGTATAAAATTATTCCTTCAGTTGAGGCAAAACAGAAGGGAATCAGGGTGATGGTTGACAGACAGCCGGTCAATGACAGTTATATTGTACGTCTTATCAAACTTAAGAATATCCCGCCGGACGATGCTTTGAAGCTACTGTCGCCTGTTGTTTCAAAGGATGGTTATATGTCCGCTTTCGGACCCGGAAACATGCTGCTGGTTATCGATTCGGGATCGAACGTAGAAAAGATTCTCTCGATTATCGATACCGTAGACCAACCGAATATGCTTGAAGAGCCCGATATGGTTTTTCTGAAACACGCGAGCGCAGATGCGGTGGCTCGTATTATTACTGAAGGCATAAGCCGAGCCGCCAGACCGCAGCCCGGCGCAGTTGCCGGCGAGGCGAAGGCAATAGCTGATCCGAGGCTTAATGCCGTTGTCCTATTTGGTGACAGGGGGACGCGGGAATCGATGAAGTCGCTCATTAGGCTCCTCGACGTGCCGTCCCCGGAAGCGCAGGGGAGAATAAATGTCTATTTTCTCGAAAATGCGGATGCGGTCGAACTGGCTAAAGTCCTTCAGGACATGCTCAAGGGAGCGCAGGTAACTCGCCAGGCGCCGGCCGGAGCGCAAGGCGCCCCGGTTGTTCCTTTCGAGGCGGGCGGGGGCATCACCATTACTGCTGACAAAGCCACGAATTCCCTTGTTATCGTCGCTTCATATGCTGATTATCAGAACCTGGTTTCTACAATAAAGAAGCTCGACCGCAGGAGGAGACAGGTTTTTGTAGAGGCCATGATCGCGGAGGTGTCCCTTAACGGACTGCTTCAGCTCGGCACAAACTTCCGCCTCGCTGCACAACAAAACGGGAATCCGGTCTTTATAGGCGGCGTAGGTCAAGTTAGCCAGACGACACTCCAGAACATAGTAACCGGGCTGACAGGGCTAACCCTTGGTGGATTGGGCAATTACTATACTATTCCGCAAAGTTTTATTCCCGGGGCAACAGCTGCTCAGCAGGTGCCGGGCATTGCGGCAATCTTTCAGCTAAGCGATTTCAAGGATGTGGTAAATGTCATTTCTACCCCGCAGATACTTACCTCGGACAACAAGGCGGCTGAAATACTCGTTGGCGAGAATGTCCCGTTCATAGCATCCAGAGAACAAAGTATAGCGACCAGCGGTACGGTAATTAATGACATACAGAGACAGGATGTTGGAGTAAAGCTCCAGATAACCCCGCAAATTACTGAGGGAGATTACGTCAAGCTCGATATTTATCAGGAAATATCATCAATCGAGCAGGCGAGTGATACTATTCTGACAAGCGTAGGGCCGACCATTGACAAGCGCTCGACAAAGACCTCTGTTGTTGTCAAAGACGGCGACACTGTGGTCATCGGGGGGTTGATGCAGGATTCCACGGAGAATTCGATAACAAAGGCCCCCTGGTTTGGAGACATTCCACTTTTGGGCTGGCTTTTCAAAACAAAAAGCGTTACCAAGACAAAGACGGACTTGCTGGTCTTCATCACCCCTCATCTGCTCAAGAAAGAGGATAGTTTGGCGCAGATAACGAAAGACAAGCGGAATGAATTAATGCTGGGAGAACAAGAGTTAGGAGAACAAGAAAGCGGCACCAGAGTCACCGGTGAAATCTTTGTGAAGTTTAAGGATGGCGTAACTGCTGAAAAGGCCCTTATGCTGCTTTCCGAAAAAGGTATGATGGTGACGGGCTATTCAGGGAGCACAAATGTTTACAAGATAAAGATAAAAGAAGGGATGCCTGTAAATGATGCTGTTAAAGAACTTTCCGGAATGCCTGATGTAATGAACGCCGCGCCTGACAACGGGGACAACCGGAAACTTCAGAAATGAAAACGATTGATGTTGTACGGGACGAGGATATTGAACTCGCGTTGATAAAGGAAATACCTCTCTCTTTCGCAAAAGGCAACATGGTCATGCCTCTTAGAAGAGAGAAGGGCAGCCTTGTCGGGGCTGTTGCAGATGAGAGGGGAATTTTTGCTTTATGCGACATTTCCAGGCTGTATAATCTGAAACCGCTGGCCTTGAGTATTTCGCCTTCTGCCCTTAATGATGCAATCAATAAATATTACGGCCAGGCAGGTTCAGCCGAAGACGTTATGGACAACATTGCGGGTGATGACCTTTCGGCTGTAGCGACTGAATTTGAAAAACCGAGGGACATCCTTGAACTTACCGAAGACGCCCCTATTATCCGGCTTCTGAATGCCATTTTGCAACAGGCGATCAAAGAGCGTGCAAGCGACATCCATATAGAGCCCTACGAACGGGAGCTGGATGTGCGTATGAGGGTTGACGGAATACTTCATAGAGTACTCGCCCCTCCCAAGATAATACAGGATGCATTGATAAGCAGGGTGAAAATCATGGCAAATCTCGATATAGCCGAGAAGCGGCTGCCGCAGGATGGTAGGATCAGGCTCATTGTCGGCGGCAGGGATATCGATATAAGGGTATCGATTGTTCCGACCACCTACGGCGAGCGGGCAGTGCTGAGGCTTCTTGACAGAAAGCAGGGCGTTATCGGGTTATGGGAGATGGGTCTAGATGCAAACGATGAACGTCGCATGGAGACCATGCTCCAGAGGACAAACGGCATTATACTTGTCACGGGACCAACGGGAAGCGGGAAAACTACAACCCTTTATGCAGCGTTGAACAGGATCCATACAGAGGCAAAGAATATCATTACAGTTGAGGACCCGGTGGAGTATCAGACTGAAAGGGATCGGCCAGATACATGTCAACCCGCGCGTGGGCCTTACGTTTGCGTCAGGGCTGAGATCAATTTTAAGGCAGGACCCGGATGTTATCATGCTGGGTGAGATTAGAGATTTCGAGACTGCCGAGGTTGCTATCCAGGCGTCACTCACCGGTCATCTCGTTCTCAGCACGCTTCACACTAATGACGCCCCTTCCGCCATTGCAAGGCTCATCGATATGGGCGTAGAGCCTTTTCTGGTTGCCTCGTCACTCGCCGGCGTCCTGGCCCAGAGGCTTGTCCGTGTCATCTGTCCTAACTGTAAAGAACCGTATGCGCCTGCAGAAGAAGAGTCGAAATACATTACCGCGCCGGTGCTTTACCGCGGCAGGGGATGTGACAAATGCAATAATAAGGGGTATATCGGGAGGACAGGCATATTCGAACTCCTTGACGTCAACAATTCCATACGTCAGATGATTACAGGGAAGACCGATTCCCAAAGCATCAAGAATGTTGCGGTATCGGGAGGCATGAGAACACTGAGGATGGATGGTTTTGAAAAAGCTGTCAAAGGCGTTACGTCTATCGAGGAGGTCTTGAGGGTGACGCAAAAAGATTACGTAGAAAGCTAAACCCGAGAAAGTCTTCACCGCGGAGACCGGTGATTCAGACAGTGGACAAGGCTCCTGCGCTCAGACGCTGCGTCCTGACAGTTCCAAAGGCTTGTTCGCTACGGTCGCTAAACTCGCCCTGCGGGCTCAAACATAGCGACTGTTTAATGCTCTCTTCGCCAGGAACTGTGACCAGGACTCCGCGATTCGCTCCTGAGACTTGTCCACTGTCTGAATTGCGGCACTGAGACGCCGAGACACAGGGATTTTTTAAAAATGTTTTAAAATAGAAAAGTCTTATAACTCTGTGCCTCTGTGGTTTAGTTTTTTTATAGCGCACTTAATGAATGAGGTGAAGGTTGCCTATTTTTCGTTATAGAGGATATAAGCCTGATGGGATTCGGGTATCCGGGACCGTCGAGGCGGATGGGCTTAAGGATGCTGTTTCAGCTGTCAGGAATCTTGACGTTTTTCCCAAAGAGGTCACCGAATACGTCCATGATGAAAAGAGGTTTTTGTTTGGGAAAAAACATGGCGATGCTCTCCCGACGGTTGCAAGGCAGCTCTCGACACTGTTGGCATCGGGGGTCCCCCTAGTAGAGGCGCTCAAGACGCTTTCCGAGGAAAGCACCGGATACTGGAAAGGTCTTCTTATCGATGTCAGGGAGAAAGTTTCTGCCGGGGCCAGTCTTTCACGCGCACTGGAAAGTTACACAGGGATTTTTCATGAATCCTTCATTACCATGGTATCTGCGGGTGAACAAAGCGGAACGCTTGACAGGGTACTGGACAGACTCGCCGGCTTTCTCGAAAAGCAGGCCTCGATAAAGTCGCAAGTAAAGATAGCGATGATCTATCCTGTAATGATGTTATTTGTTGGATTTGTTGTTATGTCTTTTCTTTTCACTTTTGTGATACCGAAGATCGTGAAGATATTCGAGGACACAAAAAGCGCGCTTCCTTTTATTACCGTGGTCCTCATTGCAATAAGCAACTTCTTCGTGCATTACTGGTGGCTTATCGCCTGTCTTACGGCAGCGCTTGCCGCGGGTATCAGGAAAGTGTACAGGGAGCGTAGGGATTTAATCGATAAGGCAATGCTCAGGCTGCCGGGCAATGTAGTACAAAGCCTCTATTATACCCGCTTTTCGAGGACCCTAGGTTTTCTGCTCGAAGGAGGGCTGCCTATGCTGAGGGCGCTTGACCTTTCGGCAAAAGCAGTGGGTAACAGTGTTTATGAAAAAAGAATCAGGGATGCGGTAAAGAGAGTCGCAGAAGGGGCCAGTCTCTCCTCGTCACTGGAAGGGTTCCCTCCGGTATTGCTGCAGTTGATAGCCACCGGAGAGAAGAGCGGCAGGATAGTTGAGGTTCTGAATAAGGCTGCCGATTCCTATGAGGAGGTGTTCGGAAGGAGCGTCAAAAAGGCCCTTTCGCTGCTGGAGCCGGTAATGATTTTGGCAATGGGTTTTATTGTGAGCTTTATTGTACTTGCGGTCCTGCTGCCTATGTTCCAGCTTAATCAGATGGTGAAATAGAAGAAGGTATGTAAGGAGGAATTATGAAGGATGGAAAAGAAATAATGCGTAAACCGTTTATCTTTAACTCGGGCTTCACGCTTCTTGAGATCATCGTCGTGGTATTCATTCTGAGCCTGCTAGTTGCGATTGTCGCACCGAAGATTATGGGGAAAACTGATGACGCAAAGATAGCCCAGGCCAAGGTGCAGATAAGAAATTTTGAGACCGCCCTCAAAATGTACAAACTCGATAACGGATCTTATCCGACAACCGAGCAGGGACTCGATGCGCTGATTAATAAGCCTGTGACAGGACAGATACCAACTGCGTACAGGGATGGCGGTTATCTTGAAGAGCACAAAATCCCGATGGATCCCTGGGGCAACCCTTACGTTTACCTCTCGCCCGGCGCACATGGTGATTTTGACATTATCAGCTTTGGCGCCGATGGGAAAGAAGGCGGCGAAGGGAAGAATGCGGACATCGCAAATTACAATATGTGAGGGTTTTTCTGCAATTCAGACAGTACGGGGTAATTTTTCTTTGCGAGCGATTAGCCCGCTAAGCCAGACCTGCTGTCTATACGGAATATCATCTATGTTCCAGTTATACATGTGGGCTCGGCGTTACTCGCCCTTTGCAGATAACCCAGGCGCTCGACTGCAGAAAAACAACCCCGTACTGTCTGAATTGCAGAAAGGTTTTACCCTTCTGGAACTCCTGGTGGTGATCTTTCTGGTTTCCCTGCTGATGGCTATTGTCTTTCCGTCCATGTATGGTGCGGAAGGGATAAGTTTGAAGTCTGATGCACAGAGGATAGCATCGGTGTTGAGGTATCTGAACGACAGCTCTATTACAACAAAAGATCCTTATTCTCTCACGTTCGATTTCGGGGGAAATACCATATCATGGAAAGGTCCTGATGTAGAGAAGACCGAACAGTTAAGGAGTCTGTCGTCGGTTGAGCTGCCTTCAAAGGGGAAGGTTGGTGAAGGCCAGGTGATCGTATCTTTCGGCCCGCTCGGGATACAGGAAAACCTTGTGGTCCATCTGCGGCAGGCAGGGGAGACAATGATGGTAGTTTTCAATCAATTGAGCGGAAGGGCCGCAATAAAAACAGATGACCGGTGACAGGACAGCTAACGGGTTTACTCTTCTAGAGGTCATGATTGCTCTGGCAATTATCGGAGGCGTACTCCTTACTCTTATCTACTCATTGAATTATCATCTCGGCATTGCGGGCAGGCACGAAGCGGTTACTATTGCAACGATGCTTGCGAAGGAAAAAATGGTTGATGCTGAATTGTCGCCCTTGAGCACAAGTGGAGATTTTGAAGCGCCGTACGAGGCATTTCACTATAAGACTGATGTAACCGAGTCAGAGTTTCCGGGGTTTTCGGAGCTTTCAGTCACAGTTACCGCAGACAAAGAGAGCGTCACATTTTCAGAATTGATACACAATAACGTCAATGCATCACTTAATAATGCGACATAGAAACAATCCTGTACTGTCTGAATTGCGGACTCATAAGTCCTGTCACGGGTTTACGCTCATAGAGATGCTGCTCGCCATTGCGCTTTTATCCATCGTGCTGGTCGCTCTCTACGGCACTTTTTTCGTATCACAAAAGGCGATAGAGGGCGCTGACGATACCCTTGTGAGACTTCAGGAAGGCAGGACTGCTCTGGATATTTTACGCCGGGAACTTGCTTCCGCGGTTTTTAGCGGGAGTAACAACCTGACGCTTTTTACTATGAAGGAAACTGATATATATGATAAAAAGGTTTCGACGCTTTCATTTACCGCATTCTCTCCGTATATACCGGGACTCGCGAATATACAATATTATGTGGAAGAAAGGAAGGGAAGGCTGGTCCTCCTGAAAAAAATAAATCCTTACTGGAACATTGACACAAATATGAAGGGCACCGAAATTATCGATGATGTCGAAAGATTTACTGTTGAGAGCCTCTATAACGGACAATGGGTAAGCATCTGGGACACAGGAGAGACCGTTAAATTGCCTGATGAACTCAGAGTTACGATTACGGTCCGTATTAGAGACAAGCTCATACCCCTTTTTGAGATCATCCGACCCAGGATAGGGAAGGCGATATGAGGGCGATGCATAGAACTGCACGTAGTCCATTGAGGAGCCGCGCCAATAACTCAGACGGTATGGCCCTTATCATAACGCTGTTTGTCATTGCAATTATAACCACGCTTGTAGTCGAATTTGCCTACGGCGTTTATGTAAGCACCAATGCATTATATAACTGGCAGTCCTCGCAAAGGCTTTCTTATGTGGCCAAGTCAGCTGTCAGATTTGCCTCGTGGATCATCTCTGAAAACAGCAGCCAGGTTGCCTATACCTATCCCGGAACTATAGATATTGTCCGCAAGAAGCCTGTGCCAAGTTTTAGCGGGGACCTGACGATAAGAATCGAGAATGAAAACATCAAGTTCAATCTGAACACACTCGTTTTTGCCAACGGGTCAGTGAACCGGCCGGCATATAATTCGCTTGTCAGGATGCTTAATGCCCTGAACCTTGATCCAGCTATCGCCGACCGGATAATCGATTGGACAGGTCCGGGTTCCGGACAGGTTATTTCCGATATTTCCAGCACCAGAGCCAAATTGAAACATGCCCCTTTCGACAGTGTTGACGAGCTTCTCTCGGTTCCGGGGATAAGCAGGGCCGTTTATGACAGGCTTGTTCCCTATGTTACAATATACGGCAGCGGTGTTATCAATATTAACGGCGCCGAGGTTCCGGTGCTCATGTCTCTTTCAGACTCTGTTGACAGGGATATGGCTGAAAGGCTTGTGCAATACAGGGGAAACATTCCTTTTCAAGACGTTTCCGACATCGTGAAGGTGGCGGGTTTTGAAACGATAGGGGCCTCACTGATGGGAAGCATAACTGTGAAGGGAGACGTTTTTCGTGTTGTGGCAACGGCGACTGATGGAGGCATCAGGAAGATCGTCGAAAGCGTGCTTCAGGTGTCCGGCAGCAGTCCTGCCGTCATCTACTGGAAGGAAATTTAATTTTATATGGGCATAACACTCTTTTTTGATTTAAAGGACGAACCCCTGCTGTATACGTTCGAAAAGAGCAAGGGAACTTATATAAAAAAAGATGTGCTTCGCATATCGTTAAGCCCTGAGTATGAACCCGGGCTTGAGAGGATACCTCATGACATAGAGACATCATATGTGAGCGTGCCCCTGAACATGCTGAGCTTCCGTACCATTGAACTTCCTTTTTCGGACATGAAAAGGGTAAGGGAGGTGCTTCCTTTTGAACTCGATAATCTCATTCTCGGTGGCTCAGGGGTTATTGTTTTTGACGCGCGCATCCTGAAGGAGCGCGAGGGCACATATAAATTTCTGGCCGTCTGCATGATGAAGGATTCTCTCAGCAAACTGCTGGATGGTTTCAGGCGGAAGGGCATCGATATAAAAACGGTCACATCTATAGATCTGGTTTCTGCGTTTGATGCTTTTTCATCTGAGGACGAGATTGCGGACCTGCTGATGCACCAGTCTCCAGGGTCTTTGAGTGCTGAAGACCGCATAGCCGTAGCTGCCCATGAAATGGCTGCCCCGGCAATTGACCTAAGGAGGGGAGAGTTTACCTACAAGGGCGATACCGAAAAGGCGAGGAAATCTTTAAAATACACTCTGGTGTTCGGCGTGCTGCTGATACTGCTCCTTGTTTCGGATCTGTTGTTGAACGGCATCGCCATGAAAAAGGAGTCCTTGTCCATAGATGACGGGATAAGGAAGAGCTATACAGATATGTTTCCCGGGGAGAAAAATATAACAAGCGAAATTTATCAGCTGAAAGCCCATTTACGGGAGTTGAAAGGCAAAGAGCCCCTGTTTGCGGGGATTTCACCTCTTCAGTTCCTGCTGGATTTAACCGCCTCGGGCAAGAACGGATTTTCTTTTAATGATATAGATATTGATAACAGCCGCATAATCCTGAAAGGGGAATGCAGGACGCTGAGCGATGTGCAGACGCTCAGGAATTCGCTTGCCGCATTTTTGACCGATGTCGCAATTTCAGATACAAAACCGCTTGCACAGGGAAGGACGGCTTTTACGATTACCGCAAAGGGTCTGCGCACATGAGCAAAGTAAAAAAAAGCGCATTACTTATAGCAGGGGCTGCAGCTGTTCCGGTCGTACTATGCATTATAGCAGTGAGCTTTTTTTTCTCCTCCAAAAATGAACTCGCTGTAGCCCATGCCAGGCAGAAAGAATTTGCATTGCTCAAAAGCGAATACCAGACAATGAAAAGCGGTATCGATGTCATTGAGAACAAGAAGTCGATTTCCAATGTAAAAGGGATACTCCAGGCTGTCGACGAAATCTTCCTGTCACTGGGACTGAAGCAGAGAATCAGATCGGTAAAGCCGCTGACCACGCAAGAGGCCCCGGGATTGGTTGAAGAAGAAGCAGAAGTGCAGGTGGAGAGAGTGAATATAAACGAGGCCGTCAATCTCTTTTACAAGATAGAGAACGCGCCGATGAGTATTTTTATAAAGAAGGCTGCCATGAAAGCCTCTTTTGAAAATCCTGCAAATCTTGACATTACCATTACCATTGCCCTAGTACGTCCTAAATGAAAAAGGCCCTGATTGCCTGTGCTGCGGCATTGGCTATCATTATCGGTTTATGGCTTATTGTGTTGCCTGAAGACCTGATCCTCAGCCGGATTAATGAAACACTTAGGACAGACAATCTCAGCCTCGAAATCCCCGGCTTTCAAAAAGGGCCTTTTTTTACATTTCATGCCCCTGTGCTGCGGCTGAAGAAAGGGGACACCGTCCTTTTGACGATCGGGTCGTTGACAGGGTCAATTAATCCACTGTCGCTGGTGCTTATGAGACTCCCGCTCTCGTTCAGTGGGAACATGGGAGGGGGCACTATGGAGGGACATATTGACCTGCTGCACTGGCACGATCGTTTCGCCATCACAATTGATAAGGCCGGAATTGGACAGTCCGCCCTCTTAAGCACACTCGGTTTAAACGGAGACGGGGTGCTCTCCGGCAGTGTGATTGCCCTTGAAAAGTGTTTCGAAATGAAATTTGAGATAAGAGAAGCGCATTTTACCGGCTCGGTGTACGGGTTGCCCATACCGCCGGACCTCTTTCATACCGTCCGGGGGCTTATCAGGGCAAGCGGGAATAATCTAGGGATAGACTCCCTATGGATGGAGGGGCAGGGCCTGAATGCCCGGCTTAAAGGCACTTTAAAAGGCAGACAAGCCGATCTGACGCTCGATATAATGAAGGACTCGTCATTTGTGGACAGAAGCCAGTTGTTGCAGCTTTTGGAGCGTTACAAGGTTTCACCCGGATACTATGTTGTGCCGGTAAAAGGAGTAATATAAACCTTGTACTGACCCGCTGCCACAATTGTAATTCACTTTCTCATGTAGTATGATAAGTTAAAAAGATTATGCATAGAGAAAGGAATGGCCGGATGCAAAGAATTCTCCTTGATGAGGCAAGGCCGTCTATGGTTCTGGCAGTGGCGGTGAAGGACGATAGAAAGAATATACTTTTCCTTAGAGGCGCTGAACTGACGGAAAAACACATCGGGATAATGAAGAACAATAAAATTTGCAAAGTGGTTGTTGAAGGGTCCCCTGTGCGAAAAAAGGGAGGCGAGGCAGCAAAGGCGGTCGAAAAAAGGTTCTCTTCTTCGGGTAACGCTGCCCTTGCACTTAGAATTCGTGATATGCTGAAAGAACTGATCGAATGAGCTCCATGGCCTCTTCTAACAAAGGCAGACTTTTTAACGCCAAAGATTTGCCCACCATTCCCTCTTCCCACATGAAGATAGTTAAACTCATCGAGGACGGAGGCTATTCCATGGATGACCTCAGCGCCTTAATAGAACGTGACCCGGTGATTTCGAGCAAAGTTCTCCGCCTCGTTAACTCGCCTTATTATAACCTCTACGCCGAGATAGCCTCAGTGAATAAGGCCATTGTCCTTTTGGGAGCGAACCTTCTGAGGGGACTGGTATTGAGCACTTCACTCTTTCAGAGCGCTGATGAGTTATTGCCGGGGCTGTGGGACCACTCCTACTTCTGTTCTATAGTGGCGGCTTCCCTGGCTGACAGGCTGCTCATGCGAAACATCGAGGATATAATGACAGGCGCGCTGCTTCATGATATTGGGAAGATAGTGATACGGAAAGAATTGCCGGAGGAATCAAAGCTAATAGATCAACTCATTTTCTCAGAAGAAATCCCGATGATCGAGGCCGAAAAAAGGGTTCTTGGTGTCACTCATTGCGACACTGGCTCGTTTCTCGCAGAAAACTGGAACTTCCCCTCGCTCATCAAGGACATCATATCTTTTCATCACTTTCCGTCGCTATGCCTGTTGCACAAAAAGGAAGCTGCTGTGTCGCACCTTGCCGATTTTATAGTTAAGGGTATAGGCGTATCATATTCACGAGATATTTTTGTACCGGCCCTGGACGAGGAGGTATTGAAATCTTTGTCCCTGGCGGAAGAAGAGTTGCCGGACATCCTGGTCGGGGTGCTGGAGCTTGCCGATAACAACCCCGTTTTTTCAAAGTATCTGATTGGCGGAATAAATGCCTGACAAGAACTTCTCTGATATATTATGCAGCCTCTCCAGCATCCTCTATTCTTTCAAGGATGCGGAATCCATGTGTTCCGACGTCGTAAACCTGCTGATCTCTGCCCCTGCTGTCAAGAGGAGCCTGGCAATTATGAAGGGGTGGCGCGGAGAGTTCCACACTGTTGGTTATTCGGGGATATCACGGATCAGAGGACTGGAACTGAAAAATGTTCCTTGCGACAAGGACACTAACGAGTTTATTTCCCAGATATTGAAAAACAAAGAGACGGTGGTAGTGGACAATCTGCCCCACGGCATAGCTTCCCCCGACTCGACAGGAAAGAACTTAATGTGCCCCATCATGTGCAAGGGCAAGGGTGTCGGCGTACTAATTGTCGAAGTTTCAGACGACCCGGACAGCATCGTTAAGTGGATAGATGCTGTTGCCCGGTACCTCTCACTTGCTATCGAGAACCATACTATCCACAACGAATGGCTCGAAAACCGTATCGAACTGGTCCACGAGATTGAGACCCTGCAGCTCATGTACGAGATCGGCAAGGAAATCCTCGTCAACTTGAGGACAGAGGAGATAATTCAAACCGTAGCACTGATGATACGCAGGATCATTCCATGTGACGGAGTCACCATGACACTCTTCGACGAGGAGAAAGGCGCATTCAAGGTCATTGACTCTACCGGCACGGGACTCGAAAAAGGGCTGGAACTTACGGAGGCTGACGTGCCTTTTTACCGCGTTGCAGTGCGCGGAAAGACATTCTACCAGCACGATATCACTCTCGACATCAAGGATTTTTCAAAGTTGGCTGAATGGGCTGAGGAGAAAAACGTATATTCCTATTTCTGCGTGCCGCTCATGGTGAAAGACAGACTCTTCGGCGCTCTCATCCTGTCCAGCGTCCGTTCCGCCTGGTTCTCAGGCACTCACCTTGCTGCTGCAGAAAAGGTGGCGACCCAGGTAGGCATTGCACTCGCAAACGCCAAACTGCTGGAGGATCTAGACGAGATTTTCATAGGCACGGTAACATCGCTGGTAAATGCCATTGACGCCAAATCTGACTGGACGCGGGGCCACTCCATGAGGGTGGCGGCATATGCGGTCAGGCTGGCGCAGAAGGTGGGTTTCAGCCGCGAAAAGACCGAGAGGATGCGTATAGCCGCTATTTTGCACGATATAGGGAAAATAGGTATCTACGAGGCGATACTGGACAAGCCGGGCAAACTGACGAAGGAAGAGGTTGACGAGATGAGGAAACATCCGTCCCAAGGCGTGGATATCCTCGTGCCTCTGAATGCTCTCAAGGACATCATCCCTATTATCAAGCACCACCATGAGAGGTACGATGGCGAGGGTTATCCTGACGGCCTTGCGGGTGAAGACATCCCTCTTGAAGCACGTATATTGGCCATTGCCGACGTGTATGACGCGATGAGATCAGAAAGGCCTTACCGCAGGGGCCTGACCTTCGATGAGGCGGCGCAGGAGCTGTTGAACGAAGCGGGAAGGCAGTTAGACCCGGTGCTTCCCGGTCGCTTTGTTCAACCTGCTGCAACAGTCCGGACTCACAGACCACGATGCCCGTGAGTAGAAACTGCCGTCCTGGTGAAGCCATTACAAAAAAAGCGGGTCTTTTCGTGATGACAGTATCCTCTTTGTCTGCCTGATGTCATTATCTATATTGTCCCTGAGTTCCTTGACAGAGGCAAACTTTTTCTCTTCCCTGATCCTGTCAATGAAATGGATCCGCAGGTTTTCTCCAATAAGATTTTTGTTGAAGTCCAGGATGTGTACCTCATAGCTCATCGCCGTATCACAGAATGTGGGGTTGCTGCCTATATTGGCCACGCCATCGAATACTTCATAAGACGGCGAATTCACGGCATCTATGCCCCGGTGTCTTAAAGAAACCTTGACAGCATACACGCCCTCCCGAGGTATCAGCTCGTTGGGCGTGGTTATGTTTGCCGTAGGCGTATTGAGCAGCGGACCGCCTCTGCCAGCACCTTTTATAACAGTACCGCTGATGTGATAGGCCCTTCCCAGCATAGAGGAAGCCTCACAGACCCTTCCCCTGAGAAGCAGGCTCCGTATCCTGCTGCTGCTGACCACATCATCATCAACTTTTGCGTAACGTACCACATGGGTTTTGAATCCATATTTTCTGCCCCTGACCCTGAGCATTGAAGTCGTGCCCCTTTTGCCTTTTCCAAAGGAATAACTGTGCCCTACTATGACCCACTTTGCGCCGATCATATGGACAAGAATATTTTGTATGAAAGCGTCGGGATTAGTGTGGGCGAAATCCCTGTCAAAACTGATGCGTATGAGCGTATTTAAACCCATTCGCCCGATAAGTGTTACTTTGTCATCAGGCGTATTTATCATTTTCAGCCCCCGCTCGGGCGCAAGAACGCGCACCGGATGAGGTTGAAATGTTATGGCAATGGGGGTGCCGCCTATTTCATGAGCTTTGTCAACCACCTCTTTAAATATTTTTTGATGGCCAAGATGGACTCCGTCAAAATTCCCTATGGTGACCACAGGGTTTTTATAAAGAAGTGATTTGGTCAAATCGCTAATTATTTCCATGGAGGTTGCCTGATAAACTTCCGCCTTTTGCAAGGGCAGCCAATTCAAGGTAAATGTATGCAACCTGATCTCTGGTTGCATCAAGTCCATCGTTGTTATCTATACGGTAATCCGCCCGGCTTATCTTCATTTCTATGGGGAATTGGCTATTCAAACGTTTAAGTGCGGTTTCTTCCGAGACTCCTTTCCGTAACAAGTTTTGGACAGCGGTCTCAAATGATGTATATACCGTGATGATCCTGTCGAACCGGTTTTGGTAACTTCGCTCGTAGAGCAGGGGCGTTTCTATAACCACGACGGCGTTGCTGCACAATAACGACAGTTCAGACAGTTTTTTGTCTATTTTATTAAATACCCGTGGGTGAAGAATATCCTCAAGGGATATTCTGAGTGACGGAGACTCAAATACGATATCAGCCAACATTTTCTTGTTTATCGAATTGCCCTCGGCAATATCTTCCCCTATGGCATTTTTTATTTCGTTTATTACTTCAGGGTCTTTAATCAGTTCGCCCACGATAACATCGGTGTCAATGGTCACTGCCCCGAGTTCACCGAACATTTTTGATACCGTGCTTTTACCCATCCCGTAATTTCCGGTAAGGCCGACCACGATCATATGGTCCCCTCAGCCTTCTTTTTCAGTTCGCCCAACTTTTTTAAAGCCTTTTGAGGTGTGAGCGAATCCATATCAAGTGAAAGAAGCTCGCGGGTAATCGGGTCGCCTGTGAAGAAGAGGTCCATTTGAGCATGACGCGGGAGCAGCGCCTTGGATTCCTTTTTTTCGAGCATGTCGAGTACCTCTTTAGACCGTTCGATTACCGCTGCCGGCAGCCCTGCAAGTCTCGCAACCTGGATGCCATAACTTTTGTCCGCAGGGCCGGCCTCGATCTTCCTCATGAATATTACTTCATCTCCCCATTCCCTGACGACCACGTTATAGTTCTTAATACCTTCCATGGTAAGCGCAAGCTCGGTAAGTTCGTTGTAATGCGTAGCGAAGAGGGTGCGGGCTTTTATATTATTCACAAGGTATTCGGCAACCGCCCATGCTATGCTGATGCCGTCAAAGGTGCTTGTGCCCCTTCCTACCTCGTCGAGCAATACCAGGCTCCTTCCGGTAGCATTATTCAGGATGTTGGCGCACTCTACCATTTCGACCATGAATGTGCTTTGTCCCCTGCCGATGAAATCGGAGGCCCCGATACGGGTGAATATCCTGTCTACTATCCCGATCTTTGCATCAGCCGCCGGAACGAAAGAACCGATTTGGGCCATAAGCACAATAAGGGCGTTCTGCCGCATATAGGTTGACTTGCCGGCCATGTTCGGGCCGGTGATGACCAGCAGCCTGTTGTCGCCGCAGTCCATGATTGTATCGTTTGGAATGAATTTCTCATCTCCGGAGGAAATGCTGCGCGTATTGATAAGCCGCTCAATAACGGGATGCCTTCCATCGGATATTTCCAGTATATCATCATCTGATATGAGCGGTTTGTTGAAATTATATCGCTTTGCTACGACAGTGAGGGACAGAAGAAAATCAACGGACGCAACCTGCAAAGAGGCGCGCAGCAGGCGGTTCGAATATTTTTGAATACTATCAAGTATGGAAAGGAAAATAGTGTATTCAAGCTCTTTAAGACGGTCTTCGGCGCCCAGTACCTTTGTTTCGTATTCCTTCAACTCTGGAGTTATGAACCGTTCACCGTTAACAAGGGTCTGCTTGCGCAGGTAATCATCAGGCACAAGATGGAGATTGGATTTTGTTACCTCAATATAATAGCCGTATATTTTATTGAACCCCACTTTAAGCGAATTTATGCCGGTGCGCAGCCGTTCATCGGCTTCCAGCCCTGCAATAAAATCTTTGCCGCTGACTGAAATGTTTCTTAGTTCATCAACCTCTCTGTTGTATCCTTTCTTCAGTATACCCCCGTCCCTCGGGTTGGCCGGAGGATTATCCATTATGCTGAAATCGATCAAATCCACAAGTTCATGAAATTCAGGCAGTTCTTTGCCCAGTTCCTTAATATAGGGGTTTTGAGAGGATGCAAGATGTTTTTTTATCTCGGGCAGCCGCTCAATAGAATCTCCCAAAGCTATGACATCCCTCGGACCCGCGGAACGGGCGACGATGCGAGAGAGTATACGGTCGATATCCTGTATCTTCCTCAATATAGTCCTGAGATTCTCCGTCAGCTCATAGTCTTCGATTATGGCGCCGACAGCATCCTGACGTTTAACGATTTCCGCTGATGAAAGGAGAGGCCTGGTAAGGGCCCTCCTGAGGAATCGCCCGCCCATAGGGGTGAGCGTTTCGTCCAGCACCCACAGCAGAGAACCTTCGGTTGCGCCGTCTTTAAGATTGTGTGTAATCTCAAGGTTACGAATGGTTACGGCATCAAGGAACATATGTTCTGCCTGGTTGAGGACAGAAATTTTTTTAAAGGTCAGGAATTTCTGCGTCTCCTCAAGATAGCTGATCAGGGCCCCTGCAGAGGAAATACCGGCATCCATTTCGTTCAATCCGTAACCATCGAGAGACGAAACCTTGAAATATTTAAGCAGGACTTTATAAGCTTCACCGTAATCGAAGTACCAGTCATCATAATAGGAAACAAAATATGTTCCGGACAACTCCTCGTAATGAAAATTGTCTTTCAGACTTTGGGGGCAGAGTATTTCCCGCGGCTCGTATCTTGACAGTTCATCTTCCAGTGGTTTATCGGTTTCATAGACAGTGAATTCACCGGTTGAAAGGTCGGCCACGGTAATACCCAGCTTCCCCCGGTTGGCAAGGATGCTCATAATGTTCGCATTTTCTTTAGGCTGCTCAGGAATGTGGGTTCCCGGAGTTATCACGCGCACCACTTCTCTCTGGATTATGCCCTTGTCAGGACTCTTTTCGAGTTTAGGGTCTTCAATCTGTTCGCAAATAGCTACCTTATGACCTGCCTTAATGAGTTTCGAAATATATGTATCGACCGAGAAATAAGGCACGCCGCACATTGGGGTTGGGTCCTCTTTGTTCTTGTCCCTGGTGGTGAGCGCTATCTGCAATATGCCTGAAGCCAGTTTCGCGTCATCTTCAAACATCTCATAGAAGTCGCCGAGCCTGAAAAGGACTATGGCATCGGGGTATTTTTCCTTAATGCTGTAATATTGCTTCATCAAAGGGGTCAATTCTGACACAGCTGAACCCTCACGCTATTAAACCATAGAATGTGAATAGTGAAAAGTGAATGGTAAAAAAGGGAAACAAATGTGTTCAATGATCATTACGTCACTATTCTCCATTCACTATTCACCTTTCACTTTCTTTTAACGATATTTTTGATTATACAACATACTGCGTGCATATATAAAAGGTTAGAGCATAATCAGTTGACATTACTCAGTTTATCTGTTACTTTAACCTATGGGCATTGAGACGGAAAAAGGGAATGGCATAGTGCCCCATACGGAAGAAAGTCACCAGAGTACGACAGATCTTATCCTGGCAAGGCTGCAGGAATACCACGACTTCCCGGCTATGTCAAATACTGTTGATGTTATGAATCGGTTCAAGGCTTCCGAAGATGTCTCAGTTTCCGAATTTGCCAATATTATTTTGAAGGATTATGGTTTAACGTCAAAGATTTTGAAACTTGTAAACAGCGTCAGCTATGCTCAGTTCGGAGAGGTTACGACTATTTCTCGTGCAATAGTCCTCATTGGGTTTGAAAACATCAAGAATCTTGCTGTTACACTGATGCTTTTTGATTATTTCCAGAAAAACAGACTCAAATCCCGAGCATGTGGATACAAAGGTCAAATCCTTATACAGCGCAATCATGGCTCAGAAGGTCTCGCATGAGAAATCTTTAGACAATGAGGAAGAAGCGTTTATCTGTTCGCTTTTCCACACTTTCGGCAAAATGCTGGTGACCTTTGCCCTGCCGGAGAAAATAGAGGAAATAAAACTTCTCAGCAGTGAAAAAGGTATTTCAGAAAATGAGGCTGCACTCTCTGTCCTCGGCGAGCGTTATGAAGAGGTGGGCGTTGCAATGGCCAGGGACTGGCATTTTCCGACCATAATCATTAATAGCATGCACAAACTCCGCGGCATGGAAATTACTACCGGCGCCGACAAACTCGATAAACTCAATGTCGTTGCCTTCTTCTCCAATGAAGTCGCTAATATATTGTCGACAACTACTAATAAATATGAGATGGATGAGAAAATCGGAAAACTCGCAAGAACGTTCAGGCCCCACCTGGGTGATCTGGACAGGAGGATGGACAGAATCATCAATGCGAGTCTTGATGACCTGAATGAGTTTTCAAGAATTTTTAATGTCAATCTTAGCGCGGTCCCTTTTACAAGGCAGTTGCTGGTATGGGCCGGTAAGCCGGAGCAGGCTGTGCAACCCAAAAACGAGCTGCTCTTCGCTGACTTTTCGACTGAAGAGCTTGAAACTATTGATATTATCCTTGATTCCGAAAAAAGAGACACCCCCGAAAGTATTTTCACGAAGGGCATTCAGGATATCAATAGTTCGATACTGAGCGATTTCAACATCAACGATGTCGTCAGGATTGTGCTGGAAACCATGTACAGGGGCATGCAATTGTCGGGGCAGGCAAAGGCCCTGTTCCTGGTAAAGGAGACCAAAGCGCCTATAATGAAGGTCAGATTCGGGTTCGGGAGCCGGGTTGAGGAACTGAAAAAATGGTTCGAAATTTCACTAGACGACCCCACCGACATCTTCAATATATCTATAGTCAAGGGGCATGACCTTGTAGTGAAGAACATCGAGTCTCCCGATATTAAAAAGTTGCTGCCCAAATGGTTCAGAAGCAAGGCATTTTCGAGGATCTTTTTTGTCATTTTGCCTATCATAGTTAATAAAAAGCCTTTGGGGATATTCTATATAGAGGGGGACAGGGAAGACTTTCAGAAAGTTTCCGCCGTGCATTTAAACTACCTGAAAATGTTGCGCGATCAGACGGTCGTGGCTATCAGACAGAAACATTGGTACTAAATGAAGATCCCCGAACCTAATATGACTTTTGTCTTTATTGCGAAGGAGGAGATACTCCGGAACATTGTCAACACCCATGATTTTATCCTGGTCCAGGGCTGGAAAGGTACAGGAAAGACTGTTACCGCGCTTAAAGCCGTCGCCGGGATGGGAGATATATATTATTATAATGGGTCGGCAGAGGAAATACCGCAACATACCGGCCAACTGAACGTTGTGAAAAACTGCCAGGAGCTGCGCGCCATTCAGCCCGGGAAGCAGTGCATCATCTTCGATAATCTGAACCATCTCGACAGTGAAGCGCGCAATATTTTAAAGGATATGATACTGGAAAGGATAAAAGACAGAAAAATACTTGTTATCACACAAGTGGTGCTCGATGCGCAGGACATCCTGGGGAATATGGATGTTGTTGTTCGCTTCAGGCAGAACACCGCGGAGATGCTGGATACGAAATTGTATAACCTAAATAGTTGTTGCCGTTTTTAAAATTCGTGCATCTGAGCGCCTGAATGCGCAAGTTATTTATTCGCGAGCCCTCAATTCCATGTATAGCTTTTTTTTCTCACATGCCCCTTTCCAGCCGCACCCGTTGCAGGATGATTCATACCATGCCCGAAAGATTGAGGGAAGCATATTCCGGATGTCCGTCCATCTGACAAACTGGCCGGATAAAAGTCCGAGCAGACGCAAGGCCAGACGGTCCATGGCCAGGATGTCATCCTCAACCTGGGCGCTGTGCATGCACCTGTTAAATTTCAAAGAAGGGCAGTATTTACAAATGGCATCGGCCCCGTTATGCACCTGAACTATGCCCTCTTCCGCGACACCAATAACGTTCCTCAAGTTTTCGACAAACGCGGCGTCATAGCCTTCGCCCGAGAAAAAATGAAGACAGATTAGGTGATGGCCCCTTAATGAGCAACTCTCAATCTTTTGGCTGTGGTTCTTCTTAAATGCGCTTTTCAGGCTAATCAATGACATTATTAATTATATAACATACCTAGTGCATATATAAACGGTTAGAGCATCTTCGGTAGCGGGTCAGTTGACAGAGCCCAATATATCTGTTAGTTTAACTTGTGGACAAGTTGAAGGGAAGAGATATTATCGAAAAGATCAAGGCCGGCTATTCGCTGCCTTCTCTATCAGCCGTTGCACTCAGGCTCGTTGAAATAGCATCCAACGAATATGTTTCCCTGAGTGAAATGGCGGACCTTATTGAGAAGGACCCCGGTCTTACGGTCCGTCTGGTCACTATTGCCAACAGCGCATTTTTCAGGTCTACGGATCCGGTCTCGACTGTGGAGCAATCTGTCATGAGAGTCGGCGTCAACCATTTAAGAATCATGGCTTTATCATTGTCACTGAGAGATACGTTCCCGATGGGCAAACTCGGTCCAATGGATTACGAGAAGTTCTGGCGTTCTTCGCTCTACCAGGCATTAATCGCGAAATCTTTTGCACAAAGGTTGCAGACATGCAGTCCTGAAGAGGCCTTTGTTGCCGGTCTTGTCCTGGAGATCGGGCTGCTGATATTTGTTGACACCTTCTTAAAGGGACATGTAATTGAAAAGAATCTGGACCTTCATCCTTTGGAGAAACTCCTGGAATGGGAGGCCATGCATTACAGGACCGATCACAGGGAGATCGGGGCTGCAGCGCTGAGTTATTGGAAGTTTCCTTCAGTTATTATAGAATGCCAGCATGTCCATAATATAGAATCCAGGGACGAACAGGTACCTCCTCTGGCCCTGATCTGTGAAATGGCGCGTGAATTCTCCGCGCTAATTTGTGAAGAATCGATGGAGTGGAGCCCGCTTTTCAGCAGGGCTGAAGCTATGTACGGCATTAATCAGGGTTTGCTCACAGATATTCTTGTCGCCACATTTGATGAGGTCCAGGAGGTTGCCGATGGACTCAAGGTCAATATGAACAAGGAGAAAGATCTTATCGCTCTCATCGAAAAAGCGAACCTTTCTCTGGGCGGTCTTTCGGAAAAGATGCTAAAGCTTCAGGAAACAGCATTAAAACATGGCTTGCCGTCTTTCGAAAGTCTGGGAGATCTCGAAGAAAAGTCAGCCGTAAGGGACACGTTGCAGGCAGTAGCGCATGAGATAAGGAACCCGCTTCTGGCGGTCAGCGGTTTTGCGAAGAAACTTTCGACAGCCCTCGACCCTGCCTCTGACGGCTGGAAATATGTACAGGTAATTGTCGAGGAGTCCAGGAGGCTCGAAAGCGCTCTGGCAAACATGACCTGCTCTAACAAGTGCTGAAAAAGGGGATGGCATAGTGTCACAAACGCAAGAAAATGGCCAGAGCACAAAAGATCTGATCCTGGCAAGGCTGCAGGAAAACAGTGATTTTCCTGCCATGTCTAATACCATGAACATGATTAATCAGTTGAAGGCTGCCGAAGACGCCTCTGTTACTGAATTAGCCAATATTGTTTTGAGGGATTATGCATTGACGTCGAAGATCATAAAAGTTGTAAACAGCGTCAGTTATTCCCAGTTCGGGGAAGTCACTACTATTTCCCGTGCAATCAATCTGCTTGGGTTTGAAAACATCAAGAATCTTTGCCTCACTTTAATGCTTTTTGGTCATTTCCGGGAGAACAGCTCAAATGTCGAACATGTAGATACTATGATCAAATCTTTTTACAGCGGATTCCTGGCCCAGAAGATATGCGGCGAGGTATCCTTTGAGAACAAGGAAGAGGCGTTTATCTGTTCGCTGCTCCACAATTTCGGCAAGATGCTGATATCCTTTGCCTTGCCTGAAACAATAAAGGAGGTAAAATCTGTAAGCCATGAAAGAGGTATTTCAGAAGATGCGGCTGCCCTTTCGGTCCTCGGCGGGAGATATGAGGAGATAGGCATGGCAATAGCCAAGGGATGGAATTTCCCGACCAAGATCATTCGCAGCATGCACAAACTCAGCAGAACGGAAGTCAAAGACTCGTCCGATGAGATCGATCAGCTCATTAGCATTGCTTCCCTTTCCAATGAAATATCGAACATACTATCGAGCAGTTCGGAAAAGAAGGAGATGGATGAGAGGCTTGGCAAACTTGCCGACATGTTCAAGACTACTTTCACCGGGTTGAACCGCAAGGTGATAACCGGTGTTATTAATGAAAGTCTTGAAGACCTGAATCAGTTTTCGGCTATTTTTCATATCAACATGGATGAAGTTCCCTTTAACTGGCAGTTGATGACCTGGTCGGACAAGGTGGTCGAACCGTCAGCAACGGTTGCAGGAGTTCTACACGCGGACTTTACATCTGAACAACTAAAGTCGATTGATGTTATTGCCGGATCTGAAAAAGAAGATACCCCGGATAGCGTATTCTCAAAGGGCTTGCACGATGTCACTTGTTCATTATTGAGCAGTTTCTCGCTGAACGATATAATAAGGATTGTGCTGGAAACTATATACAGAGGCATGCAGCTGTCAGGGGAGGGGAAAACCCTCTTTTTGGTCAAGGATACAGAGGCCCCTGTCATGAGAATAAGATTCGGGTTAGGGAGCGGGATTGAGGGATTGAAGAGGTGGTTTAATGTTACGTTGGATGATTCCGGCGATATTTTTAATAAGGCGATAGTTAAGCAGCATGATCTCGTTATCAAGAGCGTCGAGCCTCCAGCTATTAAAAAATTGTTGCCCGAATGGTTCAAACATAGGGCATCTGCCGGAATCTTTTTTATTGTTTTACCTATTATAATAAATAATAAACCGATCGGTATGTTTTATGTAGAAGGGAATAAGAAAGAATTTCTGAAAGTCTCAGCTGAACATTTAAACTACCTGAAAATGTTGCGCGATCAGACGGTCGTTGCGATCAAACAGAAACGTTGGAGCTAAAATGGAATGCCCGGCCCCTCAAATGGCTTTTATTGCGAAGGAAGAGATACTCCGGAACATCGTCAGTACACATGCTGTCATACTGATCGAAGGCTGGAAAGGTACAGGGAAGACTATTACCGCGCTTAAAGCCGTCAACGGCAAGGGAGATATCTACTATTACAACGGTACGGCGGGGGAAATACCGCAGTGTTCCATCCAACCGAACATTGTGAAAAACTGTCAGGAACTGCGCGCCATTCCGCCCGGAAAACAGTGCATCATCTTTGATGATCTGAACCGTCTGGACAGCGAAGCACGCAGTATTTTAAAGGATATGGTGCTGGAAAGGAAGAAAGACAGGAAAATAGTCGTTATCACGCGGGTGGTTCTCGATGCACAGGACATTCTGGAAAATATGGATGTTGTTGTTCGCTTCAAGCAGAATACCGCAGAGATGCTGCATACGAAACTGTATGAGCTGGACAGCTTTCAGTAACAATGCAATTCAGACAGTAGATGATTCTCTTTCGCTACTCTCCGTTTTGACAGTTCTATGACTCGTTTCGCTACAGTCGCAAAATTCCCTTCGGTCAGTTTCGCTCCTGACTGCCACCCCAAAAGTCTGTGACTTTTGGGGACCCCGGACTTTTACGCTCACTCGCCAAGAACTGTTTCCAAAACTCCGCTAATGCTTCAGAGATTCATCTACTGTCTGAATTGAACTTCAGTAACGATGTCCTCTTCCTCTGCCTCAATACAGTATAATAAAATAAATTATGCGATATTATCTTGCAAACAATTTTGTGCTCAAACAGCTCGAGACTCCGGCCCTTTATGATATCAAGGGAGATGAATTGTATGAGCTTGATGAACAGGCCTTTGAATTTCTAAAAAAATGCTCGGAGTCCGAAGGCTGCAGCGGCCATAGTGCGGACAAAGAATTTCTCGCGTATTGCATTTCAGAAGGGATCTTGTCTGACACGCCTGTTAAGGTCCGCGTCCCGCACGCTGCATTTCGACCTGCTATTTCAGCTTTCCCCTCGCTGCGTTATCTCGATCTCCAAATCACCGACCGGTGCAATCTGAGATGCAAGCACTGCTATATCGATAATGCTGAACAAAACGAACTTTCACCAGGTTTAATAAGGGAGATCCTGGATGAATTTGAGCTGATGCAGGGTGTGCGCTTATTGATCACGGGAGGAGAGCCAATAGCTCATCGTGATTTTGACTCTGTTAATGCGCTGCTTCCCGGATATGGATTCAGAAAGATTTTATTTACTAACGGCCTTCTCCTGGACAAAAAGGTGGTGCGAACGCTCAATGTCGATGAAATACAGTTCAGTGTAGACGGAATGGAGCATGGACATAACGCGCTTAGAGGGGATGGCACCTACAGAAAAGTGATGAAGTCGATCGAGGGTGCGCAGGCTTTGGGCATAGCGGTTTCTGTGGCAAGCATGGTACACGGCGAGAATGTCGGAGAATTTCCGGCAATGGAAGCGCTTTTTAAAGACATGGGAGTTAAGGACTGGACTGTTGACGTGCCCTGCATTGCCGGTCACCTTAAACACAATGCGCTCTTTCATGTGCTGCCCGCCGAAGCGGGGCAATACCTGAATTATGGTTTCGGAGGCGGCCTGCATGGCGGCGGCGACGGGTATGCTTGCGGGCTGCACCTTTTGTCGGTGCTTGCGAACGGTGCAGTTTCCAAATGCGCCTTTTATGCCCATTCTCCGCTGGGCAATGTAAGTGAGGGCTTGCGAAAGTGCTGGACACGGCTGAAACCGGTGAAATTGGAAACATTGCAGTGCGCAGGGGTCCACTGCCAGGTTATCGAAGAGTGCAGGGGGGGGTGCAGATTCCGGGCATCCGTTACCCCGGGTGATTGCTTACCAGCTGCTCTATCTCAGGACATACAAAGTGAAGCGGCGCAAAACAGGAGAGATATTTACAAATGTTTTGCCTATGGTATAATTAATCCATCGGGGCTTGAAGCCCTGCACGAAGGCCCCTCAAAAGAGTCTGTTATTTTTCCGGGCTGGAATGAACTCCCGAGAAGAGGAGGTGTTTGATATGGTGATCAAGAAGATCGCAAAAAAAACAGCAACCACGTGTAAGTGCAAGGGCTCCTGTTAAAGGCTTAAAAGAGTTTATACGAGTGACCCTGAGGGTTATCGGTCGGGGGGCGGGTGTATTTAGGGCTCGCGAATAAATAACTTGCACATTGATGCATCTCAGATTCAGGCCATCTTTGTCCGATCCTCGGTCGCAAAATTCTCAACGTAGCTATGCTACGCCTGCGGTTTTGCTCAGTCGGATCAGCCAAATCTGACACAAATCTGAGCGCCTGAATGCACAAGTAATTTATTCGCGAGCCCTCAGCCCCCCATTTATTTTGTCAAATCCTTTATATTTGTCATATACCTGTGCGATAATAAAAAAATGTACAAGATGAAACTATATTTTGCGGTGCTTGCAGTATCGGTCCTCTGCATCTTATCATGCGCTCCCCTGCAACAGCAGGCGAGCTCGGTTAAAGAGCCTCCTGCAGAAAAATTGCAGCCTGGTGCTGAGAAAGGATATTTGGAATACATGCTCGGCTATGAGGCTGAAATTGACGGCAATTGGGAGGCTGCCCTGGAACATTATAGCGCAGCCTACAAACTCGACCCTTCGGCAGTCTACTTAAAGACGCAGATAGGCTCCATGATGGTGAAGCTCGGAAGATATGCGGAGGCAACCGCGAAGCTGGAGGAGGTAGTGAAGGCAAGCCCCGATTATGTTCCAGCCCTTATGCTGCTGGGTGACTTGTATAACTCTCAGAAGAAGATCGATGAAGCTATAGATATTTATGAAAAGGTGATAAAAATATCTCCGGACAAAAACGATGCGGCTCTGTTCCTGGGAGTCCTTTACCTGTCTAAAGGAGAGCCCAAAAAGGCTGAACTCATTCTTGATGAAATCATTAAAAGAGACGCTGATAATGTCATGGCACTATACTATCTCGGCACGATCAGTCTTGAGAGGAAGGATTTTAAAAAATCTGATACGTTGTTTAAAAAAGTAATAGAGCTTCGGCCGACCTTTGACGCAGCTTATGTGAGCCTTGGCCTTTCCAGTGAAATAAGGAACGATACGAAGTCTGCCGAAGAATACTACAATAAAGCGCTCGAAGTTAATCCCAATAATCCTTTCGCAAGCGAGAGGCTTACTCAGCTTTACGTGACCGAGAAATCATATGATAAGGCTATTAAGGAACTCGATCATCTGCTGGAACAGGCTCCAACAAATGTGGATATTCACCAACAGCTCGGTCTCCTCTATCTTCAGGATAAACAATATGAGCAGGCCCTCTCCGAGTTCAGGATTGTCCTTGCGGCCAGGCCGCTTGATATAACTCTCCGATATTATGTTGTGGTGACACTCGATGAAATGAACAAGCTCGATGAGGCAATTGTCGAACTGAAGAAAATTCTCGATATTGATCCCAAGAACTTCAATGCGTTCATGACGCTCGGAGCTATTTATTCAAAGCAGAACAATCACCCCGAGGCGATAAAGATCTACGAGGAAGTTCTCAGTTTTGAAAAGAATAAGCCTGAAGTCTATGTTTACCTCGGCGCTACCTATGTGGAGATGAAAGAATATGCGAAGGCGGAGAGAATTTTTCAGGATGCCCTCAAGCTCTTTCCCGATAACGCTGACTTGCTTTTCAATATGGCCATACTCTTTGAAAAAACCGGAAGGTTCGATGATATGGTGACAGCGCTGAAGCGTACGATCGAGCTGGACCCTAAGAACGCGGAGGCATTGAATTACCTGGGTTACAGTTATGCCGATAAGGGAATAAAGCTTAAAGAGGCATTGTCGCTTGTACAGCGGGCCATTGAGCTGAAACCTGACAGCGGCTATATCGTGGACAGCCTTGGATGGGTATATTTCAAGATGGGACGGCTGGAAGAGGCACTGCAGACTCTGAAGAAGGCTGTAAATCTTGTGAAGGATGATCCTGTGCTGAATGAGCATGTTGGCGATGTCTATGCGGCAATGGGCAAGTATGCTGATGCGCTCAATGCCTGGAATACGTCGCTCCGGTTCGAGTCCAAAGAGGAGGGCTTAAAAGAGCGCGTGGAGGCGAAAATAAGAAAATTGCAAAACAAAAAAAATCAATCGGAGAAACCAAAAGAATGAATCGGAGACTCGGAGAATCGGAGAATCGGGGAAAAGTCAAAAAACTGGTTTATGTAGTTGCGCCGATTCGCCGATTCACCGACTCACCGATTCAGCCTTTCCCCGATTCCCCGATTCTCCGATTCAATCTTTATGATTACCGTAAAAGCACCTGCCAAAATTAACTGGTCCCTGTTTGTGCTGGATAAAAGAGATGACGGCTACCATAATATTCTCTCTTTGCTGCACTGTATCGGGCTTTATGATATCCTCCAATTCGAACTTGCCGATACCCTGATCCTTGAATCAGATCTGGATATTCCATACGACCGGAACCTTGTCTATAAGGCGGCATCCCTGCTGAAAAATCATTCAGGGACCGAGAAGGGGGCGAGAATTATACTCAGGAAGGAGATTCCTTCTGGGGCTGGGCTCGGCGGCGGCAGCAGCGATGCGGCATGCACGCTTATGGCGCTCAATAATCTCTGGGAACTGGACTTTGGCAAAACTGAACTTAAGGCCCTCGGGAGTGTCTTAGGCTCTGATGTCCCTTTCTTCTTTGAGGGTCCGCTGGCCGCAGCAGAAGGCCGGGGTGAGCAACTGACCAGTTTGCCGGTTGCCAGGTCCTATGTCCTTCTGCTGGTTAAAGCCGATTGTTCCGTTTCCACCTCATGGGCTTATGGTGCTCTTAACAGGGAAGGGAAAGGCAAAATCGCAAAAATAGAGAATAAAAAAAATAATATTCAGTTAATATATCGCGCTCTTGCCTCGGGTGATATTTCTAGTATTGCAGGAAATGTGCATAATGATTTCGAAGATGCCGTCATACGGCACTATCCGGTAATAGGGGCTGTTAAAGAGCGGTTGTTAAAGAACGGTGCTGTTATGGCGCATATGAGCGGCAGTGGTTCAACCGTATTCGGTCTTTTTAATGATGAAAGCGGGGCGCTGAAGGCCTCGGGGAATTTTCAGTCATACTTCTGCAGGGTGGTAAAGACTTTGACGTAATCTGCAATTCAGACAGAACAGGGTATTCACCACTTCCAGCGAATGACCCTCAACCCGCTTTCCCGTTTATCAAGCCTGGTAATACCTTCTTCGCGGGCAGCCCTCAAAGCCTCATCATATTCATCGCGGGTTATGCTCCGGTCCAAAAGAGGGTATTTACCGGCATTGCCGCAAGACCGGTATTGGTCCATTATATTCACATATGTATTCGGAGATATGTCCCTGGCAATAAAACGCATGATATCTCTTGTCCCTGCTGCGCCTCCAGGCATTATAAGGTGTCGCAGCAGTACCCCCCTTAGCGCAATCCCGTTTTCATCCAGGGTGAGATCTCCGACCTGGCGATGCATTTCTCTTATCGCTTCCCTGGCCCTCTCAGGATAGTCAGGGGCCTTCAGACAGATACGGGCCAACTCAGGGTCCCAGAATTTAAAATCAGGCATGTAGATATCAAATATCCCTTCCAGGAGTCTGAGGGTCTCAACGGAATCATATGCGCCTGTATTGTAGACCAGGGGCACATTCAGACCGCCTTCTACAGCATAGTTCAAAGCGTCCAGTATTTGAGGGACCACATGGGTTGGAGTGACAAAGTTTATGTTGTGGCATCCCTGCCCCTGAAGATCAAGCATCATCCGGGCAAGCGTTTCCGGGTGTACCGCGTTTCCAGAGCCCAAATGGCTGATTTCCCAGTTCTGGCAAAAAACGCACAGGAGATTACAGTTGGTCACAAATATGGTCCCTGACCCGTTCGTCCCCACCAAGGGGTCCTCTTCACCGAAATGAGGACTATAACTTGAGACCATTGCCAACCGGCCTGTGCGGCAAACACCCTTTTCATCATTCATTCTGTTGACTTCACACTCCCGCGGGCAGAGCCGGCAATTCTCCAGTATCTTGTATGCCTTCCCGAGACTGTCGGCAAGCTTTCCCGTTCGATGGGCCTCTATATAGGACGGTATAAACATAATTTCCCTTTAATACATTAAGTATATCACCTATGATTCCGGCAGATGAAGCACGCCTTGTTAGTGGGCCGGTTCGTTTTTGCTCTGTATCACCTGGGTTATCAGTAGTGGGCGAGTAACGCCGAGCCCACATATATAGAAGTGGCGACGACAGAAAATGCCCAATATAGGCTAGTGATTGAATTGAACGGATAATTGATACAGAGCAAAAACGAACCGGCCCACTAACAAGGCCTTTTTTATATTGAGAATTAAGTGTCAGTGGTGGTAAAATATTTATTCTTAGTGACTTACATAATATAATTATCTTTTCAGCAGGGAGTATTCGGAGTTTATTGTTATTAGGCTAAGTTATTGATTTCTGGGGCGTCAACAAGCGGCAAGTCAGCAGATTTTGGATCTGCCATTCCCAGGTTCGAATCCTGGCGCCCCAGTCCTTATGTAGCGATTTGTTTAGTATGCTAAAATAATGGTTCATTTAAGCAGCCGGCATGCAGCAAGAGAAAAAAGAGCAGCATTAATTTTAGGGGGTGGAAATGCCAAACGGTATTAAACTGCTTACGGGAAATGCGAACAGACCGCTGGCGGCCAGGGTAAGCGAACAGTGCGGTATCCCTTTGACCGACACCACAGTGAATACATTCAGCGATGGTGAAATAACTGTGCAAATTAACGAGAACATCAGGGGGTCCGATGTTTTTGTTATCCAGCCCACCTGCTGCCATGTTAACCACAACATCATGGAGCTGCTTCTTATCATTGATGCGCTGAAAAGGGCATCGGCGAGCAGGATAACTGCTGTGATGCCTTATTACGGCTATGCCAGACAGGACAGAAAAGTCCAGCCAAGGGTCCCGATTTCTTCCAAGTTGGTGGCTGACCTGCTTACTGCGGCAGGGACGAACAGGGTTATTACTATTGATCTGCATGCAGCTCAGATACAGGGTTTTTTCAATATTCCGGTTGACCACTTGTATGCCGCGCCTGTGTTGTATGATTACATAAAAAAAAGGAGATTTGACGATCTTGTCATTGTTTCTCCGGATGCCGGCGGTGTTGAGCGTGCGCGCTCTTTTGCCAAAAGGCTCGATGCTTCTCTCGCCATTATTGATAAGCGGCGCGAAGCAGCCAACGTCTCAAAGGTGATGAATGTAATCGGGAACGTGAAGGACCGCGATGTTATTATCCTCGATGATATGATCGATACGGCAGGCACAATAACTCAGGCAGCCCAGGCACTCCAGGACAACGGAGCCAAAAAGGTGTGTGCTGCATGCTCCCATGGGGTATTGTCAGGTCCCGCAATAGACAGAATAAATAATTCTGTTCTTGAAGAACTGATTACTACAGACACGATTCCCCTCGAAGAGAAGACGAAGGTTTGCAAGAAGCTCACAGTATTAAATATTTCCAAACTTCTTGCTGAGGCAATAAAAAGAATACATGAGGAAACATCGGTCAGTTCGCTGTTCGATTAAAAATGATAATTAACAATTATGAATTAGGAATTGGTGAGGAAAAAATACTTTTAATTCTTAATTCTTAATTTCGTTAGAAAAGGAGGATGCGTGGAAAAGGTCACATTAAATGTAGAAAAAAGAGGTAGACTAGGGAAAGGCGGAGCGCGCTCATTAAGAGCTGGAGGGTCTATACCTGCCGTGGTCTACAAGGGTGGAAATTCGCTTTCTGTGCAGCTTTCAGGGAAAGAGCTTTCATACTTTATAAGTAAAACAGCCGGAGAGCAGGTCATTGTAAATCTCAATTTCCAGGGTGATACGAAACAGGCGATACTTAAGGAGTACCAGGTTGACCCGATAAGCGGGAAGCTGCTGCACGTGGACTTCCAGGAAATTTCTGCAACTGAATTGATTAAAGTTATGGTCCATGTTGTTATCCAGGGTGAGGCCATCGGTGTCAAGAGAGACAAGGGAGTGCTTCAGCACGGACTCAGAGAAGTGGAAATAGAGTGCTTGCCCGACAAAATACCCGGACACTTTGTCATCGATGTTAGTGAGCTTACTATCGGTCACGCGATCCATGTGAGGGACATAAAACCGGGAGAGGGCATTCGTATCATAACAGAGCCCCATGAGGTGCTGGCTTCTGTCATAGGCATTAAAGAGGAAGTGGTCGCTCCTGAAGCGGTTGCAGTTGCCGAACCGGTCGAGCCTGAGGTCATTAAGAGGGGCAAGAAGACCGAAGAGGAAGAGAAAAAATAGTTGTGGATTATCGCTGGTCTTGGCAATCCTGGAAACAAGTATGAAAAAACCCGGCATAATGTCGGGTTTATGGTAATAGACAAGCTTGCGGATCAATACGGGATCGTTCTGGAAGAAAAGGGTTCTTATTGTCTGGGCAAGGGGTCGATTGAGGGACAAGCAGTAGTACTCCTGAAGCCACTTACGTTTATGAACAGAAGCGGCAGCGCAGTCTCAAAAGTACTTAAAAAGCTCAATACCTTTCCGGGATCACTAATAGTAGTGCATGATGACCTTGATCTCGATACCGCTGTTATAAAGCTTAAAAAGACCGGGGCCTCCGGAGGACATAAAGGCATCGAATCCATTATTCAGGAGACCGGGACGAGGGATTTCTTCAGAGTGAAAGTGGGTATCGGGCGTAATCCCGATATCCCTGCCGATGTGTATGTCTTGAGTAATTTGAAACCATTTGAAAAAAGTATCATAAAAGATGCTATAATAAAAGCTGTGGATGCTGTTGCCGCGATAGTTACTGTGGGAATTGACAGAGCAATGACCAGGTATAACCGAGCACTGCGGGGACCTCAGATGCCCGGACAACAAGAATGAACATTGCTGCTAGCGCTTTATCCGAGCATGGCATTAAAGCCGATGTCATCATTATTCCCCTTTTCGAAGCAGTTAAGCCTGAACGCTATGCCGACATCGATGCTGCTATCGGCGGCCTTATCTCAAATGTTATAGCATCAAAAGAGTTCACCGGGAAACAAAACCAGCTTACACTCCTTCATGTTCAGCATATCCGTGCAGAAAGGATCCTTCTTGTCGGGATAGGGAAGGTTGCTGAAATCAGCTCTGAACGGCTGCGGCAGGCGGGCGGCAAGGCGTTCTCTTATATTAAAAATCTTGGTTTTCAGGAAATTGCAGTGTCGGTCAGATCCTTTGATGATACGGCCCGGGATTTGCCTAGCAGCCGTACCGCTCGTTATAAACAGGTCGTATATTTTATAGAAGGTGGGCTCCTAGCCATTTACCAGTTTGAAAAATATAAAAAAGCTGAAAACAGCAAAAATATAAAGAGAATAACTATCCTTGACAATGATGGAACTCTTCCGTTGAAGCGCTTGCAGAGCGTTGTTTCCGCGGTCTATCTGGCCCGGGACCTTGTCAATACCCCTTCGAATGATTTGACTCCAATCCATATGAGCGAAAAAGCCAGGGATGTTGCCGGGAAAAAGGTAAAGGTCAGGATATTGGAGGAGAAAGAAATAAAGCGGGAGGGGATGGAGGCATACCTTTCGGTTTCACGAGGCTCAGTAGCTCCGCCCCGTTTTGTTGTTATGGAATACAAGGGCGGCAGAGGTGTTCCGGTGGTGCTTATAGGCAAGTCGATCACATTCGACAGCGGTGGAATCTCGATCAAGCCTGCAGAGGGGATGGAGAAGATGAAGTACGACATGGCTGGAGGCGCTGCAGTTATAGCAGTCATGAAGGCTGCCTCAGAACTGGCGTTGCCGCTTAATCTGACAGGTATATTGCCGGTTGCTGAGAACCTGCCCGGAAGTGCTGCATTCAAACCCGGCGATGTTGTCAAAACAATGAATGGCAAAACAATAGAAATCATCAGTACTGATGCCGAAGGAAGGTTGACCCTTGCAGATGCTATATGTTATGCAATAAAATACTATAAGCCGAAGGCGATCATTGATATTGCGACCCTAACCGGGGCCTGTTCCATTGCCCTGGGAAACGAGGCCATTGCGATGATGGGCACCGATTCTGTTCTTATGGAAAACATGAAAGATGCGTCGGTTGAAACATCTGAGCGGGTATGGCAGATGCCTCTCTATGATGAATACAGGGAATATCTGAAAAGTGATATTGCCGATATGAAAAATGCTGGGGGACGGACCGGTTCGCTTATGGCTGCCGGATACTTCCTTAAGGAATTTGCAGGAGAAACTCCTTGGGTGCACCTTGACATTGCAGGCACTGCGTGGAATGAAAAGGATAAGCCTTATATTCCCAAAGGGTCGACAGGTGTTGGTGTAAGGTTGATAATCGATTTTTTAGATCACCTGGGAACATCGCACCCCGCAAAGCACTCAGATGGGTAGCGTATTGAGTGCTCGGGTGGCCTGTACTTAAGTTTGTCACGGAGGAAATGAAGATATGCTTACACTGCTTTTTGTTATAGGTTTTATCCTGGTCCCTTCTTTTGCTTTTGCATGGGGTCCGCTCACCCACATGTATCTGGCTAATGAGCTTTACTCCTATGCCCCTCTTGTTCCAGCAGGAATTTTCGCGATAATTAAAAAATACAAACAGGATTTTCTTTATGGCAACTTGATGGCAGACATTATTTTAGGGAAAAAATACCTGCCTGAAGACAAAAGCTCACACAGCTGGGAGGTTGCCCTCAATCTCCTGGAGCATGCCGAAAATGGTCCTGAGAAGGCTTTTGTTTATGGATACTTGAGCCATCTTGCTGCTGATACTGTTGCCCATGGTATATTGACAGATGATATGCTGAATATGGAGCATACATGGATCGAACTCAAAGCTGACAGTATGATCGACAAGGATTACTGGTTTCAGTCCGTGACCTTCAGCAAGGCGGTGCAGAGGAGAAATGACCGGTTCCTCGAAAGCTCTCTCGACAGTTTCGTTTTTTCATTCAAGACCAACAAGCGAATATACAAAGGCATGGTGTTTTTGTCTTTTCTCATCCTGAAAAAAAAGAAAAGACGTGGAATCAACGAAAGTTATCTCTGCCAGCTTCATGACGAATCAATAGCCCGCATGATTGATTTGATCAAAAACGGCAGAGATTCTGCTGTTATCGATATCAGCCCGCTGTAAGAACCGTGAAATGTGAAAGGTGAATCGTGAATAAAGGAAACATTATTATGACGTTTCACGCTACTATGACGTTTCACTTTTCACTTTTCACTTTTCACGGTTCTTATGTTCGATAAGAACTACCTTTTGCCTGCGGATGCACTGGGGCGCATAATGGAAGGTCTGGCCTATAGCCTGCCGGCCTCTGAAATGCTGCCTATTGAGGAGTGTTACGGTAGAGTCATTGCCGCTGATATTGTCTCGCCTGAAGATCTTCCTGCATTTCCCCGTTCAACAGTTGACGGGTATGCTGTCCATGCAGAGGATACGTTTGGCTCAAAGGAGACCTCGCCTGCATATCTTAACCTGAAATATGAAGTGCTCATGGGTATTGCACCTGACTTTGAACTTAGTAAGGGATTTGCTGCAAAAATACCAACGGGGGGAATGCTGCCGGCAGGGGCTGACGCGGTAGTGATGCTTGAGTATGTACAGTCGGCTTCGGAAAGTATGGTCGAAATTCTTAGGTCTGCAGCACCAGGCGATAACGTCATCAGGCAGGGCGAAGACATAAAAAAAGGTGTAACAGTCCTTACTGCAGGGAAAATGCTCATGGCTCAGGATATAGGTGCTCTTGCCGGTATCGGCATTACCAGTATCGAGGTTTTTAAAAAACCCATAGTGTCATTCATATCCACCGGTGATGAGATTGTGACCGCGGAGAGTCCTCTGCGTATCGGGCAGGTGAGGGACATCAATTCCTTTACCCTGGCAGGCCTTATAATGTCCCATGGCGGCATACTGGTTAAAAAGGGCATATTCAGGGATGATTATGAAGTTATAAAGAAAGCTGTCGAAGATTCTCTGAATGATTCTGATATGGTGCTGATAAGCGGAGGCACTTCAGCCGGTATTAAAGATATGACGGCAGCGATTATCAATGATATAGGCAAGCCGGGTGTTCTCTTTCACGGCGTGTCCCTCAAGCCGGGAAAACCGATGATCGGAGGGGTGGTGAATGGTAAACCGGTGCTGGGACTCCCGGGACATCCTGCGGCAACCGTTGTCTGTTTTGATGTATTTATAAAGCCTATTCTGGATAAGTTGCGCGGCCTGGGCAATAAAAAGTATTATATCAAGTCGATAAAAGCAAAGATGGCAAAGAGTATTGCATCTGCTGCAGGAAGGGAGGACCACATACGCGTTTATGTGGACGAAAAAGAAGGGACACAGTTCGCTTTCCCTGTATTAGGAAAATCGGGACTGATTACTACACTGGTGAAGGCCGATGGCGTAGTAGTGATTCCTCAAGCTAAATTAGGGCTTGATGCAGGGGAAGAGGTTACAGTCAGGTTATTTTAGGTACCAAATGGAAAAGGCGATCAAAAATATTTTCACTCAAATAGGCCATCCTGTGAATCTCATGGAAGTATGCGGCACTCATACTGTGGCTATATTCAAACATGGCATTCGGAGCCTTTTGCCGGAAGGTCTTAAGCTGCTCAGCGGGCCGGGCTGTCCTGTGTGCGTAACGTCCATAAGGGACATAGACAAAGCTGTTGCTATCTCGAAGCATGATGATGTGATTTTCATGACTTTCGGTGATATGATGCGCGTGCCCGGCGGACAACAGTCTCTGGCTGAGGCAAAGGCGGAAGGAGCGGATGTCCGGATTGTGTATTCTCCTCTTGATTGCCTGGTAACAGCAAAAGAAAATGTTGATAAGAAAATAGTATTCTTTTCCGCAGGCTTTGAAACTACCGCACCGTCCGAGGCTGCTACACTGTTCGAAGCTGAGCGGCAGGCTATCAAAAATTTCTATCTGCTATCGGTGAACAAGCTTGTTCCCCCTGCGCTAGAAGTGCTTCTGAAGTCAGATGAGGTGAGAATAGATGGCTTTCTCATGCCGGGACATGTAAGTACAATTATTGGAAGCAGGGTCTACAATTCCATATCTGAGAAATATCGAAAGCCCTGTGTGATCACGGGTTTCGGAGCCAATGACATTCTTGGCGGTATTTTGATGCTGTTGAAGCAAATCGCTGAAGAAAGGGCATCTGTTGAGATTCAATATAAAAGTGTTGTTACCGAAGAAGGAAATAAAAAGGCTCTTGATTTCATTGCCGAATATTTCGAGCCCTGTGACAGCTATTGGAGGGGCATAGGGCTATTGCACGGCAGTGGATTAAAGCTGAAAGAGAAATGGCGCCACAGGGATGCAGAGGCGCTATTCGACCTGAATATTCCCGATGTTCCCGAACCAAAAGGATGCCTTTGCGGGCTGGTCCTGCGTGGGGTGAAGATTCCGTCAGAATGCCCTCTCTTCGGCAAGGCATGCACTCCCGAGAGGCCGGTCGGGGCCTGCATGGTAAGCACCGAGGGAAGCTGTGCAGCCTACTACAGGTTCGGCGCTACGCTGTAACCAACAGAACGACTGAAATCGACTTCATCCATTTGCTCATAGAAATCATCGGGTTCTCTATGCTAGACTGTGATAATGTTGGGGCAAATTCTTAATCCGGCGAATTATTCCTTCAAAGGCATCAGTCTGATATTCCCAGTGATATCGGTCTCTATAGTGCTGCATAATGTTTGGTTAATACGCAAGGGAAGTCTGAAACAGGTGTACGTGACGTGGTCACTGTTGGGACTCTCGATTTTACTTTGGGTGATGCCCACCTTTTTCTTCATGAATGCGGTGCGTGAGGATGTGGCCCTATGGTGGTCGAAGGCCTCCTTTCTCGGCATTCCCTTTATCTCTGCTGCCCTGTACCATTTCACCGTGACGCTCTGCAAGAGGTATAGCAAAAACAGAGTGCGCGTATGGATAGGATGGGCTGGTTCGGCCTTCTTTTCGGTGCTGTTCACCCAAACCAATCTTCTGACTAGCGGTTTGCATCATTATTCGTGGGGATTTTTTAGCGCATTTTCCCGACTGACCATCCTCTTTCTCCTGTTTTTCTGGCTCTATATGGGCCTGAGCGTGCGTGAGTTCGCGCGTGCGTGGAAAAAGACCAACCCTTCCACTACGCAGCATCGGCGTATCAGTGCCCTTTTATTCGTCCTTGGGTTCGGCTTAGTCGGAAATATGGATTTCCTCACAGGGTTTGGCGTCCCTGTCTATCCCTGCGGCGCTCTTGTGGTCTACGTGGCCCTACTGATCGCCACATGGACTATCACGAAGTACCAGCTTATAGATATCACTCCCGGGTTTGCGGCCAAGAGCATAATAGACACGATGAACGACTCGTTGATCGTCCTCGAAGAAGACGGCATTATCCGTTTGGTAAATAGCGCTGCCATTGTCCTTCTGGGGCATGATGCCAAGGAACTCCTGGGTCATAATGTTTTCGAGTTTTTTCCGGGGGAGAGGTCCCGGGAGGTATTCGATCCCAAAAGCGCGTCTGGTACGGTGCGGCATGTCGAGCTTCCGTACCGCAGGGACGACGGTCAGGAGTTGACGCTCGACATTTCGGTATCATTCATGTGGGAACGGGACCGTTTGATAGCCTGTATCTGCATACTCCGGGACGTCACACAGGAGAGGCTGGCGGCGAGGGCACTACAGCGCGCATACGAAGAGACGGAACTCAGGGTTGTGCAGCGGACGACCGAACTGCGTCAGAGCAATGAGCAGTTAAAGGAAGAGATAGCGGAGCGCAAGCTTGTGGAAGAGGCGCTCAAGAAGGCGAAGACTGCAGCAGAAGCGGCAAATGTGGCTAAGGGCGAATTTCTGGCAAACATGAGTCATGAAATCCGCACCCCGATGAACGGCATAATGGGGATGACGGGCTTGCTTCTAGACACAGGGCTTTCTGAGGAGCAGAGGAACTATGCCGAGATGCTGCGCTCAAGCGGCGAGTTGTTGCTGGGCCTGATCAACGACATCCTTGACTTCTCCAAAATAGAGGCAGGCAAACTGGAGATAGAGACAATAGAGTTTGATCTGAGAAACACGCTTGAAGAGACTGCTGAGTTTATGGCCTTGAGGGCCTATGAAAAGGGTCTTGAGTTAATATGCCGGATAGACCCCGGCGTCCACACATTTCTAATAGGCGACCCTGGCCGGCTTCGCCAGGTATTAGTTAACCTGATAGGGAATGCCATCAAGTTCACCTCAGTGGGCGAGGTGGTTATCGAAGCAGTGGCGGAATATGAGAGAGACGGTCAAATTGCGGTGCGCTTCAATATAAGGGATACTGGCATTGGTATAGCGGAAGACAAACTGCCTTTATTGTTTGACAGTTTTCAGCAGGTTGATGCCTCGACATCGAGGAAGTTTGGAGGCAGTGGCCTAGGGTTGGCCATATCTAGGCGTCTGGTTGAGCTAATGAACGGCAGGATAGGGGTTGAAAGCATAGAAGGGAAGGGTTCCAACTTCTGGTTTACAGCAGTGTTCGATAAGGGGAGTCAGCCGGACAGGGGAGAAATGTCTCCATTTGCCGATATCAGCGGGGTGAGGATACTGTCAGTAGACGACAATGCGGTGAACCGCATTGTAATTGCAGAGCAGATGAAGTCGTGGGGGGTGCGCCATGCAGAGGCCGGGGGAGCTTTAACGGCAATGGAGATGCTCCATGCTGCTCAAGCTGAAGGGAACCCTTTTCGGGTTGTAGTTACTGATATGCAAATGCCTGGGATGGATGGCGAAGCCCTTGCCATGGCCATCAAGGCAGACCCGGTTTTGAGGGATACTTTGCTGATTATGCTGACATCCAGTGGAGTGAGGGGAGATTCAAAGCGGCTTGCGAGCCTTGGATTTTCCGCATATCTAACCAAACCTGTAAGGATGTTCCAACTGCACGACTGCATAGCCGCAGTCCTTGGTGGGAGCAGTCTGCATGAAAAGGCCCAGGAATCCGCCATTATTACGAAGCATTGGCTTCGTGAGGCATCCAGGCAGAATGCGCGCATTCTACTGGTGGAGGATAACAAAGTGAATAAACTGGTGGCAGAGGGCATTCTGGGCAAATTGGGGTTTATTGCTGACACCGCTGACAATGGCCAGCAGGCGATCAATATGATGGAAGCCGCTTCTTACGACATAGTCTTCATGGATGTGCAGATGCCTGTTATGGATGGGTATCAGGCGGCCAAAGCTATCCGGGGTGGCAAGACAAAGGCAGCGAATCCCAATGTACCTATTATTGCAATGACAGCCCATGCCATGAAGGGTGACAGGGAGAAATGCCTGCAAAGCGGGATGGACGATTACATCTCAAAGCCGATCTCACCGGGGAAATTGTCCAAGGTGCTCGAAAAATGGCTGCCGCAGGCGAGGGTCAAGTTGCCGGCGGAAACTGATACGGCCCATGATAAGACAGCAGCGGCAGTAGAAGCATTGCCGGTCTTTGACTATGCAGGGCTAATGGAGCGCATAATGGATGACAAGGGTCTTGCCGGAACAATCGTTACGGCATTCCTGAAAGAAATACCCTGGATGGTTGATGACCTCAGGGAGCAGATAGTGCGGGGCGATGCGGGACTTGCGGGCAGACAAGCCCACAAGATCAAGGGGGCAACGGCCAACACAGGATGTATGGCAATGAGCGCCATAGCAGCTGATATGCAGAAGGCCGGAGAACAAGGGGAAATGGAGACACTGATTGCACTTATGCCTGAGCTTGAAAGCCAGCTTGAGTTACTGAAGGCTAAAATCAAAGACTCGGGGGCCCTTGAGGCATGATAACCGCTGTGCCGATTTTTCAGCTATCCAGCTACTCGTTCAATTTATGGGCAATCCCCGTTGCCTGTGTCGTTGTCATCATCGTATCGAATTCCGTCATTATGAAGTTATTTTATGAACGTAGTTTTGGGCGGGCCGGCTTGACACTCAACCTGATGACATTCTTTATCTTAATATGGCTGGTCTCATTTATCTTTATGTACAGCACAACCAATGCAGACGTTGCTTTTTGGTGGGCAAAAGCAGCCTATCTCGGCGTCCCTTTTATTGCGCCCGCTCTTTATTTGTTTGTCATCACCGCATTGAAACTCTACGAAAAGCATAAACGGCTTAATGTCCTATTTTGGGTATTATCATTGTTTTTTTCCATTCTCATGGTAGGTACGGACTTGATCGTCAGCAAGGTAAAGCTTTTTTTTTGGGGGTATTACCCTCAGTTCACTTTGTGGAGCATAATGTACCTGGTCCCTTCCGGGATTATACTAGGAATGAGCTACCACAATCTTCTGCAGGCCTATAAGCAGGAAATATACAACCACGACAGGCATCTTCGCATCAAGTCGTTCCTCCTTTTCTTTGGTATTGGAATATTGGCGCTGGTTGATTATTGCGCGAACTTTGGTTTTGCCATATATCCTCCCGGCTACCTGGCGATGTTTGTCAACGTGGTCGTCCTCACCAGGGCTGTGGCAAAATACCAGCTTGTTGATATCACTCCGAAGTTTGCAGCGCAGAGTGTTCTCGATACGATGGATGAAGCAATGATAGCAATTGATGCAGAGGGGGTCATCAGGCTGATCAATCGTGCGGCTACGGCGATGTTCGGACGGCCTGAAAATGAACTTCTCGGAAGGCCATTTACAATGATTTTCGGCGAAGGCGCGCAACCGGTACTTGACGGAAGCGCCTCGTCCGGTCCTATAAGCTGTTACGAATTATCCTATGCGCATACTGAACATGCCCCGCAAATTCTCAGCATGTCTGCATCATCGATGAAAGACGACAGCGGGCGCGTTATGGCCACTGTTTGCACAGTCAGGGACATTACTGACAGCAAACGGACGGAAGAGGCGCTCAAGAAGGCAAAGACTGCTGCGGAAGCCGCGAATCTGGCAAAGGGCGAGTTTCTGGCAAACATGAGCCACGAAATCCGCACCCCTATGAACGGCATCATTGGGATGACCGGTTTGCTTCTTGACACAGAGCTTTCCGGGGAGCAGAGAAACTATGCCGAGATGCTGCACTCAAGCAGCGAGCTGTTGCTGGGGCTGATCAACGACATCCTTGACTTCTCCAAAATAGAGGCAGGCAAACTGGAGATAGAGACAATAGAGTTTGATCTGAGAAACACGCTTGAAGAAACTGCAGAGTTTATGGCCTTGAGGGCCTATCAAAAGGGTCTGGAGTTGATATGCCGGATAGACCCCGGCGTCCACACATTCCTTATAGGCGACCCTGGCCGGCTTCGCCAGATATTAGTGAACCTGATAGGGAATGCCATCAAGTTCACCTCAGTGGGCGAGGTAGTTATCGAAGCAGTGACGGAATATGAGAGAGACGGTCAGGTTGCAGTGCGTTTCAATATAAGGGATACCGGCATCGGGATACCGGAAGACAAAATACCTTTATTGTTTGACAGTTTCCAGCAGGTCGATGCCTCTACATCGAGGAAGTTTGGTGGCAGCGGCCTTGGGTTGGCAATATCGAAACGTCTGGTGGAACTAATGAACGGCAGGATAGGAGTTGAAAGCATAGAAGGGAAGGGCTCCAACTTCTGGTTTACAGCAGTGTTCGATAAGGGGAGCGTGCCCTACAGCAGCAAAGTGCCTCCATTTGCCGATATCAGCGGGGTAAAGATACTGGCAGTAGACGACAATGCAGTGAACCGCATCGTAATTGCAGAGCAGATGAAGTCGTGGGGAGTGCGCAATGCCGAGGCCGGGGGAGCTTTAAAGGCGATGGAGATGCTCCATGCTGCTCAAGCTGAAGGGGACCCCTTTCGGGTTGTAGTTACCGATATGGAAATGCCTGGCATGGACGGCGAAGCCCTTGCCAGGGCCATCAAGGCCGACCCTGTTCTTAAGGATACTTTGATGATTATGCTGACATCCAGTGGAGTGAGGGGAGATTCAAAACGGTTTGCGGGCCTTGGATTTTCCGCATATCTTACCAAGCCTGTAAGGATGGTCCAACTGCACGACTGCATAGCCGCAGTCCTTGGCGGGAGCAGTCTGCATGAAAAGGAGGAAGCCGCTATTATCACCGGACACCGGCTTCGTGAGGCATCCAGGCAGAATGCGCGCATTCTACTGGTGGAGGATAACAAAGTGAATAAACTGGTGGCAGAGGGCATTCTGGGGAAATTGGGGTTTATTGCTGACACTGCTGACAATGGTCAGCAGGCGATCAATATGCTGGAAGCCGCTTCTTACGACATAGTATTCATGGATGTGCAGATGCCTGTTATGGATGGGTATCAGGCGACCATGGTTATCAGGAGTGGCAAGACAAAGGCAGCGAATCCCAATGTGCCAATTATTGCAATGACAGCCCATGCCATGATGGGTGACAGGGAGAAATGCCTGCAAAGCGGTATGGACGATTATATCTCGAAGCCGATCTCGCCGCGCAAATTGTCCAAGGTGCTCGAAAAGTGGCTGCCACAGGCGAGGGTCAAGTTGCCGTCGGCAACTGATACGACCCATGATAAGACAGCAGGGGCAGCAGAGGCATTGCCGGTCTTTGACTATGCAGGGCTAATGGAGCGCATAATGGATGACAAGGGTCTTGCAGGAACAATTGTTACGGCATTCATGAAGGAAATCCCCTGGATGGTTGATGAACTGAGGGAGCAGATAGAACGGGGTGATGCTGGACTTGCCGGGAGACAAGCCCACAAGATCAAGGGGTCGGCGTCCAATACAGGATTTATGGCAATGAGCGCTATAGCAGCTGATATGCAGCAGGCCGGAGAACAAGGGGAAATGGAGACACTGATTGCACTTATGCCTGCACTTGAAAGCCAGCTTGAGCTACTGAAGGCTGAAATAAATGACTCGGGGGTCTTAGAGTCTGCTAATTAACAACTAGAGAATTCAGAAGCTCATATTTGAGTGCAGTTGAGAACTTACAAAAGCAATCAACTATCCGTTGACAATAGTATATCGATAATTTATTTTAGCAACACCTTCGAGAGTTGCTTTAACAGAGCAGTATTTATCCATCGATGATTCTATCGCCTTTTTGACCGCCTCTTCCTGGAGGTCCTTCCCGGTAATAATATATTCAAGCTCAATTCCTGTGAATTTCATGGGATGGGTCTCGGCTTTAGTACCTGTTACCTTTATTTCGATGCCGTTCAGTTGCTGTCTTTTCTTCTGAAGGATAGACGCAACATCCATGCCTGTACATCCTCCGATAGCTACTAGAAGCAATTCCATCGGTCGCATCCCCTTATCGGTACCGCCGTATTTGTCATCGGCGTCCATCACAATTTCATGGTTGGTATCCGACTTACCGAGAAATTGAAGACCCTGTACCCACTTAACTTTAGCCTCCATCACATTTGCCTCCCTTTTAGAAAAAATGTTGAATTTTGAATGCTGAATTTTGAATTAAGGAAATTAAATTTTATTTTCCTCCACAATTTAACATTCAACATTTAACATTCAACATTTCATTTATGAGCTGCACTCTTTGAATCGAGGCAGCCCTGCCACTGTTTTCATCTATTTCCAAGACAACAGCACAAAGCATTCCTCTACCGGCAGCAATATCGTATTTTCTCGGCATATGGTTGAGGAATTTATCAATTATCTGTTTTTTCTCTACCCCGATTACGGATATCTCCGGCCCTGTCATGCCGACATCAGTAATATATGCTGTACCTTCGGGAAGAATTTTCTCATCTGCTGTTTGTACATGCGTATGCGTACCCACTACAGCACTGATTTTACCATCCATGTAGTAGCCGAACGCCGTCTTTTCCGATGTTGCTTCTGCATGCATATCGATAATTATTATATTTGTTATTTCCGAAAGCCGCTCGACTTCATGCAAAGATGTTCTGAAGGGACAATCAAGTATATTCATGAACACTCTGCCCGAAACATTGATTACCGCAACCTTTTCCTTGCCGGGGAGTGTTATAACTATACTCCCTGTGCCGGGCACGCCGGAAGGATAGTTGATAGGCCTCAGTACTCTGTTCTCTTTGGTGATGTAAGGAAGGGCATCCTTTTTGTCCCATATGTGATTACCTGTGGTAATAACATGAACGCCGTAATCAAAAAGTTCCTTGGCAGTTTGTTCTGTGATACCGAAACCGCCTGCCGCATTCTCGCCATTAGCGATAACAAAGTCCAATTTATAATTTTGTACGAGGCCTGGCAATAGTGCCCTTACAGTCTGTCTGCCTATCTTGCCGACAATATCACCGATGAAAAGAATATTCATAATAAAGTCAGGTTAAGGTCAAGGTCAAGGTTAAGGTTAAGAATAACATCTCAACCTCAACCTCAACCTCGACCTTGTCTTTTTATTTCGCATAATCAACATAGCGCGCTTCCCGTATGACGGTCACTTTTATCTGACCAGGATATGTCATCTCTGCTTCGATTTTTCGAGCGAGTTCTTTTGACACAGCCGCACACATTGTGTCATCCATGTCATCAGGTTTTACAATAATTCTGATTTCTCTTCCAGCTTGAATTGCATAACACTTCTCGACGCCGTTAAAGGACAACGCAAGCTCTTCAAGCTTTTCAAGTCGTTTCAAGTAGTTCTCGATGCTCTCTCTTCTTACTCCAGGCCGGGCCGCAGACAAAGCGTCTCCGGCAGCCACGAGGGCTGATTCAACACAAGTAAAGTCGATTTCTCCGTGATGCGCCTGTATCGTATTGATTACCTTATCAGTTTCAGCATATTTTTTTGCCAGGGCGGCTCCAATCTCCTGATGTGAGCCTTCTATCTCGTGGTCGACCGCTTTTCCTATGTCATGCAGCAGGCCACCGCGCTTCGCAAGTTTTATATCAACGCCCAGTTCTCCAGCCATCATGCCCGCAAGGTAGGCGACTTCTTTTGAGTGCTGGAGAATGTTCTGGCCATACGATGAGCGGTATTTTAAGCGTCCTATAATTTTGATAAGTTCCGGATGAATTCCGGAGATACCGAGGTCAAAGACCGCTTTTTCGCCCTCTTCCCTGATTGTTACGTCGATCTCCTTCTTGACCTTTTCTACCAACTCCTCGATCCTGGCAGGGTGAATCCTGCCGTCGTTGACAAGGCGTTCAAGTGCAATTCTGGCGATCTCACGCCTCACAGGATCATGGGCGGAAAGCGTTACGAGTTCGGGTGTGTCATCAATTATAATATCGACCCCGGTAGCGGCTTCAAATGTCCTGATATTTCTACCTTCCCTGCCGATTATTCTTCCCTTCATCTCATCATTAGGAAGGCTTACCGCAGAAACCGTTGCATCGACAATATAATCACTGGCATACCTTTGTACCGCAAAACTTATGATCTCTTTAGCTTTTTTTTCCGCCGATTCCTTTGCCTCATCTTCGATCTTCTTGGCCAGCTTGGCGGCGTCAAATCTTGATTCTTCTTCCACTCTCCTCAGAAGCTCCTTTTTAGCTTCTTCTGTGGTCGTGGCTGATACTCTCTCAAGGACCTGTGTCTCTTCCCTGATAAGCTGTGCATAGTGGTTCTCTTTTTCGACCAACGAGCGTTCTCTGCCATTGAATTCCCTTTCTTTTCTGTTGAGTTCGTGGTCCCTTTTATCTAGTTGGTCAATCTTCTTCTCCTGTTGTTCTTCTTTGAGTCTGAGTCGTTTATCGAGCTGATTCAGTTCTCTTGTCCTCTCACGAATCTCTTTTTCCGCTTCAATTTTAGCCTGGTATGCCTGGTCTTTTGCAGCAATAGCCGCTTCTTTCTTAATTGACTCCACTTCACGTCTTGCAGCTTCAAGAAGCCGCTCGTGCTCTCTTTTTGTTGCATCTCTTTCAGATTTAAGGGTAATCCTGTAAATAGAGACAAAGACGATAGCGCAGACGATTCCTACTGCAACAGCTATAAGAATATAGATCATGGTATTACTCATAGGGCAATCCTCCTCTTAAAACTTTTATTGCAATCCGGCTATTGCCTGAAACGATCAGCAGCAAGATTGCATAAAATTACCAGGGGAGGAATGGATAGAAACGGCGCGGAAAACTTAAAGACTGCGTAGATGCCAGGAGCAGGATATGATTTTTACGCAAACAATAGGTAGTGCAGTACCTCGCACTGAACATATCTGTTTATTGCAAATGCTGTAACACTCGTTAAGAGCATCCGGTCTCCTTTATCTGTAAAACATCAATCGCAGCTATCCAAGCGTCCCCATTAGTAATTACCACCAGAGGATACATACAAGACCCCGCAAAATTCAAAGACTTTGTGAGGCGCCCTCCTGAAGAGCAGGAGCGAAGTATTCTATGCCGGTAATTACTAATGCGTTTATTCATCTATATTAATTAAAGCCCACCCTGCAGTGTAGGCGAAAATCAGATCTCTATCATTCTACAGTGGGTGCCTTGAAAGTAGCTTAGGCTCTCTCCCGCGATGGAGATATGCACACCGTTTACCTTACGTCGGCTCCCTTAAAGATCCAATTTGCGAGATCAACATTATCCCCTAATCACTAACAGGGCAGGTATTTATTACCATTGCATTATTAAAACAGAAAATACAGCAGATAAGCAACTAAAATCTTGCATATGACAGACGATAGGTTATCACCTGCCACCATGGCTTGAATAAGAGCATATGTGCGTGGTATGATTTTTGTGATGCGATATATCTTCCTGATAGCGTTGTTTTTATGTTCGGCTTCTGAAATACGCGCCGATATCTATAAACATATCTCGGCAGATGGCGTTATTCTTTTCTCCAACACATCTTTGGGAGCAAGCAGCACGATAGTGATTAAAGAAAGAAGAGTGCCCCTGAAAAGTATTAATGGGCACAATACTGTTCACCCCGGCTTGACTTTCCAAAAAGTTTCATACCTTCAAAAAGCCGGGGACTTTTCGAGTTCCCGAAGCATGGAGTCCATTCATGCAACTGTCGATGAAAAAGCAAGGCTGCATAATATTGATCCCCAATTGGTGGAGGCAGTGATAAGGGCGGAATCGAACTGGAACCCTTACGCAGTATCGCCGAAAGGGGCTCTAGGTCTCATGCAGCTCATGCCTTCAACTGCCGCGCTCTTGGGCGTAGCAAATCCTTTTGATCCCGAAGAGAACATTGACGGTGGAGTTCGGTATCTCAAGCACATGCTTGAACGATTCAACGGTGATCTTACACTGGCGCTGGCAGCTTACAACGCCGGACCCAAAATGGTCGAGAAGAACGGCATGGTTCCGTCTATTCCTGAGACAGTCGCTTATGTAAAAAGAGTTCTGGAATATTACAAGGGCGAAAAGGGAATTCATTTTAATTCAACTGCGGATGCCCTGGAAATACAAAAAGAAATCAGAAAAGAATACAAGAGGGTAAAGAAAGTAATTTTAGAAGACGGTACATTGCTTTTTACCAATTCATAAAGTGCCCAATCTTACTGAAGTGACAAAGAACTGAATGTCCGCCGACCCCGAAGCTATAAAAAAAGAAATACTCGAATTAAAGCAGAGCAGAAAGGCTGTAATACTCGCGCACAATTACCAGAGAGGCGAGGTGCAGGACATCGCCGATTTTGTCGGCGACTCCCTGGAACTTTCGCGAAACGCGGCGGCTATGGATTGCGAGGTAATTGTTTTTTGCGGCGTAGATTTTATGGCGGAGAGCGCCTCTATACTTTCTCCCGAAAAAACAGTGCTTCTTACTGAAATAGATGCCTCTTGTCCCATGGCTGAGATGATCCAGGTAGACGCCCCAAGATCGGTGAGGCCGGCATATCCAGGATACGAGGTCCAGCCTTCGTTTGTTTTTCCCCATGATTTTACGCTCAGAGACATCAAGTCGCAATATCCCGGCGTCCCTGTTGTCGCATATGTGAATACGACCGCAGAGATCAAGGCTGAGAGCGACATCTGTTGTACCTCGTCAAATGTTGTAAAAGTGATTGAATCGCTGCCGGATGAAAGAGTCATTTGCGTGCCTGACAGGAATCTGGCTATGTGGGCTGCTAAAAACACGGGCAAAGAGATAATTTCATGGGACGGATTCTGTCACGTCCATGACAGAGTGACAAAGGACGATGTCCTTAGAGCACGAAAAGCCCATCCCTGGGCCCTATTAATGGCCCATCCCGAATGCAGGCTCGAGGTATTGGAGCTTGCCGACTACGTAACCAGCACTTCGGGCATGCTGCGGTTTGCCCGTTCTTCCGAGGCTAATGAATTTATCATAGGGACAGAAATCGGTATCATGCACCGGATGAAGAGAGAGAACCCGGAAAAGGTGTTTCATCCGCTCAGAAATGATATGATCTGTCCGAACATGAAAAAAACAACATTAAACAGTGTCTTACGAGCGCTCAAGGACAATACTTACATCATTAAAGTCCCCGAAACAGTAAGGATCCCCGCGAAAAGATCACTCGACAGAATGCTGGAGCTGTCATAGACGGTGCCGCCTCTGAAGCAAAAAATTGCCGATCGAATCAAGACAGAGGGGCCTATAAGTTTTGAGACATTTATGGCCCTTGCCCTTTACGATCCCGAATTGGGTTATTACACCAGGTCTTCAACAACTATCGGCAGGGCAGGAGATTTTTATACGAGCCCTCATCTCCACAGGATTTTCGGAATGATGATAGGCAGACAGATGGAAGAAATGTGGGATATTATAGGGAGGCCGGACAGGTTTCATATTGTAGAAATGGGCGCCGGCATGGGATATCTCGCAAAAGATATGCTCGACTATATCAGTACAAAAGAACTGTCAAGGCATATAGATTACTCCATTGTTGAGCTCAATCCGGCCGTGCGTGAAAGGCAACAAACCCTGCTCGGTTTGCATGCAGGGAAGATACGCTGGTTCTCCGGTCTTGGTGATATCGGGACAGTAGCAGGATGCTTCCTTTCAAATGAACTGCTTGATGCATTTCCGGTGCATCTGATTGTTAAGAGGGATGAGTTAATGGAGGTTTTTGTCACCCTACAGGACGTGAAGGATAACGAGCTTGCCGACACGCTTGTCGAGGTGGAAAGACCATGTAATAGCACTTTATCTGCTTACTCACATGACTTCTCGATAGAAATCCCTGTGGGATATAAAACGGAAATCAATTTAAAAATTAAGGATTGGCTTTCGGAAGTATATAAAAAACTTGAAAGAGGATTTATTCTGACAATAGATTACGGTTTTTCGTCTGCGGAATACTACAGTGAGGAAAGAACCACCGGCACACTTCTTTGCTATTATAAGCACCAGGTCAATGAAGATCCCTATCAGCATATAGGAGAACAGGACATTACAGCGCATGTAAACTTCTCATCAATAAAGAAATGGGGTGAAGAGTTGGGGCTGAGGACGGAAGGCTATTGTCCACAGGGAACTTATCTGGTGTCCCTCGGAATCGATGAACTAATAACAGAAATGTACGGCCAATCCCCGGACCCATTCGAGATTGCCCAAATCAAAGGTCTGATTTTCCCGCAGGGCATGGGAGCGTCACATCAGGTTATGGTGCAGAGCAAGGGAATTGACGAGGTAAAGTTGCGCGGCTTTAAGCTCAGAAACCACGTCGGAAGACTATAGCGATGAGATCGAGCTCCTCCAGGCGACTTATGCTTTTCAGCACGTGCTCCACGGAATGAGCTTCTATAGTGTGAATGATTGATGCCGTTGACTTTAGCGTGTTGAACAACGTTCTGAAGTCGAATGTGCCATCCCCAATCGGGAGATGCTGATCGGCGCTTCTGTCGTTGTCATGCAGATGGAGTTCGATAATATAAGGGCCCAGACTATCGAGCCACTCATCCAGCGGGACTTTTGAAAAAAGATTGCAGTGGCCGGTATCAAAGCATATCCCGAAATTACCTGAATCCATTTCTTTCATCAGCAGTATCAGATTTGCCGGTGTGTCTTCAAAGATATTCTCGATGGCTATTTTGACCCCGATACTTTGAGCTTTTTCGTTGAGAGGCTTCCATGTCTCCAGGCTTTTTCGCAGCCAGAGGTCGGTAGAAAGCGCGTATTTCCACTTCTCATAACCTGAGTGAAAGACGATGCATTCAGGTTTCAAAACCTTAGCGGGCTTCAGCATTTGGTTGAACCGGTACACAGTAGCTTCACGCACTTTAGCATCTACAGCACCGGGGCACAGGTCCATAAAAGGCGCATGCATCGAAAGCGAAGGGATGTATTTTAGGCTTTTCCTTAATGCTTCAAGTGACTGGGTGTCGATTGAATCGAGGACATCAGTATTAAAATATATCTCGAGGTTGGGCCTGTGAGAGTTGATGAAAGACAGGTTCCCTGCAATTTTCTCGTAAGGCACATGGATATGCGGACCAGCCATTGTTATGATGCAGCTGCAGGCTCTTTTTTGGTCTCGGTCTTTGGTTCTTTGGCGCTGTCTGTCTTGGATTCGGCTTTTACATCAGTCGATGTTTCAGTCTCTTTGCTCCCGGTGGATTTCTTATCAGACTCGGAGCTTTTTTTCGCGGTTCCCGAGTCTTTGCGGCCATAATCCGTTACATACCAGCCGCTTCCTTTCAGGACAAAGGTCGTGTTCGATATAAGCTTCTTCAGTTGGCCGCCGCATTCAGGACAGGTGTCAAGCAGCGCATCGCTGAATTTCTGCATTGCCTCGGTAGTTTTCCCGCAAGCGAGGCATTCATATTCGTATATAGGCATCTTTTTTCTCCTCTACCATAAAGGTATCTACTTAATATAATCGACTTGAGGCAGTCAGGTCAAGGAAACAGTTATATCATCCGCAATTCAGACAGTGGACAAGTCTCGGGAGCGAATCGCGGAGTCATGGTAACAGTTCCTAGCGAAGAGAGCGTTAAACAGTCGCTATGTTTGAGCCCGCAGGGCGAGTTTAGCGACTGTAGCGAACAAGCCTTTGGAACTGTCATGACGCAGCGTCTGAGCGTAGGAGACTTGTCCACTGTCTGAATCACCGTTATATTATTGACATTAGAGAGCATTTTTTGTTTTAATAATCATTCGAGATTATTTCGGGGGTGAATGAATGTACGCAATTGTTGAATCAGGCGGCGAACAGATAAGGATATCGGAGGGCGATACGGTCCGCGTAAATAAAATCGACGCTGATATTAATACTGAAATAGTGATTGACAAAGTTTTGATGTTTGAAGACGGCGGTAAAGCTGTATGGGGCGCCCCCTATGTAAAAGGCGCCAGTGTGAAAGCCGAAATTATGGGATCGGGAAGGTACGACAAGATCATGGTGTTGAAAACTACCCCGAAAAAAGCGCACAATAAGATCAGGGGACACAGACAACAGTATACTACGGTCAAGATCAAAGAGATAACTATAGGATAAGCGGAGGTCATCTATGGCACATAAAAAAGGTGTTGGAAGCTCAAGAAACGGTCGTGACAGCGATGCGCAGAGGCTCGGTGTAAAAAGATTCGGTGGAGAGTTTGTGCGTGCAGGCAGCATTATTGTGCGCCAGCGCGGAACAAAGGTCCATAAGGGTAACAATGTCGGCATCGGCTCGGATGATACCCTCTTTGCATTAATAGATGGCGTGGTAAAGTTTGAGAGGAAAGACAAGACTAGAAAAAAGGTCAGTGTATATCCGGTAACGGAAGCGCAGCAATCACCGGCTTTGGTATAGAAGAATCCCGAACACAAAGGACGCGTAAAGGCGGGTCATCGTGACCTGCCTTTTTTTATTTATGAAATTCATAGACTACGCAAAAATATATGTCAAGGCCGGCGATGGCGGCAGAGGATGCATGAGCTTTCGCAGGGAGAAACATGTGCCGAGAGGAGGACCTAATGGAGGGGATGGCGGCAGGGGAGGACATATTATTTTCCGTGCGGCAAAAGAGTTGAATACCTTGCTTGACCTCCGCTACCAGAGAGAATACAGAGCTGAAAGAGGAGAACATGGCAAGGGCAGTAACAAACACGGCAAGGATGGTATTGACATGGTTATACCTGTGCCGGTCGGAACATTGATCAAAGACGCTGAAAGCGGACAGATAATCGCCGATCTCGATCACGATGGCGCTGAAGTGATTGCAGCTAAGTCCGGGAGGGGAGGGCTGGGCAATTCTCATTTCGCTACCTCTACGCGCCAGGCGCCAAGGTTTGCCCAGCCGGGCGAACAGGGTGAAGAGAAATGGCTCGAACTCGAATTAAAGCTTCTTGCCGACGTAGGTCTTGTCGGACTTCCTAACGCAGGGAAATCCACGCTGATATCTGTGATTTCGGCTGCGAGGCCGAAAATTGCCGATTACCCTTTTACTACTCTCGTACCGAATTTGGGTGTAGTCAAGATGGAAGACCTTGGCAGCTTCGTGGTGGCTGATATCCCAGGCATAATAGAAGGAGCGCACACAGGAACTGGGCTAGGCTTTCAGTTCCTCCGCCACATCGAGCGGACAGCTATCCTGCTCCACCTTGTTGATATTTCCGATACTGTGACGTCGGATCCTGTAGAGGATTTTGAAAATATAACCAGGGAATTAGTATTATATAGCGCTGACCTTGCAGGAAAGCCGGTGGCAGTAGCGGGAACAAAACTCGACATAGTTCACGATGGAACGAGGCTACGCAGACTAAGTGAGTACTGCAAAGAAAATGGACTCGATTTTTTTCCTGTCTCTGCTGTTGCAGGCGAAGGGATAAGGCAGTTAGTCACTTATTTGTCAAATAAAGTTGAAGAACGGAGAAACGGATAGGGAATGGCGCGAATAGTCATAAAAATAGGCAGTAACATATTGACCGAGGCGTCGGGAGGGCTGAATCATAAAAGGATTGATGCTATTGCCGGTGATATTTCCGTTGTATGCGACGGCGGGCATGAAGTCGTGATAGTTTCTTCGGGTGCTGTTGCAGCAGGCATGAAGAAACTCGGCATCAAAATAAGGCCCACAGAAATAAGGCTCAAACAGGCCGCTGCAGCAATAGGACAATCATCTCTCATGTGGGCCTATGAAAAAAGCTTCGAGACCTGCGGGAAAAAGGTGGCGCAAGTTCTCCTCACGCGAGAGGATTTTTCCGACCGGGTGCGTTACCTCAACTCCAGAAATACACTCGTCACTCTCCTTTCTTATTCCATTATTCCTGTCATTAATGAGAATGACACTGTAGCCACTGATGAGATCAGGTTTGGAGACAATGATCATATCGCCGCACTTGTATCCGGACTTATTGATGCTGAAAGGCTTATCATCCTGTCCGACGTCGAGGGACTTTACCCTGTTGATCCAAAAAAGAGCCGGGATGCAAAAATCATTTCCTTGGTAGATGAAATCACTCCTGAAGTGGAGGCTGCGGCTGGCGGAGCAGGAAGCGCCGTCGGAACAGGCGGTATGTACTCAAAGGTGCTTGCTGCAAAAAAGGCGCTTTCATATGGAATAAAAGTAAATATTATAAGCGGCAGAAAAAAGGGACTCATTGCTTCCCTTCTGACAGGCCAACATCACGGAACAGAGTTCAGGCCGCAGATGAAAAAAATATCTTCCAGAAAGGGCTGGATCGCCTATGCTATAAAACCTAGGGGGTCTCTTACTATCGATGACGGGGCGGTCCATGCTGTACAAAAGTCCGGCAAGAGTTTGTTGCCCTCAGGTATAGTGAGCGTTGACGGGACGTTCAATACGGGTGACGCGGTAAACTGCATGGATTCAAGGGGCAAACGTATTGCAAAAGGGATCGTAAATTATTCTGCAGCCGATATAGAAAAAATCAAAGGTAGAAAGACCTCCGAGATAGAACAGATTCTCGGCTATAAGTATTCCGATGAAATAATCCACAGAGACAATATGGTGGTGGTCTCCTGATTCCGACGAGTTGTTCAAGGTTGATGCATGCAAGTTATTTATTCGCAGACCCTAAGACTCCTGAGTCTTTGATTTTAGCGTCCAGTAACTCAAGCTGGCTTTCAAGTTCAGGCATAAGTACAATCAGTGTCTCCAGTTTCCCTTTTTCTCCGGCCTGCTGCATATCAGCTGCTATTGCGCTCATTGCCACACATCCTGTGTTGGCCGCTGCCCCCTTGATCTTGTGGGCTTCTCTCCCTGCAAGTTCCGCATCGCCCAGCACGATCTGTTCCCTTAGTTCATCAAGCATCTGGGGGATTCCCTCCATGAATGCCGCAACAATTGTTCCGGCAAGACCCTTGTCATCCATTATGCGCTCCAAAAGCCCGGCATAGTCAAAGACCGGCAATGCTCCCACTGCTGTTTTTCTATGGTACACATCAGTTGTCAATGGCAACTTGACCCGGGCCTGTGGCAGCCATTTCTCGAGCACCTTAGCCACTTCCTGCAGCGAGATCGGCTTTGAGATATAATCGTCCATCCCCTCTTGCAGACATTTCTCCCTGTCACCCTTCATGGCATGGGCTGTCATTGCAATAATAGGTACATTTGGATTCGCTGCCTTTGTCTTGCCACTCCGGATAACCTTGGTCGCCTGATACCCATCCATAACAGGCATCTGAACATCCATGAAGACTATGTCGTAAGAAGCAGCTTCCAGCATATTGATCGCCTGCTGGCCATTGTCAGCGGTGTCAGCAATAAACCCCAATTTCCCCAGAATGCCCTCTGCCACCAGTTTATTCACTTTGTTATCCTCCACCAGTAGAATGCGCGCATTCTGCCTGGATGCCTCACGAAGCCGGTGTCCGGTAATAATAGCGGCTTCCTCCTTTTCATGCAGACTGCTCCCACCAAGGACTGCGGCTATGCAGTCATGCAGTTGGAACATCCTTACAGGTTTGGTTAGATATCCAGAAAATCCAAGGCTCGCAAACCTCTTTGAATCTCCCCTCACTCCACTGGATGTCAGCATAATCAGCAAAGTATCCCTCAAAACAGGGTCTGCCTTGATGGCCCTGGCAAGGGCTTCGCCGTTCATGCCAGGCATTTGCATATCAGTAACTACAACCCTAAAGGGGTCCCCTTCAGCTTGAGCGGTATGAAGCATCTCCATTGCCGTTAAAGCTCCCCCGGCCTCTGCATGGCGCACCCCCCACGACTTCATCTGCTCTGCAATTACAATGCGGTTCACCGCATTGTCGTCTACTGACAGTATCCTCACCCCGCTGATATCGGCAAATGGAGGCACTTCTCCCCTGTCCGGCTGACTCCCCTTATCGAACACTGCTGTAAACCAGAAGTTGGAACCTTTCCCTTCTATGCTTTCAACCCCAATCCTGCCGTTCATTAGCTCAACCAGACGCCTAGATATTGCCAACCCTAGACCGCTGCCTCCAAACTTCCTCGATGTCGAGGCATCAACCTGCTGAAAACTGTCAAACAATAAAGGCAGTTTGTCTTCTGGTATCCCAATGCCGGTATCCCTAATATTGAAGCGCACCGCAATTTGACCGTCTCTCTCATATTCCGCCACTGCTTCGATAACCACCTCGCCCACTGAGGTGAACTTGATGGCATTCCCTATCAGGTTCACTAATACCTGGCGAAGCCGGCCAGGGTCGCCTATAAGGAATGTGTGGACGCCGGGGTCTATCCGGCATATTAACTCAAGACCCTTTTCATAGGCCCTCAAGGCCATAAACTCAGCAGTCTCTTCAAGCGTGTTTCTCAGATCAAACTCTATTGTCTCTATCTCCAGTTTGCCTGCCTCTATTTTGGAGAAGTCAAGGATATCGTTGATCAGGCCCAGCAACAACTCCCCGCTTGAGCGCAGCATCTCGGCATAGTTCCTCTGCTCCTCAGAAAGCCCTGTGTCTAGAAGCAAGCCATTCATACCCATTATGCCGTTCATTGGGGTGCGGATTTCATGGCTCATGTTTGCAAGGAACTCGCTCTTTGCCACATTTGCGGCTTCGGCAGCTATCTTCGCCCTTTTGAGTTCCTCTTCCACAAGCTTGCGCTCCGCTATCTCTTCCTTTAACTGTTCATTGCTCTGACGCAGCGCCCTGGCCGCCAGCCTCTCCTGTGTGACATCGCGGAGTATGCAGATACGTGCTATCAAGCGATCATGTTCCAACATGAGCGATGCCGAAATTTCGAGCGTCAACTCCTGACCACGTGGACGGCGGTACAGAAGCTCGACATGCCGCACCATACCCTGAGTGCTTTTGGGATCGAAGACCTCACGGGATGTCTCCACGGGGAAAAACTCGAAAACGTTATGACCCAGGAGATCCTGGGCCTCATGACCGAGGAGGGCAATGGCAGCGCTATTCACAACACGAATAATGCCGTCTTCTTCGAGGACGATCAACGAGTCGTTCATCGATTTGATAATGTTATCGGTGTATTCCCGTGATGCGACAATCTCTCCCTGAGATTTCTGAAGGGCTTCCGTCATCTTGTTAAACGAATGACCAAGGCGTTCCAACTCGTCTCCTGTCGCTATTTCCGCTCTGGCAGTCAGGTCCCCTGCTGCCACACGCTGAGTTACATTGTCCAGTGCACTGATTGGCTGGCTCAGCTTTCTTGCAAAGTATAGTGAAGCAGCCATGCCGGCCATGATACAGAGAATAGCGAGCCAAAAAGTTCGGATATACATGTTTTTGACATCGTCATGATATTTTTTAAGCGACAAGCCTATGTGTATCCATCCCCAGTCAATCCCTGAATATTTGAAAGGATAGGAATAATGAAATACTTCCTGCCCTACCAGGTCGCTTTTCAGGAATTGGCTTTTCGCCAGCCTATCGGTCGAGGGGTTCCAGATGCCTGCGAGTTGCAGCTGTTTCCACCCACTTGAAGTCTGTACAAGCGAAAATCCATCGCGTCGGGTTATCACTACATAAAGAATAGAAGAACTTTCTTTGACCACTCGCATGCAATGTTCAATCACTGTACCATAGTCTTCGGAAATAACCGCACCCGCAGCAACCTGATCAATAGATGTAACTATGTTTCTGGCCTCCGATTTCATGTTGTCGATAATGATCTTTTTCTGGTAAGAGAGGGTTGAGACAACATATGTTCCAAGGGTCAGAATAATCAAAAGCCACGAGAGCATGGTCGTGCGCAGAAGTATCCTGTTTTTCCAAAACCTTGCCTTATTAGTACGTCGAGATATCATACTCCTCACTACAATATTATTATTATCTGCGCTTCCTGGCCAACGTCCCCCCACGATGCTGATTATACTTATTAAGCAAGGCAACAGTAGTATCAAGCATCCCAGGTTTAAAGGCCTCTATAGTGTCTATCTGGAAAAGGGTGAGAATTTGTTTCCCTGCGGGGGTAGTGGACATGTTCAGAGCAGCCTTGATTATCTGTGCTTTGATATCGGAACTCAGATTCTTATTGAAACATAACATTCCGTACAGGAGTTTATCGGAACTCGAAAGAACCATCAGTTCATTTCCCAGTTGCGGGTTGAGTTCGACCATCGTGTTAAAGAAGCTTTTGCCTACAAGACAGACATCAGCCTGCCTGAAAAAGACAGGCAGCACAGCCTGAGATGCTTTCTTCACTTCCCGGACAGACGCAAAAAACCTGTCTCGGTCAGGGAGGTGCTTGCCGGTTAAAACATTACTCAGCCAGATGTAGGCATCGTCGAGCATGAGGTTAGCGTGAACCACTAATCTCTTGCCTTTAAGTTGACCTATATCTGTGATCCCGTGTTCCCGCCGCACAATAAGCACCAGTTCATCGCCGTATGTTGTATCTCGCTTACTTCCCACAAGGGCTGGTTCCAATGGGACTTTATCCCTGATTTTCAGGTAGTCCATTACTGTCAAGGCGATAAGGTCAGTTTCCCTGTTCTTCAGGGCTTGTACCATGTATTGTGAGTCTCCATACAGTACAGGCTTCGCCAGCATTTTGAGCTTTGTAGTTTTAGTAATCTCCCTTGTCCATAGCTGAAGGGCAGCCATAGCATCAGCCTCGCTCACGACATCATTGAGAAGCTTAGTCGAGTAGCCGACCCTGAGGTTTTCCGGCGAATACTCGTCATTTTCACATTTCCCCTCTTTTGTGCAAAGAACCATACATGCAACAATCAAGCAGATGTGCAATATAAGCTTTCTGCGGTTTTTATACCTTTTCCGAAAGACACCCATCTTACCTCCTGTTCTCCAGCCAACCTTGCTTTAAGATATAGATGCTTCCTCACGTCAAACGCTAAAGAATACAATCAAGATATAATATACCATACACTAATGCTATTTCCTGCCAGACAACAGGAATCGTCCCGTTTTGGCTTGTCTCTACGGCCAGCTTTTTATTTTTTAGGTCAGTTAGCCGGTTTATTCCGCGATCCGTTCTTACAGGGAGCAGAAATTTATGGTAAAAGTCCTTACCGCAATCGGCAACATAGATAGGCTCAAGAGGGACCCTGTTGCTATTGTAAACCTAAGATATTTATTCCTTATCTTTGCCCCAGAGCAGCGTTTGCACTTCCTTGCCTACCACATAGTCCAGATGTGCTTGCGTCTCAATGTGGTCGTAGAGCGTCTTTTGGTATTGTGCTCTTAGGAAAGACTCAACCAGTTGTGCCTCTATGACATCCTTGGTTTCAACCAAGTCCTCCTGGTATGCGCGTTCGTTCAGGTCCCTGTTCTCCTCAGCCGCCTTGGCTGCCTCGCCTGCTGATCGCTGCTGCTCCTGCGCACTGATCATTAATGTGAAAATATACTTAATTTGCAGTGCAATACCCTCGCGCAGAAGAACCTTTTCATCTGATAGTTGTCCAAGTCGTGCGACAGCCTCCCTTATTTCCCCTTTAGTCCGAAAACCGCTGAACAGAGGGAGTTCAAGAGCGATCCCCACGTTCCAGCTATTCTTGTTGTTAGGAGTAACTATACCCATATCGTAGGCATTTTGAATGTTTTCGAGGTTGCCGATAAATGCCACTTTGGGGAAATACCCGCTCTTTGCTTCGTCTATGTGTGCCTCAGCAGCATTTAAACCCTCTTGCATCTTAGCCCAGTCAGGGTTGAAGGAATAGGCATTGCTTACCAGTGCCGCGAGATTCCCACGGTAAGGGTTAAAGGGGATATCAGATTCAGAAACTTGCACCTGGGTGTCCCAATCCAACCCCATAGTATTGGTTAATGCTGCAAGTGTAATGTCTTCATTTGCCTTCAGGTAGGAGACTGCAGAACGCAGCCCCTCGACTACCGACTTATTCCTTAGATAGTCTGTCTTCTTAACCCTGCCTGAACCGGTCTTGTATAATTTCTCAGTAAGCTCAAGGGTGACATCCATGCGCTGTAAGGCCTCGCTGCCGATCCGATATAGCTCGCGAGCTAGGACGGCGCCGTAATACATCCGTTTCACGTCATAGATGACCTGAAGGTCTGTTCGCCTTGCTTCCTGTTTTGCAGCCTCAAGACCGCTCCGGGCCTGTTTGACAACGGCAGAACGCTGACCGCCTGTGTACAGGGGGTAGGTAACGTTCAATGTGGTCATAAGAGTTGTCTTATCCAGGAGTTTTACATCCTGCTGCGGGACGTTGGTGGACTGTGCGGGGACATTGATTGGCAAAGGACCCAAAGGGGTATTTGCGATGACCGTTGACGCCGGCGTGTTGACTGTTGAGGCTGGGAAAAGGAAGTCAGGCCGCTTGTTCATATAAGAGTAGGAAGATCTCAAGGCAGCTTGAGGCCAATAGGACGACAGTGCCTGCTGAAGTTGGGCTTCAGATATTTCCACAGCGAACTGTGACATGGGACGTGTCCGGTTTTTATTAAGGGCAATCTCGATGCTTTCCTGGAGTGTCACGCTCCGTACCTTTTGCCCGCTATTTGCCTCCTTAGTGATCTGTAGTTGTCCCGCTGGGGATTCTTCCGATGCTGTTGAGGTCAGGGGAATGGCTGATACAAGTGCAATAATCAGTACTTCAAGCAGGATGAATGTCTTTCTCGGCTTCATGTCGTTCTCCTTCATAAAATAAATATTCTTGAAATATCGTCACTATAAAGATATTCCGTGTCACTTGTTTTTTATCGGGAAACGTCTCATATCCTTTAATAGCGCTAATGAAGAATAGGTGACATTCCTATAGTTGCACAAAAGAATACTGCATTATAATCGAGTCTGCCCGCAGAAAAAGGAGGCATGATTTGCAAAAATTCAGGCTTGGCCGGGGAGAAAATTACAAGCCCGCGACTGAATATACTATTAGAGGTGTTTGCTGGTATAACCGGATCGAACCTTCCTTACTTTGCACCAACTAGCCAGATCAACTCAATCTAGAAAAGTCCGCGATCTGAACGGCAAGCTGCTGTATGGTTTTGAGCAGCGCGAGGCGGTTCTGCTTTATTTCCTCGTTCTTATCCATGATCAGCACCTTATCGAAAAATCCGTTTATTGGCTCTGTAAGCTCCTGGAGCACTTTGACCGCGTTATAGTAAAGGTGTTTTTTCACAAGGGAATTCACCTTTGCAGTGCGTGCTTCGGTCTCCTGGAAAAGTGATTTCTCCTCCTCCTGGACGAACAGCGCTTTATCGGGACCCGGGACGTTGCCGCCGGGTGCTATATTGTTAATCCTTTTAAGAGCCAGAAGGAATGAGTCATAAGCGCCTTCGGCCTTGAATTTCACAACCGAGTCGAGACGTTCTTTCACCGCAAAAAGAGGCTCATCTTTTATAAAATGCAGCACGGAGGACACGGCATCATAAGGGTATCCGTTGGCCTGGAAGAGCGCCTCGGCTCTCTGTTCAAAGAACTTGATTATGCTGTCCTCGACAGCTTCTTTCTTTTTCAGTTTAAACGGCAGCAATGCCTTGTCCACGAGCGATGAAATCTGGAGCACGCACTTAGTATCTAGTAAAACGGCGATTATGCCGAGTGTTTGTCTCCTGAGGGCAAACGGGTCTTCCGATCCGGTAGGAGACAAGCCAAGCATGAAAAAGGATGCAACATTGTCAAGTTTATCGGAAAGACTTAATATAGAACCTATAGGGGTTTCCGGCAGACGGTCTCCTGAATAAGCAGGAAGATACTGTTCGGCAAGCGCCCGCGAGATCTTTTCGTCATGTCCCTCATGAGAGGCATAGTAGCTGCCCATTATCCCCTGAAGTTCGGGGAATTCTCTTACCACACCGGAAATAAGGTCTGTTTTTGACAGCAGTGCCGCTGTGTTGATGTCTTTCTTTTTTTCTTTAAAGCAGTGCGTTGCAATATGGTCAGCTATCAAAGCAATACGCATGGTTTTATCGTATAGTGTCCCGAGTTTCTCATGATATACGACTTTCTTGAGACCCTCAAGGCATTGCTTGAGAGGAATATTCAGGTCATCTTCGTAATAAAAGCGCGCGTCTTCAAAGCGGGCCTTTAGAACACGCTCAGCTCCTTTCCTGACGTTTTCTGCATTGCTCTGGGTTGTGTTGCTGACTACAATAAAATGATTGACCAGCCGCCCATCACGGTCCTCAAGGGCAAAATATTTCTGGTGCCCTTTCATAACCGTGGTAAGCAATTCTTTAGGAAGCCCAAGATATGCTTCGGAAAAAGTTCCGAGTACAGGGATCGGATATTCCACAAGAAAAACGACATGTTGTAAAAGCTCGGCATCGTTTAACACAACGGCATGGACGGATGCCGCAAGCTTCTTGGACACCTCTGTTATTATCCTGGTTCTTTCTTCGGTATCCAGTATGACAAAATTGTTTCGCAGGAGATTAAAATAGGTCCTGGTATCTTTTATCTCGAACGCTGCCGGAGCAAGAAAACGGTGTCCACGTGTCATGCCTATGCTTTTAATCCCGTCTATCTCAAATGGCACACGCTTATTGTTAAATAGGGCGAGAATCCAGTGAATAGGACGGGCGAACCTGAAATCTCCGTTACCCCACCGCATTGATTTCGGGAAGTGCAGCGTCTTGATGAGATCCGGCAATATTTCACGAAGAAGGGACTCGGTAGGTTTTGCCTGTTCCTTAATGATAGCTACTATGTAACTGCCTTTGCCTTTCTCTTTTTTTGAAATATCACTCAGTGATATGCCGTTGGCCTTTACAAAAGCTTCTGCTGCTTTAGTAGGATTTCCATCGCTGTCAAAGGCAACGTTCACCGGCGGTCCCCATATCTCTCTTGCCAAAGCGTTTTGTGATGTATGAAGCTCCGCGACAAGAGACAGTCTCCTCGGTGTCGCATACGTTCGCAGGGAGTTGACACCTATGGCAAAATCCGAAAAAAATTTTTCCGCATTTGTCTTGAGTTTTTCGATAGCTTCCGGCAGGAAGCGGGCTGGTATCTCTTCCGTCCCTATTTCAAGCAGAAGCTGCGGTTTTGTTTCAATGTTAATTTCCGGAGTTTTTTTCGGAGTCATGGTTACCTTTCACAAAGAGGGAAGCCCTTCTCCTCACGCTGCTTAAGATATGCTTCGGCGCAGAGCTTGGCAAGTGCCCTCACCCGCGCAATATAGCCTGTCCGTTCCGTCACCGACAAGACCCCGCGTGCATCGAGGAGATTAAAGGCATGGGAGCATTTGAGGCAGAATTCATATGACGGAAGCACCAGTCCCAGCTCATTCATTTTTTTTGACTCACTTTCGTATGCATCGAACTGTTTCACGAGTAGATCGGTATTGGCAAAGTCGAAATTGAATTTTGAGAACTCGATCTCTCCCTGCTTATGAATCTCTCCGTATTTCATTCCTTTACACCACTCAATATCAAATAGATTATCGACGCCCTGCAGGTACATTGCGATCCTCTCAAGACCGTAGGTGATTTCGAGAGATACCGGCTTGACATCAATGCCTCCGACCTGCTGGAAGTAGGTAAACTGGGTGATTTCCATACTGTCGAGCCATATTTCCCATCCAAGACCCCATGCCCCCAGCGTCGGAGATTCCCAATCATCTTCGACAAAACGGATATCGTGCCTGATAGGATCAATTCCGATATGCGCCATGCTTTCTAGGTACAAATCCTGGCTTTCCATAGGAGAGGGCTTAATGATCACCTGATACTGATAATACTGCTGCAGTCTGTTGGGGTTTTCTCCGTAGCGGCCGTCAGTCGGGCGTCTGCAGGGCTCGACATACGCTGTCTTCCACGGTTCGGGGCCCAGGACTCTGAAAAATGTTGCAGTATGAAAAGTGCCTGCCCCAACTTCCGTATCATAAGGCTGGAGAAGGACACAACCCTTCTTAGCCCAGAAATCATTCAAAGATGCAATTAAATCCTGAAAATACATTGACCTCTCGCGATTATGATTGAAGACTCCCTGCGGCAAGAGCGCAGGGAGTTTTACTGACCTCTGTGCCCGACCACGTGGGGAATACGTCCGCTATCAATTTAAATTTGAATGTACATATTATAAGAAAGGCAAATCCTTTGTCAAACGAAGGATGGGTCAGGAGTGGTCCGGTTTCACACCTTGAACCTTCCCACGAGCCGCTGGAGCATCAGGGAGAGTTCAGCAAGGTCCGACGCAGACTGTGCTATTTGCCCGGAGGTTGACAATGTATCTTTTGACACCGATGCTATAGTTTCGATATCTCCGCTTATCACTTCCGAGGTCGTCAACATCTCCTCTGTTGCAGACGCTATCTGCTGTACCATTGTCTGGAGACCCTGTACACTGCTTACTATGCTGTGAAGTGCGTCACCGGCCTTAGTGGCAAAATCGACACCTACGACAACTCTTTTTGTGCCGTCGCTCATATTCAGGACAGCTTTTTCGACTTCATGCTGGATAGCCGTAATCATGGATCCTATTTCCGTCGTAGCCTTAGACGTCCTTTCGGCCAGTTTTCTAACCTCATCCGCCACCACCGCAAATCCTCTGCCCTGGTCGCCCGCTCTCGCAGCCTCGATTGCTGCATTCAAGGCCAGAAGATTTGTCTGATCAGCTATGTCCTTAATCACATCGACGATATCCCCTATCTGTTTTGAGCGCTCGCCAAGTGAGCTCATGAGTTCGGCAGATTCGTTAACTGTATCGGCGATAGCTTTTACCTCCTGGATCGACCTATCTACTATATTTTCGCCCTCTTGAGCTATGACGGTGGTTTCCGCTGCCGAGGTTGACATGGCAGAAGCATTTTTTGCGATATCCACGACCGTCTGCGACATCTCCTCCGCAGAGGTCGCTATTTGGGAGGACCTGTTGGACTGCTCTGCAACTCCCTTTGACATCTGTTCCGAATTCGCGCTCAACTCCTGACTTGAAGACGCCAGATTATCAGCGGCGGCCTTGGTTTCAGTAAGCACTTCCTTAAGCTTCCCGCCCATGTTTTTTATGGCTTCCATAAGCTTGCCTATCTCATCATTAGAGGTCACATCCACATGCTGCAACAGATCACCTTCGGCAATCTTTGTAGTGACCTCGATCGCTTCCAGCACCGGTCTTATGATAGCCCTCCGTACAAGAAGACTTACCAGCAACGATAATACTACGGATACAGCTATTACACTTATAAAAATAATAATGGTAAAATTAAAGTCCTTGATAGAATAGTCGTACCGGTCTTTGCTCAGTTTCTTCTCCAGACCGATCAAACCCTCCATACTCTTGTGGAGAGCCACATATTTATCGTTCGCCGTCTCCATGAACATGGTTGCCATATTCAGATCGGAACTCGCCAAATCAATTTCCGATAGGGCGGCTTTCTTATACTCCGAAAAGTCTCCTACAACGGTCTGGTAAGCTTTTTTTTCTTCCTGGTCAAACCCCTGAAACCGGAGCGTCCTTTTTATAGCCTCCTCAGATTTGTTAAGAACAGCCACCTGTTCTTTTCCTAGCGCCTCGATCTTCTTATCATCATATTTAGCATTGGCCCAGGTTATGAGCTTGTACAAATTAGCTTGTACATTGACGATATCCGCAACTAAATCCGTGCTTGATTGAAAGATAGCAAACCGGTTATTGAAAATGTCGTTGATGGCTGATTTTTGATTGCTGAGGCTCACATACGATACGCCACCAAGAATAAGCAGAAAGATCATAGCAACTGCCGGAGCTACGAGTAATTTTTTCGATAGTGCCAGACTATAGAATAGTTTCTTCACTACTTCCACCCCTTATCTATTTATATGCGCCGCAACAAACGATCATGTCCTCGTATTTCTCGATATAGACTATCTTGGGTTCGATCTTTTTTGTGACAGGGTTGGTAAACTTATACTCCTGCCAGCCTTTGCCTTTAGTTTTGGCAAGTTCTATCCTCTCTTTTACGAAGGGCACTCCGTCAGGATCTTTCATGTCTATGAAGTTTTTGCCGACCATCTTCTGGTTGGCCCCGTGGGCAAGGGTCGTTCCAGTCATGTCATAAACCATTACGTAAAGGTCCCTATCGACAAACTTCCCGTTCTTATTGTCGAACTCTGCAAAGGCCTTTTCCTTGCCGTGCTCTTTTATATAGGCGATGGCCTTCTTTACCATTGCCTCTGCTTCCGCCTTAGTGCCGTGTGCACCTGCGAACGCAACACTCGTTATGCCAACCAGAAAGAAAGCCATCAACGCAGCCACAAAAAACTTCTTCATTTGTATCCTCCTCTTCTAAACAATTTTTTTTACCTGAATCTCTTTTAACCGCCACAAAACTTCCTTAATCGATTTACTGGTGCAGCAAAGAATATGCCAAGCGAGACAATGTACTATCTTCTTGGTTTGTCGGGATTTCTGAAGAATATTATACAGAATTGATATGGATTAATTCCAATGTCCGCGGAAAAATTACAAGATTCTTGCCTTTTTTTGACTTGCCAGATGAGTGAGAAAAGGATACATATAGTGTCCGGTTTTGATTGACACTATGTAATAAATGAAATATACTAATCAATCTATTCGAATTTAATTAATCCCTCAAGGGCTCGCGAATAAATAACTTGTGCATTCAGGCGCTCAGATTTGGGTCAGATTTGGCTGATCTGACTGAGCAAAACCGCAGGCGTAGCATCGCTACGTTGAGGATTTTGCGACTGAGGATCCGGCAAAGATGGCCTAAATCTGAGATGCATCAATGTGCAAGTTATTTATTCGCGAGCCCTAATAGGCCCTGAGGTTTTTTTTTGTGACGGAAAAAAGGAGAGGTACCCGGAATGAGATTTGAAGATTTTGGATTATCAAAAGAAACGATGCGGGCTATATCTGAGATCGGGTTTGAAGAGCCGACTCCTATACAGGCGTCTGTTATTCCGCTGATTATGGGTGGAGCTGACATTATCGGGCAGGCCCAGACCGGCACGGGCAAAACTGCCGCATTCGGCATTCCCATAGTTGAAATGTGCAAAAAAAGCGAGCATCCATTTGCCATCATACTGGAGCCGACGAGAGAGCTCGCTGTTCAGGTTGCTCTGGAGATTGACCGAATTGGAAGCCGCAAACGGGTCAGGGTGCTTGCGGTATACGGCGGGCAGTCCATCGAAAACCAGATAAAGGCATTAAAACACGGCGTCGATGTTGTCGTCGGCACGCCGGGGCGGATCATTGACCATCTGAACAGGAAGACTCTCTCTTTATCGGCAATCAAGATTTTGGTGCTTGACGAGGCTGATGAAATGCTGAACATGGGATTCATAGATGACATAGAGATTATTCTCAACAAAATTCCCGAGGCAAGGCAAACAATGCTTTTCTCTGCGACAATCCCACAGCCTATTATGAGCATCGCCAGGAAGCATATGAAGGAGCCCGAAAAGATACGCATCAATCCCAAGGATGTTGTCATACCTCAGATCAAACAGGTGTTTTATGAGGTTCGTGAAGGGGACAAACTCAACGCGCTTTCCAGGCTCCTTGATGTCGAAAACCCGCAATTGGCGATCGTATTTTGCCACACAAAACGCGAGGTCGATGAAGTTTCCATGAAACTAGGACAACTTGGCTATAATGCAAGCGCACTGCACGGTGATTTTACGCAGGCCCGCAGGGATGAGGTGATGTATAAGTTCAGGGAAGGCATGCTTGATATACTCGTTGCTACCGACGTAGCGGCAAGGGGACTCGATATAAAAAATGTTTCCCATGTTATCAACTTCAACATTCCGCAAAATCCCGACAGCTACGTACACCGCATCGGCAGGACAGGCAGGGCCGGAAAGTCCGGGATAGCTATAACGTTTGTTACTCCGCGGGAGTATCGTCATTTGCGGCTTATTGAGCAGACCGCAAAAACAGTCATAGATAAAAAAAGATTGCCGTCTGCTGACGATGTCCTCAAAGCAAGGGAGCTGAATATCCTGAAAGACGTTGCCGGTATAATCGAGGCCGGCAGCCATACCCGTTATATGCATACCGTCAAAAGCCTCTCCGAGCGCCACAGTTTTGCAGATATTGCTGCAGCGGCCTTTTTCGTTGCCTATGGAGAAATTAAAGAACAGGCTCCAGGGGAACAGGCTGAAACTAAAGGGATGGTGCGCCTCTTTATGACAATAGGAAGAAAGGACAAGATAAAGGTTGCCGACATTGTGAAATCAATAGCCTCCGAAGCCAACATCCCCTACAGCAAGATAGGCAACATTGATGTCCTCGAAAAGTTTACCTTTGTGGAAGTGCCGGCCGAACTCGCAGACCGCGTGATACGCTCGGTGGATGACATGATCATGAAAGGGAAAAGGGTCAAGATACAAGAAGCTAAAGCAAGACCTGCATAGGAGGCGTAAGTCAAGGGTAAGACTAAGGTTTAGGAAATGATCAAGATAATAAATTTGTGGACTATACTCAACCTTAACCTCAACCTGACTTAGAGTTTATGCAAGTAAGGTGTCCGATATGCAAGAAAAAGACAACGTGGGAAGAAAATCCGTATAAGCCGTTCTGTTCTGAACGGTGTAAAATGATAGACCTCGGCAAGTGGGCTTCAGATGAGTACAAAGTTCCGGGTGAGGATACTGAAAACGATAAGAAAAAAACAGAATAAAGTATGAAACCACGGAGACACGGTGACACTGAGAATAGGATAAGGTTAAGGCTAAGGCTGAGGTCAAGAAAGGATAAAATAGTTAATCTTAACCTTAACCTAAACCTCAACCTTTCTTTTTAATGCTGTGTCTCTGTGGTTAATTTTGCATAGGGGGATGACCAATGAAGAGGATCATAGTAGCCGGTGCAACAGGAAGGATGGGGAGCAGGATTGCGGCGCTTTCTAAAGAATATCCCGATCTGCAGCTTTGCGGAGCCCTCGAAATAAAAGGGAGCAAAGATGTAGGCTCTGATATTGGCCTGCGGCTCGGCATAGGGGAAACAAAAGTGCTTATCAGCGATGCCCTCGAAAATATAATAAGTGACGGAGACGTGGTTATTGACTTTACTGTTCCAGCCTCAACACTGCAAAATGCAAAAATTGCCTCCAGGAGTGGGAAAGCAGTGGTTATCGGCACTACCGGATTTTCCAAGGATCAGATTGAAGTTTTACGCAGTTTGTCCGGAGAAATCCCTCTGGTCATGGCCCCTAATATGAGTGTCGGAGTAAATTTATTGTTTAAAGTTCTGAAGGATGTCGCACGGGTGTTAGGCGACGATTATGATATTGAGATCATTGAGGCCCACCACCGCATGAAAAAAGATGCACCAAGCGGAACCGCTCTTAAAATGGCTCAGGTCATTGCTGATGCGTTACAGAGAAATCTTGATGAGGTTGGCGTATATGCCAGAAAAGGGATAATCGGCGAGCGTACAAAGCAGGAGATAGGCATTCAGACTGTCAGGGCAGGAGATATTGTGGGCGAACATACGGTGCTTTTCGGAGGCCTTGGCGAAAGGATAGAGATCACTCATAAGGCATCCAGCAGAGATACTTTTGCCCGCGGGGCACTGAGAGCCGCAATGTGGGTAGCTGACAGAAAACCTGGTCTGTATGACATGCAGGATGTGCTGGGACTAAAATAGAAGTTGAGAAGTTGAGAGGATGTGAAGTTGTGACAAATAAAGAAAACCTGCCCCTTTTCGTTGCACACCCTCTCACCTTCACAACTTCTCAACTTCAAAACTTGACACTCGGCTCCCGACGGTCTTTATGCTGCCTTCTCGAACAAGTCTTTGGTTGCACCGCAAATAGGGCACACCCAGCTGTCGGGGATATCATCGAAAGATGTTCCGGGGGCGATTCCCGAATCCGGGTCTCCAAATTCGGGTTCATACACATATCCGCATACAGTGCACTTCCACTTTTCCATAAGTCCTCCTTTTTTTCAGCCGCTATGTGTCAATTATTTCCATCTTTACTTTTGCGATCCTCTGTGCTACCATCTCGATTATCCTGAAACGTTTATCTTCGAAATCGACCGTATCACCGGTTTTAGGTATTCGTTGCAGACTCATTACAATAAATCCGCCAAGGGTCTCATACTCTGTTGATTCAGGAATAACTATATTGTAGTCTTCATTAAGGTCGCTGACGCTGATCGAGGCGTCGATAATCATGGATCCGTCCTCAAGCAGGATAACCGGACTCTCGGTATCGTATTCGTCCCTGATCTCGCCGACTATTTCCTCCAGAAGGTCTTCCAGAGTGACAAGACCTGAAACAGCGCCATATTCATCTATGACAATTGCCATATGGACCCTTTTCCTCTGCATTTCTCTGAGGAGATTACTTATCTTCACGGTTTCCGGAATAAATATGGGCGGCTTGATTATCCTGTGAATGTTGATGCTGTCTGTCTTTGAAATCAGACTATAAAAATCTTTGGCATAAAGAATACCGCGAATGTCATTAATATCTTTTCCTATGACCGGATATCGTGAAAACTTTTCTTCAAGAATGATTGTCTTTACTTCGTCGACCGTCATTGATATTCGGACGGTAACCATCTGGAGAGCGGGTATCATAACCTCTTTGACAGAGGTGTCGGTGAATTCAAACACGCTGTGGATAAGTTCTTTCTCCGCTGATTCGAAAACACCCTGTTCTCCACCTTCTTCTATAAGCAGTTTTACTTCCTCTTCGGATACGTATTCCCGTGCTGTAAATGCCTTTGTGTGAAAAGGCTTTAATATGATATTGGTGCTGGCAGTCAGGATATTGACCAGGATATATGCGATCCTTGAGAACCTTTCGATCAGCGGCGCAACCCAGAGGCCGATAACTTCTGAATTTGCGAGCGCCAGAGATTTAGGGATAAGTTCACCGAAGATAAGGAAGAAGAATGTTATGACGATAACAACAAACCCGATTGCAATGGCCTCGCTTGAAGCGGCAATAAACGGTATCGGGACTTCCTGTAGCAGGGGTTTCAGAATCTTCACTGCGGCAGCGCCTCCGATTGCGGATGCAAGGTCGGCAGTCAGGGTTATGCCTATCTGAATAGTGGCCAAAAAACGGTCCGGTCTTCCCTTGAGTTTATAGAGGACGTCGGCATTTTTGTTGCCCTCATCCATTAGCTGCTTTATGCGGGTTCTTCTGCTGGTTACGACAGCAATTTCAGAAGCTGCAAAAAAACCATTGATAATAATACAGAGCGCTATAAGGAAGAGTTCAAGCCACATACGGGATAATTATACCATAGCTGACAGCTGATAGCTCGTAGCTCATAGTCTTTTTATTAGCAATGAGCCATCATGGGTTTACAGTAAGGATAGTCCTTACAACATCAGGATAATGTGCAATAAGCCTTAACTCATCATCGGTGAGGGGTTTCTGTGTATGGAGGTTTGCATACTGCGCAAGTTCGAGTATCCTCCTGGCCTCGTTGTCATCATGGAATGCTATGCCGAGCTTCGAGTATACATGCCTGAACCCTTTAATGCCGCCATATTCACCGGTCGTAATGATTCTGCCCGTCTCGGTGAGTTCGGGTTCGCCTCTTCCCACGTCCTCAGGGTCGTACAATTCATAGTTTCTCTTGCCTTTCAAGATACCGTCGGCATGAATGCCTGATTCATGCGCAAAGGTGTTAGCGCCGACACCAGGCTGGTTGATAGGGATAGGGAGATTGAAGGCATAGGACGCATACTTCGCAATCTTCCAGGATTTTTTCAGATCTACATGCTCGTCCAGAGGCGCATTATCTTTCACGCCATGTGAGTACTTTAGCGCCAGGACAGTGGATACAAGGTCACAGTTGCCTGCACGCTCACCGTAGCCATTGATCGTCGTATTGATGTAAGAGTCAACACCGGCATCTATGGCGCCCCGCGCGCCCGCCACCGAGACGGCCTCCGCCATTCCAAGGTCGTTGTGGCAGTGCATTTCGACATGGAATTTTGTCGCAGTGGAAAGCGCTTTTATCCTCTCATATATAGTAATCGGGTCGTCTATGCCAAGAGTGTCGGAGTACCTGAATCTGTCCGCCCCCGACTCCTTGCCCATGAGTGAAAATTCGATGAGCCGGTCGAGTTTGGTCCTCGATGCATCCTCGGCAGTTACCCCTATCGTTTCAGCACCAAGTTCCCTGGCAAGCTTAAGCGATTCTGAAACCGTTTTTAAAATGTTCCCCCATGACTTCTTCCCCTGGAATTTCCCTTGCAGCATGACGTCGGAAGTCGGCATAGAGATGCTCAGATGTTTTATAGCGGGGCAATTCTTAAAAGTGAGTTTTACGTCTTCGGGAATCGCACGGCACCAGCCTTCAAGGTGTAATCTTTTGATCGCTCCCTGCCTGGCCAGCAGGAGGTTCGCATTAATATAGTTGATCTCATGTTTAAGAGTCGGGAACCCGATCTCGCTCTGATAGATGCCCATTTCGTCGAGATAAATATTCAGCATGGTCTTCGACAACTTTGGCAGAAGGATTCTTGATGTCTGGACGCCGTCCCTGTTAGTAACGTCTATGAGATAAACTTTGCCGCTCATGCGTTCCTTAAGGCAGAGAGGGACGTTGAGGTACGGTCATTTTTTACGGGCAATCTCACGGGCGATGGCAACTTTGCCGGTCCTTACGAATTCCTTTATCCCCATAGGTTTCATGATTTCGATAAATGCCTCTATCTTTTTCTCATCACCGGTAATCTCAATGGTATAGGTATTAATACTGGAATCAACCACTCTGCCCCTGAAGATTTCGGCTGTCCTCAGCACTTCAGCCTTGTTCTCCTGCCTGGGGGAGACTTTGATAAGCACCATTTCTCTTTCAACATGGTCCAGTTCGGTGAGGTCAGTGACCTTTATGACATCGATCAGTTTGTTGAGCTGTTTATTTATCTGCTCGATGATCCAATCGTCGCCTGAGGTGACAATTGTCATTATCGATACCTGGGGATCTATGGTCTCTGCAACTGAAAGGCTCTCAATATTATATCCACGACCGCTGAAGAGACCTGAAACTCTCGAAAGAACACCGAATTTATTTTCAACATGCACTGATATTGTGTGCCTCATGTATTTTCCTCCTTACTTCACCGCTTTAAGTTTTCTGGGCGCTTTCTTCTCCTGTTCCTCAAAGAGCATATTATCTATCGAGGCGCCTGCAGGGACCATCGGGTATACCTTCTCTTTCCAATCAACAACGAAGTCCATGAACACAGGCCTCTTGACTTTGAATGCCTCTTTGAGAACCGGCTCGACTTCACCGGGTTTGGTGGCCCGCAGCCCGACTGCTCCATATGCATGAGCAAGTTCAACGAAATCCGGAGTGACGTCAAGATTGGTGTGTGAGTAACGCTCCTGATAAAAGAGTTCCTGCCACTGCCTCACCATTCCGAGGTAGCGGTTTTTCAGTATGGCAACCTTTACCGGCAGTTTATAAATGACCGCAGTAGCCAATTCCTGTATATTCATCTGTATGCTCCCGTCACCGGCGATATCAATAACAAGTTTGTCTGGAAAGGCAAGTTGGGCGCCGATGGCGGCAGGTAATCCAAAGCCCATGGTGCCGAGTCCGCCCGAGGTCAGCAAGCGCCTGGGTTTATCGAACTTGTAAAATTGGGCTGTCCACATCTGGTTTTGTCCGACCTCAGTAGTGATAATTGCATCGCCTTTTGTAAGCTCATATATCTTCTCTACAACATATTGTGGTTTGATGACATCTTTAACGAAGTGATAGGAAAGCGGCCTTTCCTTTTTCCAGACAGCTATCTGCTTCGCCCAGGCTTTTCTGATTTCATCCCAGGGCTCCTTGATATCCTTCTTGAGCACCTTGTTCAAAACGGTCAGCACATTTTTGACATCTCCGACAATGGGGATATCGACCCTTACATTTTTTCTGATGGAAGTTGGATCTATATCGATGTGTATTATCCTGGCATGAGGGGCAAAGTTGTCGATCTTTCCTGTCACGCGGTCATCGAATCTCATGCCTATGGCTATCAGCAGGTCGGATTCCTGAACAGTCATATTCGCATAATACGTGCCGTGCATGCCCAGCATGCCCAGGGAAAGCTCATGCGTGCCTGGAAAACCGCCCAGACCCATAAGAGTCATGGTGACCGGAATATTGGTATATTCTGCAAGCTCCCGCAACTCGTGCGAGGCTTCGGAGATAATACAGCCGCCGCCGGCGATGATAACCGGTTTCTTTGCTCTGGCTATTTCATGCGCCGCCTTCGCTATCATCCACTGGTTGCCCTCATAAGTCGGATTATAACTCCGCACGTCTACCTTCTCGGGCCAAATAAATTCCGTTTTATTAGACGTTACATCTTTGGGGAGGTCTATCAGCACAGGGCCGGGACGTCCGGTTGTTGCTATGTGGAACAACTCTTTTAATTGTGATGCCAGCTCCTTAACATCCTTTGCAAGGATATTGTATTTTGTGCAAGGCCTGGTTATCCCGATTATATCCGCCTCCTGAAAGGCGTCGTTTCCTATCAGGAGAGTAGGCACTTGACCTGTGAGAACAACAACAGGTATAGAGTCCATGGAGGCGTTAGCAATGCCGGTGACGGTGTTGGTGGCTCCTGGTCCTGAAGTTACCAGCACGACTCCGGGCTTTCCTGTTGCGCGTGCATATCCGTCAGCAGCATGGACCGCTCCCTGCTCATGCCGTGTCAGTATAAGCTTTAAATCCTTGTCATCGTGGAGCAGGTCAAAGATATTTAGGATAACACCTCCCGGGTAGCCAAAAATATGTTTGACGCCAAGTTTCTTAAGGGACTCAAGTATTATTTCAGCACCTGACAATTTCATTTTATTGCTCCTTGCGTTTTAGACTGCTTGCTGTAACTGAAGATATAAAATAGCATAATTCCCCAGGCTTTTCCATATTTTAATTATGACATACTCTACCATGACTTTGACAAAACATACCGATTGTGGTTAAATAAAATGCCTTTAATGATAGCCCTGTGAGGCTAAAAGGAGTTGTTTGTGAACTATACTATGAAATATATGCAGGCCTTCTCCTGGATACAGGGGAAGGCTTTTTTATGTCTGTCATGATAAAAGAACTGCTCAATAAAAAGGATATCGAACGGATACTGTCGAGGATCGCCCATGAGATTATCGAGAAAAATAAGGGTACTGAGGGGCTATGCCTTGTCGGCATCCAGCGTGGAGGGGCTCATCTGGCGGCAAGACTGTCTTCAAAGATCAGGGATATAGAACATGAGGAGATTGCCGTGGGGTCTCTTGATATATCGCTTTACAGGGATGACCTCGGTATAAGAAAGGAGCACCCGGTTGTCAGAAAGACCAACATCCCCTGTGATATCAGCGGGAAAAAGATTATTCTCGTTGATGATGTGCTTTATACAGGACGCTCCATCAGGGCAGCTATGGACGCGCTGATGGATTATGGACGGCCGGCACAGATTCAGCTTGCGGTGCTTATCGACAGGGGACACAGGGAACTGCCCATACGGCCGGATTTTGTGGGTAAGAACATTCCCACCTCGCGGTCAGAGAACATAGAGGTGCAACTCGAAGAGGATGGTTTTGAAGACAAGATTATCATACAGTCGGTGGAATAAAGTATGACCAAGGACCTGGTCGGAATAAAGGAGATGTCAAAGGAAGACATCGAGCAGGTGCTGCTCACGGCATCGTCATTCAAAGATGTTTTGAAAAGGGACATCAAGAAAGTGCCTGCCCTCCGTGGAAAAACCGTTGTCAATCTTTTTTTTGAGCCCTCTACAAGAACTAAAACCTCTTTTGAACTGGCTGAAAAAAGGCTGAGCACCGACGTGCTCAATTTTTCAGTGCCTACGAGCAGCGTTGTTAAGGGCGAGACGCTTTACGACACAGTAAAGACTATCGAGGCCTATGGTGTGGATTTCATCGTTATCAGGCATGCTTCAAGCGGTGCCCCGCATTTTATTGCCCGCAACGTCAGCGCATCGGTGATAAATGCAGGGGATGGTATTAATGAACACCCGACCCAGGCATTGCTCGATGCCTTCAGCATAATAGAAAAGAGGGGAACTCTTGACGGTCTTAAAATCGCTATCATCGGAGATATATTTCACAGCAGGGTGGCGAAATCGAACATCTACCTTCTTTCAAAATTCAATACTTCCATCAGGTTGATAGGTCCTCCTACGCTCATTCCCGATGTGGGGGATTACGGCGTGGAGGTTTTTTTTGACATGGACAAAGGGCTTAAAGATATCGACGTCGTCATGATGCTGAGAATACAGACGGAAAGGCAGGGTAAAGGTTTTTTTCCGTCCACCAGAGAGTATTCCAAATATTGGGGAATGGACATGAAGCGGCTTAACCTTACCGGAAAAAATACTATAGTCATGCATCCGGGACCGATGAACAGAGGTATTGAGATAGCTTCCGACGTTGCCGACACTCCCGGTCAGTCGTCCTGGACCAGGTGACCAATGGCATTGCGGTCAGAATGGCGGTGATGTACCTGTTGGCGGGAGATGGAAAAAATTAAGGGCTTGCGAATAAATAACTTGGGCATTCAGGCGCTCAGATTTGGGTCAGATTTGGCTGATCCGATTGAGCAAAACCGCAGGCGTAGCACAGCTACGTCGAGGATTTTTCGATTGAGGATCGGACAAAGATGAACCGTAAAGCTGAGATGCATCAAGGTGCAAGTCATTTATTCGCAAGCCCTAATAATCTGCTTATAAAAGACGGCCACATCATCGACCCCTCACAAGGGATCAATGGTATAGGTGATGTCCTAATTAATGGAGGCACTATAGCAGCAATTAACCTCAAGAACGGAAAACATAATGCCGCTTCCGGACTTAAAGGACTCCCGAACCTGCAGACTATAGATGCGGCCGGACTATATGTGTTTCCCGGTCTTGTTGACATGCATACCCATCTGCGGGAGCCTGGTGGTGAGCATAAAGAGACCATCAGGACCGGTACTATGGCGGCTGTCAGGGGCGGCTTTACTTCAGTTTGCTCCATGCCGAATACAAACCCGGTTAATGACAACCCTACAGTCACCGTCTTTATCATTAAAAAGGCAATGAAAGAGGGATTTTGTTCCGTTTATCCCATAGGAGCCATCACGAAAGGACAAAAGGGTGAGGAGCTTGCTGAGATGGGCCTTATGTATGATGCCGGATGCAGGGCATTTTCCGATGACGGCAGGCCAGTCATGAGCAGTATTGTAATGCGTAGGGCACTTGAATACTCCAGGACATTCAATGTACCGATCATCTCTCACTGCGAGGACCTTACCCTTGCCGACAATGGCGTGATGAACGAGGGTATTCTTTCTACAACCCTCGGACTGAATGGAGTTCCTTCAGCCGCAGAAGAAGTAATGGTTGCTAGGGATATTATCCTTTCAGAATTAACGGGAGGACGGCTGCACATTGCACATATTTCGACAGAGGGTTCCGTTAGACTTATACGGCAGGCAAAACAGCACGGAATACAAGTCACTGCAGAAACATGCCCGCACTACTTTAGTATAACCGAAGACGCGGTCAAGGGATATAATACAAATGCGAAGGTAAACCCTCCTTTGCGGGCTGAGAAAGACATCGAGGCAATAAAGGGGGGACTACAAGACGGGACGATTGATGTGATTGCTACTGATCATGCGCCCCACCACCGTGATGAAAAGCTTCAGGAATTTGACAAGGCGCCATCAGGCATCTCAGGCCTGGAAAGCGCCCTAAGCCTGGGACTGAGACTGGTCGAAGACGGCGTTTTAACTCTCGCTGCCCTTGCGGAAAAAATGGCGTTTAATCCTGCACGAATTATCGGCATTGACAAGGGCACACTTAGGCCGGGTTCGGATGCTGATGTCACAATAATAGATTGCAAGAAAGAAGTGATTATATACGCAGATGCTTTTGCATCAATGGGAAAGAATACACCTTTCGATAATTGGCAGATGAAGGGGATGCCTGTAATTACAATAGTTAGAGGAAGTGTCTACAAATTCTAAATTTGGAGATTTTATGAATAAGGCATTGCTCGTATTGGCAGATGGGACGGTTTTTGAAGGCAAAGGGTTCGGAGCACCGGGCGAGACCATCGGTGAAGTCGTTTTCAATACGTCCATGACCGGCTACCAGGAAATTCTCACAGACGCGTCCTATAAAGGGCAGATCGTTACCATGACGTACAGCCAGATGGGCAATTACGGGATAAACAAAGAGGATGTGGAATCGGCAGGGGGACCGAAAGTGGAGGGCTTTATCGTAAAGGAATACCTCGACTTCCCTAGCAACTGGCGCTCCGAACTTTCGCTGGGTCGCTATCTTCAGGACAACAATATCACCTGCATTGAAGGCATCGATACAAGGGCACTTACGCGTCATTTGAGAAATCACGGTGCGCAAATGGGAATAATTTCGACTCTCGATATCGATCCGGACAGCCTGCACGGAAAAGTGAAGGCGCACCCTGGAATATCTGTATTTGATTATGTTTCGGATGTTACAGCAAAAGTCCCGTATACCTGGACTGCAGGGTGCTGGAAGTGGCGCACTGCCGAAAAACAGTCACCCCCCTCATTAAAAGCGGTAGTTTATGATTTCGGCATTAAATTTAATATCTTAAGGAATCTTGTTGATGCGGGTTTTAAGGTTGCGGTGGTGCCTGCCCGTACACCTGCAGAAGCAGTTCTCGAAATGGCCCCTGACGGTATTATACTCAGCAACGGCCCGGGAGATCCCGAAACCGTTACATATGCTATCGAAAATGTGAGAAAATTGATGGGGGAAAAGCCCATATTCGGCATCTGCCTGGGCCACCAGATACTCGGCCTGGCAATGGGCGGCACGACATACAAACTCAAGTTCGGCCACCATGGAGGCAACCATCCTGTAAAAGATCTTGAGACTGGAAGGGTCGAAATAACATCTCAGAACCACAACTATTGCGTTGATATCCATAGCCTGCGCGGCAAGACAAGACTCACCCACAGGAATCTCTACGACGGGACGGAAGAAGGCATGCGTCATGTTGAACTGCCCATTATCTCTGTCCAGCACCATCCTGAGGCAGGTCCTGGACCGAATGATTCCGCTCATCTGTTCAAGAGATTCAGGGAAATGGTAATAGGTGATAGGTAAAAGATTGAAGATGAGAAGCTGTGAAGTTGAGCGTAAAACAGATTCTCATCTTCGAGGATTTCGTCTATAAGCTATGACATATGCATTTGATATAAACGATAAGGTGCTTGCCTTCAGGACTGCGTCGTTCAGAGCGGAAAAAGGCAGTATGCTGCACAGCGGTATTTATAACCGTGAGACGGCTTCCACCTTTGCCGCCGGAGCATGCATAATGCTGCTGGGATTTTTTTTTGCTTCCAGGCCGCCCCTGTCCACTATTTCCTTTATAGCTGTATTGCCGCTGTTTCTGCTGCTTTTTCTTTTTTTTAGGACCTTTGTTTTCATTGAAACGTTTTTGCAGGTTGTCATAGACAAAGAAAATAATGTTATTGCCATTATGCGCAAGGGGTTTCTCCGAAAAGGAAAACAGTTATTTCCCATTACTGAGCTTGATGGAATAAGGGAAGATTATAAAGCAGTTGCTCCGGAAAATCCCGATGGAACAAAAATTGTCGAGAAGATAGCGCTCCAGCATGGCGCTGTTATTCCCGGTTTCGGTGCCGCCGTAGAATTTTACACTGTTGAATTTGAATTCAAAGATGCGGGAAGAATAATGGTTTTCTCTTCCGGAGACTATTCCGAAGCCGATAATGTAGCAAGAACTTTTAAAAATTTTATTTTTATAGAGAGGTAATAATGCCCAAGCGGACGGATATCAGGAAGATACTTTTGATCGGATCAGGTCCTATTGTGATTGGCCAGGCATGTGAGTTCGATTATTCGGGGACGCAGGCATGCAAGGCCCTTCGTGAAGAGGGATACACGGTGGTACTGGTTAATTCCAACCCTGCAACGATAATGACCGACCCCGAGACAGCTGACGCTATTTATATTGAACCCCTCTCGGTTGAGTTTGTTGAGCTGATCATCAAAAAAGAGAGACCCGATGCAATATTGCCGACCATGGGCGGGCAGACTGCCCTCAATCTTGCAGTGGAACTTTCTGATTCAGGTGTGCTGGACCGCTACAATGTGGAACTGATAGGCGCCAAACTGCATGCAATCAAGAAAGCTGAAGACAGGGAATTGTTTAAGAAGGCGATGCGGAACATCGGGTTGGAAGTCCCTAAGAGTGCAGCAATAACAACCATCCAGGACGGGCTTGATATTATAGAGCATCTTGGTTTCCCGGTCATCCTCAGGCCGGCATTTACACTCGGAGGTACTGGAGGAGGGATCGCATATAACATTGAAGAATATCGTGAACTCCTTGAGAGGGGGCTGAAGCTCAGCCCGGTCAGCCAGGTGCTTGTCGAGGAGTCTGTGATCGGGTGGAAGGAGTATGAACTTGAAGTGATGCGGGACAAGAAAGACAACGTCGTCATCGTCTGCTCCATCGAAAACTTCGATCCTATGGGTGTTCATACCGGCGACTCAATTACAGTGGCGCCTGCACAGACACTCTCTGATAAGGAATACCAGAGAATGAGAGACGCCGCTATAGCGGTGATACGGGAAATCGGCGTCGATACAGGCGGATCAAACATTCAATTTGCTCTGGACCCACGGAACGGGAGGATGGTGCTTGTAGAGATGAACCCGAGGGTATCGAGGAGTTCAGCGCTTGCCAGTAAGGCAACAGGTTTCCCTATTGCAAAAATTGCAGCCAAGCTTGCGGTCGGATACTCCCTTGATGAGATAAAAAATGACATTACACGGGAAACCCCTGCGTCCTTTGAACCTGCCATCGATTATGTTGTGACAAAAATTCCGCGATTCACTTTTGAGAAGTTTCCCGATGCGGATGCAACTCTCACCACTCAAATGAAATCGGTCGGTGAGGTAATGTCTATTGGCAGAACTTTCAAGGAATCTCTGCAAAAAGCACTCAGAAGTCTCGAAATAGATTGCTCAGGTTTTGAGCCGAGGGACGACAATTCAGTCGAAGAGATAAGAGCAAAACTAAAAACTCCCAATGCCGAGAGGATATGGTACATATCGCAGGCACTCAGACAGGGCATTTCCATCGAAGAGGTTTACGCGCTTACCGGGGTGGATCCCTGGTTTTTGAACAATATAATGCAGATTATTGAGATGGAAGAGAGGATCGACTCAGAAGCTCGAAAACCGTTGAGCCCGGAAGAGAAATATGCTGTCCTGAGACAGGCAAAGGAGTTTGGTTTTTCTGATAAACGTATTGCTGCATTGACAGGTGATACCGAAAAAAACATCAGGGACTTCAGGAGAAAGAACGGGCTAAAGCCGGTCTATAAGCTTGTTGACACCTGTGCAGCAGAGTTTGAGGCCTATACTCCGTACCTGTATTCGACCTATGAGAAACCGTTTTATAGGATCGGGTGTTCCGGAGTTGTCGAATGCGAAGCAAACCCGACCGACAGAAAAAAAGTCATTATTCTGGGTTCAGGGCCGAACAGGATAGGCCAGGGTATAGAGTTTGATTATTGTTGCGTCCATGCAGTATTTGCCCTCCGGGAACTGGGTTATGAGACTATCATGGTCAATTGCAATCCCGAAACGGTCAGTACCGATTACGATACTGCCGACCGTCTTTACTTCGAACCGTTGACCATTGAGGATGTCCTTAATATCATAGAGATCGAGAAGCCAGAGGGTGTTATTGTTCAGTTCGGCGGACAGACACCGCTGAAACTTGCGGTGCCCCTTGACAATGAGGGAGTAAAGATACTGGGGACGTCTCCTTATTCCATTGACAGGGCCGAAGACAGGAGAAAGTTCAAGACACTGCTGCATAAACTGGAGCTTAAACAGGCTGAAAGCGATACTGCTATGTCTATTGACGAGGCTATTGCAGTGGCAGCCAAGATAGGATATCCGGTCATGGTGAGACCCTCATACGTGTTGGGCGGACGCGCAATGGAGATAGTTTATGACAAAGACTCTATGACTGACTATATGAGAAAGGCAGTTAAGGCGTCGCCGGAACACCCGATTCTGATAGACAAATACCTCGAAGATGCCATTGAAGTGGATGTGGATGCCATCGCAGACGGCTTCGACGTTGTTATTGGCGGTGTTATGGAGCATATCGAGGAGGCTGGTATCCATTCCGGCGATTCCGCCTGTTCAATTCCTCCTTACTCATTGCCCCCGCTTATTGTCGGAGAGATCAGGAAACAGACAAAAGCACTGGCAAGGGAACTCGACGTAAAGGGGCTGATGAACGTACAGTTTGCGGTCAAGGATGGTGAAATATTTGTTCTGGAAGTCAACCCAAGGGGATCACGAACAATCCCTTATGTGAGTAAGGCCACCGGAGTTCCTCTGGCAAAACTTGCTGCCAAAGTCATGCTCGGCAAAACCCTGAAGGAACTGGGCCTGACAAAAGAAAAAGAATTGACGTATGTTGCGGTGAAAGAGGCGGTCTTCCCTTTTGACCGCTTCCCCGGAGTTGATACCATACTGGGCCCCGAAATGAAATCGACCGGAGAAGTAATGGGCATTGATGAAGATTTCGGTCTGGCATATGCAAAGGCGCAGGCGGCAAGCTACAACAGGATCCCGACTTCGGGAAAGATTATTCTCAGTGTAAAAGATAAAGACAAACCCCATACGGTCGAGATCGCAAGAAAATTGGTCGATATGGGGTTCAGACTTATCGCCACCAGAGGGACCGCTCAGTTCCTCAAACAAAACGGCATAGAGACGGAAGTCATTAATAAAGTGACGGAAGGTCGCCCTCACATAGTGGACCTTATCAAGAACAGAGAGGTGAACTTTATAATAAATACGGTAACCGGAACGCAGGCGCAGAGGGATTCTCTTTCCATAAGAAGAAGTGCCCTGCAATTTAAGGTCCCATTAACGACAACCATATCAGGTGCACGGGCGGTAGTAAAAGCGATTGAAATGCTTCAAAAGAAAGAAGTGAGCATCAAGTCGATTCAGGAATACCATAAAAGCGTGGCTTAGGACTCAGATGATTCAGATCAAAAACAAACTAACCAACTCCATGAATTTGACTTGCCTTTTCTTTTCTGATATTCTCATTTGGACAATGAGAATATGGATTGTCTTTGTTATTTTGATTATACCCGTTACATCCGTATTTGCCTTTGACACAGAAGGGTTGCGGCCGCTCCCTCCTTACGGTGTGTTTTCCACATTCAGCGCAGAAAGCCTTCAACAAAACAGTGTAGGGATAGACCTTAGTTTGGAAAAATCTTCACGGCCGAATTTTTATCGCTCAACGCTCCAGCTCGCCTATGGACTCCATGACCGGTTTGAAATAGATGTGACGCTTCCCTATGACGACAATACTCAAAGACAAATTAGCGGATTGGAAGACGCTAACTTCGGGATAAAACACAGGGTTCTGGATGAGGGGAAGTATTACCCGGCAATTGCTTATATGCTCACGGTTGCCACACCCTCCGGCGCTAAGCAGTATACTACCAACGGGGAGGATGGGGCTGGGTTGGTGTTTACCAAGAAGATAGGTCCTTTCAAAGAGCATCTGAATATATTGTATGAGAGACCCGGGAACTCCGCCTTGCACTACCAATATAATTTAAACTGGGGAAGCGAGCTGGCAATTACCCATGATTCGAATATCCTTGCCGAACTGGTGGGAAGAAAAGATTACTTTCAAAATAAAATTGATCTCCTGGAATGGAGAGTGGGATACAGGATTGCCACTCTTGAGAACCTCTATACGACACTGGGTGCGGGTTTTAACATAGAAAGACGCACCCCCGATTACCGCCTGTTGTTTTCAATAAGCCTTATTTTGCCTCAACATAAGAAAAAACTTGAAAAAATCTATGAAGAGCAATAATAAGGGTCTGTTATTTATTCGCGGACCCTGGTATGTGGTATACTACGTATCATGTTTAATTTGACATTACCCGAGCTTGTCGTAATTTTTGTAGTAGCACTGATAGTCTTTGGCCCGAATAAGCTTCCTGAGATCGGCAGGGCACTCGGTAAAGGAATAGGTGAACTTAAAAGGGCGCTTGATGGAGTCAAAGAGCAGGTGGATTCGGAAATTCACAACATAAACCAGCCGGATTCTGGAGAGAGACAATCCCAGGGAGGCAATGCCGATCAAACGCTTGAGCATAAATCCACTGAAAAAATTGATGCTCCTGATTCAAATACCGCCGAACAGCACGATACTTCAACTAAAGATCATGCCTGATTTATCATAGCCGGGAGAATCTGGATGGCAAACTATACGATGCCACTTACGGCCCACCTTGGCGAACTCAGGAAACGCATTATCATATCACTTATTGCAGTGACTGTGACCTTCGTTATTGCCTTTAATTATTCCGAGGATATTTTCCGGTTTATAATGTTTCCCCTCAAATACAGCCTGGATTTTTCCGTAAAGAAATTGTTTTTCCACTTTGTGCCCCAGGATAAACTTCATAATACAAAACTGGTGTTCCTCGCACCGGCCGAGGCTTTCTGGATGAACCTGAAAGTCGCTTTTGTAGCAGGGTTTATGTTGGCCTTGCCGGTAATTTTTCACCAGCTTTGGCTATTTATATCTCCCGGACTTCTTTCAAAAGAAAAAAAATATGTTCTCCCATTTATTTTGATTGCCACAGTCCTTTTCATTGCAGGGGCGTCCTTCTGTTTCTTTATAGTAATGCCTTTTGCGATGGGTTTTCTTCTTACGTATAAAGTGGGGGATTTTCTTATGCCCATGCTTTCTGTGGGGCAGTACGTGGATTTCTGCCTTAAGTTCATTCTCGCTTTCGGCGTCATATTCGAACTTCCAATCGCCATAATTTTCCTTACAAAAATGGGCATCGTCACTCCTAAGGGACTTGCTAGAAACAGGAAGTATGCTGTTTTGTTGGCTTTTATTGCCGGCGCAATCCTTACGCCGACGCCTGATGCTTTTAACCAGACACTTATGGCTGTCCCTATAATTTTGCTTTATGAAGTGGGTATCTGGATATCGCCGCTCTTTGTTAAAAAGAACGGAACTGCCGAAACTTAAGCCTAATTATTGAAGAGCCAGAGACATGGCAGATCATGGTACAAAAAATTTCAAGGCGATCGCGACGGATATTGCAGAAGGATATGTATCGTTAAACCCGCTTTATTTAAAGCCGTTCAATGAGGTGTCCCTAAAATCTCTCTACTCGATAGTTATGAAAGTGCAAGCCGGAATCCGCGACGAGCCTTTCCCTTATCGCGAAATTGAGCTCATAAGAAAACGGAACCTGAAGCTCCAGAGACTCTATACAGCACTTATCGTCATAAAAAATACGGCTCGTGAGAGAAAATACAAGTTTTTATAACACAGGTCATAGTTGATTATCTTCATAACACTGTGGTAAAAATTGAAGTAGGAGAATAAGATAACTAAGAAATGGCAATCATTCCTACAAACAAGTTAACGCCCGGCATGGTTTTAAAGAGTGCTGTTTATGACATAACTGGCCGGCTGCTGTTAGGCGAAGGGGCAGAAATATGTTGGAAACACATAACCATCTTTAAAACTTGGGGTATTACTGAAGTTGAAATAGAGGGAGATGTCGATGGCGATGCTGTTGAAGACGCCGTGATTCAGGCTGACGAGGAAACTCTTTACATGGTAAGGAAAGAGCTGGAGGAACTATTCTCCTTTACCGACTTAAACAATTCACCGGTTACTAAAGAGATATTTCGTCTGAGTGTAAAATATAAAATAGACAGACTACATGGTGTCTGATGTCAATCCAATTAGACTCTCTTATAAGAGACAACATAAAGATATTCTCACCTCCGGAAGTATTTCTCCGCCTTAACAATGTGGTAAATAACCTGCGCAGTTCAGTAACTGACATAGGCAATATAATAAGCGAGGACCAGGGACTTACCGCGCGTATTCTCAAAATCGCAAACAGCACTTTATACGGCTTTCCTTCAAAGATCGAAACCATATCTCAAGCTGTATTAATCATTGGCGCGAAGCAAATAAGAGACCTTACGCTTGCGACTTCAGTAGTACGGATTTTTAAAGGGATACCTGAAGACCTTATAAACATGGAGACCTTCTGGCGACATTCAATAGCCTGCGGTGTAATTGCCAGAATCATAGCCGGATACAGAAGAGAGCCGAATGTGGAGACTTTTTTTACAGGTGGAATACTGCATGACATAGGACGTCTCATCATGTACACAAAGATGCCTGATGAATGCCGGAAAATACTGTCCCAGGTAGGAAAACAGCCTCAATTACTCTTTAATGCAGAAAGGGAGTCACTTGGATACGATCATACTGATGTCGGAGGCCTCCTTCTAAAGGAGTGGAAACTCCCGCAAACACTTACCGAAGCAATAGCATACCACCATAATCCGTACAAAGCGTCGCAGTATCCGGTTGAAGCTGCTGCCACCCATATTGCCGATATACTGGCTCACGCCATGCAACTCGGAAGTAGCGGAGAGAAATATGTTCCTCACATTTCTGAGGAAGCATGGGCAAAACTGTCATTTCAGACCTCAATGTTGCCGTTTCTGTTTAAACAAACGACACAGCATGTAGACATTGCAATGCAGATTATCCTGCCATCTGAGAAATGAAGAAACCTCCAAAAAAAGAGATCCAAATTCAGGCTCTGCAAGAACGTGTAGATCATATGGAGGGAGCTTATGCAAAGCTGCTCGACTATGTGAGCGAACTCGCATCCAGCAGAGAATTCAATAAGGATATTGTTGTTACTACAGAACCATTGAATATTTTGGATGCCGGGTTGACATATATCAAGCGGCGACTTTTATTTGAAGAGCTGGCGTTTTATCTTATAGAAGAGAAAGACGCAAGCTTTTACATGGCACGCTGCGAACCTGAATCGAAAAGTGAAAAGTTGCGGGATGAAGTAAATCAATGCATAGAAGACGGCACCTTTGCATGGGCTCTCAGGCAGAACCATTCCATAGTTGTTCCATCAAAGGTCCCTGAACTTAAGCTTGTTTTGCATGTCCTGGCAACCCAAACCCGAGCTCGTGGAATGTTTGTAGGCACCATTAAAGATGAAAACCTTAAAATCAACGACCTGTCAGCTACAATGTTGTCAGTAACAGTCCAGAACATTGCCTATGCGCTCGAAAACTCGATGCTTTATCAAATGTTTCGGAAAAGTAGTGAGATGCGTTTGAATTCAGCAGTGGAGAAACTGATAGAAAATGCGCACTTTCTTCAAACCCTTATTGACGCTATCCCTAACCCTATCTTTTACAAAGACATCCACGGCATTTACCAGGGCTGCAATACGGCTTTCGAGGCGCATCTCGGAATGCACAAGAGTAAGATAGTCGGCAAATCCGTCTATGACGTAGCTCCCCTGGAACTGGCTGACAGATATAACGAAATGGATTTGGAGCTGTTCCGTAAAGGCGGTTTTCAGGTCTACGAGTCATCTGTTCGTTACGCCGACGGCACTATGCACGATGTTATCTTCAATAACGCAACTTTTACCAATGCAGACGGCAACATGGGCGGGTTGGTGGGGGTTATGCTTGACATCACCGAGCGCAAGGAGGCCGAGCGGAAGATGAAACAATCACTGAGAGAAAAAGAGACCCTTCTCAGGGAAATCCATCACCGTGTCAAGAACAACATGGCGGTCGTCTCAAGCTTACTTTATTTGCAGGCAAACAAAATAAATGACAACACTGTGAGATCCCTTTTTGAAGAAAGCCAGCAGAGGGTCAAGGCAATGGCCCTTGTTCATGAAAAGCTCTATCAGACAAAGGACCTATCATCCATTAATTTTAGAGACTACATCACATCAATAGTTTCGGAGATAGTCAGCCTATACCGGATAGATACCAGTGCAATCAGTATGGAGATCAATGTTGAGGACGTTGAGCTTGATCTTGAATCAGCCATACCGTGCGGTCTGATAATCAACGAACTCCTCACAAATGCCTTTAAATACGCCTTCCCGGACAATAGAGGGGGGGTATTAAGCGTCCATTTGACAAAGACTGATGACACCTGCACACTGACAATCAAAGACAACGGCGTAGGACTACCGGAAGGTTTTGATTATAAAGAGGCAAGCACTCTGGGCCTTCAGCTTGTCAATGTTTTAACAGGACAACTGGATGGAACCCTCCAAATCAAATTTGATAAAGGAACGGAAACAGTCGTTACATTTAAGGCCAAAAGGGAATAACCATGGAAGACAACAAAAAAATAGTTGTTGTCGAAGATGAAGCAATACTTGCGTTGCAGGTAAAGGATGCACTTTTGCAGATGGGTCATTCGATCACCGGTATATATACCTCAGGTGTGAAAGCGCTTGAAGGTATAGAAACTACCCGACCTGATCTGGTACTGATGGACATAAAGCTTAAGGGAAAAATGGATGGGATAGAGACGGCTGACCGCATAAAAAAACAGTATGACATACCGATAATATTCATGACCGCACACTCCGAGAAGGACATGGTTGAAAGGGCGAGGACGACAGGGGCCTATGGATATTTGCTGAAGCCGGTCAACCCGAGAGAACTCCAGACAGCCATCGACGTAGCCATGTGCAAGTCCAAAATAGACAAGGAATAGGGAGTGTGTCAGACCTGCTTTTTTTGTATTTCCTGTATCAGATACTTTGCCGCAATCCCGTTAAATGCTCCTGTCACTGTTCCTGCCACAGCTAAAAAGGGGAACACAACCAGGATTGCCTCGATTTTCCTTACAAAAAGCAGATAGGCCGTAAGTAGCTGCGCTATATTATGAAAAAAAGCGCCGATCAGACTAATTCCTAACGGTCCGAAAAGACCGGGGAAAAGAGTCATCACAATACACATTGAAAGGGTGCCTGCCAGTCCACCGCTAAGACTGAGGAAAAAACCAGGTCCTAAAAAAGTGCCCAGAAGCAATGAGCCAAGGACAATCCTGATCATGGTAACGGTCAATGCCGGTTTGATTCCATAAAAAAAAAGTGTGATCACGGTAATTATATTTGAAAGCCCCAGACGCAACCAGGGTATCGGCGTAGGAATGAGCGCCTCAAAGCCATGCAGGGCAAGGGCGTATGATGCCAGTATGGCGATACGGTACTTATCCGCTGATTGCATCAGGGCCTTTGCTATGGTCGGGGCGCGAAATGGTGACAACGACTTTATTGGGAAGGCATATAATAGCCCCGTTTTCTATCCAGCCCTCATGGATGCAGACTTTGTTGGGGCAAGGAGCTTCTGTCATCCTGACCTTTCCGCCCTTTATTTCAACCGTGGCCATTCCGATCACCCCGCTGAATTCGACTGTTCTGTCCTCGTTGAGCGGAAATGTATACTTCAGCTTGCCGTCCACCTCTATCCTGACTTCAGTTCCTTTCGGCATTGCCTCTTTTACATAAGCAAAACTATAAAGAGAGAGAAAAATACATATTAAGAGCAGGACCTTATCGGCCAGTGTAGTTTTAATAATGCTCATTTCATCCTCTGGGCCAAATACCTTCCGGTATGCGAATTCACATTGCGTGCAACTTCCTCCGGAGTGCCGGCGGCTATGATTCTACCGCCTTCATTGCCGCCTTCTGGACCGAGGTCGATTACATAGTCAGCAGACTTTACGATATCGATGTCGTGCTCAATGATAATTACGCTGTTGCCCATGTCGACCAACCTGTTTATTACATTCAGCAGACGCTGCACATCGACGAAGTGAAGCCCTGTTGTAGGTTCATCGAGAATATACAGAGTATTTCCGGTGGCCTTTTTCCCAAGCTCTTTTGAGAGCCTTAAACGCTGGGATTCTCCTCCAGAGAGAGTGGTGGCTGGCTGACCAAGTTTTAAGTATCCCATCCCGATATCTTCGAGGATGTCGAGGCGCTGTTTTAATGGAGGGATTGACGCAAAGAATTCAAGCGCCTCAGAAATAGTCATTTCAAGGAAGTCGGCAATATTTTTACCCTTGTAATAGACATCAAGAGTTTCTTTATTATACCGCTTGCCTTTGCATGAATCACAGGTGACGTAGACATCCGGGAGGAAGTGCATTTCGATTTTCTTCAGACCATCGCCCTGGCAGGTTTCACAGCGGCCGCCCGCAAGATTAAAACTGAAACGAGATACCTTGTACCCCCTTACCCTGGAATCCGCAAGCTGCGCAAAAAGGTCCCGAATGAACGTAAATATTCCTGTGTACGTTGCGGGATTTGAGCGTGGAGTCCTCCCCAGCGGCGACTGATCTACACAAATAACTTTGTCGATTTTTTCGAGTCCTTCAATACGCCTGTATTTTCCCGGGGTGACCTTGCTCTTATACAAGTGCCTGGCAAGCGACTTGTATAAGACTTCGAATATCAAGGTGCTCTTGCCGGAACCCGACACACCTGTTACACAGACAAAAGAGCTGAGGGGAATGGAAACATTTATATCTCTGAGGTTGAATTCAGATGCCCCTTGAATAATCAGAAAATCTTTTGGTATCCGGCGTTTAGTCGGCAGCGGAATAGAGAGCTTTTTGCTCAAATATTTCCCGGTGATGGACGACTCGGTATTTTGAATTTCTTCAGGAGAACCAGCGGCAATAATCCAGCCGCCATTCTTGCCTGCACCGGGCCCCATATCGATAATATAGTCAGCCCATCGGATTGTTTCCTCATCATGCTCTACGATTATGACTGTATTGCCGCTGTCACGTATTGCCGCAAGGTTATTAAGCAGTTTGCCGCAGTCCTTCGGATGCAGTCCTATGCTTGGTTCGTCGAGAACATACAGAACACCGGTGAAAGATGAGCCCAATTGTGTTGCAAGCCTTATCCTCTGTGCCTCTCCTCCTGAGAGGGTGAGAGAAGGTCTGTTCAGCGTCAGATAGCCAAGGCCAACTTTATCAAGAAAGGAAAGCCTGTCACTGACCTCTTTCAGCACTCTTTTAGAAATTGTCCTTTCTCTTTCCGAGAGATTGAGGCTGTCCACATATGTTTTTGCATCCTCAACCGACATTGCCGAGAATTCGCCGATGTTTATATTGCCTATCTTCACAGAAAGGGCTTCTTTTCTAAGCCGCATGCCTGCGCAGGCCTTGCAAGTCGGCAAATGGATCAGTTCCCGTTCGTAAATATCATCGGGGTACTCCCCATCGTCAATGCCTTCGAACCCCATGCCGTTGCATTTAGGACAGGCCCCATACTTGCTGTTGAACGAAAACAGGCGAGGCTCTATTTCAGGATAGCTGATACCGCAGTTTGGGCATGCAAGGGTTTTGCTGAATGGGATGTCCCTGTTTTCATCAACCAGATTTATCACCACAGTATCGGCATATTTCAGAGAGGTGTCAATGGCGTGCTTGATCTGCCGCTCTATGCCCGGCTTTATGATAAAGCGGTCGATGACAATCTCGATAGTGTGCAGTTTCTGTTTTTTTAGTGCAATGTCCTGGGTAAGCTCCACCATCTTTTCGTCTATTCGCGCCCTCACAAAGCCGTCTGTTCTCATCTGCTGGAGTTCCTTTTTATATTCTCCCTTTCTGCCCCTTACCAGCGGGGCCAGCACCTGGATTCTCGTGCCCTCCGGAAGCGAACAGACAGGCACAATGATATTGTTGATATCCTGTGTTGCTATAACTGCACCACACCGGTAACAATACGGGACGCCGATGCGGGTATAGAGTACTCTCATGTAGTCATAGGTTTCCGTGATGGTCCCAACAGTCAACCTGGGGCTCTTGGTTACAGTCTTCTGGTCAATGGCAATAGAAGGCGAGAGTCCGTCAATGTAATCCAGTTCCGGTTTTTGCATCTGTTCAAGGAACTGCCGGGCATAGGCTGAAAGGCTCTCGACATAACGCCTCTGTCCTTCGGCATAAATAGTATCCATAGCGAGCGACGATTTTCCAGAACCGGAAGGTCCTGTAATAACAGTTATCTTGTCCCGTGGAATTGCGACATTGATATTTTTGAGGTTGTGCTCGCGAGCACCCCTTACCACAATGTATTTCCGTAAGCCTTCGTTTCCCATTTATTCGCAGTCTCTTACTATAACCCCTTTTAGTTCCCCGTTTCCAGCGATTTTAAAATAGCAACTACTTTCCCTATTGGGGCCTTTGTCTCGACTTTTACAGGTGTTTTGTTGTCATCATCTGTCAGCCAGATCATGATATCCCCCTTGTTCTGGAACAAACCTTCTGATTTAATGACAGGCTTCACCTTGACAGTATCAATTATCTTGGTTTCAGAGAACCGGACCTGTTCTTTTCCGATTACGTTGACTTCAGCCTGGAAAAATTTATTACTGTCAAAGATATTAATATTGATGGTTTTACCCACCTCAAAAGGCTGCGTTCTAAGATAATAAAAACCGGAGATCAAATCCCACAATTCACCGCCCTGAATCGGATAGTCGTCCTTTGTTCCTTTTATGTAATTAAAAAAGGTGACAAGTTTTTTATCAGTATCAAAAATGGTTTCCTTGTCACTCCTGTATTTCCCTTCCTTCTGTTTGATCCTGAAATGCACGGGTACTCCATTGGCAACCATGCTTTCGGAGTGATCATCGACCCTGTAAAACGCCGAAATAACCGGGGTAGAATGCACCTGGCATTTTATTATCACCATCCCTGAACTGCCCACAGCTTCGAGTTCTGCATTTCCGACATGGATACCTAACCAATAAAGGCTGTACGAAAGTTTTTCCCCTGAGAATTTTAGCAGAACCGTACTCCCGGTACCGCCTTCAGTCTTGATAGCCGGCGGCGTTATTTGAGGCGAGACAGGTACGGCAGCGGCAGTTTCTGTCGCACCCTGAGTCCCCGAATCGAGTGTATCTTTTTGTGGGATGGAAGGGACCTCAGCCAGAGCGGGTTCCTCGAGCTTCGGCGGTTCGGTAACTTCAGGGCCGGGTTCATCACTTTCCACAACTACTTTGCTTTGCATGATATTATGTTGCCGGGTCTTGATCTTCGGGGCGATGAGCGGTCTTGAAGTATTTTCAGATGGTTCGGATATCAGCGTCGCAGTCATAGGTTTATCAGAAAGGTCACTGACAAAAACAAACAATCCCAGCCGATAGGCTCCCGCAATAAAAATGAAATGCAAGATGACGGATAGTACCAATGGGACGATAACAGGAGTGAAAATTTTTTTCAATAATGCCACCTAATTATTTTATATGATAAAAGAGCCTTTTGTGCAACAAAAACCGTTAACCCGAAAAAAGCATTTATGGGAGCGACTTCCTTAAGCGGATAGGATAGGGTAGGGTAGTAGAGTCCTGTTCAGTCCGATTGTTTCTGTCTGATTGCCATGACCGTCTGATCGCGCAACATTTTTAGGTAGTTTAAATGCTCAGCTGAGACTTTCTGAAAGCCTTCCTTGTCCCCTTCCACATAAATCAACCCTACAGGTTTATTATTTATTATAATAGGCAAAAGGACAATAAAGGTTTTTTTTAATACCCTGTTTTTGAACCACTCCGGCAGCAGCTTTCTGACAGCGGCAGGCTCGAGGTCCTTGATGACAAGATCATGCTGCTTCGCTACCGCTATGTTAAAGATGTCGTTCGAATCGCCAATTGGAATAGTAAACCACTTTTTCATTTCCTGAATCCCGCTCCCGATTCCGAACTTGATGCTCATGCTGGCAAATTTTGTATCCTTTATCAGGAAGAGGACTTTTCCGTCCCCTGACAGACTGCATGCCTCTGTAAATAGTTTCCAGCACAATCCTTATTATATCGTTCAGCGAGAAACTGCTCAATAATGAACAAGTGACATCGTGCAAGCCGTTTGAGAATATGCTCTCGGGGGTATCTTCTTTTTCAGATCCGGCAATAACATCAATCGACTTTAGTTGTTCAGATGTAAAGTCCGCGTGTAGAGGTCCTGCAACCGTTGCTGACGGTTCGACCACCTTATCCGACCAGGTCATCAACTGCCTGTTAAAAGGAACACTATCCAGGTTGATATGAAAAATAGTCGAAAACTGATTCAGCTCTTCAAGACTTTCATTAATAACACCGGTTATCACCTTGCGGTTCAGCCCGGAGAAAGTAGTCTTGAACATGTCGGCAAGTTTGCCAAGCCTCTCATCCATCTCCTTCTTTTCCGAACTGCTCGATAGTATGTTCGATATTTCATTGGAAAGGGAAGCAATGCTAATGAGCTGATTGATCTCATCGGACGAGTCTTTGACTTCCGTTCTGCTGAGTTTGTGCATGCTGCGAACGATCTTGGTCGGGAAATTCCATCCCTTGGCTATTGCCATGCCTATCTCCTCATATCTCCCGCCGAGGACCGAAAGGGCAGCCGCATCTTCTGAAATACCTCTTTGACGGCTTACAGATTTTATCTCCTTTATTGTTTCAGGCAAGGCAAAGGATATCAGCATCTTCCCAAAATTGTGGAGCAGCGAACAGATAAACGCCTCTTCCTTGTTCTCAAAAGATACCTCGCCGCATAACTTCTGGGCCAGGAATCCGCTGTAAAAAGATTTGATCATAGTATCCAGATGCTCGAGATTTGAATCGCCCTCACGGAAATGACCAAAAAGCATTAACGTAAGGCAAAGATTCTTGATGTTTTCAAATCCAAGCAGATTGACCGCACGGGAAATAGTAGTAACTTCCCCGAACTGGGAATAACTGACGCTGTTGACAACTTTTATGATCTTTGACGTCAATGCATAATCCCTCAAAACAATATTGGCTAATTCAGTAACAGAGGCGTCTTCGGCAGCCTTCAACTGATTAATCATGTTCATGGTATTAGACATGGCAGGAAAGTCACCGTTTTCCTGCAAGCGTCCTAAAATAACATCTTTAACACTTTGTTGCGCCCCACGCATGACGAACTGCATATCCTCCTAAAACAAATCATAGTGTAACAAAAATACAACAAAAACTAAAGGCTACAGCTGACAGCCCACACAGGGGTATATATTTAAAGGAATACAGAAAGTGAAAGCTGTTTTGAGGGAATCCGTCGCGCTTAAGTACCAGGCATTAAGATTCATCCTCACCTTTTTCCAGGTTATATTTTTTAAGTTTTCTCCATAGAGATACCCTGTCTATGCCGAGTATCTGCGCTGCGAGTGTCTTGTTGTCTCCGACCTCTCCGAGCACCCACTGGATATAGGTCAACTCCTGGTCCTCGAGAGAGGGTATTGTACCCCGCTTTTTCCTGAATGTCTTAATGCTTAGCTCCCTGAGGTCCTCCGGCAGGTGGGCAACCTCTATTGACGCACCATTGGAAAGCGCCACGCCACGCTCGATAATGTTTTCAAGCTCCCTGACATTGCCCGGGAAATCGTAATTCATTAACAGCGCAATAACGTCCGGCGCAATCTCCCTGACAGGCTTCTTCATCAGGGTCGCGTACTTGTTAAGGAAATAGTAACTCAAGATGTGGATATCTTCTTTTCTCTCGGAAAGTGGAGGAAGGTACAATGAAACGACGTTGAGTCTGAAATAAAGGTCCTGTCTGAAGTTGCCGCTTTTAATGGCATCGGAGATGTCCCGGTTTGTGGCTGCAATGAATCTGACGTCAACTTTTACAGGCGCCGTTGCACCGAGACGAAGCACCTCCTTCTCCTGGATTACCCTGAGAAGTTTTACCTGCATAGAAGCCGGCATCTCGGTGATCTCGTCCAGGAAAAGCGTACCCTCCGAAGCCATTTCGGTCAGTCCTTTTTTCATGGTCATCGCTCCGGTAAAAGCGCCTTTTTCATGGCCGAAGAGTTCGTTTGAGAGCAGCTCCTCGGTAAATGCGCCACAGTTAATAGCGAAGAAGGGGCCATTGGAGCGGGCGCTGTTATTGTGTATGAATTTGGCAAGAATCTCCTTGCCTGTACCGCTCTCCCCGCTGATGAGGATGTTACAGTCAGTAGGTGCTATCTGTCGTGCTGTATCGAGAAGCCGCTGCATGGACGGGTCCTGAGTAATGATCTTGACTTTGCCTTCATAGGTTTCGATCTGCTCCCTGAGCTGGATATTCTCCCGCTTCAGACGGACTTTTTCGAGGGCCTCTTTCACGACCAGCCGCACCTCGTCCAGTTTGAATGGTTTGGCTACGTAATAAAACGCCCCCAGTTTAATTGTGTCGACAGCGGACTTCAAGGTTGCATATCCGGTGATCATGATGACCTCGGTGTCGGAATGAAGTTCCCTGCAGCGTTTCAGTATCTCCAGACCGTCAACTTTTTCCATTTTCAAATCCGTGAGCACCACATCGAAATGTTCTTCGTATAGGAGTTTGAGGGCGTTTTGTCCGCTTTGTGTGCCGGTGACGTTGTACCCCTCTTTTTTCATGACATGTTCAAGATTGTTAAGCGCCACTTTTTCATCATCGACAATTAATATTCTTGCGTTATTCGGCATTGTCATTACTCTCCTCTTTGATTACTCTTTGCCTGTTCCTCTCGGTATGGGCAGGCGAATAAGGAATATGGTACCGCTGCCAGGTTTGCTATCGACTGCTATGCAGCCGTCGTGTTCTACTATGATTTCATGTACAATGGATAACCCGAGCCCGGAACCTTTCCCAACGTCTTTTGTAGTAAAAAAAGGATCGAATACCTTGGGCAACACATCGGCATCTATACCCGATCCGGTATCCGATATCTCTATATCAACGGTATCGTCTTCAACAGTGCACTTACCATGATACTTCAGGTAATTGTATATCTCCGGTTCGTCTTCGTGCGCTTTCTCGATAGCACTCCGCCGCTGCGCCCTGACATAGACTATGCCTTCGTCTGGAATAGCTTCGATGGCATTTTTGATCAGATTAAGAAAGACCTGCTGAATCCGCTGTTTGTCGGCGAATATTACCACGTCGTTTGGCACACTGACTTCTATATCGACTTTTGTCGGCACCTGCCCTTTTACAAAACGTATGGTCTCTTCAATGAGGTTTTTAAGCGGCAGCGTCTCTTTCTTGAAATCCTTGTTCCTCGAGAACTCAAGCAGCGACTTGACGATATTCCTTGCCCTGTCTGTCTGTTCGTCGATCTGTGAAAGGAGTTCCTTCTTATACTCCATGTCATCCTCAGCGACTTCTTCAGTTAGAATCTGGCATGAGGTTGAGATATTTGAAAGAGGGTTGTTGAGTTCATGAGCTATTCCTGACAGCAGGGTACCCAGCGATGCAAGTTTCTCTGTCTGGATAAGGTGCCTCTGCCGCAACTCGAGTTCCTTGAGCATTTTATTGAAAGCATTTGTAAGCGACACAATCTCCCTGTCTTTTGAGTCCATGTGTATGATTTCGAACCGTCCTTCCGCAATTGTTTCCATGCTTTCTTCGAGAAGCTTAAGCGGCTTGATCACCATCCTGGTCAGTATCTGCCCCACTACAATACCCAGAAGCGAAAGAGAGATGATCGAAATAATAAGCATGCTTTGTGAATTGTGAAGCTGGACCTGGAGACGTTTTCTCTCGGTATTGGCAATATCATCAGCCGCGTCCACGATCTCTTTTCCCGTCTTTCTGATCATGCTGTCGAGGACTTCCTTATTCGATGTCCCGATTTGCGGGTTTGCATATTGCTCCATCATTTTTTTGTATTCCTTCAGGTTTTGGAGCAGCATCGCGGTTTGCATTGGCCGGGCAACAGTATTGAATTCAGCGAGATTGTCCTCAAGGGATTTTTGCGCCTGGCTCACATAATTAAGAGTTTCCCGGTAATCGGATTCATGCTTGTAGAGGAAAAAGTTCTTCTCAAAGCGCCGCGCTTCAAGCGTAGAATTGAAAAATTCAGTGATGGTTTTACCGAAAAGGATTTTTTTTTCAAAAAATCTGAGTTCCATAAATGAAAAAACGGAAAGGGCGATGATTATGGGGACAATTCCATAATAGCCGAATGCTATTTTTTGCCTGATACTCGGCCGGTACCTGAATTTTTTCAGCATGATTTCACTCTATCATAAGAATATTGCAAAAAGCAACGATTGAGCAAAATGATGTAACATTAGGAAATAGTGAAACGTGAAAGGTGAATAGTGAATCGTCAATGGCATGCAAATCGGCGGCGTCTTAATGCTTGTCCTTACTTTTTCTTTTCACCTTTCACTTTTCACGATTCACCTTTCACTGTTGTTTATGTCAGCACAAGATCGATGACTTCATTAATGGTATCGGCGAAATGAATAGTCATGCCGTCTGTTACTTCGGCGGACAGCTCGTCCATTTCAGCCTTGTTGCGTTCAGGAAGAATAACGGTTTTTACATTAGCCCTTTTAGCTGCAAGGACCTTTTCTTTGATGCCCCGGACCGGTAATATCCGCCCGGTCAGCGTAATCTCTCCGGTCATGGCCACATCGCGTCTGGCTGGCCTCCTGGTCAGCAGCGAAAAAAGCGACATGGCTATGGTTATGCCTGCGGACGGGCCGTCTTTTTGTATGGCTCCGGAGGGCACATGAATATGTATATCATGGTGCTCAAAAAAATCCTCCGGTATGCTGTAAAGGGCGGCATTGCTTCTCACGAAACTCAATGCTGCCTGCGCCGATTCTCTCATAACTTCGCCAAGGGAACCGGTCATTATAAGTTCTTTCTTCCCCTTCATGGCTACAGCCTCGACAAAGATAATGTCGCCTCCCGCTTCGGTGAGTACAAGGCCTGTGGCAACTCCAATTTTGTCTTTCTCGCCGGCAACTTCGTAGTAATGATGCCCCTGTCCCAGATATCGAACAACATCACCGGGGGCGATAGTTACAGTATTTGGTCTCGCATCGGGGGAGCTTGAGCACTGCACCATTTCTCTTGCTATCTTTCGGCATATGGTCGCAATCTCCCTTTCCATGTTCCTGGTGCCGGCTTCATGAGTATAATTATCTATAATGCTTGCAATAGCGTCTTGAGTGAACACAACAGGGCCGTATTCGATACCCTTTTCCCTGAGCTGCCTGGGGACAATGAATTGAGAAGCGATCTGTATTTTCTCTTCGCGCGTGAAGCCGGTGAATTCTATCACTTCCATGCGGTCTCTAAGCGGCGCAGGAATGTTTTCGATCGTATTGGAAGTCAGAATAAACACGACAAAGGAAAGATCAAATGGGACATCAAGATAGTGGTCAACAAAGCTGTGGTTTTGCTCAGAGTCCAGGACCTCAAGCAACACTGAGGAGGGATCTCCCTTGAAATCACGACCTATTTTGTCGAGTTCATCCAGCATGATGACAGGATTGGAAGATTCCGCCCTCCGTATCTCTTCGATAATCCTTCCGGGTTTAGCGCCAACATAAGTACGGCGGTGGCCCCTCAGACTCTGCTTCGTCTTTCAGTCCGCCCAGCGCTATCCTGGCGAATTTTCTTCCCAGGGCGTCGGCGATGGCTTTGCCCATGGATGTCTTGCCTGTGCCGGGAGGGCCTGCAAAGCACAGGACAGAACCCCTGATGTTCTGAGTTTTTGTCCTGCTTTCCAGTGCCTCCCGAACAGCGGTGCGTACTTCCTCGAGTTTGAAGGGTTTCGAAATATAGGAGAAAGCGCCTTTCTTCATTGCCTCTACAGCAGAAGAGACAGTGGCATACCCGGTCACCATTATGACCTTGGTATCGGGCCGCGTCTGTCTTATGCTTTCAAGTACTTCCAGGCCGCTGACACCCGGCATTTTAAGATCCGAGATTACCACATCGAATGAAGCCTCAGAAAGCTTTGCCAAAGCATCGCGGCCGTCCTCCGCGGTCAAAACTTCATACGCGTCTTTCTGAAGAATGTGCGACAGGTTTTTTCTCGCGACTTCTTCATCATCGACGATAAGTATACGCGATTTTCTGTTCATGATAAGGGATTTGACCGCCAGATGTTCGAGAATCCTCTCTTTGATTGCAGGCAGGCCATAATGGTTCCTGTCCAGTATGGCTTTAGCGTTTGCAAGATCAATGCTGTCCTCAGTCTTTTTATTCCATGGAAGTGCCAGCAGGTAATCGATATAAGTCATGCCTATGGAATATTCCGTGGTAGAGGGACTTATCCTCGAAAGGCCCTCCAGTTCATGAAGGGCGATCTTTTCGACCCGGGGTGGCATATTGGCAGAGGCGATCGACTCCCGGAGTTCATCGAGCGCCGTCTCTTCCCGATGCTCGTCGCCATCGTTCTTTTTAAAGAATTTCATTGTTTGTATATTATCACAGATGCGTCAAATTAGGAATTTTAGTAGTGGGTCAGTGGTAATCTGCAGCCAATTTGCACAAGATGCAGAATATAATGAAATTTATTTGCGATACATAGTAAAATGACACCTATAGAGCGTTGCAGACCACTAAGCTCTCGGATGTCTTCAAGGTGAGTTTCTTGCCGGAATGACATTTCAACAATTTTATGTAATGGATTTCGGGTTATCTTTATTTCTTGAAAGTTAACCCGGAGGTAATTATGAGCCATAACTTATTTATAGATCAGATGGACTATATTTATTTCATCTATGGTCTTGCCTTTATTCTGCTTGGTGCGGTGACTCACTTTCTGTCCCGTATTGACAAAAGGCTGCCCTGGACATGGCTCTGCATGTTCGGTTTTATTCATGGCTTCAACGAATGGCTGGATATGTTGGCTTTCAGCCTGGGTAACAGTACTATATTCAGTCTTCTGCGTATGTTGTTAATGGTCGCTTCTTTTCTTCTTCTCGTGGAGTTTGCAAGAAATGGAACCTCTGCGTTGCAGGGGAGAAATGTGTCTAAGTGGGTTCTAGTGCCCTTTCTGGTGTTAGCTGTCTCTGGCGCATTAACAGGGATCGAGGGGTTAACTGTATCCTGCCGATATGCACTTGGCCTACCTGGAGGGATCTGGTCAGCATGGGTTTTATATCGCTATTCAGATAAGCCCGATCATTTGGAAAGCGGACGGTGGCTGACATATGCAGCCTTGGCAATGGCTTTTTATGGTTTTTCCGCAGGTTTTATAGTACCGCCATCAGCATTTTTCCCAGCATCTCAGATCAATTATGATTCGTTTCTCGCGACTGCTGGCTTCCCGGTTCAGGCAATGCGGTGTTTTCTGGCACTAGTTATCACTCTTGGTTTGTGGCAGCACTATCGTTCGTGTCATGAGTCTGTCATTTCAATATGGCAAAGATTCTCGTCATAGGCTCATAGGCCGCCTGCTGGTAATTGCTGTCATCTCTGTGCTTGCAATAGGTTGGGTAATGACAGGCTATTTTGGAAAAGTCGGATTCAACAATGATCTGGCACGTGGGCACTCGAGGTTAAAGTATTATCAGATCCATTTATCTTCCCTGCTCCAGACAGTTGACAAGGTCGCGATTGCAGTTTCTGAAAGCCCATCTTTGAGCTCAATGACTTCAACTGGAGGGGGTATCAATGAAAAAGCTGTTAATTCAACTGTTGACCGATACAGCAGCCTTGTTCCGGATACAATCATCTACATCATAAATACTGAAGGGATAACTGTTGCGTCATCCAACCGAAACACACCATCGAGCTTCGTCGGCGTGTCTTATTTGAAGCGCCCATATTTTTCGGAAGCCTTGAAGGGAACTGCTTCGTTTTATGTAGCTATGGGAATTATGACAAAAAAACCGGGCTATTTTGCGAGCTACCCCATCCGTAATCGGTCCGGAAGAATCACAGGGGTAGCGGTTGTCAAATATACCTTAGATGTTGCAACTGAAGGTGAAGAGAATTACTTCTTGATTGATTACAATGGAATAATTCTTGGCGCCTCCAATCACGATCTGATTATGCGTGAGCTCTGGCCGCTCTCCGGGAATACCCGTCGGTTTCTGAGAGAGTCCGGGCAGTATCCCTTGTCAGGCAAGGCGCCTCTTTTGGCTGAAACACCTGAAAATGAAAAGCATGTTTATTATGCCGGCAAGCAAGCCCGCTTTTTGATGATGGAAGTTCCTGACAAGAGAATGTCTTTTGTTTCTATCGGACAGTTCCGGGATCATAAACTGATGCGTCTGTTGGGTATCGGAGGCACCTTATTCATTGTCCTTCTCAACATCGGCGTCTTTATTATCGAAGAGCATCAGGAGGCGGATAAAGACGCTCTGCGAAAATCGGAATATGCACTCCGCAGAGTTTTTGATCATGTATATGACGCTGTTCTTGTCCATGATCGGAACGGAGACATAATGGATATCAATGAGCGGGCACTCGCCCTATATGGCGTTACGCGTCAGGACGCTCTAAAAATGAGTATTATTAAAGATTTCTTAGGAAAGGACAATCCTGCGGATAAGGTTTCTTTATTGTGGGAAAAGGTGCTTCTCGGAGAGCCTCAAAACTTTGAATGTAAGGCTCGCCGACCCGGGGATGGCACTGAGTTTTATGTGGATATGTTTTTCGACAGGATGGAACTTTCTGGAAGGCATGTTGTTGTTGCTACAGTCAGGGACATTACTGACAGCAAGAGGACAATGGAAGAGCTTCAGAAACTTTCACAAGCGATACGGCAAAGTGCATCTGCTGTTACCATAACAGACACGCAGGGCAGGATAGAATTTGTAAATCCGCAGGCTGAAAAAGTTACGGGATATTCGGCAAGCGAGGTTTTGGGGCAAAACCCAATGATGTTCAGATCCGGAATTCACCCCGATGAGTTTTACAATTCCATATTCGAGACCTTGAGGTCAGGGCACGAGTGGGTCGGCGAGATATGCAACAGGAACAAAAAAGGTGACTTATACTGGGAGCACTCCTCTATCGCTCCTGTATTGAACCAAGAGGGCAATATCACTCATTACATCCTGGTCAATGAAGATATAACTGAGCGAAAACAGATTGAAGAGGCTCTCAAGAAGGCGAAGACGGCTGCGGAAGCGGCGAATGTGGCAAAGAGCGATTTTCTGGCAAACATGAGCCACGAAATCCGCACCCCATTGAACGGCATAATGGGGATGACCGGTTTGCTTCTAGACACAGGGCTTTCTGAGGAGCAGCGGAACTATGCCGAGATGCTGCGCTCAAGCGGCGAGCTGTTGCTGGGCCTGATCAACGACATCCTTGACTTCTCCAAGATAGAGGCAGGCAAACTGGAGATAGAGACAATAGAGTTTGATCTGAGAAACACGCTTGAAGAGACTGCGGAGTTTCTGGCCTTGAGGGCCCACGAAAAGGGTCTGGAGTTAATATGCCGGATAGACCCCGGCGTCCACACATTCCTAATAGGCGACCCTGGCCGGCTTCGCCAGGTATTAGTGAACCTGATAGGGAATGCCATCAAGTTCACCTCAGTGGGCGAGGTGGTTATCGAAGCGGTGACGGAATATGAGAGAGACGGTCAGGTAGCGGTGCGTTTCAATATTAGGGATACTGGCATTGGGATACCAGAAGACAAACTGCCTTTATTGTTTGACAGTTTTCAGCAGGTTGATGCCTCTACATCGAGGAAGTTTGGAGGCAGCGGCTTAGGGTTGGCAATATCTAGGCGTCTGGTTGAGCTAATGAATGGCAGGATAGGGGTTGAAAGCATAGAAGGGAAGGGTTCCAACTTCTGGTTTACAGCAGTGTTCGATAAGGGGAGTCAGCCGGACAGGGGAGAAATGCCTCCATTTGCCGATATCAGCGGGGTGAGGATACTGTCAGTAGACGACAATGCGGTGAACCGCATCGTAATTGCAGAGCAGATGAAGTCGTGGGGGGTGCGCCATGCCGAGGCCGGGGGAGCTTTAACGGCAATGGAGATGCTCCATGCCGCTCAAGCTGAAGGGGATCCTTTTCGGGTTGTAGTTACTGATATGCAAATGCCTGGGATGGATGGCGAAGCCCTTGCCAGGGCCATCAAGGCAGACCCAGTTTTGAGGGACACTTTGCTGATTATGCTGACATCCAGTGGAGTGAGGGGAGATTCAAAGCGGCTTGCGAGCCTTGGATTTTCCGCATATCTAACCAAACCTGTAAGGATGTTCCAACTGCACGACTGCATAGCCGCAGTCCTTGGCGGGAGCAGTCTGCATGAAAAGGCCCAGGAATCCGCCATTATTACGAAGCATTGGCTTCGTGAGGCATCCAGGCAGAATGCGCGCATTCTACTGGTGGAGGATAACAAAGTGAATAAACTGGTGGCAGAGGGCATTCTGGGCAAATTGGGGTTTATTGCTGACACCGCTGACAATGGCCAGCAGGCGATCAATATGCTGGAAGCCGCTTCTTACGACATAGTCTTCATGGATGTGCAGATGCCTGTTATGGATGGATATCAGGCGACCATGGCTATCCGGGGTGGCAAGACAAAGGCAGCGAATCCTAATGTACCTATTATTGCAATGACAGCCCATGCCATGATGGGTGACAGGGAGAAATGCCTGCAATGTGGGATGGACGATTATATCTCAAAGCCGATCTCTCCGAGGAAGTTGTCCAAGGTGCTCGAAAAGTGGCTGCCACAGGCGCGGGTCAAGTTGCCGGCGGAAACTGATACGACCCATGATAAGACAGCAGCGGCAGTAGAAGCATTGCCGGTCTTTGACTATGCAGGGCTTATGGAACGAATAATGGATGACAAGGGTTTGGCTGGAACAATCGTTACGGCATTCATGAAAGAAATACCCTGGATGGTTGATGACCTCAGGGTGCAGATAGCGCGTGGCGATGCTGGACTTGCGGGCAGACAAGCCCACAAGATCAAGGGGGCAGCGGCCAACACAGGATGTATGGCAATGAGCGCCATAGCAGCTGATATGCAGAAGGCCGGAGAACAAGGGGAAATGGAGACACTGATTGCACTTATGCCTGAGCTTGAAAGCCAGCTTGAGTTACTGAAGGCTAAAATCAAAGACTCGGGGATAGTAGACAGGCGCAGTTGAAAGCGTCCCGATATGGCATTATTAATAATCCTTTTCATGATATAATTTTCTTAGCACAGGAGGACATTCTTGGAAGGACTAAGAATATTGGTAATAGACGATGAATATATCACGCGGATTTTTATTAAGAGTTGCCTGCAAATGTCTTTCCCGGGCTGCATAATAGTTGAGGCGGCCTCCGGACAAGCTGCATTAGAAAAGATTAAGAGCGAGCCATTCCATATTGTGCTGTGCGACTGGCAATTGCCGGATATAAGTGGGGTCGAAATACTCGAATGGGTCAGGGTCGCATCGGATACAAAAAATATGCCCTTCATGATGATAACGGGTGATAGCAACAGGGAACACATTACCAAAGCGATATCATTGGGGGTCTCGGGTTATGTCATCAAGCCATTGGACTGCGCGAGTCTGTCACAACGTATCGTAGCAGCATTGGTCCCAAAGTAGCGCGGGATATCTGTAGAGACACTGCGCTAAGCCGGCCCGCTCAGTCACCTGCCTTGAGTATGCCCGATGCGGCAAGCGCCAGAATTAAAACCTCAATAACGGAGAAGACGACGTACAGCATATCTTTCTTTCTGTATAATATCGGGATGATCCTCAGATAACACAAGATCGTCACACCGGCAAGGAAAGCAATGCTGACGAAATTAAGAAAATCACCTTTGCCGATCATGTACAACCAGGACCATCCCGAATGGATATGTGTAGCCGCAAGATATTTATGCACCGGCATGCCCCAGTATTTAGGAAGGTCACGCACCGGCACATGAGCCGGCAGGAGACCGCTAAGATAAATAATGAATATTACAATAAGCAAGAGCAAGCCGGCTTTCATCCCTAGTTCCAGGATGTTGGCGTATGCAAGCTGCTCCTCTGTCGCCTTTATTTTCTTATCCATAAAATGTCTCCCCTGTGTACTGCCGTGGTTTCATATCTTTTAATTTCATATACCCAGTCCCTTAAGCAATGCCTTCAGACCGGCAAAAAGGAGTAAAACTATAACGATGTACCGTATCGCCGCCGGCTTTGTTTTTGCCAATATCCTGACGCCGACTATCGAGCCCAGCATAATGCCGATAATGGACGGGACCACCATCATCGGAAGCACCGCACCGCGGTTCATATATATCCATGCCGCTGACGTGTCCGTGATGGAAAGCAGGAATTTACTCGTCGCCACCGCTACTTTCAAAGGGGCCCCCATCATCAGGTTCAGGACAGGAACATTCGCCCATCCCGCTCCCAGACCGAACATGCCGGCCATGAAACCTATAATAATAAAAGTAGCGAGACCCTGCGGTGTCCTGTGTATCTGCCAGTTGACTTCATGGTCGCTGGACGGTTCGTAGTAAATGCCGTTTATCCTGAGCGCCATTGAAAGGGCGTCAGGATGTTTGACTTCCGGGTATACCGATTTTTTTGCTGTTAGCATAATGCCGACGATAGCGAGAATGGCCGCTCCGAGCGCTGTTTGAACTATTTTAGTCGGAAGCGCAAGTCCCACCATCGCTCCGACAATCGCACACGACGATGCAATGAGCGCGACAGGCATAGACAGCCGCAAATCCGCCATGCCTTTTTTCAACAAGCCGGGTCCTGCAGCCAGGGCGCCTGATAAAGCTACGAGGAGACCGGCGCCTCTCACAAAATCGAGATGGAACGGAAAAAAACCTGAGATGATCGGGACAAAGAGCACCCCACCTCCGACACCGCCCAATACAGCCACGATGCCCATAAGGAATGTAACGACAAATAATGACAACGGCCACACCCACCATGGGACATTCGATGATGCCGCAGCCACCGGAGCCGAAGTTGCATCGGCTGATGCCACAGCATAGCCGTTCATACCAAAAACAACCAATAAGATGGTTAAAAATAATATTAGTGCTGCTGATCCTCTCAACATTGTTTTATACCTTCCTTCTATCTTAATCGTTCCAGTTCGAAATGTCCTCACTCACTGTTAAGACCTATCTTATTCGGCTCTTAATTCTTTTCTCTTATCAGGTCTCTGGCGTTTGTCGGTGGAAGGCCTTTTTGTTTTCCTCGGCTCGTTTTCATTCATTATCTGACGGGCCGTCTCAAATTCTCCCTCTTCAGCAAAGGTCGCTGCCATCATCATAGTCTGAAATCTTTCGATTAACCTTCTCATGGTAGTCCTCACATTAAGATTCCCTGCGGGCGGACCGCAGGGAATCTTCAGCTGTCATAAAACAACCCCACCCATAAAAACCGGATGGCTAAAGTAATCGCATCAAGCCGGAGTTTAGAACAATCCACTCACCTTGCCTGTGTTCGTATCGACGTCAATCCTTCTGAAGGCAGGATTGGAACTCGTACCTGGCATGAGGCTGATCGTGCCTGCGCAGGGGCAAAGGAATTTGGCTCCCGAATATATAAGAATATCTCTGATGGGCAGCGTCCAGCCCTTTGGCACTCCCTTGACAGCCGGATCGTGGCTAAGGCTCAGGTGGGTCTTGACCATCATTGTAGCAAAATCAGCATACTTTGAGTCGTCTTCAAGCATCTTGGCTTTGGCTTCGGCTTCAGGCAGCCAGGAAACACCGTCGGCCCCATAAACTGCCTTTGCTATCAGCGCCACGCGATCGCGCAGTTTCATCTCCAGCGGGTATAGGAATTTGAACTCGTTCTTCTCGTTGCAGGCATCTATAACTGCATCGGCCAGTTCGAGAGCTCCCTCGCCGCCCTTGAGCCAGTGTTGGGATTCAGCGCAGCGGGCCCCGGCAGCTTCTGCGGCCTTCTTGACTGTAGCCACTTCGGCATTGGTATCGGTATAAAAACGGTTGATGCATACAACCGGGTTTATGCCGGACTTGCGGATAACGTTGATCATGTGGACCATATTGGCGCAGCCCTTTTCCACCAGTGCCACATTCTCTTTGGTGTACTCTTCGGGCAGGGCTTTACCGGCAACGACCTTGGGTCCTCCGCCATGCATCTTCAGGGCGCGAATAGTGGTCGTAAGCACTGATACGTGGGGCTTCAGTCCGCTGAAACGGCATTTGACGTTCCAGAATTTTTCGAACCCGATGTCAGCCGCAAAGCCTGACTCTGTCACATGGTAATCGAACAGCTTGAGGCCGACACGGTCCGCGATGATGGAGGACTGGCCCACGGCTATATTGGCAAAAGGCCCGGCATGGACAAAGCAGGGGTTGTATTCAGCAGTGCACATGAGAGTGGGGTTGATCGTGTTGCGCATGAAGGCGGCCATGGCGTTGCCGACTTCCAGATCACCCGTGGTAACCGGCTTGCCGGACTTGTCGAAAGCAACCGTGATGTTATTGAGGCGTTTTTTCAGGTCCGCAAGGTCGTTGGCTACTGCCAAAATCGCCATGCACTCCGACCCAACGGCTATCCCGAACTTGGATTGCATCATAAAGCCGTCAGTCCGTCCGCCCATACCTATGATTATATTACGCAGACTCTGGGCGCAGAAGTCCATGATCCAGCCCATCTCCACGCGGGTGGGGTCAATGTCGAGCCGCTTCATTTTGGTGAGCCGCTCAAGCTGTTCGTCGTTATAGTTGCGTTCATGCTGCATACGTGCAGTCAGCGCCACCATAGCCAGGTTGTGGGCGTTCATTATATCGTTGATGTCGCCCGTGAGTCCCAGCGAGAACTCGGTCATTGGAATCAACAGGGAGTTGCCGCCGCCGGCAGCCGTACCCTTAACGTTCATCGTGGGACCGCCCGAAGGCTGGCGCAGCGCCCCGCCCACGTTCACTCCACGCTTGCCCAGGCCTTCCATCAATCCGCAAGATGTGGTGCTTTTGCCTTCGCCTAATGGGGTAGGGGTGATAGCTGTCACCTCTATGTACTTGCCATCGGCTTTCTTCTTGAGACGATTAATGACCTTGAGAAAATCCACCTTTGACAGCCTTCCCATGGGCAGCATCTCGTCTTTTTGAAGTCCAAGACGTTCGCGCCACTGATCTGCGGTAGGCATACTCTTTTCTGCTTCCTCAGAAATCTGCCAGTCAGCCAGCTTCGTTGCATCAAACGGCATAAAATACCTCCTCTAAATGAAATGTAAAAATATTCTCAATTAAGGCACCTGCATTCCCGTTACCGGGCATATTGAGAAACGCTAATGTTTTGAAGCATTTCCCGCATGCACTTATGAGATAACCCGAACATTATAACAACAATCCTCCGTAGCGTCAATAAGTTAATATATAAATAAAATAAGGTAATGGGTTAGTCTGTTTTTGCGGCGGACCATGGCTTTATTAATAAGAACGAACTCTGTGTTACAATTAGGGCTGGATGAAAGAAGATATAAGCTGGCTATGGTGTAATAGGGCATCTGAGCTGATAGATAGAGGGTTCACGGGTAAATCGATCGTCTCAGATTTAACTGCCCAAGTGAACAACATGCTGTCGGACACATTCAGAACGGCATTGCAAGATTCTTATTCGGGCGCAGTGACTAATGATCTGGCACTTATCGCGGTCGGCGGTTACGGGCGCAGTGAAATGGTGCCGTATTCGGATATTGATATAATGTTCCTGTCGAGGGGAAGGGACAATAAGACCACTGAATCGGCCCAGGCGGTGCTTTACAAATTGTGGGATATGGGACTGAACATAAGCCACAGTTTCAGGACCCTGGTTGAATGTCTGCAGGATTCGATCAAAGATCCGAAAACCCGGACGGCAATTATTGATTCGAGATTCCTGATCGGAGACAGAACTGTTTTTGAAGAATTCAGAAGGGACATCTATCCTAAGATATTATTTAAAAAGAAACAGGATTTTGTGGGCGCCATACTGGGCGAAGTCAACAGACGACACAAGACATTCGAGGACTCCGTTTACCTTCTTGAGCCGAATATTAAAGACGGCATAGGCGGACTGCGGGATGTGCACACGCTCACCTGGCTGTCAAAAGTGATTTTGAAAATAGATGACATCGCCGGCCTGGCACCAATTTTTACAAAAAACGATTTTATGCATCTTATGAAAGCCTTTGATTTCTTTTTAAGGATGCGGTTAAGCCTGAATATAATCTCAAAATGCAGGAATGATGTCCTATCGTTTGAATTCCAGGATGCCGTAGCCCGGAATATGGGCTTTAATAACACAAAAAGATTTATGGCTGCAGAAATAATGATGCGGCTTTATTATAAGAAGGCTGAAGCGATCAGCAGCGCATTGAAGAAGATCATGAACATCAGCGGGCGCAAGTACGTACATTTTCCGCTGAACCTGAGCATAAAAAAAATTACGGATGATTTTTATCTTGCAAGAAACGAGATCACGGTCAAAGACCAGGGAATTTTCAGAAACCCTGATAAAATTATAGAGGCTTTCAGCATTTATTCGATGTCAGGGAGGAAATTAAGTGATCAGGTACAGGAAAGCATAAGGGGGAGGGCGCTGTTCATAAGCGGCGGAATCCGTCCGTCGAAAAAGTCCGTGGCTGCCTTTCTGGCGATATTAAAGGGAAACAGGGTATATGATACGCTCCGGAGGATGCATGAGATGGGGATACTTGACCGTTTTATCCCTGAGTTCGGAAGGTTAAGGCACCTGGTTATCTATGAGATATATCATCGGTATACGGTCGATGAGCATTCCCTGATCGCTGTAAAAAACCTTGAGACTCTGAAAAATACCCCTCAGGCAAGGCTGCGCTATCTCGCTGAAATTCTCAAAAGGTCCAGGCAGGATATTCTGTTTTTTGCCATACTCCTGCATGACATAGGGAAAGGCGGTTATGGCGGAAACGGCGGCAGTCATGAAAATTCGGGGTATAAAATGCTGAAATCCATAATGGAGCGTTTCGGCATCGAGCATCAGGACAGGAGAAGGATTGAGTTTCTGGTAAGAAATCACATTGTGATGTCAAAGCTCGCACTTAACAGAGATAGCGAGGAGGCCGAAACCATAACACAACTTGCAGAGCTGGTTGAGAATGAGGAAAACCTTGATTCACTTTATTTGATGACGTATGCGGACATGACAGCTGTGAATCCGGTTTTTTGGACAGAGTGGAAGGCATATCTCTTTCATGATATCTATATGAGGACAAAAGATCATCTGCACGGAATAAGGGCAAAGCAATACATGACCTCTGATAAGAAACTGCAGGGGTTTATAGAGTCAATGCCGGATCGCTACGTTATTTCGACCACGAGCGAGATCGTCCAGGCAGATTACCTTCTTGCCGCCAGGGCAGCAGAGGAGGTGCTTGCGGTAGCTGTGAATAAGAGGCCGGACAGCGCTGCCGAGATAGTTATTGCTACGAAGGACAAACCGGGACTCTTCTCAAAAATTGTCGGTGTCCTGAGTTTCAGAGGCCTTAATATTCTGAGGGCCAGGATTTATACAAGTGACAATGCCCTGGCACTCGATAAGATTTTATTGTCAAACTGGGGTTCCATCTGGTGGGAAGGGCTGGAGGAGCAATTAAAAGAGGACCTTTATAGTGCAATTGTTATGGACACCAAGATTTGCCCTGAAAGAGGCTTTTTGAAACCTACTTTTGCCGGCAAAAGGCTCGAGAACTTTATCGAAATTGACAATGAGAGTTCCTCAAACCATACCCTCCTGGAACTTCTGTTGCCTGACAGGATAGGCCTTTTATTCGATATTGCAGAACAATTGTTCGAGCACAACATTGATATAGCTTCTGCTGTAATAAACACGGAAGATGGAGTTGCCAGGGACGTATTTTATTTGCAATGCAATGGTGGTAAACTTAGTGCTGACGTTGTTTTAAAAACTTTAGGCGCATTACATGATTCTAGAATTGCAACAAACGCAGGTTATGGGTCTTAGGTAATAGCCTATTGCCGGTACTATTTTGAGATGAAACGAAAACTTCTATATATTGCGGCAACCGTTCTGTTATTAGGAATTTTTTTATATGCCTCACGGGGGCCGAATATTTCAAATGCCCTAAAGAGGATCATACTGCCTGAGTTGGAAGATGCGACCGGCAGAAAGTTTATCGCCCAGCAGATATACATAAACCTGATGCCTCTTTTTGTCGAGATCAAAGGACTGAAATCATTCGACGATAATGGTGAAAAGATTCTCGATGTCCAGAGAGTTAAGGGGTATATAGGGCTTTCAGGGCTGATACGGAAAAAACTCACTGTTAAGAGGCTCGTTCTTGAAGAGTCCGATCTGCGGACCGACAGAAAGCAGCTCGAAGAGATTTCGGCGAACATAAAACAATATCTGGCTAAGGAACCAAAGCTGCCGATAAAGCTCGAAGTTAAATCGCTCAGCGTGAGCGATGCAGCCCTCTCATATCAGGACAGCAATTATAAGGCGGTTCTTGGAGGTTTTGACGCCGATGTCATTATAGGCAAGACTCCTAAATTCATAGTTTCCGCCAGGAAAGTGTTCATCGACATGAAGGGATTACAAGAGGCAAAAGGATCACTGGAAGCGGTTTTCTTTTTAAAGGACAAGCTTATCGATCTGAAAAAGCTTAAGATCACCTCCTACAACTCGGATGTGCGAACCTCGGGATCGCTCGATACAAAAAGCCTTATCGGCAGGTTTGAATCTGCAGCAACAGTATATCTTGAGACTATAAAGAATATCTTTGGACTGAAACGCAAGGGAGAGGGACAGCTTTCGGTAAAGGGGGCAATAGGATTTGACGGCCTGCAGTCAGGGATCAAAGCTATCTTTGTTGACGTGAAAGTCAAAGGAGATTTGTTTATTGAAACGTTGATGGAATTGCTCAATGTAAAAGATAGAATCGCCGGACATATTAGTGTTGACGGCTTTCTAAAAGGCCCTATCGACAAACTTTACGGGGAAGGCAAAGCGGTGCTTGATAAAGGCGATCTCTTCGGGGTGCCTGTTGACAAGCTGGACTGTAAAGTCCTGTATCATGACGGTGCGCTGAAATTCCTGGACGGCAATGCAAGACTTCTTCAGGGTAAAGCGGTTGCAGAAGGCATGATAAAACTTCCTGTTGTCAATTACTTTGAAGTCAGAGTCAAGGCAAATGATGTATCCAGCGAAGGTCTTTTAAAACTTGTGGGATTGCCGCACATACTTCCTGAAGGGAAAGTGAGCGGAACGTTGACATCGTCGGGCAGCGCATTTGATCCCGAGGGCCAATTTTCTTACAGGAGAACAGTTGCGGGCCGGGACGTGCTTGGAAGAATACGGAACATCAAAAGCGGATATACTATGAAGAACGGCATGCTTTTTTTTGAACAGATGTTTTTCGATACCGGCAAATCGAAGCTCTTTACCACGGGATCTTTGGACCTGAAAAACAATACGTTAAATTTTCGAGGGACGGGGGAGACAATAGATATAGCGGATTTATCATCTCCGTATTTCAGTGCGGTTTCAGGACCGGCGAGCTTTTCTCACATCGTTTCAGGAAGTGTAAAGGACCCTGTCATCGATTTGCATTTTGATGCTCGCGGTACAACCTTTGCCACCAAAAACCTCACTGAAGTCAAGCTCGTTAACAACAGCTACTTTATTTTTGATACCTCAGAGGGCGACCTTAATTATAAAAAAAACCGTTTGACCCTCAAATATTTTTCGGCCCAATCTCCCAAGGAAAAAATAAGCGCCTCCGGCACTATTCTCTTTCCGCGGGCCATGTCTTTATTTGATTTAAAAAAACCGGATTTCGACCTTGCACTTTCGCTGCGCAATATCGATATCAAAACACTCGCCGGTATGTTGACCAATAAGGTAACTATAAGCGGTGTTTTGAATACTGATTTCAGGCTGTCGGGCGGCCTGAATGCAATAAAACTGTCCGGAGATATTCATGGAAAGGACATGACTATATCAGACCAATACGCTGTTAACAGCGCAGACGGTCATGTCACGTACGAGGGCGGTGCAGTGCGTTTAAAGTCGGTCCGTTTGAAGAGGGGATCTTCATCATTCGACATTTCAGGGACAGTTGGCGCTCACAATGAGTTCTCTGTCGCTGCGACGGGCAAATCTATTAAGGTCTCCGACATTATTCTCCAAAAACATATTGAGAAGCTCAGGACACGATATAAAGAGCTTTTTGAAGACAACTTCTTTGATACGGTCTTTATTACCAACCTGGACATAAGAGGCGCAGGGACTTTTGAAAATCCGACACTCACATTAAGAGGCGATGTCAATGCCGGAAGATACAGAGGACGTCCAGTGGGCAGCGGTTATATAGAGGGAACGCTTAATGGCAAGCATGCAACTGTGACCGCGAGCCTTCTTAATAAAAAATTGACCCTTAAAGGAGAAGCGCAGCTGACAAAGACGCTGCCCTGGAATGCCTCTGCAGACCTTCAATCTGCCAGGTATGATTTTATTGCCGCCAGTTTCCTGAAAGATGTTCCCGATGATCTGCTTGTCAACCTGAGGGGTAACATTGTTGCCAGGGGCGATAAGAACCATGTAAATGCCGTGGCGAGCATTAACAATGTCCATGTTTACCTGTACGGGACCGGTTATACCAACAGTTCCGGCGTCGTCCTGAAACTGGAAGACAATAAGCTCTCAATAGGCTCCCTGTCTATGAAAAGTGACACCTCGGAGCTCAGGCTCGGGGGCTCTGTTTCTATCGGCTCGCGCTACGATCTTCTGCTTGAGGGCTCGTCGTCCCTGGCGCCTCTTAAGGGGTGGTCGAAAAATATCGATATAATAAACGGTAATGCGTCCTTTGTTTGCTCTATCACAGGGGACTGGAATGGTCCTAACATAAACGGGGACATGGATGTGTCAAACGGCATCCTCGGCTTCAAGAATATCCGCTACCGCCTCTCCGCGGTTTCAGCTTATCTCTATTTCGATGGGGACCGGATCATACTTGATAGTGCCTCCGGAAAACTTTCAGGCGGCACTGTTACTGCAACTGGTGAAGCATATCTCCAAAAATTCAGTATAAAACGATTTCTTCTCAACACTCATCTCAGGAACGTCACCGCCTCTGTATCAAAGGACTTCTGGACCAATTTCAATGCTGACCTGAACTATGCCGGCACGCTCGCCTCACAGACCATTCTCGGGGATGTTGAGATAAAGAGAGCTAAATATACGCAGAGGGTCGAATGGAAAAGCTGGCTTTTGGGATTCGGGCAGAAAGAGAAACCGGTCGTGGGATCTTCCAGGGCTGATAATACCAAGTTAAATGTCCGGGTCTCAGGCGCTAACCTTGGGATAGACAATAATGTAGCCAAGGCATCGGCTCGAATAGATATTCTTTTAAGGGGTACTATCGGGCAACCGGTTGTTCTGGGAAAATTGGAAGCAAGGGAGGGCCTCGTCTATTTTAGAAATAATGAGTTTAAAATATTGCAGGCCACCGTGGACTCTTCGAATCCTGATCAAATAACACCTTATTTTACCATTGTAGCCGAGACTAAAGTGAGAAACTACAATATAAGGCTCAGCATGAACGGATACGTCAATCAATTCACTCTTTCTCTGTCTTCCGATCCTTTTTTGGCCGAAACCGACATCTTCAGCCTTTTGACTGTCGGGCAGATAGGTAAAAACCTGAGGGGACTCGAAGGTGGCATCGGCGCAGGAGAAGCTACCTCTTTTCTCACCGGAAAAATGCAGGATGTCTTTGAAGAACGCCTCAGGACAATTACAGGGTTAGACCGCCTGTCGATAGAACCTTCAGTTTCTTTGAAATCCTCCGAGTCCGCGCTAACCACTACGTCGGCGTTGACGAGTACGACAGGGACTGTTTCTCCCCGAGTAACCGTTTCAAAGCGTTTGCTTGGAGACAAGCTTTACGTTACCTATAGCGCCGCTACCGGTTCGGGTGAAGAACAGGTAGTGAAGCTGGAATACCTGTTGGGGCCCAACGTATCACTTGTCGGCGACAGGGATGAACTGGGTAGTCTGGGCGGGGACATTAAATTCCGCTTTAGCTTCAAATAATAACACGGGATTCGAATGAAACAAACTATATGCCATACACTCTTCTTTTTTTTTATGATTATTGCAAGTCTGCAAAATGTCCTATATGCTGCTGATGAGCCTTTGCCTGAGAAGGCAGGCCCTGTACGGCAGGTCAAAGTAAGAGGCCTGCATACAATTTCAAAGTCTGAGCTTCTTTACCTTCTTAATATTGATAAGGGACGCGTTATCGACAGGTCTGCCCTGAGCGCAGGCGTTAAGCGCGCTTTTTTGATGGGCATTTTTGACGATATTACTATTGAAAGCCTTGATCCGGACAAAACTGTAATTGTCGTAAAAGTTAAAGAAAAGCCGGTGATCACTTCGATTGCGGTGAAAGAAAACGAGCATTTTTCGACCAACTTTATAAAAAAGCTGCTGCATTTTAAGACTGGAGATCGTTTAACCGGCCTTAAAATCAAAGACGGCATTGCGAAACTTGAAGCAGCAATGCACAGAAAAGGCTTCATTGATGCCGACGCTGCTTACGCTGCAGTACCAGGCAAAAAAAATACGGTAGCCATCGAAATAACGATTCACGAAGGACAGCCCGAAATTATTAAACAGATTATCATCCCTTCGCATGCTGATATCATCAACAACTATTTAAAGGTTTCGGTAAACGGTATTTTCGATCTTGAGGAGATGGACCGATTTAAAACTAAAATACGTAATTATTGCAAAAAAGAAAACTTTGTCGGAACATCTCTGTCGTATACCTATCGGAGCGGCGTATTGACCATAAATTTCGATCCCGGCAAAAGACTTACTGTCACTTTCAGCGGTAATCAAACAATTCCGTCAAGCGACCTTATGAAAGAGCTGCCTTTTTTTGAGATCAACGAGATCAGCGATGATCTTATTGAGGAGTCCATAGCAGGTATCCTGTCGCTCTATCACGGGAATGGTTTTATTTTTGCGGAGGCTGCGCCGGTTATATCAACCACCCAGGAAACCATGAAGCTCGAAATATTCATATCAGAAGGAGCCAGGTATAAGGTGGGAGCCATAACCTTTGAGGGGGTAGCTGCCATCCCTCGGGAAAAGCTGAGGGATATTCTTTTCTCAAAAACAGGTGATTACTACAACCCCGATAATCCGGAAGCGGACAAGGACGTTCTCATAGATTTTTATCATGCCCTCGGCTATTTGAATGTTGAAGTCAAGGAGCCTGAAATAGTGATGAAGGACCAGAACGTTGACATCAGATTTTTAATTAATGAGAAACAACAAGTGAAGATCGCTGATATTAAAGTGGCCGGCACAAAATTTTTTCCTTCTGATGAGATAATAAAAATATTACCACTCAAGATCGGCAGCCCTTACAATGAGGAGGATATTTTGGATTCACGGCGCAAAATCCTTGAGTTTTACCACAATAGGGGTTTCCTCGATGCAAAAATCAATATCGACAGGGAAATAACTGAAACGTCCTCGCAAATTACATTTAATGTTAGTGAGGGCAATAGGACTTTTTTCGGCAAGAACATTTTCATCGGCAATGAAAAAACAAAGCTGGCTGTAATCGAGCGTCAGCTTACCCATAAGAGTGAAGCTCCTTTCGATTCCAGCGAGCTGACCAGGGAGCGAGAGCGTCTCTATCGCCTTGGACTTTTTACCGATATTACAGTTGCTCCGTCTGAAAAGAATGACTCCGAAAGAGATGTACTCTATAAATTCCACGAGGGTGATTCAGGGGTCGTGGATTTCGGCCTGGGATATGGCGAGTATGAAAAGTTCAGGGGGTTCCTCGACATCAGCTACAGGAATTTGTTCGGAATGGACAGGCAGGCATCTTTCAGGACGGAAATAAGCACCCTCGAAAAAAGATTTATCCTTTCATATGTCGAACCGTACTTTCTCGACAGTGATCTGACTTTGAAATCGTCACTTTTATATGAAAATAAGAGAGAGTTGAACATCGATACCGGATTGATAAGCTATCGTCTAGCAAGAGAGACCGCTAGTGCGGGAGTAGAAAAAAAACTGAGCGATACAATAAAAGCGACTTTAAGTTATGATTTTTCTGTTGTGGACACCAAGGATGTGCAGCCTGATATAATATTGACCAGGGAGGACACCGGTACTCTCATCATAAGCGGATTGCACCCCAGACTGATTTACGATACCAGAGATAATCCTTTCGATCCGACAAAGGGGATACTCGCCGGAGTATCATTTCAAGCGGCCTCTTCATTCCTCTTTTCTAAAACCGATTTCTTTAAATTATCGGGTTACTTCAATAATTACCAACGTCTTAGCAAAAGGTTAGTGCTTGCTTTTTCACTGAGAAGCGGAGTAGCGGAGGGCTACAATCATACTAGCGAACTGCCGTTGGTCGAGCGTTTCTTTTTAGGCGGAAGAACAACAGTGAGGGGTTATGACCAGGACACGTTGGGACCCAAAGGGGCCGATGGGACACCTCTCGGAGGTGATGCCTTCGTTATGGGTAATCTTGAACTTAGAACCGATGTGGGAAGGGGATTCGGCGTCGTTACTTTTGTCGATACGGGAAATGTATGGAACAAAGTTCAGGACATAAACCCTGAGCAGCTCAGGTTCACTACCGGTATTGGCCTTAGATACAAGACTCCGGTCGGCCCCTTGAGCATTGACTACGGCGTCAAATTGAGCAGACTGAAGGGAGAAAGCCTTGGCGCATTACATTTCAGTATCGGTCAAGCATTCTAACAGCAGCAGTAACAGAAAAATACTTTTTTCTTTTATTTTACTGTTTACTTCTTGCTGCCTACTGCCTACTGTTGTTTATTCTGAAGTTCTCGATAGGGTAGTTGCATACGTCAACAATAACGCAATCACACTTTCGGCGTTCCAGAAGAGTGCGCAGGGGGCAAGAGAGAAGCTGGGCAATGTTTCAGATTCGGACATAATCAACTCGATGATCAATAACCTGCTTTTGGTTGAGGCAGCAAAAAATATGCGGCTGGAAGCTCCTGACGACGATAAGCTGGTGCAGGAATACATTGATATAAAGATAAAACCGGCCATAATAATAAGGGAAGAAGACATGGAGCGCTTCTACAATGAAAACAGGGGCCAATTCAAAGGGCAGGACTACGTTGATGTAAGAGATGAAATTGAAAAGTACCTTGTAGAACTCGATACGAACAAACAATTGAAAAAGCTCATTGAGGAACTACGGTCGAAATCCGATATAAAAATATTACTTAACCCTTGAGAGTAATAATAACGGCATGTTCATAGCAGTCCGGAAATTTATGGCACTTCAGGCAATCACCCCATATCTTCTGCGGAAGTTTGGATTTGTCGATTTCTTTGAAACCCATTTTTTTAAAGAATTCGGGCCGGTAGGTGAGAGCAAAGACCTTTTTAATCCCCAGTTCTCCCGCTTCCCTGAGACATTTCCTGACAAGTGATTTGCCGATACCTTGCAACTGCTCTGCTTCTCTAACAGCCAGGGAGCGTATTTCTGCAAGGTCTTCCCACAAAATTCGGAGCGCGCATACGCCTTTTATTTCTCCCTTATCATCATAAACTATGAAATCTCTGACCCCCTCATATAATTCGTTAAGCGCACGGGGCAGCATTTCCTCTTTTTTTGCAAAATAGTTTACAAAGTTATGGATCTTCTTTACGTCAGCTATAGTGGCCTTTCTTATTTTCAATGATATCGATTCCTTTGGCTATTAATTGTTTGTTCAGGTCAATCGTGTTTCTCCTATTGGTGGGGGTAATATCACCAAGGGCCCCAATTACTGAATCGAGGGACAGAATGCCCGTAGAGGAGATAAAAGCCCCCATCATCACCATGTTGGCGAGCTTTGTACTGTTCATGGTTGCCGACAGCGCACTGGCCGGCACACCCAGCACCTTAATGTCATCCCTGTGATCAGTCCTGCTTATAAGAGATGAATCGTATAATAGCATTCCGCCGGGACGAAGCTTCCCGGTAAAACGGCTGTAAGACGCGTCATTCATAATCACAAGTATATGAGGGTTTCGGATGACCGGAGAGCCGATCATCTCATCGGAGATGATGACTGTACAGTTTGCCGTTCCACCACGCATTTCAGCACCGTATGAAGGCATCCAGGTAACTTCTTTATCTTCGAGCAGTGTGGCATATGCCATAAGTCTGCCGAGAAAAAGAGTGCCCTGTCCGCCTGATCCGGCTATAATGATTGTATGCTCCATGGGTAGCTGCCTTAAGTGTGATGCGCATCTTTGAAAACCCCAAGTTTATAAACACCCACCATTTTGTCTCTTACCCAATCAAGCGATTTCTTAGGCGAGAGACCCCAATCAGTGGGGCAGGGTGACAGAATCTCAACCATACTGAACCCCTTTTCTTCCATCTGATATCTGAACGATTTCTCTATCATCTTTTTTGTTTTTAAAACGTTTTTTACTGAATCCAAAGATGTCCTAGCAATAAAAGAGACACCTTCTATGGTGGCCAGCATCTCTGCGATATGGAGCGGGTAGCCTGTTGTCTTCCTATCCCTTCCTCTTTGTGTTGTCGTTGTCTTCTGCTCCAGCAATGTTGTCGGCGCCATCTGTCCGCCGGTCATGCCGTAAGTCGCATTATTGATAAAAAAGACTGTTATATTTTCTCCCCTATTTGCAGCATGAACAATTTCGGCGGTACCGATTGCTGCAAGGTCGCCATCACCCTGATATGAGAAAACAATGCTGTCGGGGCGTGTTCTCTTCATTCCGGTGGCTGCGGCAGGTGGCCTGCCATGTGCAACTTCAATCATATCAAAATCGAAATAATCATAGGCAAACACAGCACATCCAACCGGGGCAATGCCTATGACCCTTTCTCTGATACCCAGTTCCTCGATTACTTCAGCGATCAGCCTGTGTGCAAGGCTATGGCCGCAACCTGGACAGTAGCGTAACGGCGTCTTCTTAATAAATGCCGGGCGCTTAAAAACCTGCTTCATAAAAGCGATTATAACATATTCCAGGTGATAGGTAATGGGAATAACCTATATTTACCCTGTAGCTTATGGCCTGTCAGCTGTACTTAATAGTATCCCTTCAAGCAATCCGAAATCACTGACAGTCATAGTGTCAGTTTTGAGTATTTCCATTAAAACTAAAAGAATAATAATACCCGGAATTATTATATCAGCTCTCTCCGGTTCGAGGCCCTTAATAATAGCACGATCACATAAGGTGATAGCTGATAAATGCTCAAGCTGTGCTTTTAGAGTATTACAAGAGATTGTATGTAAATGGATAGTGTCAGCATCATATGTTTCGAGTCCAATATCAATTGCCGCTACAGTAGTGGCGGTACCGCCAGTTGCTACAAAACTCTTTATTTCGCCGGCATTGAGTCTGGTACTAATCCCAGATTCCAGAAATGATCGCGTAACCGATTCAAATACTACATCTTTTATATTCTCAATTTCTATAGGAGATGGCGGATCACTGTAAGTGTACTGCTCATGTAGCCGAACGGCACCCATTTGAAGACTATTTTTTTTGAATATTGTGGAGCCGGCATCGCAGAATATCCATTCAGTGCTTCCTCCACCTATGTCTGTAATAAACGCAGGCATAGACGGCGCAGGCTCATTCCCTAAAATACCAAGGACTGTCAACTCGGCCTCCCTATCTCCGCTTATAATATCAATGGAAATGCCTGTCCGGGCCTTAACCTCTTCAATAAACTCGCGGCTGTTGCCTGCATCACGCAAAGCACTTGTACCGACTGCGAAAATATTACGTGTCTTATATTTTTCTATTGATGCCTTAAATTTAATGAGTGATCTAATTGATTTTTCGATACTATCTTCATTAAGTATTCCTTTTTGTGTTATGTCCCTGCCAAGGCGTGTCACAGCACGCTCTGCTAAAAGTCGAATTAATTTCCCTTTGTCAATACAGCCAATCAATAATCTAAGGGTATTGGTGCCAATGTCTATTGCAGCATTAGGGAAGGGGGGATCAGGGTTTATTCTCAGACCCTCAGATGAGTGACTTATCATTGACTATCTTAAGAATTGTACCAACAACATCTTCCAGTTGAACTTTAAGTATTTCGCTTGTACGCCTTATTTTTATTTCAATCATATTGCCTTTTAGAGATTTTTCACCAATAATCAGATGAATAGGAATCCCGATAAGGTCAGCATCTTTAAATTTTACTCCCGGCCTCTCATCTCGGTCGTCAATTAAGACTTCTAACGCATTATCTGTTAAAGTGGCGTACAGTCTCCCTGCGGTCTCCCTTGTCCTGGCATCACTCACATTCAACGGGATGATCTCAACATCGAATGGAGCGATACTCTTAGGCCATATTATTCCGTCCTTATCATAATTCTGCTCTATTGAGGCAGCAGCAATCCTGGCAGGGCCTATGCCGTAACTACCCATAACAATAGGCTTTTCCTGACCACCGCTGTCCAGAAATACTGCATGAAGGGGAGTCGAATACTTAACTCCAAGTTTAAAGATATTACCGATCTCGATAACTCTCTCCATTCTCAACGGCCCCTGACACTTTGGACAGCCATCGCCTTCTTTTGCCAAGTGAAGGTCGTGCCATTCGGCATGAAAATCGCGACTTGAAGTAATACCTTTAATGTGATAATCGACTTTATTTGCTCCAGCAACGTAAGTGCCTTCTTTTAGGGACAAATCTGCAAGAATACGTATTTCGTGCGACATAGGGCCTATAAAACCGGTCTCAACACCAAGAATAGAAAGCACCTCATCTTTTGCTGCAGCTTTAAAGTTTCCAATTAACTTTGCGACCTTTTTTTCATGTAACTCCTGATCTCCCCTGATCAGAACAAGGACAGGGCCCTCTGCTGAAATAAGAAGCAGACTTTTTATAAAATAGGCTGGTTCAATCTTAAGGAAACCTGATACATCTTTTATAGTTCTTCTGTCAGGTGTATGGACCTCTTCAAGCTGCCAGCCGTAATCCTTTACGGACGTGGCCACTGATTGGGCAACCTCTATATTTGCCTTATATTGACATTGATCGCATAGAACAATATTATCCTCTCCTGCCGGGCTAGGAGCCATGAACTCATGGGCTGCGGCGCCTCCCATCATGCCAGTGTCTGATTCGACCTGATAGAACTTAAGACCGCAGCGCTTGAATATTTTATGATAAGCATCTGCATGAATTTTATAGTTTATGTCAAGACCTTCATCGTCAACATCAAAACTGTAGCTGTCTTTCATAATGAATTCTCTTGTACGCAATATACCGCTCTTTGGCCTTGCCTCATCCCTGAGCTTAGTCTCGATCTGATACCATATCTGGGGGAGGTCGCGATAGGACTTCAGCTCCCTCGACGCGAGCCAGGTCACAATTTCCTCATGGGTCATGCCGAGGCACATATCACGTCCTGTCCGGTCCTTCAAACGGAACATTGCGTCCTTCATTTCATACCATCGACCGGTTTTCTGCCATATTTCAGCAGGATGCAAAATAGGCATTGACACTTCCTGGGCGCCGATAGCATTCATTTCTTCCCTAAGTATGGCAGTAATCCTGCACATGACCCTCCATCCAAGGGGTAGATAAATATAAAGCCCTGCAGCAAGCTGCCGCACATAGCCGGCGCGAAGCATAAGCTTATGGCTGATCGCCTCAGCCTCGGAGGGAATATCCCTGATCGTTCTAACAAGCATTTTAGAAAAATTCATAACTATACACTATATCATTCTTTCTCACTCAAAAACAACACATACACAAAAGAAATGGTGAATTTTGAATGAGAAATTACTGACTTATTTATTAATCAACATTTAAAATTTTAGGCATAACTCTGATTCTTCAACGGATAATTGTATTATTTGATCTTGTGAATACAGGAATAGTAGGTATTTTGACCAAATGTGACAGTCAGATTACAAGTTTCTGACATTTCAAAGACATTAAGAAGAATGATCAGAAATTCCGAATGGTTCATATTGTAACCGTCTGTTTTTCATATATTTAACCTTTAACAAACTTTACATAATATATCTTATCAGACATATTCTGTAAACATCTAATGTTGATAAGTTGTTATAAACGATGTTAATAATTGCCATGCAAAAGCGATATTGCAGTGTTCTAACTATACTGTATAAGTTCTAGGCATATGAAAAAATATTATATGTTAATGGGTTCATAGTTATTTACTGGGATTGCGAGTGCCTGATAATTTGTGAATCCTGTAACCCTACCATTTATCAAGGTTTCTTCTCTAATATCCGAACCGCTTGCTATCAAAACCTTGATATAATTGGCACTGGTGCCGACATATCCCTCCGCAGTTCTATTTTCGATGAGTATTTCAAGGGTTTTATTCAGGTGCCTTCTCAGGTAAGCTCTTTTTTTTGACTCACCAATAGCCTTTAGAAGTTTAACTCTTTGTTTTTTAACAATATCTTGAATCTGGCCGCCAAATGTGGCCGCCCTGGTTCCAGGACGTAATGAATAAGGGAAAACATGCACATATGAAAATGGAGCAGCCTCAATAAAGCGGCATGTTTTGAGGAAGCTTCCGTCGCCCTCTCCTGGAAAACCTGTAATAACATCTGTGCCGATACTGATATCAGGGAACATTTCAGTAATAAATTCAAGCCTTTTGTTAAAAGTGGCTTCAGTATATGCTCTGCCCATCCTTTTAAGAATGAAATCATCACCGCTCTGAAGAGGTATATGCAGATGTCTGCATATCCTGCTATCCCTCATTGTGTCGAGCAGATCATCATTTATTTCATTTATTCCAAGTGAACTGAGCCTTATTCTTGTCATAGATGTCTCTTTAAGTATTCCCCTTAGGAGATCAGAAAGCGATTTCTTAACCCTTAAATCAAGACCATAGGCGCCAAGGTGTATACCTGTAAGAACAACCTCTTTATAACCCCATGCATCATATTCGTTGATTTTCCTTATGATTTCATCGTATGATTCACTTCGCGACCTTCCTCTCGCTTTTGGAATAGCGCAATAGCTGCATGAAAAGTTGCATCCATCCTGCACTTTAACGATAGGCCGGTGTCTCGGATAACGGTTGTTAACGCAGGGATCGCCTGGGTTAAAATTTGTTAATTTAGTGACAATACTTTCTTTTTCACTGTTTTTAATGATATCTATAGTAGATCCGATCCTTTTTATTTCATCGGCATTGAGCTCTGAATAACAGCCTGTAACAATAACTTTAGCATTGTTTCTTAAAGCCCTGTATATCAATTGCCTTGATTGGCGGTCAGCTTTAGCTGTAACTGTGCATGTGTTAATGATGCATAAATCAGGAGCGTCGGTAATATCAACGATATCATTGCCGGCAAGCTTCAGACTGCCTTCAATAGAGAAACTTTCAGACTGGTTCGTTTTACAACCAAGTGTTAGGATAGAGATTCTCATGCTTTTATTATCCCTTCAAGGCTATGTCTGTTTGCTTTGATTATGCTCACATTAATCAGATCGCCAGACTTAAGTGTTACATTTTTTTTGTCAAGAGAAATACTTACTATTTTATTGGTTTGCGTCCTCCCTGACATTTTTTTCAGATCTTTTTCATCAGGCATCTCTAAAAGTATCTCTTGAACACTATTTAAAAGTGCCCTGTTTTTTCTTTCGGAAATATCATCTTGAACTTCAAGTATTTCATTAAGTCTTGATAATTTGGTGTCATCTTCAACCTGGCCCTCCATTACAGCTGCCCTTGTTCCTGCCCTTACCGAATAATGAAAAGCAAAGATGCCGTCAAACTCAATATCATGCAAAGCCTTGATGGTCAGGCGGTGATCCTCAACCGTTTCATCAGGAAATCCAGCGATAATATCTGATGTTATTGCAATTCCAGGGATTTCTTTGCGTAATTTCTCAACTTTACCAATATAATCATCGTACTCATACTTACGGTTCATTAAAGAAAGTATCTTAGATGACCCGGATTGAAGAGGCAGATGAATATGCTCGCACACTTTCTCACAGTCCCGCATAGCAATAATCAGATCATCTGAAAGGTCTTTTGGATGGGATGTGACAAATCTGACACGCTTGATGCCTTCTATTTTATCCACTGCTTTAAGTAATTCAGGAAAACTTAAATCGCCTGCATATGAATTGACATTTTGGCCCAAAAGTGTTACTTCAACATATCCTTTTTCAGCAACTCCTTTAATTTCATTGAGTATTGCAGCGCTGGGCCTGCTGCGCTCCCTGCCCCTGGTATATGGAACTATGCAGTAGCTGCAGAAGTTATTGCATCCATACATAATGTTTATCCACGCCTTTACCTCATCCTTTCTTTCGACAGGAAGTTCTGTATCTGCTATCAGCGGATTGTCGTCAATGGCAATTTTATTGATATTTGACTTTAAAATATCCCTGACCATATGGATATTCTGAGGGCCCATGACGTGGTCCACATAAGGCACTCTTTTTAAAATGTTTTTGCCCTCCTGCTGAGCAATACAGCCAGCCACGGCAATTGTGAGTCCGGGTTTTCTTTTTTTAAGCTCTTTTAACCTCCCCAGTTCACTATAGAACTTTTGCTCAGCTTTTTGGCGAATGCTGCAGGTATTGAAAATAACGAGATCGGCATCCCGTGGGCTATCTGCTTCAATATACCCCTCTGCTTTCAAAATACCCGACATCTTTTCCGAATCATGAACATTCATCTGGCATCCAAAAGTGGATATGTAATATTTAACCATATATCTAATGAATTACATTAACAATTGTGCTTATCAGGCGTCTAAGACTCCTGAGTCTTTAATTTTAGCCTTCAGTAACGCAAGCTGGCTTTCAAGCTCAGACATTAGTGTAATCAGTGTCTCCATTTCCCCTTGTTCTCCGGCCTTCTGCATATCAGACTGCTATGGCGCTCATTGCCACACATCCTGTGTTGGCAGCTGACCCCTTGATCTTGTGGGCTTGTCTCCCGGCAAGTCCCGCATCGCCCCTCACTATCTGCTCCCTGAGGTCATCAAGCATCCGGGGGATTTCCTCCATGAATGCCGTAACAATTGTTCCTGCAAGACCCTTGTCATCCATTATGCGCTCCAAAAGCCCTGCATAGTCAAAGACCGGCAATGCTTCTTGGACTACTGCTGTTGTCTTATCATGGGTCATATCAGTCACCGCCGGCAATTTGACCTGACCCTGCGGCAGCCACTTTTCGAGCGCCTTAGCCAATTCCTGGGGCGAGATCGGCTTGGAGATATAATCGTCCATCCCCACTTTCAGGCATTTCTCCCTGTCACCCTTCATGGCATTTGCTGTCATTGCGATAATAGGGACATGGCAACCGGAATCAATCTCGATATGACGGATGGCACGAGTTGCTTCAAAGCCGTCCATAACCGGCATCTGCACATCCATGAATACTATGTCGTAAGAAGCGGCTTCCAGCATATTGACCGCCTGCCGGCCATTGTCAGCGGTGTCAGCAATGAACCCCAATTTGTCTAAAATGCCCACTGCCACCATTTTATTCACCTTATTATCCTCGACCAGAAGAATGCGTACATTCCGCCTCGCTATCTCACGAAGCCGGTGTCCGGTAATAATAGCGGTTTCCTGGGCCTTTTCATGCAGACTGCTCCCGCCAAGGACTGCGGCTATGCAGTTGTGCAGTTGGAACATCCTTACAGGTTTGGTAAGATATGCGGAAAATCCAAGGCTCGCAAGCCTCTTTGAATCTCCCCTCATCCCGCTGGATGTCAGCATAACCAGCAAAGTGTCCCTCAAAACCGGGTCTGTCTTGATGGCCCTGGCAAGGGCTTCGCCATCCATGCCAGGCATTTGCATATCAGTAACTACAACCCGAAAAGGGTCCCCTTCAGCTTGAGCAGCATGGAGCATCTCCATTGC
>CAVPZX010000004.1:0-329241 GCA_963710375.1 Nitrospirota bacterium
GCCCGCAACACCACCGACTGACCCTCCATGCGGCCCACCATGTAAAACGGCAGGCGCGGTTTACCTCTTAGCGCCATCTCAAGGAGGTTGTCCTGGATGCCCTGCTCGATGGTCTTTCTAAGCTCGCTTTGTATCTCAAAATACCGGTCCGCAGGACACAGGCCGCCGATCCCCTGATGGGGCCTTTTGTGGTTATAATATTTCACCCACTGCCGTATCCGCTCTACTGCATCCTCAAAGCTCCCGAACTGGGCCCGGCTTAGGAACTCCACAAAGATCGTTTTCCAGAACCGCTCGATTTTGCCTAACGTCATAGGATGGTGAGGCCGTGATTTGATGTGATGGATTTTGTCTTTCTTCAACTCCAGACTCAAAACGGCTGTTGCCGCGCCAGCTCGTGTACTGCCTCCCATTGTCCGTGAGCATCTCTTTAGGTGGGTTGTACTCGGAGGCCGCCCGGCGATACACTTCAATTACATTCTGTGCTGTCTGGCTCCTAAAAAGCTCCAACCCCGTTATATAACGGGAATAATCGTCGATAAAGCCGATCAGAAACGCATATCGGCCCCCAAGGCGAAACGTAAAGATGTCCGTCTGCCAAAGCTGGTTCGGGGTTGAGCGCTCGAAAAACCGGGGGCGGGTGATATTGCGCTGCCGCTTCTTGGGTGGGGCAGTCATTAGAGATTCGGAGTGCAGAGTCTTACGAACCGTCTCAGGGCTGGCGGTAAGAAAAAACGCTCTCTTTAGAAGTTGCGAAATGCGCTTAATACCGAACAGTGGGTTGGCTTCTTTGAGTTCGACAATCTTCTGCTTCACAGGAGAGGGAAGTCCGCGCCCATTGCCATTGCGTCTTATTGCAAGGCCAGCCTCACCTTCACTACGATATGCGCGCACCCAGCGTCTTACCGAATTAATGCTAATCCCGCATTCCTGCCGGATCACCTCAATAGGGACGCTCTCCTCAAGGAACTTCTTGACTACTTGAAGCTTAAAGTCGGCTCCGTAACGCCTGCTTCTGGCTGGAACCTTCTTCTTTGCACTGCCTCTTTGTAAACTCTTAACTTGTTCCATCAATGACACTCCTTTCGTTTTCCTAAACTTGGAGTGTCACCCTATTTCCTCAAATCCTTGGTATCATAAACTGGTCGTTAGCACAATTAAAGAAGCAGACCGGTTTGTCAAGGCGCTGGACCGTTTCGATCAGGCTCTGGAGTCAGTGAGGCAGGGATTGACTCCGAGAGCGGCAGAACTGAAGATGCTCCTTCAAACCTCTTTCCCTGTGTCAGAAGACTCTTTTTCTGGTGCGGCAAATTTTTCGCTAAAGGTTTTGGGTAAAAGGACGGCTAAATCCAAAAGCGACACACCTGCAACATACCGGTCCAAAGTATTTAAAAAGATTGTGGAGTCCGACAAAATTGAAGAGGCCCTTCATATTCTCAGAATGCCGCCTAAGAAATCGGTACTCAACTTGAGCTCTGATGATGAGTTGGCGCTGCTTGAGCAGGTGCGTACACTGGGAGGCCTGGATGAGGAACAAATGGAGTTTGAAGTCACACGTCTGGTCAAACATAAAAAAGAATTATTCAAGCTTGCAGATGCGGCAAAAATAAAATATAGACCTACGGCCAGGCCGGAAACAGTTGCAAAGAAGCTTGTCCAGGCAGGTCGCCGTTATTATGAAAACACGGGGGGATGGGATCTGTTTCAAAAACAAAGGTCATGACGGGCAGAAATGGGACGAAAGGAGAAGAAATAGTCACTGGAATTTTCTAATTGCCAGTAGCACAGTGACAGGGATAGGTCCAATATGATAAATATCTGTTTAGGGTGGATGACATTTAACGGTATTTCAATCCGTCGGCGGGCACATTGAGCCTCATGGCCTTTCCCTGGAAAAAACGCGGCAGTGTCAGTGTTCCGTGTCGCACAGTAATAACAATCCTGCTTGCAGTCGATCCATTATCTGTATTGTCACGGACGACTACATCTCCCTTGTCAACGGTTATACTAAGGCTCTTAAGCCCTGCTTTTCTTAAATCTATGTGCACAGTATTGACAAGTTCTGAAAAAAGGCCCTTTTGTGTAAGGTCGAAAAACACGGTCGGGACGTTCTTTATAACAGTCTCCCGCATGACGTGATAAATTTTATTCGTCGGGAACCCGAAGCCCTGGGCACTCCCTGAAACATCCATCGCAGTGGGAGCGTCATTTTTAAGACTAAGATCGAGATCACACGTGGAACAATGTATATCAGCCGCGTATGGGCCGGTATTGGGATATTGTTCGCTCGTCCGCTGTCGAATCTCTTCATAGACCGGCGTGGCCAGAAAAAGGGCTCCAAGCACCAGGATAATCAATATTGTGCCTGTACAGGCCACTATTATCTTCTTCATCCGGCTGACATTTTGGGGAATCTCGTTCAGGCAGAGTTCTCTGCGGGGAATATCCAAAATAAAATAGTACAGCACAAGGGGCACCAGGAAAGGAATGAAAGCCGCCCATAAAACATCGGACGGGAAATGGCCTCCGAACGCCATTCTTGAAAATCCTATCAGGCTGCCGTAGATCAAGCCGAACAAGAGAAATAAAAAAGCAAGCTTTCTGCGTTTATTCTTGAAAATGAAATAAAAGGCGAAAAAGAAATAGCCCATAGAGCAGTGCCCGCACGGGAATGATTTTCCCCTGCCGCTCTCTCCTTTTTCAAACAGCTTCTGATACTCCCACCTTCCTCCGAACTCCCGGGTCTCACTGGGACGCGGCTTTCCCCAGTGGACTTTAAGCACTGAGTTGATAATAAAACCAGGACCTATCAGAAGTGCAAGAATAAGAAAGATACTGTAGATACGGTACCTAACAAGTGCGCTTTTGAAATAACTCATAACCAGGAGCATCAATGCGCCGATAACTGAAACCGCAGCAGGCCAGGAGCCGTAGTTATAAAGAAGACGCAGGAAGATATTGTTTTGCAGAAACCATTTCGAATCGGGACATTGCCGGCAGTAAAAATGGCCCTCAAGCGCAATGTCTGCGTTTGTATTGCGAAACATTATTGTGGTGACTATCATTAAAACCGCCACAATCAGCAACTCCGGAAGCCACTGCCTGCGTCTGGTATCATTCATATCACATCCATTTTATTATTCAGATTTTTAAAAGTTGTTAGATTGATAGTCAATAAATTACCATAAAAAAAGCTCTTTACGCCATCAGCTATGTCTCAATAATAAATAAATGAAAATTTACTGTAGCCGTTTTTTCTGCTAAAATTAGCTCAACGACTCTGATCAAAGAATCTGAGGAAAGGAGATTAACAATGGAACCAAAAAAGGGAATAAAAAGCTTGGTCTTTATTGTATTTGTGGTTATGGGAATATTTGCAGTCAACGTCGCCGCAGCCGGTCAATTGTCGCTTAGCAGCCCTCAGCTTCAACCGGGTGGCCGCCTCAGCGATGCACAGGTATTTTCGGGCTTCGGATGCACCGGGAAAAACATTTCCCCTGCATTGGTCTGGAAAGATGCACCCATGGGCGCGAAGAGCTTCGCCGTCACCGTATATGACCCCGATGCCCCAACAGGCAGCGGATGGTGGCACTGGATCATTTTCAATATTCCTGCGAATATCGATAGGTTACCTGAGAATGCTGGTGATCCTGCATCCGGTTTGGCCCCGAAGGGGAGTATTCAAAGCCGGACCGATTTTGGAAAGACAGGATACGGCGGCGCCTGTCCGCCTGTTCGTGACAAACCGCACCGCTACCAGTTCACAGTTTTTGCCCTTGATGCCGAAAGAATAGATCTGGATGCAAATGCATCAGGTGCCCTGGTTGGTTATTATCTTAACCAGCACGCAATTGCAAAGGCAACTTTGATGGTCTACTATTCCAGGTAGAGACAATAAAAATAGGCACTGTCGGGACGTTGTTTCTTACATTAGAAGCAACGTCCCAATTTTTGATCCTGTTTTATAGGATTTCCGCTGAAGAGATGACCTTAACCCCCGCTTTTCCCATCTCTCCAAACGCATTGTCAACGTCCCCTTCTTTCAGCTTCACGCCTTCCACCGCGTCCTTTACTACATGGGTGATGAACCCCCTTTTTTGTGCATCGATCGCAGATTCCTTTACGCAGTATTCTGTAACGAGACCTACAACGTAAAGGGCATCCACTCCCCTGTCCCTGAGAAATTTTTCAAGGTCAATATCGATGCCCTCAAACACGGAATACCCTTCGTCTACATTCATTGTCCCCTTAAGGACAATTTGGTCTATCCTGTCCTTCCTTAGATCAGGATGCAGCTCAGCCCCTTTTGTGCCCTGAATGCAATGCTTAGGCCATTTGTCAAAGTGGATAGTATTTTCAGGGTGCCAATCCTTTGAAGCAACAATCAAAGTGAAAATATCCATCAATTTATTGATAGCAGGGACAACCTTGTCTCCCTCAGGAGCGGGCAGTGCCCCGCCCGGGCAAAAATCATTCTGAACATCAACTATCAAAAGCGCTTTCATGACCTCATTCTCCTTTTTTGTACTTCGCCCTGATCTCATCTACAATTCCGGAACGCAGGTCCATGAGCTTCCTGGTTATTCCGACCTTATAGATATGCGGGTTCTCAAAGCGTTTGTGCTCATCAGGCAATTGCCCCATCCTTGCACGGACATGCTTTGCTATTTCAGTCGGTTTTTTCTTGTCCATGACTATTCTGCCTTTGTCCATTACCTTCCGGAAAAGTCCCTCCTTTTTGTATTGACCTACCATACAGTTCATCCCAGGGTCGTGAGGATGGTAAATGGTCTCTATATTGCCTTCGCCCGAAAGCGCGACACAATCCGCGTAAAACATCCCTTTGTCATCTATGCACCTTAATACATCCTTGGTCCCAGGCAGGATTATCTTTTCAGGGTTTTCGGATATCTTCAACCTTGGCCTGGAGCCGCTCATGGTCAGTTTATAAACTCCGTCGAGCGCTGCATCATCCTGGCCCGTTATAAGCTTTGTGCCCACGCCGAAAGCGTCAACAGGGGCGCCCTGATCAAGCAGGCTCTTGATAAGGTATTCATCCAGTTGATTGGAAGCCATTATCTTAACGTAATTGAGCCCCGCATCATCAAGCATCTTCCTTGCCTTTTTGCTCAGATAAGCAAGGTCGCCGCTGTCCAGGCGGATTCCGGACAATTTCTCTCCACGAGCCTCCATTTCCCTGGCAACTGTTACGGCATTCGGTATCCCTGACTTCAGGGTATCATACGTATCAACAAGGAAAACGCATCTTTGAGGGAAAGACTTCGCAAAATCCCTGAACGCGGCCAATTCGTCGTCATACGACTGTATCCACGAATGCGCCTGTGTTCCCGCAGACACAAGATCGAACATAAATGCACTGTAAACATTGGACGTGCTGTTTACGCCGCCTATCACAGCGGCCCTGGTCCCATGTATACCTCCCAGGCCTTGCGCCCTTCTAAGGCCAAAGTCAATCACAACCCTGTCGCCAGCGGCATGCCTGATACGCGCCGCCTTGGTGGCTATAAGTGATTCAAAATTCAGCATATTCAAAAGTATTGTTTCGATGATCTGTGTCTCTATGATGTTCCCCTCAACCCTTACAACAGGCTCATAAGGGAATACAACTTCCCCTTCTTCAGGGGCATAGATATCGGCCCTGAACTCGAAACGTTTAAGATACTCGACAAACTCTGCTGCAAAGCCGATAGACCTCAGATAATTGCAGTCTTCTTCGTCAAAACTGAGGGTTTCAAGGACCTCCAGCAGGTCCATCAAACCCGCGAAGATGACATATCCGCCCTTAAAGGGATTTTTCCTGAAAAGATAGTCGAAGCATGCAGGGGTATTTTTTTTGTTGTTCAAAAAATAACCCTGGGCCATTGTGAGTTCGTAATGGTCCGTGTAAAGGCCCATGTGTTTGTTCAATATCGCCACCTGTCACGCCCCCATTCCGGAAAGCTGTTATCCTTACTTTAGTATATCACCTATCATTGTGGAACCGGATTGTCAATCGTCAAGTGGTTCTGGTATCATTTGAATCATGGGCAGAAAAGTTGTATGCGCGGGGACGTTTGACCATTTTCATCCGGGGCATATAGACTTTCTCAGGCAAGCCAAAACATTGGGCGAAGTCTTGACGGTTATAGTTGCCAGGGATGAGACCGTAAAAAGGATTAAAGGCTTCCTGCCTACCAATAGTGAGCAAGTGAGAAAACGGAATGTCGAGGAATCCGGCATCCCTGAACTTGTTATTTTAGGCAATCTCGATACCGACCTCTTCCAGATTCTTCAAGAACTCAAACCGGATGTAATAGCACTCGGCTATGACCAGCGGGTATCCGAGGAAGAAATAGCAAAAAGATTTCCTCTCTGCACTATAGTTAGGCTCTTGTCGTTTGAACCGGATCATTACAAATCATCGTTTTACCGGCAAAAGACTGGAAAGGACTGAGGGCTCGCGAATAAATAATAATGGGGACTCCTGACGGAGTCCCCGGTCTTAAAAAGGGTGATATTAAATTTTCAGAGGATTAACAAAGAGAATAATAAGCACGACAACAAGCGCATAAATAGCGAGAGACTCGATCATGGCAAGACCGATAATTAAGGTTGTGGTAATCTTGCCCGATGCTCCGGGGTTCCTTGCAACACCTTCGGTCGCACCCTGTAAACCGATACCCTGACCAATGCCTGTTCCGAGAGCAGCAAGTCCGATAGCAAGGCCAAGGCCAACCACTATCATGCTTCTGCCGGAATGTGAACCCTCGGCTGCAGGAGCCGCCTCATCAGCCAGAGCAAGGGGGGCAAAAAACGCAAGCAAAATAAGCGCTACAAGCCCAAAAGAAATCAGCTTCCTCATCATAGACTTTCCTCCTTTCTATTAAGATTGTTAATGTGCACTTTCGACCGCACCGGCCAAATATAAACAGGTAAGGAGCATAAACACATATGTCTGTATCACACAGACAATTACTCCGAGACCGAGAATAGCAACAGGAACCACTGCCGGAACCAGAATACCGAGAATCACGAGAATCATGTGCTTTGCTATCATGTTGCCGAAAAGCCTGACAGATAGCGTTATCGGACGCACAAAATGGCCTATGACTTCAATGAAGAACATGAGTATCATGAGCGGCAATGCAGCAAGGGACCTTATCGGCCCCAGAAAATGATTTATATATTTAAACCCGTTTACTTTTATCCCGTAATAATGCGTGGCAAGAAACACCGGAATCGCCATCGAGGCTGTCATATTAATGTTGGCTGTTGGTGATTCAAAGCCGGGAATAAGGCCCATAAAATTACTAAGACCGATGTAAAAGAGGAGCGTGCCGACAAGCGGATAAAACTTCTCGCCCCAGTGGTGGCCGATTATGGAATTCGAAAGGTTAAGAGAGAATTCCGAAAGAGTTTCCATCACATTCTGCAGACCTGACGGGACCAGACTGAGTTTATTTCTTAAGATCAATGCAATACCGATGATAATGATCATCGCCAGCCATGAATACGAAACATAAGGGGGGATAGAGGGGAATAACATTTCTAAAAAAGCTGGTGATTCTGCCATAAACGGCCTCCTTACTTAACTTATGAATTAATGGAAACCAATACGCAACAGACTGGCGCCTGATTTACGCCAAACGTGACAACTATGATAAATTTAAGTCTATTTAAATGTCAAGGATTGAAGCAGTTAAGTTTTTTAATTCTTATATAAACTTTTATAATTCACTGCCCTGACGATAGCAAAACCATAGAACCTCTCGATACTCCAATCTCTCTGGATACCACATCACACTTTGCCTGCAGGAGAAAGATAATTTCTTTACGGCACTTATTGCTTTTGTCCTGGCAGCAGAGGGTCTCGAAATTGCCCTGACCTTTGCTGACTATAAAATCGGCATCATCGAACATCCGGTTAAAATCCGGGGAGGTCATTTCCAGGATAGTACCGATACAGTCGCACCCGTTATCCACAATCTCACACAGTTCAGTCAGTCCGGTTTCTGCAGCGTCATAGGCTGTCGAGTCGTTCAGCACCGGAGCGCCCTTCACAACTGCCTTCACTTTTTTCCCCATCTTGACCAGCACCTCGATAAGGAGCCTGTCAAAGACTATCTCTCCTGCGTTATCAAGCAGGTAAAAGACGCGAGAGTGGCTGTCAACCGCACTCTTAAACTGGCTGTAATGGTCAATGCTAATGGCGCCGCTCAGGGCACGTTCAACGGTTCCGATAACGTCAACAGAACTGAATATCCCGAAATCAATAATATTGCCGGCTATGGCAAGCCGTGAAGCGGTCCAAAGGGGGTCATTGCTTTGAAACACCCGAGCCCTGAGTTCCGGATATAGATGCATCGCTGCCTGGTTGTATTCGGATTTTATGTCCTTGAAAGGGTCTATACCGAGGAGCTGCCGTATCTTCCGGTGCATAAAGGTTGTGGAATATGCAGGCGGTTTGGACATGTCCGTTGCCTTGATTTCATCAGTAACGCCTTTCAGTACAGCTGCCTGCAGTGCTTCGTCTTTTGTGCCGAGCCTGACCGCAATTACCGCTTGTTTGAAAAAACAGGGGAAGCAATCGAGATGAACTTTCATGTGTTGTTATGTCTCTTTCTCATCTATTTAGCGCGCGGTCAGCAATATCTTTTCTGTAGTGCATGCCATCAAACTGTATCTCCCCAACTGCTTTATACGCCTGCTCCTTTGCAGTCTTTATGTCTTTGCCGGTGGCCGTAACTCCCAGCACCCTGCCGCCGCTGGTGACAATCCCGCTGTCATTGAATTCGGTGCCCGCATGAAACACGAACACATTATCCACACTCTTCGCTTTTTCGAGTCCGGTTATCACCTTGCCCTTCTCATATTTTCCCGGATACCCTCCTGAGGCGAGGACGACACAGACCGCCGCATCTTTTTTCCATTCGACTTTTATATCTGAAAGCCGTTCATCCGCGATTGCAAGGGCAATATCCACAAAGTCGGTATCGAGCCTCGCAAAAACCGGCTGTGTCTCAGGGTCGCCCAGCCGGCAGTTGAATTCGAGCACAGAGGGTTTGCCATCCTTTATCATCAGGCCGGCATAGAGCACGCCCTTGTATTTAATTCCCTCTTCCTTGAGCCCGTTGATTGTCGGCCACATGATCTTCTCAATTACCAGGGATTCCAGTTCTTCGTTGATTACCGGCGCCGGGCTGTAAGCACCCATCCCCCCGGTGTTGGGACCCTTATCATGATCAAAAACCTGTTTATGGTCCTGAGAGCTTACCATAGGTACGATAGTACTGCCGTCAGTAAACACCATAAATGACGCCTCCTCCCCCTGTAAGCATTCCTCGACAATTACCCGGTTGCCCGCATCACCGAACTCTTTTTCTTTCATGATGCGCTTTAGTGCAACCACAGCCTCATCAGTGGTGGCGGCAACAATAACGCCCTTGCCTGCGGCAAGACCGTCAGCTTTTATTACAATAGGGCTGCCCTTCATTCTGACGTAGTCTTCGGCATGAAGATACGATGTAAACACTTTGTATTCTGCGGTGGGGATACGGTGCCTTCTCATAAATTCCTTTGAAAAGACCTTGCTTGCTTCGAGTTGGGCAGCAGCCTTCGCAGGAGCGAGTATCTTCCTCCCTCCTCTCACAAAGGCATCCGCAATTCCCATGGAGAGCGGCACCTCAGGTCCGACAATGGTAAGGTCTATCCATTCGTATCTTACGAAGTTGATCAATTCATCAAAATCCCCTATGCTGATATCGATACACTCTGCTGTTTCCGCAATCCCGGCGTTCCCTGGTGCACAATAAATCTTGTCCACGTGTCTTGATTGAGCAAGCTTCCATACTATCGCATGTTCCCTGCCTCCGCCTCCTATAACCAGCACCTTCATATTTTTACTCCTTTAGCGCTAAAACGCTTTTTATATAACCCCTTGCTCCCTGAGGCTCACATAAATGCCATCCCCAATAATTATATGATCGAGAACCTGTATGCCGATAATCTCTCCAGCGCTCTTAAGCCGCCCGGTGACAGCTATATCATCCCGGCTCGGCGCAGGATCACCGCTGGGGTGGTTGTGCACAAAAATTACGGAAGCGGCTGATTCCCTTATCGCCTCTTTAAACGCCTCCCGGGGATGGATAGGCGAGTTTGTCAACGTCCCTTCGGAGACCTTATACTCGCGCAAAAGCCTGTTCTTCGCATCCAGGAACACCGCAAGAAATATCTCTTTCTTAAGATTTTTAAACCGCGGGGAAAAGTATGAATGGATCGAATGGCTTGACGAGAATACAGGTTTGCCGTCAGATGATTCACCCATAAGGCGCTTGCCAAGCTCGAATGCCGATTTGATCTGCGCTATTTTGGCAGTACCAAGCCCTTTTATGGAGGACAGTTCCACAGCAGAAGCGGCATCGATACTTCTTAAAGATTTAAACGCTTCAAGAAGTGCGAGGGAGAGCTCCAATACCCCCCTCTCTCTGCTGCCGGTCCTCAGGATAATGGCAAGCAATTGGGCATCGGAAAGATGTCCTGGTCCGTATTTGATGAGCCGCTCTCTGGGCCGCTCATTTTCGGGCCAGCTTGTGATCTTCATCTCGGGCATTTATTATTTCACCCTCGCTCCCTGATGCACGTCCCTGTCGAGGCCAAGAATTGAGAGCGTCCCCTCGTCGTCCGTTGCTGCAAGGAGCATACCCTGCGATTCTATGCCCATGAGTTTTGCTGGTTTCAGGTTTGCCACTACAACGATTTTTTTCCCGACAAGGTAGTCAGGGTCATAGGCCTTTCCTATGCCGGCTACGATCTGGCGCTCTTCACCGGTGTCAACTTTCAGTTTTATAAGTTTCTCCGATTTCTCGACCCGCTCTGCACTTAGCACCTTGCCGACCTTGAGCTGAACTTTAGCAAAATCCTCTATACCGATCACTTCGGCAACTCCCTGTTCGGTCATCTTCGACTTCTCCTTATTCTTTTCTGCCACCTGCGTCTTATCTCCGGACTTTTCGATCCGTGGAAAGAGCTGTTCCCCCTTTGATACCTTTATCTCATAGCTAGGCATTCCTATCACTATGAGATCGGCCAGAGTTGCTCCGGTCTCTTTAACTTCATCAACGAGCGTTTTCATCCCGAGTTGTTTCCATATTTTTTCCGCTGTATCAGGCATGAAAGGATAAAGAGAGACAGCTGTCAGACGCAGCGCTTTCCATAGGCTGGACATTACCGCCTTCAGTTCTTCCGGACTACTTCTGGCGAGCTTCCACGGCTCTTTCCGCGCAATATAATTGTTTGCTTCGCTGATAATAGCCCAGATATTTTCCAAAATAACCGAAAACTGCAGGTTTGACCAGGGTCCCTGATCATGCACATTGCGATATTTTTCGATACAAGAGCGCTCGAAATCATCTGTCTGGTTACTGACTTTCACAGTAATAACGCCATTATGGTATTTCTCGGCCATAGTGAGAAACCTGCTCAGCAGGTTGCCGAGGTCGTTTGCAAGATCGGAATTTATACGCCGTATCAGTGCATCTTCCGAGAAATCCCCGTCAAGACCGAAAGGCACCTCTCTGAACAGAAAGTATCTGAAGGCATCAACGCCGTATTTATCTGCCATTGCATTAGGATCGACCACGTTGCCGAGGGACTTGGACATCTTCTTCCCGTCAACGGTCCACCAGCCATGGGCAAAAATGTTTCGAGGAAGGGGGAGACCCGATGCCATGAGCATGGTAGACCAGTAGACGGCATGAGTGGTGAGAATATCCTTTCCTACCAGATGGTGCGAAGCCGGCCACCAGGAATCTCCTTCCCCCGGTTCGGGGGCAAGGTATCGCGTTGCAGATAAATAATTCACAAGGGCATCAAACCATACATAAGTAACGAAGTTGTCATCAAAAGGAAGTGGAATGCCCCATGAGAGTCTTTGTTTCGGCCTTGATATGCAGAGGTCTCCCAGCGTATTGTTCCTTAAAAAACCCAGCACCTCGTTCCTGCGGGTCTCAGGTAGTATGTACCCTGCATTGTCTTCGATGTAATGCATCAATCGTTCCTGGTATTTTGACATAAGGAAAAAATAGTTCTCCTCATGTATCTGTTCCACAGGCCTGCCGCATTCAGGACAGTTGCCTTCAATAATATCCTTTTCCGTCCAGAACCTTTCGTCAGGGACGCAATACCATCCTGAGTAACCCCTTTTTTCTATTTCTCCCCGGTCATACAGCATCTGCATCATTCCCTGCACCGAATTCACATGCTGCTCATCGGTAGTGCGTATAAATGCATCGTTTGAAATATTAAGTTTCTTCCAGAGCTGCCTGAAATTCTGCACCATTGCATCTGCATGCTCTTTGGGAGTCCTGCCCCTTTCAGCAGCAGCCTTCTCCACCTTTTGCCCGTGCTCATCCGTGCCGGTCAGGAAAAACACCCGATCCCCATTCAGACGGTGACAGCGTGCCAGTATATCCGCCGCAGCAGTGGTATAAGCATGTCCGATATGAGGAATATCATTTACGTAATAAATAGGAGTGGTGACATAAAACCGCCCGCCCTGCAAGCTCATTTTTTGAAGCGCCTCCTTCTGTGGCGGTGGTGTTCCCGCTTTTTCTCCTGTTGTTCAACCTGGCCTTGCGGACCTTGATGACCAGCCGCTGCATTACTGCCTGCCGGCTGCTGACCTCCGGATGCCTCGCTGCCATGCTTTTTCTCCAAGTGCTGAGGCGAGGGCCTGTCGTATGCGGAAGTATTTCGAGGAGCTTCTGTTTTGGGGCCAACCGTCGAAATTTTTTCTTTGATAACGGCAACAGGAACGTCCTCCACACCGATGGGTATTTCATCATCCGACGCAATGGTATTCAGATCACCTTCATATTCATATCTCAAACAGCACATAAGCCTGCTGCATAAGCCTGAGAGCTTGCCGACATTCAGCACCAGTTCCTGACGTTTGGCCATTTTTATCGATACAGGGTCAAAAGATGACAGGAACGTGTTGCAGCATAATTCACGCCCGCAAATTCCCACCCCTCCGACAAGTTTGGCCTCATCCCGGACGCCGATCTGCCTCATTTCTATCCTGGTTTTGAACCTGGCGGCAAGATCTTTGACCAGTTCTCTGAAATCTATTCTGCCATCGGCAGTGAAATAAAAAACAACCCGCTTTCTGTCAAGAGTTGATTCGGAGCCGACAAGCTTCATGGGGAGACCTCTAGCCATGATCCTTTCAGAGCAGAAGGTGCACGCTTCCTCCTCGAGTCTCCGGTTTTCGTCCCTTGCCCTGAAATCCTCCTCGTTTGCCAGTCTCAGAATTTTTTTCAGTTCCCGGTCCGAAGAGCCCACATCGTGCCTCCCTGTTACCACCGTCCCTATGCTCAGGCCGAAATCAGACTCTACAACGACAGCATCTCCCTCTTTAACCTCTATTCCATTGATCTCGAAATCGTATAATTTGCCGCAACGCTTAAACTTTATTCCAACTGCTTCAGACATCTCTCTTCCCTCCAAAAAAATCTGGCACTAGGCAATTGGCTATAGGCGATAGGTAAAAGATAAAGTCAAAAGAAGCTTTTGTTAAACCTGTAACCATTGCCTATTGCCCATTGCCTATTGCCGTTTTCATCATATTTGAGACATAATTCCATGTTATTGACTTATTAAGATTAAAATCAAGCAGACCTCTCAGCTTTTGTAGGGACTTATACGTATCAAGTAGCTCGTTAATATCCGCTTTTTTACGAAAAGTTCTGTTTACTTTCGCGTAGAGCATGTCCGACTCGTTTCCGGTTATATTGAATATCACCATGTCCCTTAAAAAAATAAAGGCCATATCGAGCCATGTCTTTATCGCCTCTTTGTCCGCCCATACTTCTTTTGACTCCTCATGAATCATGCTCCTCAGCAGGCCCGTAAACCACTCCATATCTTTCACAAAATCACCGGCCAGCGCAAGCCCCGGCCGTCCCATGGACAAATTGCTTACGGAATCCATATGCTCTTGCCTCACAGCACCTGAAACAGCCCTTCTGAATGACTCGTGAGAGAGAGGATAAAACCGTATAGCGATGCAACGGGACCGTATCGTATCAGGCAGGCCGTCCGGATTGGATGATACAAGGACGACAAGACTATCACGGGGAGGTTCTTCAAGTGTCTTTAAAAAGGCATTTGCCGCATTGATGTTCATTGTATCGGCATCATCTACAATAGCGATCTTCCTCCTGCCCTCGAGCGCCTTAAAAAAAAGTTTTTCCTCCAGTTTTCTGATCGCGTCAATTTTGATTTCGTCCTTTTCGGGAAAGGTGAACGTAATGTCAGGGTGCGTTGCCGCATCAATCTTTTTGCACGAGACGCAGGTATCACAGCAATCTAAATCGACCGGCGCCAGACAGTTGATTGCCTTTGCATAATTGACTGCCGCCAGCCGCTTACCGATGCCTGTGTCACCGGAGAACAGCAGGGCCGAAGGAACTCTGTCCCTCTTCAGCATGCCGAATAAGATTTTCAGCGCCCTTTCCTGACCTACTATATCCTTAAGTGCCATAATTTAATTATGTTTCAACCTTTTGCTCACGATTCCCCATACCCGCGCATGTACCTCTTCTGCAGGCAGCGCGGCATCTACGATGCTTACTCTGTCCGGATCGGTTTTTGCAATGGCAAGGTACCCTTCACGGACCCTCTTGTGAAATGCAATGTCTTCAAGCTCGATCCGGTCTGTCTTGTTTACGCCCCTGTTCCTCGCCAGCCCGGCCTCAGCATCAAGATCGAAAAGGATTGTAAGGTCCGGCTTCAAACCACCGGTTGCAAGCCGGTCGAGAGACGTGACAAGTGCCATGTCTACCCCCCGCGCGTAACACTGGTAGGCTACTGTTGAGTCGCTGAACCGGTCAGTGATGATGACTTTGCCTTCTTTAATTCCCGGTAATATCTTTTCAGCCAGATGCTGTGCGCGAGCTGCGTTATAAAGTAAAAGCTCTGTAATGGCGGACATCTCCAGGTGCTCGGGAAGAAGAAGTATCTCGCGGATCCTGTTGCCGATTACAGTCCCTCCCGGTTCGAAAGTCAGGACAACATTGTGACCCTCATCTGCAAGCCTTTCGGAAAGAAGCCTTGCCTGCGTGGTTTTCCCTGTGCCCTCAATTCCCTCAAAGGAGATAAAAAAACCTTTTACCAGCACTTAATGGAAACCGCTCATACCATTGCTTCTTTCATATGCATAAGCAGTTGGCATATTTTTATAGTTTCCCCGACGCTCCTGGTAGCTGCACCGCACGAGGGGGTAATAAGAATCCTCTCCTGAACCAGGGAGGCAGGCAGGTACTTGCACAGTTCATCTAAATGTGAATGCATTAATTCTATGAGCTGCCTGTCGTCCACTTTTTCGATAGCATCAGATGTCGGAATAATACCCCAGGCAAGATAGCCGCCGCCACGCAGGAACTTGCTCAGCTGTTCGTGATAGATGGCAAGGGTGTCAAAATAATCAAAGGCGTCAAAATTGATGATCTGCGCGCCGCTTTCCATGACCATTGGCCAGTCCGCCCTACCGCAGCAATGGACGCCCGATATGGCTCCTGCGTCATTGATAGCTGAAGCCATATCCTTGATCAATCTGAACGCCTCACCGGCATCCACACCAAGGTAGGATGAACTGCCGAGTGCCGAAAGTATCGGCTCATCAATAAAAATAATGACCTCCACGGCATGCTGCTTCAACGCATCAATTTGCCACCGCATCTTTGCCTTTAGGAGCATGGCGGCTATTTCGCGCAATTCTTCATCGAAGAAAACAAGTCTGCCATTGTGGTCCTTCAGGCCTAACGTGAAAGTGACTGGTCCGGTGACATGCCCTTTAAGCAGAGGTAACCTCCTGCCCTTCAGCATCTTCAGGAAGGCATGGAGACCATGGCCATAATCCTCAGAGATGGAAATTCTTGCGGTTTCGGAACAGGTCTCATAAAACCGCTCCAGCTCGTCGCTGTCATCTCTCGATACCGATATCACCTGGCGCTGTTCGTCAACCTTTATAAACGGCATACCTTCAGAGTACTGTGCAATCATGGACTCTTTAAATGAAATATTAGGCAACTGCGGCCAGAAAGGTATATCAAAAGTCGCGAACACCAGTTCGCAGGCATCAACAGCATTCCTATGCGGAAGGCTGCCTATGCCGGTTGTAGAAAATGGTTTGATACGGGTAGACATACTCTATTATAGCAAACGGCAAAACGAATTTCGTATAATAAATGCTCAGGAGGTGGAAGGATAATGATTGTTACTGACCTTAATCATATTGAACAGCAGGTTTCGATGACGCACGCCATTAAAAAAGCGATCGATTTCTTGCGGCAGCCGGACATCGATGGGTTAACTGCCGGCAAGGTGGAGATAGACGGGGAAAAAGTCTTTGCCTTGGTTCAAAAGTATGAAACGGTTGTCATGGACGTTCCAAAGTTTGAAACCCATAAAAAGTATATTGACGTTCAGTATATCGTTTCCGGCGAGGAAATTATAGGCTGGGCTCCATACGGGCAGATGACGGCTACTGAAACATATGACGTGCTTAAGGACATTTGCTTCGGTACCGTTCCAAAAGGACTAATAACGCCTGTCTATCTGCAGGCCGGCCAAATGGCTGTGCTCTTTCCTGAAGACAGTCATGCACCAAGATTGGCCGCCACTGGTCCCTCTCGCGTCCATAAAATTGTCATAAAAGTTCAGGTGGGGTGTTGAAGTACTCAAGGCTTATTAGTTTTATAATGTCCGTATTCCTGCTATTTTTATTTTCCGGAGCCGGCTTCGCGCTTTCCGATGCGGAAGTGCTCAGTCTTCAGAATTCGCTGAAAGGCAAATCCACGGGTGAGCGGATCGCTTTTTTTGCGGAGCAGTTCGTGGGTACCCCTTATGACATTGACCCTCTTGGGACTTACGTAACACGATCAGTGATTGTGGCAGATGAAAAGGTCAACTGTATGTATCTTGTCTTTAGGGCGGTTGAGCTTGCCTTAAGCTCAACCCCTGCAGAGGCGATACAGATAGCATTGCAAAAAAGGTTTCACTCAAAAGGCGTTATAAGCGACGGGAAGGTGACCAACTATACTGACCGGTTCGTATATGGTGAAGACATGATCAGCAGCGGCAAGTGGGGGAAAGAGATAACTTCGGAGATCGGCAAAACATCTGTGATACAAGGTGTGCGATCAGGGGAAAGCATCGATATGCTGCCGCGTGTTGAAGTGCTCAAAAGAATGGAGATGCTCAGGAGCGGCGACCTTATCTTCTTCATTAAAGCGCCTCATAGAAGAGCTTCAGGGGAGATAGTGGGGCATATCGGTATCATAACAAGATCCGGAGCCAATGACGTCGGTATCTATCTGATCCATGCGAACGGCAGGAAAGGCAAGGGCGGGATAGTAAAAAAAGTAGCAATGAGAGATTATATAAACAAGATGCCGTTTACAGGAGTCAAAATCACGAGGTTCCCTTAGGGCATATATTTAGCACTTCAATTTTCATGTTCCAAGTTTTATTATCCCTTTTAGGATAGCAAATTTGACAAGCGCCGTGCGGGTATGAATGCCAAGTTTTTCGGAGATGTTTGACTGGTGAGATGCTACCGTCTTTACGCTGATATTGAGGCAGCGAGCTATCTCCTTATGGCTGCACCCGTCTGCTATCAGCTTGAGCACCTGATGTTCCCTGTCGGTTAGCTTGTCGTATAAAGCATATTCAGCAGGCGCCTTGTGCTGGTCAAGATACCCGGCCACAACTTCCGAAGCAATGGAAGAAAACAGATAAAACTCCCCCCGGTTCACCGCACGAATGGCATTGACCAGTTCGCTGCCGACTGCCTTTTTAAGGATATACCCGGAAACGCCTGCCTTCAGAAAACGGGAGATATACTCCTTGTCATCATATTGGGTAAGTACTATTATTTTTATGTCCGGGTCTGCTTTTTTCAGTTCTATTGTGGCCTCAAGGCCACCAAGCCTGGGCATGCCTATGTCCATGAGGACGATATTGGGTCTGAGCTTAATGGCCCGTTCGACTGCTTCGATACCGTCGGATGCCTCACCGACAATCTCAATGTCATCGCAGAACTTCAGAAATGCGACGATCCCCTCTCTGACAAGTGCGTGGTCATCGGCTATCAATACTCGTATCTTAGACATCTTCCACCCTGCCGTTCAGCGGAATCTGCATGCATACTCTCGTCCCCCACCCAGGCATCGAGTGAATGAACAATTTCCCTCCCAATAGCGACGCCCGTTCCTTCATCCCTGCTATCCCCAATCCCCTGCCTCCTTTGACCGGATGACTCATTAATTGATCGACATCGAAGCCGCAGCCATCGTCCTCAATGAAAATTTCTATAAAAGATTCTCCAACGTCGAGCGAGACAAAAACATTTTCTGCAATTGCATGGCGTTTTATGTTGGTGATGGCCTCCTGAAGTATCCTGAACAGTATGATTTCAACCTCGGGAGGCAGCCTTCTTTGGTCTCGGAAATCCATATCAAAGTAAAAATTGATGCCCTTTTCTGCAAGATGATTTTTCATCAGCCACGTGATGGCCGCATCTATGCCGAAATCGTCAAGAATAGGAGGCCTCAGATCCTTGATCACATTATGGACAGTATCCATGGTTTCGATCACAATGTTCCTCATTTCGTCTATTTTATCTATAGTAACCTTATCGGGAAACAATTTGCATATGTCCAGTTTGATTAAAAATGCCGACAAATCCTGGAGTATGGTATCATGAATGTCACGGGCTATCCTCGCCCTCTCATGTTCCTGGGATGAAATGACCTTTTTCAGCAGGAGTTTAATTTGCTGCCTGCTTTCCCTTATTTGCAAGGTCCTCTCCTCGACACGGTCTTCCAGTTGAATGTTCTGAGTTTTTATGCTTTCGAGGGACTCCGCGAGTTTTTTCCTCATGTCATCAAAGCTCTTACTGAGCATCAGTATTTCATCTCTGCCCAGTTTACCGACCGGTGTTGAAAGATCGCCCGAAGCTATTTTGTTTGTGGCGGACATCAACGATCTGAGCGGTTTGACTATGTTCATACTTATACCAACTGAAAAAACGATCGACGTGCCGATGAATATGATCACGAGAACGAAGAACATTCTCTTAAGGCCTATGGCAGGAGCAAAGAGATCTTCCTCGTCCTGTCCCACTATCACACCCCACTTGGCTGTGCTCAGGGGAACAAAGGCAAGACGGTCAAGCGGTTTCGCCTCGGAATCAGGATGAGAAAAACCATGTTTGCATTCCAGGATTCCATCCCGGCCTTCCGATATCATCCTGGTCAACATACCTTCATGGTCGTGGTGTTGAAACAGGCGCGAAGGATTATCAGAAGCAACTACAATTTCATTGGAGTCGATCAGCTCTATATAACTGCTATGTCCAAGCTTGCTGCTCTTCAGGAACATATTGACAAAATGGTCTGCCGGGCCGAGTATGCCGCCCACAATGCCTCTGATCTTTCCTTTGCTGTCCTTCAGGGGCGCCATTATGAATATCACTTTTTTTTTGATAGGTTCGACTGTATAGACATTGGAGATTACCGGTCGTCCATCCCTGAGCACCCGGTTCACATCGTCGATGTATGTAAGATTGGAAAAATACTCAAAGCGAGGTGGATAGGTCATCACTTCATTGCCGTGTTGATCGAGGAGAAATACGCCGTCGGTAAAAAGAGAATACCTGTAAATGGTTTCGAGTATCCTTTTGTTTGACTGCCTGTTACTGTCTCTTAAATTAATTTTACCTGAATTGGAGACGTCCTCGAGCTTGCCCAGATTGCGCTGCAGAAAGAAATCGACATTGTTCGCTATAGTTCTGGCAAGGGCAAGCCTGTCCTGCAGCGAGCTTTTGATACTTTCATTGACTGCAAGGTCGCTGATTATACCGAGCGTCACCGTTATTGTAATGACATAAAAAATTATGGCAATAATTATCTTTTTTTGCATTTATAATTAACATAGCCCAAAAAGACAATGCCGGTCAATGCTTTTTGAGGATATCCTAAAGCGGATATCCTAATTCCCCTCGGATGTTGCTTCGGATGTCGCTTTTCCCTTTTCCGCTTTCAATGAATCAATCGCGCGCCCTATAAGCCATCCTATAATTGTCGAGCCCCCGACAAAAAAAATGCCGGAAATAAAAATACCTAAGATCATCGAAGTGCTCACAATAAGCCGGGGCAGGACGGCAGAATTCACGGGGAAACCAAAAAGACCTCCGGCAATATTTAGCCCGGCTATTCCTCCTATAAATGAGCCATACAGCAGGCCGATGATTAAAAAAAGAGCGAGTCCCGCACCCGCGCCTACAAGGGCAGTTTTTTTTGCCGCATTTCCTGTTTCCACTTTTTGCCTCCTTCTAAGTATCAGGTTTGTTTTGGTTTGTTTTTTTCATTCCGGTAAATATGCTCTTATCAAGCGGAAACACCTCCGGGTTGAATATGGAATCGTAGATATGCCATATCGCTATAAGAAGAAAAATCAGCATAGCGTCGTTGGTGTGAATCACCTTGGAGACCGGGATGAATTGTCCCGGAAAGTATTTCGCAGCGGTGATCGGGAACCAGAGGATGAACCCCGTGGTGATCATCTGGACGCCCCCGAGCAGGATGAACCAATATACAAATTTTTCCTTGTAGTTATACTTGCCGTACATCGCGGGCCGGCCGGCCATCCCCAGACAATATTTGACATTATGCAGCGCATCCTGGATGTCTTTCACGGCAATAAGCATCGAGGTCTCCCAATGCAGGAAAACGACGCCAACAAAAGCGGCGATTATGTGCTGCAAGGTAAGCGCCATGAATATTACGGCAGCTGTATGGTGAATGGCCCTTACGTTATCGATACCCCCGAGTGATGTAATAATTAACTGCGAAATACCAAGGGAGTAAAACTTCTGTGGGAGCCCTGTCATTGCCAGGACCGTGATACAGGCAATCAACAGCAGGTGTTCGACAATACGGTACACGCCGAACTTTCTGAAGTGATTTTCGCTTTCTGTTAAATTAACTGACTCCATTGTATCCTTTCCTACCTGTTCGAAAGGTATCGCCATATCTGAAGCAGTACCTGGAACAGCAGCCCCGCTACCATCAGCGGCATTATGATCTTATAGAACTGTTCTGTTATAAAGACCAGAGGCGCTACCCTGAGGCTCGGTTTATAATGGGAAAGCCATGCATCCGGGAAGTTTGAAGTTGCATTACGGTGGCATTTCTGGCAACGCTTCAGCAGGTTGGCCTTCAAAACCTGAACGTCTGCCCCTGAAACACCGGCGATCTCATGCGTACCGTGGCAATCCGTGCAAACAGCCATGGGCGGATTAGGCCGGTAGCCCTTCGGCGCCTCCTTGCGCTGGAGGCCGAGGGTCATGCCGTGGAAATCGGAGAGATAGGTCTTTACCACATCCGTGGACAGGCCGTATTTACCCATAAGGGCCCGGTTCGAATGACACTTGCCGCACATTTCCGGTATGTAATCATGAAAAGCCGATGAGGTGGGATTCTTTATGCTGTGGGCCGAATGGCAGTCGATACAGATCGGTACGTCTCTATTGTTCACATTGAGCAGGGCCTTGCCGTGGATGCTCTTCGCGTAAGCATCGTAAATTTCACCATGGCACTTCCTGCATTTCATCACAGCCAGGGACCTGTTGTCGCTGAGGGATGAAACAGCGTGCCCCCCGTGGCAATCAATGCATGTTGGAGCGTCCAGCCTCCCTGTGCTAAGCATATTATAGTGGATGCTTTCAGAGACCTTTGCATACTTATCGAAATGGCACTTCCTGCACATCTCTGCGGATGAAATCCGGTATTCCCGTTGGTACCTGAACCTTCTCTGCGGATGGTTCTCCTGGGAAAAACCGAAGTGACAATCGGAACAGCCCATGTTCTTATGAGGTGAGTCCCTGAGTTCGGCGATATTGACACGCAATGAGATACTCTCCCTGTCGTTGAAATCCATCTTTGTTTCCCGGGAATGGCAACGCAGGCAATATTTCTCCTCCCCGGCCGACGCGTTGCCGCCTACCACAGGGGTGACTGCATGAGCGCTGTGGCAATTGGTGCAAACGACCGCTTCTCCTGCTCTTTCTTTCCTGAACAGGGAATCATGTACGGCCACAGACCTGATGGTCCCTTCTTTATGGCAATCCCTGCAGACGTGCGACTCCTTTATCCGGTACTGAAGTTTGTTCCTGAATGACCGCTCGGGATGGTACTGGAGAGAGAACTCCTTATGGCACGCGGTACAGCGGAGAGTTCTGTGCACCGACGCGGCAAAAGCCCGGGGATCCACGTAAGTCGAGATGAAATCTCCGTCAGAGAATTTTTTTATCGATCCCTTTTCCCCATGGCACTTAAGGCACTGATTCCTTTCGTCTTCATCTGCATTACCCTGGGCGAGGGAAGGCTGACCGCAAAGTGCAAAGCAGACAAGGAGCACCGTACATACAATACACGCGGCAGACTCTCATCCTGCCTGAGTTATTATTAATTGTCGTTTCCATTCGCCTATAGCCATTTGCCCACAGCCTGTTCTTTTCAGTGTGTGCCCTTGTATCCGGGTAGTTCACGAGTAACCGGGAACCTGTTCATTATCCATCTGAAAACAAGCATCTGGAACGTAATCATTGCCAGAACCATCGTGATCTCCGTCCATGGAGGAATTATTTGGTGAAGATGGTTAGGCAGGAACCAATTAAAGGTTATAATATTTACGTTGACCCTGTTCAGCACTGTTCCGACTACGGCATATAGCGCTGCCAACTGTACCAGCCCGATCTTTTCGAGCTTGACCCCGATTGTGAACATGACCATGGGTATTGCCACGAAACCGATCAACTCCACGAGATACCAGTATCCGTATGGAGTAAACAGCAACCCCCACCGGTTGTCCTGTGCTATGGCAAGAATCTTGAGAGCGAAATAAACATACATCGCCAGGGCTGCTCCTTTGCCCAAACCACGCATAAGTGCGGGGGCGCCGTCGAGGAACTCCGCGTCGCATCTGTCTCTGAAATAGCGCACGGAGACAAAGACAAGCAGCAGCGCAAAGGACATTGCAGTATAAACAGACGAACTGAAAAACAGCAGGGGAAGTTGTCCCGAGTACCACAAAGGATGAACCTTTCCAGGGGTTAGGAGATACAGGGCGCCCAAAGCCGACTGGTGCACGGTCGAGAGGATGACTCCGCCGATAATAAGGCCCACGGTTACGGAAACCGCCCACTTGTGCAATCTCCTTGCTTCGAGCCACTCGAGAAGGGCGGGAGAGAACTCTAAAAGCTGCACCGTAATGTAAAGGACCACATGCCATGCTACTATGAAGAGGATTGACGATGTTCCGAAATTGATGAACATCGGGTAATAGATGCGCCAAGGCCGTCCCAGGTCAATAAGGAGATACGAGGCGGCAAAAATGTATCCTAACATGCCTCCCAGAACGGCAACGCGAACAAAAGGGCGGTATGATTTCATTCCGAACAGGTAATATGCTGCTGCCACTACGAATCCTGCTGCATACATAGGCTCACTGGCAAAGATTCCCCAACTCAGCAGGATTCCCCAGGGGTATGCACTCGTGCTGTCAATTACCGAGGCAAGTCCCTGCGTGTACCGCATGTAAAAAACCGGCGCCGAGACCAAGAGTATCAGCATGCTCGCGAGGTTGAAAGGGGTGGCAAGGGAGCGGGAATAGTCTTCAACGCTCATGCCCATAAACAGCTTGTTCATGAACCAGACCCGAAACTCGCCGGAAGTGGAGGCAGTTTGCGCCGTGTCCTGGATGTTGTTACTCATGTCCCACCTCCTTGTGCTGCTTCGCCTGTTCTTCTTTGCTTGCTGCCTGCTCGTTATGGCGCATAACGGCATATACCATGCCGAAGATCGCGGGAAACGTAGTGAAAATCACCGGGACGGTAGACATATAACCCTTGGAAAGCTCGATCAGGGGCTTTTCCGGAAGGTCAGTGGGGAAGCCTAGCTGTTCAAAGGGCACGCCGGAAATATAGAGCCACGAGGTGCCTCCAACTTCGCGCTCACCATAAATATGGTCTATGTATTTTTCGGGGCTCTCTATTATTCTCTTCCGCGCCAGTTTGAGCAGATCCGCCCTCCTGCCGAAAGTTAGTGCGCCCGCAGGACACGCTTCGGCGCAGGCCGGTATTTTGCCTTCTTTAATCCGCCCGAAACATAAAATGCATTTTACTATCTTTGCATCGAGGGGGCTGCTATAGTCATAGGCCGGGATGTTGAATGGGCACGCAACAACACAATATCTGCAGCCAAAGCATAGGTCTTTATTGTATATAACAGCCCCTTCCGGGGTTTTTGTGTACGCATGAATAGGGCATGCGGTGGCGCATGCCGGCTCCAGACAATGGTTGCACTGGATCTTCCTGAATAGAGGTCTGGAGGGGTCCGCGGAATTCGTGTAGCGGTTTACCACAGTATAGGCACTGGCGGAAGGCCAGCGGCTCTCTTCGAATACCGAGGCATCATCGAACGGCTTTTCAGGCGCCGGCATCCGGTTGGCTTCATTGCATGCCTTTTCGCAGCTCCTGCACCCTACGCATGCTGTAAAATCAGTCAGCATGCCGTAACTCTTAGGCCAACCCTTGAATTCAGGTGAACCCTGGCCCTGGGCGGAGTGGGCAATAGCAGGTGTCCCAAGGGCTGCAGCCCCCGCCAATAGAGATATGGAAAGAAAGCTCCGCCTGGTGAGATGGATTGGGCCTTCCGGCGGCTGGGGCCTCTTACTGTCTGGCATAAATGTGACCTCCTTCTTTTTCATTTGCTCATTTCTTGGCATGGCATGTGTTAACGCATCCCTTGGGTGAGTCGCCCAGGTCTCCCATTCCCACGTGGCACATGAAGCATTTCTTATGAAGCGCGACCTTGAGGTCGGGCATTCCCGGTGTGTCAGGCGAATACTCTCCATGGCAGGCGCTGCATGGCATAAACATACCGTTCGCCGCCGCTTTTAAAATTTTATTGGCCTGAGTGTGGCAATCACCGCATGTCTCATAAGTCTTTTTTGCATGAGTGTGGTGGCATATTCCGCAATTTTCGGCCAGAGTTGTGTGCTTTTTATGGTCAAAAGTGACGGGACCGTACCTGTTCTGAATATCTTTGATGATGATGACGTCGGGTATCTTCTTCACGTCACCCCATGACGGCGACCCGGATGCGACTGCAACCAAACCCATCACAACGTAGGCCAACAGCCACCGAGTTTTGCCGCTATACTTTCTCATCCCTTTTTGCCCCCCTGGACTTTCTGGATTTCCTGCTGCCCATAAAGTAGGCGCGCACAGGACTCCATTCACCTGACATTACCGTTGCACGCGGCGCGACCGCACCCAGTATAAAAAGAAAGGGCAGCGACACGAGATAAATCATCAAGTATACGGGCGCCATTGTGATGTTCCTGACTGTTTGTAAAACCCTCCCTCTCTCCTGGCCCTTGATAAATCTGGCGTCATCAGCCGCCGCTTGCAGCAACCCCTCGAAAGGCTTCGGTTTCAGTATCTGGTAAAATACGATAAAACCCAGGATGGATAAAAGCGAAAACCCGTACTGTGCCGCATTTACATTAGTGATAAAATCGAAAAGCGTGTGCATACTATGCCTCCCGGCTTATTTTTTACGGCTGCCCAAGGCAGCGCCAGAATCCTTTTCTGATGATCCCGACCGAGTAGAATTAAAAAATCCGTTTCTGCCGTCGAATCTGCTGCAAACCCGGATACCGGTTGAAGCAGCCGCGGCCAGGGTGAAGATAACCGGTACCACCCATGAAATAAAGAATACGCCTATCCCAAAGAGCGGCAGGAAAATCACATACATCATTCCGATGAGAGGAGCGATAGCAATAAGGCCTAACGGTGACATTCTCAGATAATGAGCGTTTTCATCACCCGGAAGTTTGCCAGAGTTCCGCACATCGACTCGCCGGCCGTCCAGGGGGCTCCAGTACAACCCCTTTTCCACAAGGGTTCCACCTTTATACGTGACCATTTCCTCACCTCTTCCCGGATGTCCGGGCGTGTTTTAACAGAACACTTCTATTGTTTTTCCTTCTTCTCCTCGTCTGAGGTTGTCCTTGTCTTTCTCTTCTTTGTCTTTGTGCCGGACATGTATGCCGTGGTAGGAGCATACCCGAATGTAGCGGTCCTGCCGAACAGGTCCCTTAAAAGGCTGAAGCATGCTATTCCAACTGCGCAGAGTGCTCCTATCATCGCAATTGTCCCGGCAAAGACCACCAAGCCCATTCCGTAAGGGAATGCAACCGATAGCACGAATCCAAAAATACCGAGGACAATAAGCGCTGTTCGTCCTGACATCAAACCTTTTTTCCCGCCAGACTGAGTAGTCTCTTTCTGAGATTCGTCGCTCCTGGTGACGAATGCCATCCCCTCATCATCCAACTGCTGACTCTGTGTAATCATTGTCCTGTCCTCCTTTTTGGTTTTCTTAAGTTTATGATAACAATCTGCAGATGGAATGAAAATCGGTGGTCTTTCCTATTTTTATAGGAAAATATACCTACTTAGATAGGAAAATTATCCTAGAGCCGGTTTTTAATGACGTACTCAGACGGTTTCGTAAAAAATTCATAGGCAAGGCGCGCAAATCCTGAGGAATGAGGCGTACTTTGTGTACGCCGCACGGGGTCCCCAAAAGCCGAAGTCTTTTGGGGTGCGAGTGACGAAGGGTGCAGCGCAACGCAGCATATGGACTTTTTACGAAACCGTCCTTATTTGATCATGCTTTCCGCTATTCTGATCAGTTCGAAAGGAGAGGACATATAAAGTACCGTAAAGTAAAGGTCACCTTCCTGCCACGATATCCTGCTGCAGGGAATCCCTTTATCACACGTGCCGACCAGGAGGCGGGCCATCCTTCCTTTCAGACGATATGGAATATCTTCGGTCAGTTTGGACAACCTTGTTCTCTGAAGCTGCGATTCGCTATCCCGCCGGGATGTCTGGATTACACTCAACACCGTCTCTCCGGCTTTCGCTTCCCTGAATTCGAGTACCAACGCCTTATAAGGATCTTTCTGCCCGAAGATAAAGGAAGGAGGCCATGATATGCCTTCCGGAAAATATTTGGGGACAAGTATGTTATCGAAACCAAGAGATCGTTTTGCCTCTTCGACTGAATCGTATTGCCGAGCAAAACCCTTCTGTATCGAGGAGGGCGTCCGGTTTAACGAAGCCAAAACCACGACGACACCCCCAACCATTATCATCATATATAGCAGACTGCGCATTTTTTTATCCATATTGCCTTATATTACACAACATAGTAGTTTATACCTATTATCAGCGCCATGGTTATGAAATAAGGGATCCCCCAGTGAGGTTCACTTTCCGGGCGTCGCCCGATTCGTCGGACCCTGCTTTTCAGAATTACATCGAGGCTGTATTGTTCAAATGCCGACACGATCTCTCTAAGACTCCGTCGATGTTTGGCCTGGCTGTATTCTTCAGGCGCAGGCCGGAGCATGTTTACCGCCTCAACGACAGCCTCCGGCTTCCCCGTCAGAGCAATTGCAATATCGTCACAGACCTTTTCCTCTTCCTGGGCCAGTTTCCTGAATTCAATCATGGCTATAGGATTGTAAAACATAAGCGTGCGGATAATATATGCAAGGATAAGAATCGGCTTCCTGCTCCTCTGGATATGGCCGATCTCGTGCGCAAACGCCGCCTGCAAATGTGCGGTACTGAATGATTTTATCAACCCGGTGGAAACATAAATCCTGGGATTGAAGCCGGTATTGCTATAGAGAGCAAGGTCTTCATCATCAAAAATCTCAACACCGTTCTCACTAAACGGCAGTCCTGCCATGGCCCCTGCAACTTTCCGGACCATAGTACCATCCACTTTGTCAGCAACTGTTTCACCGGTCTCGCGCATTTGCTCCAGCTGGCTGATTACTATCGGCATAAGTTCCTGGAGTACAAAGATGATGGAAGTGATCGCAGGTATCACAAGCAGCACCTTTAATGCCGTTACACCGCCCCATACTTCGAGGAACAGCCATCTGTTGCTGTCCAGCAGGCTTCCGAGCCTGAAATAAACGTCGCCTCTGTCGGGAGATAACAACTGAAACATGGGGAAAGATACAACAGGCAAAAAAATTACCATAAAGCGGAACCGCTGCCTAACGCGAGGCGTTTTTAAATCCCACGCAATAAAGGCGCAGCCAATGAGCACAGAGGCAATCATCGAATGAAGCAGCATTTGAACGGCATACATTCCCCAGTACGAGGAAATAATTGAGTTCAGGCTCGACACGAATAAGTTTAGCAGTTCTTTTTGGTGAGATTCAATAACAGGGCCGGGATAAAAGCAAAAGATGTTGGATGATGAATGTCAAATCATGAATGATAAATTACGGCAGTTTTCATTAATTCAACATTCAACATTCAACATTAATTTGCCGTTATTTTAATGGCTGCAGCCTGAACCGCCATCATGTCCGGCGCATGTGAACTGCATTGTAAATTGCGGAAGTTCATGCTTTTTAAACAGTTCCACATTGTCCTTAACGCTTGGTTTCTGCGCCCGGAATACCTTTACTCCGTTCTGATTAAGTTTCATCAGGGCACCCCGGCCAATGCCGCCGACAATAATTCCATCCACGCTCTCCCCGTTTAATGCCATTACAGGATTGCAGGCCCCGTGCTCATGGATCTGATTTTTATTGATTATCGAAATTACCGCGCTCTTCTCTGTGTCAACTATAATAAAAAGAGGAGCGGAGCCGAAATGGCCGTAAACATCACTATTAATACCATTGTCCTCTGATACGGGAAAACAAAGTCTCATCGTGAATACCTCCAAAGGTTTATTTAACGAACATATGCTCATAATACATGGGACGATAATGTTATGTCAACTGCCCAAACAATTATGATCATTGATATGTTAAAAAACATATGCTTATAATAAAGTATGTCAAGGCCCAGGAAGTGCAGACATATAAAATGCAAAATAAATGCTTACTACTTCAAGCCGAGAGGAATTCCCCTTGTTGACCTGGAAGACGTTGTTCTCAGCTTTGATGAACTTGAAGCTATCAGACTTGCGGACCATAAGGGACTTTACCACGAGAAGGCAGCCGCAGAAATGAAAGTGTCCCGTGCCACTTTTGGAAGGATTCTCAAAGAGGGCCGGAAAAAGGTGGCTGAGGCCCTTATTATGGGCAAGGCATTGAAGATCGATACTGTATAAATGATTGTTATTGGGGGTACTGGTGAAAAGCAGCACTGATGAAGAGAGGGAGAACAGGCAGCTTTATACAATAGGCGTTGTAGCAGAGTTGATAGGCATCACGGAGCAGACTTTGAGGCTTTATGAAAAACACGGCCTTATTAAACCCGCCAGGCGAAATACGAGACGGCACTATTCAGATAACGACATCAAATGGCTTACCTGTGTCAGAGATTTGATACACACCAAAAAAATAAGCATAGAGGGTATAAAAAAACTGCTCCTTTATGCACCTTGCTGGGAAATCACCGGGTGCCCTGAGGAAAAAAAGATCAGGTGCACTGCCCATGTTAATAAATCCAAGCCATGCTGGGAACTTAATAATGCAATATGTAATAAGGAATCCGGCAAACTTTGCAAAGATTGCATAGTCTATCTTGCCAAACAAAAGCAGACTTAGTCCCTGTAAGCTTCCTGTCACATCGGTAGGAGGGTTAAGCTTAACGTCAGTTGCTATTTCCCCATTTCGAGCAGTAGGAACGGGCAGAACCGGATTCAGGAAATCGAATAACTTCTTTTATCTTCTGCGAGATGCCCTTGTCAGCCTGCGAAGTTTCTTATGTTTGTGTTTACGCATTTTCTTTTTGCGCCATTTTACGACGTTCCCCACACCCTCACCTCCTTTTATGAAATTTTGAATTTTGAATTATGGAAAATTTTTATCTCGGATTCTGGAATGAGAAAGTCTCTTTCCTTCCTTAATTTAACATTCAAAATTCAACATTCAAAATTTGTTGTTCGTATTTGTAGTTATCGCCTGCATAAATGCCTCGAGCTGAAGCATAGTGGCAAGCGACTCACTGCCGTCATAGGGAATGCTGATGCATGGAATGCCGCATTCTCTGCTTACGGATTTTAATAGCGCAGTTACTATAGTACCCGGCATACAACCGAACGGCATGGCATTAATGATGCCCGCGGCTCCCTTTTTAACAAGGTCGATTACCTTGCCCACACTTAAAACAGCTTCACCCTCAAACGATTCATGGAGAAAGGGCGATGCGTTATCCAATATCTCCATGGTTACCGGTTCTTCAAGCGTCTTCAAAAAGCCGCTAAAGCATCGGCCATATCTATGTTCTATTCGCTTCTGGAAATACCTTTTTAGAGAGATATTCATCATATCAGACCAGCGCCTTTTAATCAAGGCCTTTCTGAACGAAATAGTATTGACATAATACAGCCATTCTTCGACAGGGGCGAGCCACACTTCCCCGCCGAGTTCCTCTATCTTATGCACCAGATCCTCGTTGGAAAACTTATGCGTTCTGACAAAAATTTCACCGATGACACCGATGAGCGGCCGTTTCTCGTTGCGCAGTGGTACTGAGATGAAATCATTGCGCATGGCCCTTAAAAGGTCTGCCATATTCCCATTGCCGGACCGGCAGAGTGCCGAATATATCTTGTCCTTGTATTCCTCGTGAAGCTGCTGGGAATCCCCTGCCTCGTGCTCATATGGCCGCGTCTCATGCAGGCACTTGGTCAGCAACTCATAAGCTATGACGCCTTTCCATGCCGTCATGGAGAACTCGCTTCCGGCTATGCTCAGTTCCCGGTAAAACGTCACATCCTGTGTAGGAGCAAATATCGGGACATCTTTCAATCCGATCTTCTCGAGCACAAGCTTATGTGAAATGTGATACTGGCCAAACCTGCAAGGCCCGGTCCCGGAAGGCATAAAAAAAGCCGACGCATCTGGTATGAAATCATGGGAAAATACCCTCCTGAGCATATCTCCGGTCGTTACGAGATATGGATAACACTCCTTTCCCGATACATACTTTCTGCCTATGTCTAACGCTGTCTTATCTGATTCGGGCAGGACCTCCGCTGCCACTCCGCACCTTTCAAATGCAGCTTTGACCGCAAAGGAGTGGTCAGACATATTCGGTATAAAAATAGTGCGCCCCTTTAGGGCGGAAGACCGGAACTGAGGTAAACGAACCGGTGAATCGGCGAATCGGCGAATCGGTGCAAAAGACAAAAGATTATTTGTTTTTTTCTCCGATTCTCCGATTCTCCCTTTCTCGGTTTCATTTCTTTGGCGTTGCTGCGCTATGCTGTCCAGGAAGGCCTCGCACCGCGTAATCGCGCCAGCATCAGCACTGTGCTCGTCTATCTCAATGTGCAGAAATGGCTTGTCAGCCATTTCCTCTTTGAAATATTTGAGTATATATGAGTCAGGGCCGCAAGAGAAATTTCCTATATAAATTGCATAAAGATGTGGGGTATTCCTGATAATCCGGGCTGCGTTCAGTATTCTTTGTCCCGACCTCCAGTACATATTAGGCCAAGCATCATTAGTCCGGACTTCTCCGAGCGGAAGCATATCCATTGGTACGGAAATGGTGTGGATTGCAGAGAGTTTCCCGGGGATGCGAAGATTGACCTCAGGATCAAACGCATTATAGGCACGTCCGATTATCACTGCTACTGCCTGCGTTCCTGAAGCATACTGCGACAATAATTCCCTGCCTTTCCGGTCCACTGAAGTGGAAAATTCCTCCTGCACAGTTCCGGCATGTCCCATGGCCCGGTCAATATCTTTTTTTCTGATACCGAATTCCTTAAAGCTTCTGTGCAGTTCTCTCTTAAGGTAATCCATTCCCCTGCTGAAATCTACAATAGGGGTGATGCGCCTGGCTCCTTTGATTGCAGCCTTCGAGACATAAGGGATGGTCTGTGTATGAGGACATGCAAGACCCGTAGGGTAGTCTTTTCCGCCATGACTCACGTCAATAAAGCTGGGAATGAAGAGCGCATCTATGCCCGCATCCACGAGGTATTTTATATGACCATGTGCGACTTTTACAGGAAAACAGGCTTCCGAAAGAACATTCTCAACACCCAGCTGCACTATCTGCTTATTCGTCTTTGGAGAAACTACTACCTCAAAACCGAGTTCCCACAGAAAAGCCGTCCAGAAAGGGAGATAATCATGAAAAAAGAAAATGTAAGGTATTCCTATTTTTATTTTTTCATCTCCCTGTTTCTCCGTTTCCCCGGGTTTCTGAGCCATCCTAGCCAAGTGCGTCTTCCAGAGCATTTCCTCCCTGTATTCAAAGGGGTCAGGGAGCGATAGAGTTTTGGACCGCCTGACGTCATAGCGTTCGCACCTGCCTCCGTAAAAGAGGTGTTCTTCTTCGCCTTGTATCTTTACCCTGTTTATCTCACATACATTTGAACATCCTTTGCATTCAAACGAGGCAATCTCATACGGACGCTTTGAAAGGGAAAATCCTTTGAACCTGGTTCTCTGTTCAGCAGCCGGCAGCAGTTTCATGTGCCTCATTGCAATAAGGGCCATGCCGATGGCTCCGGTAACATCGTGATTTGGCGGTACAGTAATACCTGTGCCCAGGTATTTCTCAAAAGCGGCCACAACAGCCTTGTTAAAGGCGACACCGCCCTGGAAGAAAATATTCTTTCCGATAGGTTTTCCTGCAATTACCCTATTTACATAATTCTGCACAATTGAGTAAGCAAGTCCAGCCAGGAGGTCATCTCTTGCAGCCCCCCTTTGAAGGTTCGCCATAAGCGAATTTTCCATAAAAACTGTGCAGCGCTCGCCAAGTCTGCAGGGCCGCTTTGAATGGAATGCGAGAGCCGCGAATTCATCTTTCACCGGGATTCCGAGTTTTTCAGCCTGTTCCTCAAGGAAAGAGCCTGTTCCAGCCGCGCATGCCTTATTCATTTCAAAGTCAACAATAACCCCTTCTCTTATAGAAATATATTTTGAGTCCTGCCCGCCGATCTCAAATATTGTGTCAACAGCAGGATTGATAAAAATAGCAGCGGTTGCCTGGGCCGTGATCTCGTTCTTGACAATATCTGCGCCTACGTAATCGGCGATCATGTATCTCCCCGAGCCGGTTGTTCCCACTCCAAGAATGTCGACTGTGTTTCCCACCTCGGCATAAAGCTCATCGAGACCCTTCATGACGGCGTCAATAGGCCTTCCGGCAGTCATAAGATACCGTTTGGCGATAAGCGTGCCATGCTCATCGACCAGAGCAAGGTTAGTGCTTATAGAGCCTATGTCTATCCCCATATAAGCACCTGTATGCTCCTCTGTAAATACAGGGGTCCCTCCGTTCTTTCTATCCCGGCCGGGCAGGGCTGCTGCTGAGAAAAGAGGCTGGTGTCCCTGATCATCAAGCCTGGCTGACGAGAGGAAGGCATCGAGGGCATAGGGATCATAATCGTTGATGAAGTGATCATCCATGTCCTTAAGAGCGGCGCCTAGCGCTCCCATAAAGAAGTGATCCTCAGGGATGAACAATTCATCAAGTTCAAAAACCTCTTTAAAGGCACGCACCATCCCCTTGTTTGCTGCTACGCCGCCCTGAAAAGCAACAGGAAGCTTCAGGTCTCTCCCTTTAACAATACTGCTCTTGAAATTCCTTGCAACTGCGAAACATAAACCTGAAACAATGTCCTCCATAGGGGTCGCAATCTGCTGGAGATGTATCATGTCGGATTTTGCAAAAACACTGCATCGTCCCGCTATCTTTGCGGGCCTTGCCGAGTGCACAGAAATTTCACTGAACTCTTCTATGCTCATTCTCAGTCGCTCAGCCTGCTGCTCAAGAAAGGACCCGGTACCGGCAGCACAGACCGAGTTCATCGAAAAGTCCGTGATTTGTCCGTCCTCCATCAAAATAAGTTTTGAGTCTTCGCCGCCGATCTCTATAATGGTATTAATGCTGGGGAATAATTTCTTGACGGAATAGGATTGTGAGATTATCTCGTTGAGGTACTTTATTTCCAGCCTAGAGGCGAGCATTTTAGCAGCCGAACCCGTAAGAGAGAGTCCGCTTGCGGGATAAAGCTTCTTTGCTTCTTTCAAAAGGGTTGCGGCGGTACCGCCGGGGTGGCCGAAATGCCTGACATAATCCCTTCTGAGCACGTTCCCGCGCGCATCAAGGACAACAAGCTTAATAGCGACCGATCCGGCATCAAGACCGATAAAATACATTGTTCTCCCCACATGGAACTGACTCATATACTTCTTCAATTTGCTCTGTAGTGTACAGGCGTGAAGGATATCCTATTCCAAAAATACCATATCCCAAGTCTTTTGAAAAGGCAGGTGCCCCTTCGAGACGCGAAAACCGGATTCCTGCCGTACTTGTCTCATAGTCGCCCTGTATGCTGAAATTTTGCAACAGGTCATGGTAGTATACCGATAATTAATCCAAAAAATCGTTATATCGGAGATGCTGCGGGTCCAAGGGAGTATGAATGCCGAATGGCGGACGTGTTACATTCACTTCTGAAACTCTAAAATAGAGCTGTAATAGGATTGTAGTTTGACTCTGGTATGATGACCTGATAAACTTCAGCAATGAGGATGAAAAATGTTCTGGAAAATAAAAAGGCGGAACACTGGTGCCGTTTAATACCGTTCCCATAAAAGATTTCGTCAACCGGGAGAACGAGCTTGAATTACTTGAGGCGCTTTTCCGATCTCCGGGGTCGTACTATGGCAGGTAATATACTGCTGGAAGGGACACGGGGTATAGGCAAGACAGAACTTATCAAGCAGACATTCCGAATAATTTTCTGGGGGGACAAGAATATTGCTCCCTTTTATTATTTGTTCCAGCGGGGAATACTGAAAGCCTCTTATTTTGCGAAAGATTATTTCACGAGATTTGTGAGGCAATATCTTGCTTATCTCAAGAAAGACCCCACTTTTATCGACGGAATGGGCACGTCTCTGACGCGGCTCTTTCCGTTAATTGCTTCTCTCAGAGTCGAATGGATGATTGATCTCATCGAAGATTTTCAGGACCATGTGAAAAACGACGATCCTTACGGTCAGGTACTGGCGGCAATTTCAGCGCCTGTCAGTGCGGCAGGCAAGAGCGGAAGGCCTGTATTCATTATGCTCGATGATTTTCATATGGCTGCCCAGCTTTACGAAACTTCTCCAGGTGATTCCCCGGGTCTCATAGGCCTGTTCGAAAGCTCTATGAGAAACTATCTTTGTCCGCACGTGCTGACAGGTTCTCCGGAGGGCATACTGGAATCTATTTTTACCGATAATTCCTTCAGAGGCATGGCAGAAAGAATGTTCCTCGGGCAGCTCCCGGAGGATGCTGCCTATGCCCTTTTCAAGCGGTACTGCGACGATCTGCAGATAACTTGCGATAAGGAAACCATGCTCAAATTTGTAAGAATCCTGGGCGGTAATCCGCTTTATATAAGGAATATAGTCCGGGCAATCTGGAAAATGGAGAAAAGAAACATTACGGACCTCGATATTTGGGAGATTTACAGTTTCGAAATATCCGGGGGAGAGACCGCGTTCTACTGGTCGTCAATATTGGGAGAGTTCATCAGGGATGCAGGACAGCGGAGGATAGCTGCTCAACTGTTTATGCATTTGATCAAGTCGGATAGCGAGTTCCACGATACAGGACGGCTCGCTAAAATACTTGCAGTGCCGGAAGCCTCGGTCAGGTCAGTCCTCGAATCTCTTCAGATGGCCGGCATTATCCAGGGAGTGGCCAACATAAGGCATTTGAAGGACAATGTGCTGCAGGATTTTATGCAAAGCCTCTATTTGAGAGAAGTGGAAGGCGTGAGATTGCGGCAGATACAGGAGTTGATAGAGGCAAGATATTCGTCGATAAGCGCGGCCGCCGCGCCCTCATATGAAATGGTCATCCCAATGACTTCAAACGCTGAACTGGTCGCTGCAAAAGCGGTTGAACAGATAGGCAAGAATATGAACATCGCTCCTGATGTGATAAAACATATCCAGCTCGCGCTCATCGAGACTTGCCTCAATGCGATCGAGCACAGTGGCAGTTATGACAAAAAGGTGACGCTTAAATTTACCACATTGGCGGAAAGGCTCGAGATAATGATCGAGTGCCCGGGCAAGTTTTTTGATATCGAAAATATCGAAGAGGTTGCTGTCGAGGAAAAATTGCGTTCCGAGCATAAAAGAGGCTGGGGGATGAAGCTTATTCGCACGATTATGGATGAAGTCAGAATAGAGAGAATAGAAGACAGGACAAGGATAGTCCTTATAAAAAACATAAAACCTAGCGAGGTGCTCAGATGAGTGTTACAAACGGTTTTAAAGTGACTTCAACACGCATAAGCGACGTGGCGGTTCTTTACCCGCAAGGGTATTTGAACAATATCGCCGGAGAGAACCTCGTGAAGGAATGCACCGCCTGTCTTGAAAGTGACGTCAGGAAAGTCGTATTGAACTTCAGGGAAACGGATTATATCAACACTATCGGTATTTCAATGCTGCTTGGCATTATCGAAAAGCTGAGAGAAGCCGGGGGGACACTTTGTTTTACCGAGATGAGCAAGACATATAGCGAAACTTTCGAGATGCTCGGACTTACAAAATTCATACTTGTCTTTCCCGACGAGAATGCGGCCATAAAATATTTGAGTGACGGAAATACGCATGGCCGTGGAAATCGGGATGGCGGAGTGTGTTAATTATAAATCACTATACTGACAGGGGGCTGAATTAGCTGTGATGAATCAGGAGAATAATTCCGTATTGGAAAAAATCAGAGAGGGCTATGGCCTTCCCGTGCTGTCCCCGATTGCCCTGCGCCTCAGGGAACTTGCTTCAAGCGAGACTGCTTCAATTGATGATCTGGCTTCTCTGATGGCAAAGGACCCGTCCCTTGCCGCTCGACTGCTGAGGCTTGCGAACGCAGCATTTTTCGGAAACGAAGGACAAATTACCACCATAGAAAAGGCAATTATGAGGGTTGGCTTTATGCATCTCCGGAATATGGCCCTTTCTATTTCCCTTAGGGACGCATTCCCGATGGGTAAGGTTGGCGCGATGGACTATGAAGAATTCTGGAGGTCGTCCCTTTACAGGGCCATCATCGCACGAAGTCTCGCAAGGACAAAGAAAACATGCAATCCTGAAGAGGCATTTGTTGCCGGACTGACGCTTGAGATAGGATCGTTAATCTTTTTTGACCTGTTTATAAAGGGTAAAAGCGATTTCATGCCAGGGCCATATCCCTTTGAGACCCTCATTGAATGGGAACAGGAACAATTCGGAGTCAACCATCGTGATATAGGACACCAGGCGCTCAGGTACTGGAATTTTCCTGAAATTATCCTTGAATGCCAGGATGCTTGCCTCAATGAAAAACGGCAGGACAGAGTCCCTCCCCTTGCTCTACTTTGTGATGCGGCACGCAGGTTTTCTTATCTGATCAGCGAACAAGGGGCTGGATGGCATGTTATGTTCACTGAAGTTGAGACGATTTACGGTATAAAAAGCGAGGTGCTTACGCCGCTTCTCGTGTCGGCATTCAATGAGGTTCAGGAAATTTCAGAGACCCTGAAAGTGAATATGAGCAGGGAAGGCGACCTCATAAAGCTCCTGGAGAAGGCGAATTTTACGCTTCAAAAGCTGATACTGACAATGACAAAGTGGATTTTTTTTGTGTTCAATGGGAAGGGCCTGGACGGATCGCAACTAATGGCCCAATACTCGCTGACAGAAAGACTGCAAATGGTCGCATTCGAAATCAAAAAACCGCTCGAAATAATACGAGAATTTATCGACAACCTTGTTCCCTCAATCAGTCCCGATTCCAGGGAGTGGAGTCATGTCCAGGCTATTACTGAAGAAGTGAAGAAGGTCGAACTGGCAGCCCTGCTGTTGAAATAGGTTACCTTCCGCCTCCGGCGTCAGTAAGCAGCTTTACAATATCCTGGAATTTTCTTTTTGCAGCCGAGTTAAGTGCGGTCTCGCCGCTGTCATCCTGTGCATCAAGAGCACAGCCCCCTTTGCTAAGCAGCATTTTTACGACATCAGTGTATCCATTGTCCGCAGCAACAATAAGGGATGTCCTTCCGCTTTCGTCAACAGCATTTATATCGGCGTTTTTATTCAAAAGCAGTTTGACAATATCGGTGTTGTTCCTTTCAACGGCAACATCAAGGGGTGTTCTGTCAAGATCGTCAGCACTATCAATTGCGGCCCCTTTTTTTATCAATATTTTTGCAACGTCGGTATTGCCTTTGTTGACAGCCATCAGAAGGGGGGTAACGCCGTCACTGTCAGCGGTTCGGACATCGACACTCTTGCCGACCAGCGCTTTCACCATGTCATTATTACCCTTCTCGATTGCAAGGAGAAGCGCCGTAGTGCCGTTGTCATCGGCAGCATTGATGTCAGCCCCCTTGTCGATCAAAAATTTGGCCAGTTCAGCCTGGTCGCCTAAAAGTGCTGCCATAAGAACTGTGACTCCATCATTATTTGAACTGCTGACTGCGGCCCCCTTCTTTACCAGCATCTTTGCAAGTTCAGCGTGGCCGTGATAGGCGGCAATAAAAAGTGCTGTCCTCCCGGTATTGTCGTTTTCCTCAATATCAGCCCCCCTTTCAATCAGAAGCCGGGCAACAGCCAAACGCCCTCTCAATTCCGGACCAGCCCTTACTTTGTCTGCCCGGTGCGCGCGATCAAGTTTTTTTTCCAGGACATCAAGGGCATGTATCAGAACGGTCCGATCGGCATTATCACGTGCGTTGATATACGCTCCGCTGTCGAGCAGTATATTGACGCTCTCGACATTGCCTTTATCCGCCGCAATCGTCAGTGCGGTTCTGCCGCTTTTATCGATATCGTTGAGTCCAGCTCCTTGCGCAAGCAATAACTTCATTATTTCGGCTTGATTAAACGAGGCCGCAAGCATCAGGGGGGTCACGCCATTGAGGCACAGCTTAATATCAGGATCAGCTCCCTTGTCCAAAAGGCTTTGCACCTGCGGTAAATTCCCGTTTACTACTTCATCGCAGAGCCGGACGTTGACAATTGTGCCTGATAAGGCCGGCAGGCAGGAAACGATAAGCAGCAAGCCTGTTGTCACAACGATGTTCATTAAATGGCGCATAATGCAGTATGAAAGGTAGAGCTTTGGTGGATTACTTTTTTCCGGTTTATACGGTCTGCTGCTTAAACTCTTTCATAATTTTTTTTATTTCGTCTGAACTCTTCGAAACGGTGCGGGTCTTTTCGCCACGCAAGTATTCCCCTTCGTACACGTCCCAGTTGCCATGCTGGTTTGCAACATATTTAACTCCGTCGGCGTCATAGCACGTTACAAATACATTGGAGTAAAATGATTTTACGTAATCCCTCTTGATCATACTATTTCTCCTGCCGGATATTAAGGAATCCAATGTTGTTATTGTCTCCAAGTCATTATACGTTTTCGGAATGCATTTGTAAATACCTCGGAAGTTCCTGCGTCCTTATTTCTCCTCGCACCACTTGCGGGCATTCTGGAATATCTTCAGCCATGGGGAAACTTTGAGTGTTTTCTTCATGTGCTCGGGCATCCATGCCCACTGCCACGTCAGGAACGTCCTTTCGGGATGGGGCATTAGAGCAAGATGCCTGCCGTCGGCAGTGCACAGGGCTGCAATTCCCGAAGGAGAGCCGTTTGGATTGAAGGGATAACTTTCCGTTATTTTACCGCTGTCATCTATGAACCGTATAGGTGCTAGGTTCTTGCTCATCACTTCTCTGTATATATTATCATCCGGGAAGTGAGCTCTCCCTTCGCCATGGGCCACCCATATACCGAGCGCAGAGCCTTCCATACCTTTCAGCATCAGCGCAGGGCTTTTGAGAATCCTTACTGCAGCAAAACGTGATTCAAATCTGCCCGACCTGTTCTGGATGAACCTCGGCTGGCGTTTACCAGGAATGCCCTGCCAGGGTACCCACCCGAGCAGCGCAGCGAGCTGGCACCCGTTGCATACACTTAAGCTGAATGTGTCCGCCCTCTTATAAAAATCATCGAACTGCTTAAAAAGAGTCTTGCTGAATCGTATAGTGCCGGCCCATCCCTTTCCAGAATCGAGCACATCTGCATAACTGAACCCCCCGACAAAAGCTATACCCTTAAACCGTGAGAGCGTTACACTGTCGCAGAGCAGATCGGTCATAGTCACGTCCCAGGGCTCAAAACCGGCCTGATAAAATGCTGAAGCCATTTCCCTGTCGGAATTGCTGCCTTCCTCCCTGACAACCGCAACAGCGGGTTTCACCTTCTTTTTCATAAAAACAGCGGGCGTCTGCTTCGGGGTAAAGGAGAGATGGAATGAGGGCCCGGGCCTGTCATAAATTACAGCTTTCTCTTCAAGAACACACTCGGGATTTGCCTGAAGCATGTCCAGCTCGGTGGCTTGTCTCTTCCCATACGGATCTGAGTTCCAGCAAGTCCTTATCTAATACCAATTCACCGTTAAGGCGTATCCTGATAGTCTTTTCAGTAAGACTGCCGCCGATAATATGGTAAGACACTTTGTTAGCCTTCAGTATAGACACAATTTCTTTCTCGTACTTTTTTTCATACTCCACAACCAGTCCCAGTTCTTCCGAAAAGAAGACAGCGACGGGATCATCTGAATTACCGTCCTTGAGATCGACTTCCAGCCCGCAATTCCCTGAAAAGGCCATTTCGAGCAGTGTAGTGATGAGACCTCCGTCGCTCCTGTCATGGCCTGCAAGCACCAGACCGCCATCTATCAGGAGTTGCACCGCATTAAAAACGTCCTTAAGCAGATGGCTGTCTTCCACATCGGGAGACGTGATCCCCACCTGTTTATAGCACTGGGCAAGCGCCGAACCTCCAAGCCTGTTTTTCCCCGACCCCATATCGATATAGATAAGCCTGCTCTTGCCCTGGGCTTTAAGGTCAGGCGTAATCACCTTTGTAATATCAGGGCACGGGGCATAAGCAGATATAACCAGCGCTCCCGGGGACTTCACCATTTCAGTTTCTCCGGAGGGCTGTGTCACAATTGAAGCCATTGAGAGGCTGTCTTTACCACCGTCAACGGCAATGCCGAGTTCCAGCATTATGTCCCTCATCGCTAAAGCAGCATCATAAAGCCGCGCGCCTTCGCCCGGAAGTTTTGGCGCCCACATCCAGTTGGCGGAACACCTGATATCCCTGAGCGCGCTTATTCGGGCCCAAATAATATTGGTTAACGCTTCTCCGACAGACATCCTGGCCATAGCTGAAGGATTGATGATCCCTTTGATCGGCTGCTCACCTATGGCTATGGCTGAACCGGTCAGGCCAAAATGGCTTTGTGCTATAACGGCCACGTCGGATACAGTGAGGCTGAAGCGGCCCTGCGCACTGCTGCCTGGCAATCAGACCTGAAACCGACCTGTCCACCTTGTTTGTCAGAAATCTCTTTGACCCCACCGATATAAGCCTGAGCACCCTGCCCAGAGCATCTTCAAACGAAAAGTCGTCAGGCAGGTCAAGCGGTTGCATATTGTAGTGAATGCGTTCCATTCTGAATACTTTCCTCGGCATGTCCCCAAGTACCCGTTCCAGGCTTAACTGCTCGGCAACCGTACCGTCATTCCCATCATATACTACAATTTCTCCGTTACCGGTTATTTCCCCGATCACTGCAACAGGGACCTTTTCCCTGCAGCAAAGCCTCATGAACATCTCTGTTTTCTCGGGGCGGATAAGAAGGGCGTCTTGTTCCTGGTATTCGGCGCCCCATATTTCAAGAACGGACAATGTATAATCGCCTGTAATTACCTTTCGAATATCGATCTTGGCGCCTGCCGGATGGACAATTTCCTTTACAACGTTGCAATTGCCGCCGGCCCCCTGGTCATGGATGCTGACAATAGGATTGTCATCACCGAGTTCGATACATGCCCTTATGACCCTGTTCAGCTTTTGCTCCATTTCCGCATCGCCGCGCTGCACGGCGTTGAAATCGAGTTCCTCTACGTTTTCTCCCTGTATCATGCTTGAAGCAGACCCGCCTCCCATACCAATACGGTATGCAGGTCCGCCGATCTTGACCACTGACATGCCCGGTTCCGGCTCTTGTTTCTTTATGTGACGCGCATCGATCTGCCCTACGCCGCCGGTAAACATTATCGGTTTAATCCATTCCCTTCTCTCGCCGTCAGGGAGTCTCAGCCCGAACGACCTGGTAAAGCCCTGAATGACCGGTTCGCCAAACTTGTTTCCGTAGTCCGATGCCCCGTTGCTTGCCTCAATTTCTATCTGGAGCGGCGAGGCCATATTGCCGGGATAAATAAAGCAGCCGTGCTCCCAGGGCAGCGGATATCCCGGGATTTGTAAGTTTCCCACGCAGTAAGCCGCTGTTCCGGCAACAAAGAGGCTTCCCCTCCCAGTTGCATGCACGTCCCTTATTCTGCCGCCGGTGCCCGTTTCAGCGCCTGGAAACGGCGCAACCCCGGAAGGGAAATTATGTGTTTCTGCAGTAAAAATAATATGGTAAGCACATTGGGACAGCCTTAGCGGAGAGAAGGCCAGAGGATTTTCCGGCATAATAGTCGAAATTTCATATCCCCTGATAGCACTCGAATTGTCCCTGAATGCTATAATGCTGTTGCCTGGGTTTCTTATGTAAGGCTCCTTGACGATCTGCATCAGGTTTTCAGGCAGGGCCTTGCCGTCAATAATAAGCCTGCCGTTGAAAAACCAATGGCGGGAGTGTTCGCTGTTGGACTGGCTCAGGTCGAAGCATTCCACGTCGGTCGGATCTCTTTTCAGCTCATCTTTAAATAACCGGTAGTAAAAATCGATGTCCCATTCATCGAAGCCGAGACCCAACTCTTTGTTGATCTGCACCAGCGCCTGTTTGCCATATTCCATGACAGGTATGATTTTGACCGGTTCAGGCCTGATCCCTGTCTCAAAAGTCGTAAGGGGCTCGCGGTACAGGGTTTCTGTCATCCTGTCGTGAATAAGCCTGTGGAATTCTTCTTTAGGAAAAGCTGCCTGTTTACCGCCCTTTCGCGGCAGCAGCCTGAATCTCCTGGAGCGCTCTATGCGCCAGACTTTCAGCAAACCGCAGGCGTGGCAGATCGAAACTGCATTCGCAGACCACGCTGTAGTAAAGTTCAATCGCGGACCTACCTCAAAGTAGTATCCATCTCCAGCCAAGAAACTCTTGTCGGAAAAGTTGTCAGGCTCGAAGGTCTCGGCAAGGAGCCACCGGAGGACTTTCAGTTCTCTCTCGGTGAGAGGTCCCGATGTCTCTATATTAAAGCAGAACTCTGTTTCAATATCTGCGATATCAGGAGAGATACTTTCCTTCACCGTGTTCAGGAGCACGTTTCTCTTATACGGAGAGAGGGCAGGGGTGCGATAGAGATGGAAAAGTTTTTTATCCGACATTGTCTGCTTCTCGACAATATATTCGCATGGAACATTTTACCATACTGCACAGCAGAGATTGTAAACTATGCCGGCACTCTCTCCGGATAAAAAAGTCACCGTCCATGTTTTTCCGTAATCGGAATTATATCTGTTATTCAGACAGTGTAATGAAGGATATGTCTCTTACGCTCAGGCGCTACGTCCTGACAGTTCTAACGGCTTGTTCGCTACAGCCGCAAAACTCGCCCTTCGGGCTCAGACATTGCGCCTGTTAGACGCTCACTTCGCCGAGAACTGTTACCAGGACTCCGCGATTCGCTTCAGAGACACATCCTTCATTACACTGTCTGAATTGCAGGGAAGTATATATAATAACTATGGTAAAATATGTTTTATATTTCAATATAAGAGGTGACGATACTGGAACTGCGTTTGACTTCAGATGAAGTCGTGCAAACTCACAAGGGAGAGAGTCTTTACACCGCCCTGAAAAAAGCCGGCATTTATCTTGTCGCCTCCTGCGGCGGCAAAGGCACATGCGGGAAATGCAGAGTAAAAGTCCTTGACGGAACTGCTGATTCTCTCTCATACGGAAAACTGACTGCAAAAGAGCGTGAAACCGGTTTAGTGCTTGCGTGCCAGACCTTTCCTAAAAGCGATCTCGCTGTTGAGATACCGAAAGAGTCAAAACTCGCAATAGGAGACAAGATTGCTATTGCCAGAACTAAAAACCTCGTTGAGTACCTTGAGTCCTTCGGTGTTACTATCAACCCTCCGATTAAACGGATCGCTCTCGAACTCCCGCCTCCAACCATTATAGACAACATCAGCGACCTTGAACGCCTAAAAAGGGCGCTGGATAAAAAAGGTTTGAGGGATATGGTTTTTTCACACGGATTTATATCGACAATGGGCAAGACACTTCGTGAGGCGGAGTGGAAGGTCGATCTTACATATGTGCCGGGCAACGACGTTAGAGGCGAGGCCATTTTCTTATCGTTTCCGGGGCATTGCAGCAGACGGTACGGATTGGCAATCGACATCGGCACCACCACTGTTGTCGTATATGTTGTAAATCTGCTCGACGGGGCCGTAATGGACATCGGTTCAACTTATAACTCCCAGATGCGTTTCGGCGATGATGTGATAACAAGGATAGTCCATGCAACCGAAAAGGGAGGGCTCGGTGAACTTAGAAACGCTGTGGTTGCCGATATCAACACAATAGTCGCCCCCCTTTTGGAACGGCATGGCATTGAAACATGTGAGGTAGATTCGGCCACTATAGCGGGCAATACAACAATGTCCCATATATTCTGGGGAATGGACCCAGGCTCCATCAGGGAAGCGCCTTACATCCCTGCGCTCAACTTTTTCCCGCTCTGGAAAGGAGGCAGTGCCAGACTTTCCATTAACCCCCAGTCGCCCGTTTATACTGTTCCATGCGTAGCCAGTTATGTTGGAGGCGATATTGTTGCCGGGGTGCTCGCCTCGAAAATGTGCCGGAACCCTGAAATAGCACTTTTTATGGACATAGGCACCAATGGTGAAATAGCCATCGGCAATAATGAATGGCTTATGGCTGCTGCCTGTTCAGCCGGACCATGTTTCGAAGGCAGCGGGATACGATGCGGAATGCGCGCGACAACTGGAGCAATTGAGGCTATCAAAATCAACAAGCAAACTCTCGAACCCGAAATATCTGTGATAGGCGGCGGCATACCAATGGGGATATGCGGATCGGGGATGATAGACGCAGTATCTGAGATGTTCCTTACAGGAATTCTCGACCTCAAGGGTAAGTTTGTTTCCGGCAAGACCGACAGGGTACGGGACGGCGAAGACAAGTTAGAGTATGTTTTCGAGGGGGGTGATGCCCGGCATAAGGAAATCGTGCTTACCGAGGTCAACATCGAAAATCTGCTTCGGGCCAAGGCCGCCATCTACGCCGGCGTTACGACACTGCTCGGCGAAGCCGGTTTCACCCTTGATGCAATTGAAAAAATATATATAGCAGGCGGATTCGGCAATTATCTGAATATCGAGAGGGCAATAACACTGGGCATGCTACCTGATGCTCCCATAGATCGGTTTGTCTTTATGGGAAACACGTCTATCACCGGCGCATACCTCTGCCTGCTTTCCGAAGAATTAAGAAACGAAGCCGAAGAAATCGCTTCAAAAATGACCTACGTGGAACTTTCCGTTTCCCGCAGCTTTATGGACGAATATATGTCCGCACTCTTCCTGCCCCATACCGATATCAACCAGTTCCCTACGGTGGCAGCATTGATGAAATGAGCCAATACTCGGATTTTGCATCAGATGACAGCACAGAGTATATATGCCCTATATGTGGAGCAGTGCTCACCACTGAGGAGCGTACCGAAGACGGCTGGAACTGCAAATGTGGAGAATTCATTCCCAAAAACCTGGCGGTCAACCCATTTAAAGGATTGTCAAATAAGCACAGGAAGAATAATAACTGGAGATAAACGGGGCTAATTCAGACAATACGCGGACAGATGAGTGATGACCTAATTAAGGAGGAAGAGAAAAACATGCGGCGGCTGAGATGGATCGTTGACCTTACTCAGGCGACCCTGATGCAGTCCGATCTGACGCTGCATGAATCACTGGCGCTGATGAACAATACAAGGAAAACTGTGCTTTATCTTTTCCCTGATAGGGAGTTTGTTTATGACCTTATATATACACCTCGATTCCGGAGAATACTGGATGAGCGGTTCGGGATTGCGGATAATTAAACGATACCCGATAAGAACACTGATAAAATTCCTGCCCTGTAAAGAAATGTTTCAAATAGAAAAGCGCGGCCCGTCTTAATGCCTTCCTCTGTGGTGCATCCATCCGCTGAGTACCGACAATATATCTATTGACGGCTTATTGCTTTTTATCATACACTATAATACATTGTAAACAATGTCAGGAGGTTATATGACAACTGCAACAAAAACAGTGACAAAAAGCATAAGGATGCAGCACAAAGATCTCGCCGAAATAGAGAGATTATCAAGGCAGTCGGGAAAAGATTTCTCAGCTATAACAAATGAACTCCTGAGAGAAGCCATAAAAATGAGAAAATGCCCTGGCATTGTCTTCGCCCATGAGATGGAAAGATCGGCAAAAATAGCCGGCTCCGGGATAGAAGTATGGGAAGTCATTGCGCAATACAAGGCCATGGACAAGGATGAACAGCGATTGAAAAAAGCTTTCCATTGGCTTACTGAATATCAGCTCAGGTCCGCGCTGGGCTACTATAAAGCTTATCCTGAGGAGATAGACCGTCAAATAGAACTGAATGAAATGGTGAATGAGGACTATGTGAGAAAAAACTATTCGCACCTGCGGGTAGGCGCGTAAATTGACATTCTACCTTGATGAAGATATAAGCCCTAAGATTGCCGAAATATTAAGACAGAATGATATCGATGCGGTAAGCGCCCATGAAGTGGGCAGGGGAGGAACCAGCGTATCCGATGAAGAGCAACTCGCATATGCTGCAACACAGGACAGATGCCTTGTAACATACAATGGACGCCATTTTGTGGTTCTGACAAGCAAATTCTTCGAGAAAGAATGGAAGCACTTCGGAATTCTCATCATACCAAGCTCCATACCGTCAGATAATTTTGGAATGATTTCTAAAGCATTAGTCAAATACGCCAGGCAACATCAAGAGGGCATGCTGCCCTATAGCTGTGACTTCTTGAAAAAGTAAAAAGAGGATTCGCCAGGCGGTGGATAAATCAACATCCGTTTCTGCTAATATACGATATGAGAGACAGCGCATCCGACAACACATTGAGGATACTTAACTGATGGGCTTCTGGAAAGACATCAATAGAGATTATCACGCAATCTTCGAGCGTGATCCAGCTGCAAGAAATGCTGTTGAGGTCCTGTTGACCTATCCGGGGTTTCATGCCATTTTTATGCACCGCATAAGCCATGCGCTCTGGAATCTTCGCATACCGGTCCTCCCCAGATTCCTGTCCCATGTAGCGCGGTTCCTCACCGGCATCGAGATTCATCCGGCCGCAAAAATAGGGAGCGGTTTCTTTATTGATCACGGTATGGGAGTCGTCATAGGAGAGACTACAGAGATAGGGAATGATTGCCTCTTGTACCAGGGGGTGACACTTGGCGGCACGGGAAAAGAAAAAGGGAAGCGCCACCCGACACTCGGGAATAACGTGGTCGTAGGAACAGGAGCAAAGATACTTGGACCGATGAAGATAGGCGATTATGTTAAAATTGGCGCTAATTCGGTTGTTTTGAACCCTGTCCCGGATTACGCCATTGTTGTTGGCGTGCCTGGCCGGATCATAAAAAAGAAAGTCGTGCGGATGGAGGCTGGAGGCCCTGTTGAGGCGCTTGACCATGTGAAACTCCCGGACCCTGTAAATGAAAAAATGATAGAGTTCGCAGAGCAGATAGAAAAAATTGAAGCGAGGATCGATAAAATGGAAGGTAAAAGAGCGGGCATGAAGATATTCAATACCATGACAGGGAAAAAAGAAGACTTTATCCCCATAGAGAATGGCAAGGTGGGCATCTATGCCTGCGGAGTTACAGTCTACGACTATTCGCATATCGGCCATGCAAGGAGTGCCGTGGTTTTTGATATCATCAGCCGGTATCTGAGACATAAGGGATTCACAGTCAAATATGTCAGGAACTTTACCGATATAGACGACAAAATAATAAAGCGGGCCAACGAGGAAGGGATCACATGGGACAAAGTCGCACAAAAATATATCGCCGGATATTATGAGGATATGGACCGGCTCGGTGTAGCGCGGCCCGATTTGGAGCCGAGGGCAACAGACCATATAAAGGAAATGATTGGAGTCATAAAGGCGCTTATTGATAATGGTCACGCCTACGTGTCCGATGGGAGCGTATATTTTGCTGTTGATACATTCCCCGACTATGGCAAGCTCTCAGGGAAAGAGCAAAAAGACCTCCTTGCAGGCGCGCGTGTCAATATTGAGGAAAATAAAAGGAACCCATCCGATTTTGCACTTTGGAAGGCCTCCAAAGAAAACGAACCGTGGTGGGAGAGCCCCTGGGGCAAAGGACGTCCGGGATGGCACATTGAATGCACGGCGATGGCAATCCGCCATCTCGGCGAATCTATTGACGTTCATGGCGGCGGCGCTGATCTTATCTTCCCACACCATGACAATGAGATAGCACAGTCAGAGGCATTCACCGGGAAGCCCTTCGCAAAATATTGGGTCCATAACGGCTTTATCACTATCGATAAAGAGAAAATGTCAAAATCTCTTGGAAACTTCTTCACTATCCGTGAAATACTTGATAAATTCGATCCAGAGGTCATAAGACTATTCCTGATCTCAAGTCATTACCGCAGCCCTATTGAATTTTCGAGCGAACAGTTGCGCGATGCAGAATCATCTTTGGGCCGGTATTACAGCACTATTTCCAGGATCAATGAATTTTTATCCTGCACCCAGGCATCGGCGCCTAAGCCAAATAAGGATATAGACGAAATATCCGACGAACTCACTTCAGTGCTCGATAAATTTAAAGATCGGTTTGAAGAAGCGATGGACGATGATTTCAACACCGCCCTCGCAATAGGGCACGTCTTTGAGCTTATCAGGGTGATCAACAAATTCCTCGATGCGAAACCTCAAGGTAAGGATGCCCGGACACTGATAGAGCGGGCACGGGATACGCTGCATTTAGCAAACAGCGTGCTTAATCTATTCAACAGGACCCCGGCAAAATGGAATGTCGATCTGCTGGCTATCAAGAAGATCCCTTTCACAGAGGTCGAGATAGAACAGAAGATAGAGGCCCGGCGGAGCGCAAGGGAGGACAAAGATTGGGCGCTGGCTGATTCAATCAGGAAAGAGCTTGAGGAGAAAGGGATACTGCTTGAAGATAAAAAGGACAGCACCGGCTGGAAAGTAAAGATTTAAAGCAACAGCAGCAGGCTCATCATTGAAATAGACCAGATGATATCGATCGGCACATGAAGCTCGCAGGTTGCATCAAGCAGCAGTTCAACTCGTGCATCAAACTCCTCATCGGCAGTCCACAGGATAATGGTCACAGGGATTCTCGGAAATGGAAGCAGCACAAACGCGGCATCCCCGTATTGCACCGGAGTGCCGCCAAACTGGGCCCCCTTCATCATAAATCCTTTAACATCACCGGCATATTTCCCTGCCACCCTGTCGAGAGGCATAACATGCGAACCCCTGAAAAAATGATGCCCTCCTTTGAGGTTATCAGGTTTCAACAATCTGGCGTACAACGGTATATCTTTGGCGCTGGTCAGATACCATGGGACCGAAAGTCTGAAAAAATAGCTGAGCTTGCCCAACAGGATATCCCCATCGGCAGTGATGCTTTCTATCAGCTTTTCTCCCGGAGATATAGAAAAGTCCATACCGCATGATGCGAGGATGTACCGTCCTGTTGCCGCATCGAATCCGACTGCCGCATTCTTACAGATAACAGCCGGATCAGCTTCTTCCAGTCGCTGCCATGCCTTGTCTTCTCCTGATTGCATGGTGCATTATAACTCATAAAAATGTGAATAGTGAATGGCGAATAGTGAAGCGTGAACGGCTCAAGGCAAAACAGAAAACAAAACATCTATACTTTTTAACTATTCACCATTCACCTTTCACTATTCACATTTTGGAGTTGCTCCCTTTCCATATGACTGTTGCTTATGAAAAATGCTATATTCCAAGCAATAAGGGCTTATGAAAAGAATACAAGATAAAGGCGAATGGACATACGGAATTAACCCTGTTCTGGAGGCAATAAAGTCAGGGCGGAGAATCAGCGCCGTGTACGTCTACCAACAGAGCCGGCATACCCTCAGCACGATAATTGAGGCGGCAAGTGCAAATGGCATTCCCGTGAAGTTCGAAACAAAAGAGTTTTTTGAAAGCAGATTTCATAAAGGCCATCAAGGTATCGCAGCGAGTGCAGGCAAAAGGAAAACAATAAGTATTGAGGAATTGTTGAACATCCCTGCTCGAACAGGAGAGGTCCCTTTTTTTATTGTCCTCGATAGCATTGAGGACCCGAGGAATTTCGGTGCGATCCTGAGAGTCGCCGATGCTGCGCGGGTGCACGGGGTGGTGTTCCAGTCTCATCGGTCGGCTGGGATTACCCCTGTGACTGCAAAAGCATCGGCAGGCGCACTCGAACATGTATACCTTGCCGAGACAGTCAACATAAAGCACGCGATGGAGAAAATGAGGAAGGCGGACATCGTCTTGATCGGCGCCGAAGCCGGGACAGGAAAAACACTCTGGAATATAGACATGAGGGTCCCTTTGGCCCTGGTAGTAGGATCTGAAGGAGCAGGCCTGAGGCGGACCGTACGTGACATGTGCGATATGACCGTGAGCCTGCCCATGAAAGGAAAAGTTAATTCACTTAATGTATCAGTTGCAGCCGGTATCCTCGCCTACGAGGTCATGCGCCAAAGGAAATCATAAGCTGCTTTCTCCGGTACCAATGCGCATTCTGTAGTTAAAGGTGTTTCTGGATTGTGTTGAGTATTGCCGATGATTTACCCTCATCACCCATAATGCCCACACGGACCGTCACTTTGGAATCGGTGTTCGAGAGTGCGCTTATGTCTATCCAGACGTCCTGTCCGCTTACGACTTTTGATTTAATTTTTGCGCTGGTATTATCGTGAGTATCTTCAAAGAGCGGCATATTGAGCTCCCTGAGGGCAGCAAGGGTAGCATTGTGTACCTTGTGAACGGGCTTATTGAATGTCTCGTCCATTTGCCCTTTAACGTATACGGCAGCTCCGCCGCCTATGGCTCCACCCGCCACAAATGCAACGCAACCTGCACCGTATATGGCGAACAGCACTGCCAAAACAAATGTGAAATGACGCAACCTCATAACAGCACCTCCTATTAATTAGGGCGTACATATACACCCTTGTCGCTTTACAATAGATAGTACCTGAATCCAGGAATTTGTCAATATTGGGGGCACTTGGACGAAGGTCCCCGTTCCTGCCTACTCAGGGAGGCTATTTGAACCTATTTGACTTCTATCTTGACAATGATATCTTCTGTCGAGGCCACGGGTTTGCCGTTCTTTATCGCTGGAATAAACCGCCACTTCCCTAGGCTGTCCAGCAGAATCCTGTTAAGACGTGGATTCGGAGTCGGCTTAGCGAGTCTCCACCGTTGCACTGCCATCTACGGCAATATGGAAGCGCGCCAGCGCAGCGGAATTGAATGCTCCCTCCCGCAGGTCATCCGGAATTTGAGGCATTGGGCGGACAATTGCCCGGGCTCCGCTGCTCGCGTATATATTACCCCGGGTCGAGCCCTTTACGTTATATGACCCGGCCTGGGCGCTGCTGTTCGTTGAGATGTTCCCTGTAGCAGTGGCCTGGGCGCCGGCGGGAGCGGCGGCAGCAGGTAACGCCACAGCCGGGCTAGTTGTCACGGCAGCCGGCGGGCTAACCTGATGTGTCACAGGAGCCTGCTGTGGCTTTACCGGGGGCAGCGGTTTGGGCTTATGCGCGGCAGGCCGTTCATGTGTCGCAGCCGGAACAGACTGCTCAATCACCTGGGCATCGATGGGAAGCAGCTCTGCCGGCCGATAGGCGGACTTTTCCATAAAATACGCGAACCCCAATAATGCGACTGCCCAAATCAGCAGGGCTGCCGGCAGCGTCCAGGGCAGGCGACGCCAGGGGTTGTCAATCTCAGCAGTCTGAGGCAATGGAAAGCCTTTATTCATTGTACTTCACAGCAATCAGAAAATGTTCTGCACCTGCATTACGTGCCTGGAGCATTGCCTGCACCACCACTCCCTCCGGCGCAGCGCTATCCGCCGCAACAATGATCTGCCCATTCAGACCCTTCAGCATGGGTTTTAGTGTTCCTGCCAGGTTGTCGAGAGTCACAGGGGTGCTGTCTATCAGGATTGCGCTTCCCTTCGTGATGGTAAGAGTGATCGGAGTTTTTGCCTGCATTGGCGCCGCTTTGCCCTGAGGCAGGTTGACCGGTAACGAATGGAGGTTCTGTAAAGAAAGCGAAGCTAGAATGAACGTTGCCAGCAGAAAGAACATCACGTCGATCATAGGGATAATTTCGATCCGCCCCTTCCGGTGCTGCCTGGACCTGCGCAGTTTCATAGAGCGCTCCCGTTCTTTTCCTGGTCCATGCGGATATGATCGACAAGACGTGTGCCCAAACGCTCCATCTCATCCATGGTCCTGGATTGCAGATGCGCGAAGAAGTTGAACGAGAATAGGGCGATGATGGCGATGATAAGGCCAAGGGTCGTGGCGATCAGCGCCTGGGCCACGCCGCCTGTGATACCTGTAGGATTAACCAGCCCGCTGCCTCCGATCAACTTGAATGACTCCATCATGCCGACAATGGTCCCTACAAGTCCAAGCAGCGGCGCAGCTGTAACAATTGTCTCCAATACCCACAGACCTCTGTTTAAGGCCTTCTCTATCAGCTGCGCCTCGTCGGCAGCGCGGGATTCAACCCACCATGCGGGATTGCTGCGGTTGTCGTAAATCACCTGGAAGAAGCGGCCGAAATAGTTGCCGGGGACAAGCGAGGCTGTCTGTTGCTTCAGGTCAGCCCAGGCAAACTCATAGGTCTCCACCAAGGTCAACAGGGAGGCAGGCAGCGCAACATAACGCCGGTATAAGTATGCCTTATCAAGAATAATTGCCAGGGCTATCACCCCTAAAGCCAACAGCGGGTAGATCATCGCTCCGCCGAATCTCAACTCTTCCAAAGCTATGTGTATCTCTTGCATTCTGAACCTCTCTATCTGATAGATTGTTGTGGAGGGGAACAAGTTCCCCTCCGCCAAAATAATTTGCTAAAATAATTTGCTGATGCCGCCAAAGAACCCAATCCGCGGCCCGAACTGGGGTGCAAATACACCGATTCCGGTCCCGCTCCTGATTTCATTGACCTTGTCCAAAACGTTGATGATGCTCAGACGCGCCTCCATAGGGCCCAGGCACCCCAATGTAAACTTACGCATCGCCCCGAGATTGACCTGGAAGTTGCTTGGCACGTGCTCCGTATTGGCGAATCCGCTCCGCAAGCCGCTTCCGAAAGTGGCATCAGTGCTGAGCAGCGTTCCCAACCAGAGATAGGATATGCCTGCTGAAGCGGTATAGGTCTGGTCATGATCCGTATGTATCCAGTGGTTGGCTATGTAGTCCAGCTCATCCTGCCCAAAGTTAAACTGTGCCGACGCGACCTCTTTGGCCAGACTGCGCGTATAGGCAAAATTGGCATATGAGGTAAAATTGCCGAAGCGGTAGTTGCCGGTCAGTTCCACACCATAAATTTTCCCTTTTGTATAATTAAAAGGGGTAAAGATCAGGGCCTGACCGAATTGGCCTTCGTCGATCAGATCTTTGATTATCTTGTAGTAGCCATCGACGCCGATGTTCAGCCCGGAAGTGATCTTCTGGGTCACCCCGGCATCGAAATAATGGGACCGTTCCGGCAAAACGGGTGAATTTAAATTGGTCGGGGACGCATTGGAGGTGTTCGAGAACAGGTCCAATGTTTTTTGCGGGACCAACTCGGTTGGAGGCGGTGTGAAGTATCGGGAATAGGCGGCGTGGAGCGTGGTATCCGGTGTCGCCTTGTAAACCAGGCCCAGACGGGGACTCAGCTGGTCGGCCGTCACAAAAGCGTCCACCCGGTCATACCGGAGCCCATAGTTCACCGTCAATTTATCAAGCGGCTTCCACTCGTCCTGGAGATATAATGACAAGAGGGTGTTGCCGTTCTTTGGGTTGTCGTCCGTGATTGTGAAAGGCGCACCGAAAACGTCTCCGCTGGCGTCCACAGGGAAAACCGTGGAGGTGTTGTTGCTTTTGATATCTTCGTAGTTAAAGAAGTAGCCCATTCGGACCGTGTGAGCGTCGTTTAGTCGGTAACTTCCGTCACCCTGTAATCCGTTGCTGAAACTGCTGCGGAAAACATTTGATGCGACCCCGTTGAAAACAAGGTCGCCGATGGGGTCAGGCGTAAAATGTACGCTCGTGTAATGGCTGACAAAGGATAATTGGTAATCGAAGTCAGACCCGATGGAGCTTTGCAAGGCTACGACCCCATATCGATTGTTCTCGTACTGCCGCTCATTCAGTGTGGCTGAGTCGAAGGAGGTAACACCCGCACCGGCCGGGAAGGTTGGATTGAGGGGCGGTTGACCCGGATTATTGGGGATTTGAAACTTGCCATCGTAGCTGCCTAACATCAGGCTTAACCGGGTCGTGGGATTAATAAGGTATGAAAAATACCCAAAGCCCTTTTCCTGGTCCGTGTGGTCATGGATCGCATTGGAACTGGAAGTGGGATTTTCGATACCCAGATTGTCCCCCATATAGGAACCGGTCAGATAGTAGGTAAAATTCCCCTTCGAACTTCCGAACTCGAAGCTCGGCTGCACGGTGCTGCGGCTTCCCCCGTAGAGATCTACGCGTCCTCCTGTCTCATAGTTGGCCTTGGTATCTATTTCGATCACTCCTGCTGTACGAAGGCCGTATTGGGCCGGCAGGGCGCCCTCCAGAAGGTTGACCCTATCGACAAACCGGGTGTCCAGAGATTGGCCGAATCCGCTTATCCCTTCGGGCAGGATAACACCGTTAATGCGGTACTGAATGTTAGCGTGGTCACCCCGCACATGCAGCTGGCCGAACGAGTCATTGGCAACGCCGGGCGCCTGGAGCAATACCTGGTTAAAGGACGTGTTGTCCCCCTGAGGTAAGGCGGCAATTGCATTCTTGTCGAGTGTGTATTCGCTGCCTCCTGTCTTTGGTGACAGGCCGTTTCGGGCCTGGTTCAAGCGCTCTGCCTGGACTGACACCTCCAACGCTTCCTGGGCGGCCATTGTAAGCGTAGTAGCGGCTATTGTTCCGGCCTCTACCGTCACGATGGCGGTGCTTGCCTGGAAGCCGGGTTTTTCCGCCAGAACAGCATAGGTGCCCGGCTTTACACTCGAAAACACGAAGTGGCCGTCGGCATCACTCTTGGTCTGACCCATGATGGTTTCATCGGGAGCTTTCAATATCAGACTTGCCCCGGACAGGGGCCTTCCCAGAGCGTCCCTGAGAGTCCCCTGGAGTTCGTCTGTTTGAGCAAACGCACCTGCTGAAAAAGATAGTAATATAAATAGCGTGATAAGCGTTGTCATTATTTTCATGCACTTCTCCTGTTGCGAAAATTTTTTCCATTAGAATCAGAGAAGGGGAGAAAGGGCGAATCGGAGCAACAGACTTTTCTCCGTTTCCCAGATTCACCGGTTCACCCTTTCGATTCTTGCCTTATATCCCTCTGTGGTTAAGCATATAGGGGTTCAGGCAGGAGGAGCGCGGCTGTCAAGCGCGGATCGGCGTATCGACGCTAATAAGAATTTCTTTTCAGATACGACCACGCCAAAAAAGATATAAAATACGGCGAAAGGAAAGTAATAGTGAATTACTGAACATACCTGATGTGCGGCTACGCAGATAGGACAATCGTCATGGTCGCAATCATCATCGTGATGATGAAAGGCTATTATAAAAATACCGACCACCAGGAGAAACAACGCCAAACAAATAAAACTTTTAGTGCTTCTTTTGTTCAGCATCTATTTTCCTTAGAGACTATTTTCATCATAAATTATTTAAGATTTACAAAATAAACGGAATAATGCAAATAGAAATCACTTCTATTTTAAATTATGCTTCTGCATTTGTAAAGAGACCCCTGCCGATCCAATATAAATTAATAGCAGTAGAAGGGGAGTACTTGTTTTTCGACGCGATGCACGGGTCTACTGTAACGGGGGCGAGTAACGCCGAGCCCTACCTGAGAATGGATTCGGGTATCGCTGCTATAGGAAGATTGGGAATTGCTGACTGAGGTAGTTTCAGCGCGTCGAAAAACAAGTACTCCCCTTCTACTGCCTTCCTTATTTTTTCCCCCTTGACAGTGAACGATTGTTCACTCTATAATTTCCTCATGCCATCTATCTCTCAGAATGAAACCTTGAAGGCGAGAATCGCGGAAATTGCCCGTTTTCACCATGACAAGGGACGGATGCCCAGTTTTTCGGAATTGGGGAAACTGACAGGACTCAGATCGAAGAATGCCGTACATAAGCTTGTTACCAAGCTGGAGACAATAAAGGTCCTTTCCAGGGATGACAAGGGCCGTCTAATTCCCCGATCCCTTGCCTCTCCGGTGAAGGTCCTGGGCACGGTCGAGGCCGGGTTCCCAAGCCCTGCGGAAGAGGAGTTGCTGGATACCCTCTCTCTGGACCAGTACCTCATTGATAACCCCAATGCGACCTTTCTGCTGAAAATATCGGGTGATTCCATGTCGGAAGCCGGAATCCTGCCTGGAGACATGGTGCTGGTGGACCGGAGCCGTACGGCCCAAAGCGGGGATATCATCATAGCCGAAGTGGACGGCGCCTGGACTATGAAATACTTAAAGAAAAGGGGCCAGACCATTGCCCTGGTTCCCGCCAATTCCCGTTATAAGCCCATTGTTCCTAAGAACGAACTCAAGATAGCCGGAGTGGTGGTCGCCGTCGTCAGAAAATACCGGTAGCCATGGACTCTCAGCCCATTACCATCAGCTCCTGGCCCCGTGCCATCTTGCATATCGATGCTGATGCCTTTTTCGCATCATGCGAGCAGGCGGTCCACCCGGAACTGAGGGGGAAGCCCGTAATCACCGGCAAGGAGCGGGGGATTGTTGCTGCGGCGAGTTACGAGGCGAAGGCCCGTGGGGTGCAGAGGGGAATGAGGCTTTTTGAGGTAAAGAAGGTCTGCCCTGATGCGGTCATCCTTCCTTCAGATTATGAGACGTACAGCCTGTTTTCCGTCCGGATGTTCGGCATCCTCCGCAGATTCTCACCTGACGTGGAGGAGTATTCAATCGATGAGGCCTTTGTGGACCTTACCGGACTGCGCAGATCCTTCCACGGCCCCTACGGGATGATTGCTCAACAGATACAGGAGACCATGGGGAAGGAACTGGGATTTACCGTATCCATAGGAGTGAGTCTTTCAAAGGTTTTGGCGAAGATTGCATCCAAGTGGAAGAAACCGCACGGACTCACCCTGATCCCTGGCAGGGACATCCACCTTTATCTGCAGAAACTTCCCATCGAGAAAGTCTGGGGTATTGGCCCCAATACTTCGGCCTACCTGAGGAAGTTCGGGATTAATACTGCGCTGGATTACGCCTGTAAAGGCGAGGAGTTTATAAAAGAAAGGCTCTCCAAACCTTATCGGGAAATATGGCAGGAGTTGAACGGCCACAGTGTTTACCCTGTTGTAACCGAAACCAAGAGCAGCTATCAGTCAATCAGCAAGGCAAAAACTTTCACCCCTCCTTCACAGGACGAGGCGTTTGTCTTTGCACAGCTTTCGAAGAACCTTGAGGCTGCATGTATCAAGGCTAGACGTTATAAGCTTGCGGCCGGTCGGTTAATCCTATTTCTCCGCACACAGGACTTCAGGAGTGAAGGTGTAGAGTTGAGTCTGGATCGTCCAAGTGCCTTCCCTTCGGACTTGTTTGGTCCCCTCAAGGAAGGATTCAAAACAATATTCCACAATAGGACTCTTTATCGTCAAACAGGGGTGGTGCTTGCGGGACTAAAGCCGGAAGGGGATGTCCAGTTTACTCTTTTTGATGATACCGCCCGGATAGAGAAAATGGCACGGATTTATTCGGCAGTTGACGACCTCTCAGCCAAGTACGGTAAATATGCTATACACCACGGGGCCAGCTTGCCTACGAAACTGCAGGCGAGGCATGAGGGGGAAAGGGGAGATACGCCGGAGAGGACGAAGGAGTTATTTAAAGGGGAAAACGGAAGGCAGAGGCTGGGATTGCCGGTATTAAGGATGAAGGTGTAAGGGGTCGAATATCCTTACCTTTCAAAAAAGCCCAGTATTTTAGACTTTTCAGTCTTTGTCAGGTCGGCCTTGATATTTTTATCGAGTTTGGCCTTAATGGAAGGTTCCAGAGTTTCGACGATCTGGTTGTTTATCCTCTCCCCTGCGGCCAAATTCCATTTGGAGCAGCCTTCATTCAAGACCAGTGTGTTGATGTCATTAGCAATTCGTTTTATCACCTTCTTTTCGATCTCGAGCTCCAGGTGGTGGGGTTCTCCTGAGCCGGTCGCTATCCCAGCCTTTCCTTCACCCCTGTCAAAGCATCCTTCGGCATCGGTAAATTTGTCGGTGAATTTGCCGTGGGTATCAAGAATGTCGTAACACTCCAACAAATCCAGCCTGGCACTCTCATTCGGATTTTTTGAGACCTTGTATGCCTTGAAATGGCCTAAATCAACTACTACTATTAGCTTGTCCATAAAATCCCTCCTCAATAATATTTCTGGCAGGTCTCTCCTTGGGGCTCCCCATAAAATTATACCATTAAATTACCCACTATCCACTACTGGTCGCATTTGCGGATGGACCGCAATAATGGTATAGTGGTAATATTGCTCGTCATTGGCGAATAACACTATTGCTGATAGCGGTCTCACGCTGAAAATAGGGGGGATTATTATGGTCAAGACAGTATTGCTGGCAGCGACTATTCTGGCTTTTGCGGTAACTGCCGCGCTTGCAGCGGGAAGTGAGTCACAAGGGAAGGCTTTGTTTAATGACCCAAAGTTTGCAGGCGCAACATCCGGCGACAGCTGCGATTCATGCCATCCGGGAGGAGCAGGTTTGGGGCAGGCCGGCGACAAGAAAGAGTTTCATATTGCGGGCAAGGTTCAGAAAAGCCTTGAGGAGGCGGTAAATGCCTGCATCGTATATGCTCTTAACGGTAAAGCTATCGACCCTGAATCAGAGGCCATGCAGGATATCGTAGCCTATATAAAATCGCTCAAGAGCAAAACTTAACTGCAAAGGTAAAGGTATAGGCACAGGTATAGAAAATGCTCGATTAAGCCTTTCTTAGTTTTTGCCGTTGCTTTATCTTTACCTTTACCTGCTGTTACTTGCCGCTAACGACTTTTCGAGCCAGCGTACAGGGAATACTACCTTGAATGTAGTGCCTTTTTCAGCACTGCTCTGCACTGTTATCTCTCCAAGGTGTTCCGAGATTATCTGTCTTACCAGGGCGAGCCCCATGCCGAACCTCCGTTCCCTGGTGCTGAAAAAAGGACTAAAGATTTTATCAAGGTATTCAGATGGAATCCCATGTCCCGTATCAGTGACAGTTAGTGTCACATGATCGATGTCCCCTTTAGTAGTGACCTCGACGCTGCCGCCTTCAGCAGTTGCCTCAATAGCGTTTCTTATTAATTGGGAAATCGCTATGCCCAGCAGGTTTCTCTGTGCATTTATCTTCAAGGGCTGTTCACAAAGGGATGAAACCAGCACCACACCTTTGCCTTCAGCCTCCCTTTGGGCAACTGAAATGCCGGCTTTTACAATAACATTAAGGTCCTCATAAGTGAAATGGGATTGCCTGCTTTTGAAAATATTCTGGAATTCACTAACTATTTTCTCAAGCTTTTCCGTTTCCTCAAAAATATTGTCAATACACGAGTGGACGGATGATGACAGCGTTTCTTTTTCAAGCATTCTCCTGCACATCTGTCCTATAGTCGTTGCCGGGTTCCTCACCCTGTCTGCAACGGTCAACGCCATCAGACTCATGGTCCTTTCGGATACCATAGTCTCCAGTTCGCGGTTAAATTCCTCCAGCAGGTTTTTGTAGTCCTTTTCCAGATGCAACAGTCTGTTGTACTTCATCGCCTTCTCAATCGAGTAAAGGAGCTGATCTACCTGGTAAGGCTTGATAATGAAATCAAAGGCCCTTTTCTTGATGGCATCAATTGTTGTGGCTATGTCCGCAAATGCTGTCATCAGGATCACCGGCGTATCAGGGCTCAGAGATATGATATTATCGAGCAGATCAATTCCGGACACCACAGGCATCTTAATATCGGTAAGCACCACATCAACATTGTTCTCCTTGAATTTCTCTATAGCTTCCGTAGCACTACTACAGGCGACAATGCGGTAGCCGTATTGCGCCAGCAGCAGTGATACAGAATCCAGCACCAAAGGTTCATCATCGGCTATAAGTATTGTGCCATGGCCATGCGCATCCATTATTGTAAAGCCTCCGTAAAAATTCTAACAGAAGTGCCGTATAAGTTCGTAATAGGTATCCCGCTGTGCAGCTTTGAATCCGGCACTCTGTATCCCCTGGATAATGTCTTCTTTCGATACTCTGTAGCTCACGCCGGCCGCCCTGACCACATTTTCTTCGATCATGGTTGAGCCAAAGTCATTGGCGCCGAATCTGAGCGCCACCTGCGCAAGTTTTAATCCCTGGGTAACCCATGATGCCTGGATATTATTAAAATTGTCGAGGTACATCCGTGAAAGGGCGAGAACCCTCAGATAATCGACAGCAGTCGCGGGTCCGATTGTCTTATTATTGCGGAGCAATTCTGTATTAGCGGGCTGGAAGGACCAGGGGATAAAAGCGGTGAATCCGCCTGTCTTGTCCTGGAGGTTTCTTATTACATCAAGATGTTCGATTATGTCTTCAGGCCCCTCGATGCTGCCGAACATCATCGTAGCCGTTGTCCTCATGCCTATTCTATGGGCCTCTTCCATGACTTTCAGCCATTGGGAAGATTTGATCTTTTTAGGGCTCAATACTTCCCTTACCCTGTCGGAAAGCAGCTCTGCGCCGCCGCCGGGTATAGAATCGAGACCAGCGAGCTTCAAGGTCATCAGGGTTTCTTTGATAGTGAGGTGGTGTTTTTCAGCGAGATAACTTATCTCCGGAGGCGAAAAACCGTGGACATTGATAGAGTATCGATCCTTTATAGACTTAAGAAGTTCTGTATAGTATTCCATATCCAGATCCGGATGCAGACCGCCCTGAAGCAGTATCTGTGTGCCGCCGAGGGCAATCGTTTCATCTATCTTGCCGAATAACTCCTCTCGTGATAAAACATATGCTTCGGGACTGTCAACTTCACGGTAAAAAGCACAGAAGGTGCACTTATTGATGCAGACGTTAGTGTAATTGATGTTTCTGTCTACAACGAACGTAACGGTGCCCTCAGGATGCAGTTCTTTCCTTATAGCATCCGCCATTTTCCCAAGTTCAAGCAGGTCTGAGGTCTTTAAAAGCTCCAGCGCGGCCGCTTTGTCGATCCTGTTCATTTATATACCTTCAGGTGATTATAGAATGCATCTCGCTCGACCGGAGTCTTTCCTGCTTTCCTGATGAGATAGACCATTTCATCCCGTGTCATACACTCGCCGGTTCTCCCTCCTGCCATGTGGGTTATTTTTTCTTCGATGATGGTGCCGTCGAGATCGTCAGCTCCGAAAAGCAGGGCGACCTGGGAAATTTTCTCGCCTAACATTATCCAGTAAGCCTTGATGTGCTGAAAATTATCGAGCACAAGCCTGCTTATGGCAATAGTCTTCAGGTCATCGATTCCGGATGAATGGAAACCGCCGATTTCGGTATTTCCGGGATGGTAGGCCAGAGGTATAAATGCCTGGAATCCTCCGGTGCTGTCCTGCAGCGCCCTCAGCTTAAGCAGGTGATCGACCCTGTCCCCAAGGGTTTCCAGATGGCTGTACAGCATGGTAGCGTTCGTTTTGATTCCGGCATTATGCGCAGTTTCCATAATCTCGAGCCAACGGTCACCGGATATCTTTTCAGGGCAGAGCTTATTCCTTGTCTCTTCCGCAAATATTTCAGCGCCACCCCCGGGCATTAGATCAAGGCCGCTCTGCTTCAGGGCTTTGAATATTGCATCAAGCGATAACCCGCTTATACGCGACATGTGATCGATCTCAACGGCGGTAAATGCCTTAATAGCAAGGGAAGGGAATTTCCCTTTGATTGCTGAAAGAAGCCCCAAGTAGTGGTCAAAAGGCCACTCAGGATGAAGGCCGCCAACAATATGGACCTCAGTGATAGCCCCTGTCGTGGTATTAGCAGCGCTGAAAGATGCTTGAAGCCTAGATATTATATCATCGGTTGTTAATTCAAAAGCGCCTTCCTCGCCTTTTGAGCGGCTGAACGCACAAAACCTGCATCTGTTGACGCATATATTCGTCGGGTTGATGTGGCGGTTAATGATGAAATATGCGTTACTGCCGTTCTTTGCCCCCGCGCTTACAGAGGCCAGACTGCCTATAGTGAAAAGGTCATCGCTCTCAAACAGCGCGAGTGCATCGGCCCTGTTCAGCCGAGCACCTGAAAGGACTTTGTTTTTGATCGATTCGAGCATATGAATAAATTATTTTGTTTTTCCTTCGAGCATCTTTGTTCTTTTTACTGCTGCTGTAAGGTAATCCTTGAATCTTTCCGGGAAAAGCCACCTTATCCCAAGCTTCTCAGCCCATTTAATCAACCCCTGATCGGCGGTAATCAGCAGGGCGTCAAGCTCCATTGCAAGGAGCATAAGATCAACATCCTCCTTGCTGTCAATAATCCCTTCCCTTAGAGCCTCCCGATACTTCTTCCTCAAATCCTGTACAATTTCATCCGGCTTCTTAAGCTCGGCGCTTCGGACCGCTTTTTCAGCAAGCCTCAGCCCTTTGTTGACCCGTTCCCTTATGTCTTCAATAAGCTCATATAAGAGGAACGCCGGGCATTTCAGTTCGTGTTTTTTGGGAGGCTTCTGATGGAGAATGACCAGGAGATCGCCCGGAATCTTGTCTCTTTCGACAAAGTGAAGCAGCTCATCGAAAATCGATGGCGGCATATAAAACTCAAGGTTGCCTATCTGCGCGGCCAGATAAAGAAAAGTCTCAAGGGCTTCTATAGGAGTGGCGCCGAGGCTTGCTCTGACGTCGGGATTTACAAACAGGCTCGTATCAAGAACGACTTTCTTCAGCCTGCGCCGGTTTTTTTTGAGATACTGCTCATTAAGATTTTCGTGCTTAGCGGCAGACGCTGAAAGTGGTTCAGAATCGTTACCGGCATCAGCGGTATTGGATTCTTCCGAAGCGATGTCAATATTTTTAGGCCTTGCAGGTGCCATAGAGATCAAGTTTATAGGTATTCCACTCATTGCAGCAGAGGCATCTGCCTGACCAGTCTGCGGATTTAAACCCACACTGGGAACAGCAGTACGGGACATTTACAACGCTCCGTATGCCGCATGCACGTCTAAATTCATCTAATGCCTTGGATATCTGTTGTCTCTTCATATACAACTCACCCCGCAAACCGAACAGTTCAGTGGGGGCAAACGCGCTCGTGTCTATTGAATTCAGAATCTCAATGGCGTCATCTACCATCTCCAGCCTGTAGTAGAGCTTGCCGAGCAGAAATTTTAAACTGTTGTCCTGGGGGCTTCGCGTCAGGGCATTTTTATAAAACCGAATGAGTCTGCCAGGCTCTCCTACACTGATAAGCAGGTCTTCAAGGCGAGCGAGAAGAATGACCGAGTTCAACTGCTCAAAACCTTTTTCGAGGAGATTTATCGCTTCCTCAATATCGCCCTTCGTCATAATAACCTCGGCAGTTCCAAGATAAGCGGGGAGAAAGCCGCTGTCCATTCTCATAAGGGTCCTGAACGCTTTCTCTGCTTTTTCCAGCTCTCCATTTTCAAGGCTTGCGCGCGCGTATTCGTATTTATATCCCAGCAGCCTGTGGTCCTCTCTCTCTTTATCCTTCTCGTTTTGTTCGAGTTTGATAATCGATTTTTGCAGCAGAAGAAGGTCATCCCATTTCTCCTGCATCTCGAGTATCGCCCGCTTCCGGCAAAGAGCGGTAAGGTTCCCGGCATCAATATCCAGAATCTCGTCAATATATTTCATTGAATCGTCAAACCGCTTCATTTTTTCCATGACCGTTTCAATTGATAAGAGCACCTGAAGGTCTGAGTGGTTGATGTCCCTGGCTTTTTTATAGTATTCAAAGGCCGCCGTGAAGTCCTCATTGCTCAGCGCAATGTCGCCTAGCCTTAAAAGTGCATCAACGTGTTCGGGATCCTCCTTCAATATCTCGTCCAGCGCCTCTTTGGCCTCCTCTTCTTTGTCTCCCAATATGGCATTCAATGCTTTGGAATAGTTCGTGTGTATCCGCGCTTCTTTTTTCTGCCGTTTCTGATACTGCATATTATCGATAATGCGCTTTGTATCGCGTATAAAGAAGACAACCCATATGCCGAGCGCCCCGATAAATGTTGAAAACCCTATCAGAGCTATTTTCGGCATCTCATAAAGGCTTCCGAATGGCACTTGGATAAAAACCATATCCTTATTAAAAATGGCGAAAAAGCAAAGCGCTGCTAGGAAAGCCAGAAACACAAGTATCGCTAGCTTACTCATTAATGGTGATACTCCTTGTTATGAATAATCGTCATAGCCCTGAAGAGCTGCTCAAAGAAAAATACCCTCACCATCTCGTGAGTAAAGGTCATCCTCGACAGCGCAATGGTCTCTTTTGCTTTGTCCTTTATCTCATCGGAAACGCCGTAGGGACCGCCGATGAGAAAGTCTCCGCCGCCTCTTTCCTGCAATAAACGGGCGAACCCGGGCGAGGTGAACTCTCTCCCAGTCTGGTCAAGCAGGGTGTATGATTGTGTCTGCCTCAATATCTTTTCTCCTTCTTCCGAAAGGGAATCTGCTGCGTTTTTGCCTTTATGCTCTTTTATTTCAACAATGGCAACCTGGGCCATAGGGCTTAACAGTTTAAGATACCGCTCTATCCCTTCGTTCAGATAGGGCTCTTTCGTCCTCCCTACCCATATTATCCTTATTTTCATCGGCAAGCGGTATCCTCGGGGCATCGAGCCATAGCTTTTCGAGTTCGTAATACTCCCTTGTCTCTTCCTCAAAAACATGGATTATCACATCCCCGTAATCTAATAATATCCATCTGGCATATTGGAAACCCTCGATGCGAGAGGGCGCTATTGCAACCTTAATCAGATTTTCTCTAATATGTTCAGCGATCGTCTTGACCTGGGTGGTGCTTTCACCGGAACAGATGACAAAATAGTCTGCAATAACCGTAAGGTCCTTCAATTCGAGGACCATGACATCCTTTGCCTTTTTATCTAAAGATGTCTGCGCAGCTTTTATAGCTTTTGTTTTGCTGTCTATGTGGCAATCCTTTCACTTCTTTATTGTGTATTATAGCAGAATTATGAAATCGCATCAGCTTTTTTAAACAAATCCATCTTGACTAAAGCCTCGGAGAAAACTATAATGCTGTTATGACGCGCATTACGAGTCCGAGTTACAGCATTACCATAAGGGTGGAACTTGAAAATCGCATCGGCATGTTCGCCCAACTTGCTACGGCTATAAGTAACGCTGGTGGTGATCTGGGCTCTATTGATATCGTCCGCACCGAAAAGGGAAAAGTCATTAGAGACATAACTGCAAATGCCAGGGACGAGGAGCATGAAAAAAGAATCGTCAAGTCAATAAGAAACATCAGCGGTTTAAAAGTCCTGAGAGTAATGGACCGCACCTTTACCGCTCACGAAGGGGGAAAGATCGAGATACGCCCCAAAATCTCTGTTAAAAACAGAGATGATCTTTCCAAGGTTTATACGCCGGGAGTTGCAAGGGTATGCGGTGACATTCATGAATGTACTGAACATGCTTATCGCTACACTATAAAAGGGAATTGTGTTGCCGTAATCACTGACGGAACAGCTGTCCTCGGCCTTGGAAATATAGGCCCTGAAGCGTCCATGCCTGTTATGGAAGGCAAGGCTATGATTTTCAAGGAGTTTGCCGGGATTGATGCATTCCCCATTCCCCTGAAGACCACTGATCCCGAAGAAATTATCAATACCGTTAGAATAATCTCCACACCTTTTGGGGGTATTAATCTCGAGGATATATCCGCGCCAAGGTGCTTCGAGATAGAGAGGCGGCTCAGGGAGATTTGCGACATACCTGTTATCCATGACGACCAGCATGGGACAGCGGTTGTTGTCCTTGCAGCTCTTATGAACATCGGGCGATTGCTGAAGAAAGACATAAAGAAATTAAGAATGGTAATTTCTGGCGCAGGCGCAGCAGGAATGGCCAATGCATGGATGCTCTCGGCATATGGTGTACGGGACATCATCGTGTGCGACAGGGCAGGTGCAATTTACGAAGGCAGAAAGAATGATATGAACCCCTATAAGAAGGCTCTTGCCAAAAAAACGAACCCGAGAAAGATCAGGGGCAGCATTTCAGATGCCATTAAGGGAGCCAATGTCTTCCTGGGACTTTCCGTTCCCAAGGTCATATCGGTCGATGACATACGCCATATGGCAAAAGAGCCGGTAGTTTTTGCCCTGGCAAATCCCGAACCGGAAATAGCGCCAGAAGATGCTTTCCCGCTGGTAAGAATACTAGCCACCGGACGCTCCGATTATCCCAACCAGATAAATAATATGCTATGCTTTCCGGGAATTTTCAGAGGTCTGCTGGACGTAAGAGCTAGCGGAGTTAATGAGGAAATAAAATTTGCCGCTGCAAAGGCCATCGCTTATACGGTAACAGATGATGAATTGCATGAGGATTACATAATACCAAGTATTTTCGACAGAAAAGTCGTACATGCGGTAGCTCATGCCGTGGCTGAGGCAGCCAAGAAAACAGGGCTGTCACGACATTAACCTAAATAGTGCAATTAACCTGCTTACGGCATCCCTACGCCGTCGATCCTCGCCCCGCATTTTTCACATTTCGAGTCTTTCATGCTGATATGAGTCAGCGAAAAACCGATACGCTCTATTAGCAGAGCTCCGCAGGATGGACAGAGGGTGTTTTCGCCGCCAGTGCCGGGGACGTTGCCTTCATAGACATATTTCAGGCCGGCTTTCAACCCGATTTCGCGTGCCTTCCTCAATGTGATCAGAGGTGTCCTGGGCTTGTCGAACAGTTTATAGGTTGGATAGAATTGGCTCACGTGCCATGGGATAGATGCATCTACAGACTTTATGAATTGAGCGGCAAAGGTGAGAAAATCATCTGAATCATTATAATCAGGGATGATAAGAGTGGTAACTTCAACCCAGATTCCCAACTCCTTCATTAGCTTAATAGTGTCGAGCACCGGTTGCAGTTTAGCACCCACAACCTTCTTATAAAAGTCATCATCTCCTTTTAAATCAATATTGTTGGCATCAAGGTAGGGTGCAATGAGCCGTATCGCGTCAGGGCTTGTATAGCCATTGCTGACAAACACATTCCGGATTCCCTTCTTATGGGCAAGGCGCGCACAGTCATAGGCAAACTCAAAAAATATTGTGGGCTCTGTATAGGTATAGGCTATGCTTTCGCATCCCGCACGCACGGCCTCTTCGACGACCTCTTCAGGTGACATCTCTTCGCCTGGAATGTCCTTGTTCTGTTTCGGGTATTGCGATATCTCGTAATTCTGGCAGTGCAGGCATCTGAAATTGCATCCTACTGCGGCTATCGAAAACGAATGCGAACCGGGATAAAAATGAAAAAAAGGTTTTTTCTCTATAGGATCTACATGTTTTGCAGCAACTTTGCCATATACAAGAGAATAGAGCGTGCCCCCGCTATTTTCCCTAACCCCGCAAATGCCGCGCTTCCCCGGTGAAATGGAACAGTACTGAGGGCAGAGGAAGCATTTTACCTTACCTTCATCAAGCTTTTCGTAAAGCCTGGCCTCATGCATGCATTAATTAGTTTTCTTCACTTTGGCAATCCTCTTTGCTGGAGCCTTTTTAGGTTCTGCAGCCTTCTTAGGTCCGGCAGCCTTTTTTTGTTCTGCAGGGGCCGCCTTCTTAATCGGCTCTTCAACGCTCTCTTCAGACTGCTTCTTGTTGATTGGTCCTCCGTTGAGGCGACGCCTTACGATTTTTTCAGCCTCGATCCAGTTCTCCAGATCGCGACCCGGTATCCATCCACTTTTCTCGTAAAGTTCATGGGCCGTTTTGGCAATTTCTTCATGAAGATTCATGATAATCCCCTCCATAAATAATATTTATAGTTAAATCTTACCACCGTTTTATAGTTAAAGCAACAATGGGTCAGTTTGTGTTTGCCCTGGATCATCCGGGTTCCAGGCGATGAAATGAAGCACTAGGTTTTAAAGGTTTTACTTTCAGATTTGTCGCCGGAACCGATACTGTTAAGCGCGAAATTTCTCTGCATCTCATACCCGGCAGCAATGTTCCTCAAGTCGGCAACCCTGTTTATCCATCCCTTCAGGTACTTGCTGTATTGTGCTGGCCTGAGTTCAGCAAGGCGCTTATAACGGTATGCTCTCATTGACAGATATGTATCAATGTTGCCGGCCGACTTCTTCAGCAGTTTTGTGGCTGCGGCAGGGCTGTTCACATAGGTATCAAAATGCACGAGATTTAGCGGATAGGGCAATGATGCAGCCCCTGATTTGTCCCAAATTTTCTTATAGATGGCTTCGGCATCTGCCCTGGTGATATTCTTGATGTTGCCTTTATACCCGTATTCTTTTGCTGTTGACTGAAGTATGCCGAACTTTGAAGACTCGGCGCCGCCATCGCTATGCACATAGGCGGTACCCTCATGTTTAAGAACAGTGGCAAGTATCTCTTTGAACCTGCTGTCGTCCCCTTCCTTGACTAACACAGGACTGGACAACGGAATGGCCGGGAGGGATTGAACTGCCGGCCCCTTGTCTAAGGTTGTCAGCTCATTCTCAATCTGGCCCAGCGATGCCTCAAACAGGGCCTCAAAAGAAGTACTTACTGTACCAGGTGTGCCTTTGGAGAGGAGCTTGCTGAGCAGGAGAATCTGTTGCTGGGGATTTAGGGATAGATCCTTCATGTCATTAGCATTGTCATTTCTGACCCTCTGACGAGTGTTTTTTATGTTCGTTTCTTATATCCGTAATTGTAGCATAATCACAGGTATGCTTTCATGTGTCTCTTTGGTGACTGTTGATTGGGAAGTTGTCAAAGCCTACTAAATATGCAATAATAAAACTTCCTGAAAAATTCTTAAGGAGGTTTGCATGAAATCAATGAAAGTCCTTTTCATACTGTTGTTGGTGTTGGCCGTTGCTGTTTCTGCCTTCGCCGAAATAAGAAATAAGAAATTTACGAAAGAGGAGATTAAAAAAATGGCCGATACCAAAGCAATTATCGAAACAAAATTCGGGAACATTGAGCTCAAGTTTTTTCCCGATGTTGCACCTAATCATGTCGACAACTTCATCGAGCTAGCCAAGAAAGGCTTTTATGACGGTACCACCTTTCACCGCGTCATACCGGGTTTTATGATCCAGGGCGGTGATCCCAATTCAAAAAACCACGACAAGTCAACGCACGGCATGGGCGGGCCGGGATACACGCTTAAAGCGGAATTCAACGACAAACCTCATAAGAGAGGGACTCTTTCAATGGCAAGGGCTGCCAGCCCTGACAGCGCTGGTTCTCAGTTCTTTATCTGTGTCGCTGATTCTCATTTTCTTGACAGGCAGTACACGGTCTTCGGAGAGGTCGTGTCAGGGATGGATGTGGTAGATAAGATCGTGAGCCAGCCCAGGGACGGGAATGACAACCCTGATAAGCGCATTGAGATGAAAGTAAAGGTCATCGAATAATCCTGAGTCTGTGTCCTAATTTATAGGAATTAAGGGCTCGCGGATAAATAACTTGTGCATTCAGGCAAAAGTTATTTATTCGCGAGCTCCAAATACTTCCCCGTATATGAGCCTTCCACGTTTTTCAACTCTTCCGGAGTCCCTTCGAAGAGAATGGCGCCGCCTTTGTCACCGCCCTCGGGTCCGAGGTCTATTACCCAGTCGGCCTGTGATATAACGTCCAGATTATGTTCTATTATGACCACTGTGTTACCGTTGTTGACCAGTTTCCTGATTATTTTCATCAGCATTATCACGTCATTGTAATGCAGCCCCACAGTCGGTTCATCAAGGATATAGAGCACTCCCCTTGAATGTGGTCTTGAGTTCAACGACAGTTCAGCGCAAATTTTCAGACGCTGTGCCTCTCCACCCGAAAGTGTTGTGGCCGATTGGCCCAGCCTGAGGTAGCCGAGCCCGATATCTTTCATCAGCACGAGTTTGGATTTGATTTCCTGGACGTCGGAAAAGAACTCTATGGCGTCGTCTACCGTAATCTTCAAAATATCATTGATATTCTTCCCCCTGTAATACACGCGTAGCGCCTCGCTCTTATACCTCCTTCCCTTGCACTCCTCGCAGGTCACGAAAATATCCTCGAAGAAGTACATTTCCATCTTCTGGCAGCCTTCCCCCTTGCAGGATTCACATCTTCCTCCAGGCACATTGAAGGAGAAGTACCCGGGTGAATAGCCGTGTGCCCGGGCTTCCAGCTGCTGAGAAAATATCTTACGCACCTGGTCGAACATCTTGAGATACGTTAAAGGATTCGAACGCGGTGTTTTCCCAATGGGGCTTTGATCAATAAGCCGTACTCCCTTGATGTCCTCAAGCCCTTTAATTTTTTTATGTGGAAGCGGCTGTTCAGGTTCGCCTCTGAAATGGCGCGCCAAAGCATGGTGCAGCGTCTCAACTATGAGGCTGCTCTTGCCTGATCCTGAAACCCCGGAAACAACAGTCAGGGATTCCAGCGGAATCCTGAGCGTGACATTCTTGAGGTTGTTGCCGGTAGCTCCGTAAAGCGTGAGAGAATAATCCCTGGTGTGCAACTGGTAGTCTTTTTCTTTCTTGCGCGGTACTGCAATGTAAGGCTTATCCATACCTCTTATATACCGTGAAGTCATAGTGTCAGACTTTAAAAATTCATTCATAGGGCCTGAAAACACTACCTCGCCGCCCATATGGCCCCCGTAAGGACCGAGTTCCACCACCCAGTCACTTGACGAAATTATATCTTTGTCATGCTCGACAACGATGATGGTATTGCCCAGTGAGGCGAGTTCTCTCATTATTTCAGCAATCCTCCTGGTGTCCCTCGGATGCAGGCCTATAGTCGGCTCATCCAGGACATACAGAGTACCCGTAAGAGCCGATGCTAATTGATTGGACAGGTTCACCCGTTGGTACTCCCCGCCTGAAAGTGTTTTTGCCTGCCTGTTCAATGTCAGATAGTCAAGCCCTACCCGTGCGAGGAACCTTAGTTTCATGAGAATCTGCCGCACCGCTTCTTTCGCAATGTCCTTTTGCATCGGAGAAAGCTGGAGGGATTCAAACCAGCGCAGCGCTTCTGATATCGGCATATCGGACAGACCGGCAATGTCCATACCCTCTATCTTGTAGGCCAGGGCAAGATCGCAAAGCCGCCGGCCGCCGCATTTCGGACAGGTGACCGGGCTTCTGTACCTGCTTAACAGCACTCTTACATGGAGTTTGTAGCGCTTGCCTTCCATCTCCTCAAAGAAACTGTTTAAACCGTAAAAATGCTCATTTCCTTTGAAGATAATGCTTTTTTCCTGCTTTGACAGGTTATTGAAAGACTTGGCTGTGGGTATACCGGTCTTTTTTGCGCCCTTTATCATCTGGTCCCTCCACCATTTGTATCCGGGCTTCTCCCACAGAGCTATTGCTCCACCGGCGAGTGAAAGCGTATTGTCCGGTATGATCAGGTCTTCGTCGTAAATCAGGATGTTGCCGAATCCTTTGCACTCGGGACATGCGCAGACCGGGTGATTGAATGAAAACAGCATCGGTGTCGGTTCGGGAAGGGAAACAGCACAATCGTCGCAGGTATTGTTCGAAGAGAACCGCAACGTTATTTCGCTTGCTGTGTCGTGTGCCCTTAATACTATCACCTTGACCTTTTCTCTGCCTTCTTTCCATGCCATTTCTATCGAATCAGACAGCCTGGGCTCGTCTCTTAGCGCAAGCCGGTCAAGAACAACTTCGATTGTCCCGGAGGCTTCTTTCGGTAGGTCTGTTATGTCGATAGCTTCTCCATTGGACCAGACTCTGTGGAACCCCCTTTGCCGCAGGGTCTCAGGCGGCTCAGACGTTTCAAAAATAATAAGCGCCCTCCCATTCTGATATTTCTCGAGCAGTTCGGAAGTGATTTGGGATGTGTCCCACCTCCGTATCTCTTTGCCGCATTGCGGGCAATACGGAATGGCAATCCTGGAATACAAGATCCTGAACAAATCGTACAGTTCTGTAAGCGTACCCACTGTAGAACGGGAGCCTCTGACAGGGTTTTTCTGTTCAAGCGCTACAGCAGGCCTTATATTGTGGATTGCATCGACATCAGGCCTGTCGAGTTTCTCAAGGAACAGCCGCGCATAGGTTGAGAGCGACTCGATAAATCTCCATTGACCCTCTGCAAAAATGGTATCGAATGCCAGGGAGGACTTCCCGGAGCCTGAAACGCCTGTGACGGCAATAATCTGGTTGTGGGGAAGCCTGAGGTTTATATCCTTAAGGTTATTCTGTCTGGCGCCTTCAATTATCAAATCAAGATTTGACATCTTTATATATTAACATTTTACCTGCAAATGGAAGAAGGCTCAGGCATGGTTGGTAGCGGGTCAGTTTGTTTTTTCTCCGTATCAATTAGCCGTTCAATTCAATCACTGGCCTGTATTTGAGCATTATCTGTTGTCGCCATTTCTGGACATGTGGGCTCGGCGTTACTCGCCCACTGCTGAGAACCCAAGTGATACAGAGTAAAAACAAACTGACCCACTACCGCATAGTTTGTTATTTAAATCTCGATAAGCAGGGTATTGGCAGGGGCAGCATCCTCTTTGAGGGTGTATCTATTTATTCATGAGCCCTTACATGCAATAAAAACTGTTCTAGTTCTCTTACCGAGTCCGGATTATTGTATAAAACACCATTTCTTTCAAGTATCTTATCACTTATCTGTTTTTTCCATTCCTCATCATTGGCAAGTCGCACCGCCCGTTGAATATATTGCTCGCTGTCTTTACAGACCAGGTCCATGACACCCATTTTCTTGTAGTAGGCGTAAGTAAAACGGCTTGCCATCCTGCTGCCGGGCCATGTTACTATCGGACAACCAAATGAAAACACTTCCAGGCTGGTTGTGCCGCCGCAAAAATGAGGGGTATCCAATACCGCATCTGCACTGCTTATAAAACTGAGAAAGTCATTAAAATAAAGATGCGGCAAGAAAATTATCCGCTCCGTCACATCCGGAATTGATTGACGGAATCTATCCATAAGCAACTTGCGCAGGGCCTTCTGTGTGGCTTCGAATAAAATCAGCAAGCCATTTCTGTCACGTCGTAAAATCTCACCTAAGACAGCATCAAAATCCGGATGGAATTTAAATAAGGCTTGAGGCACAACATAAAGTCTTCTCTTGTCCGGCAAGCCTACTATTCTTCTAACCTCTCGAGTGCCGGTTAATTCAACGGCATCTGGACGATAAAAATAGTTCGGTATATTTTTCATTCTAACCAGAGGTTCTGAATATTCAGTTTCAGAGTCCTCTGTTTCAAAATCTTCACAGGATATGAAGTAATCTAAATTGGGTATCCCTGTCGTATCGGGGTGCCCCCATGTAACACACTGCACCGGCGCCAATCTCGAGAAAGCAAGAAAATAAGTCAGCGGGTCCATTCCGATGTCCGTATAAAAAAGTATATCCAGCTCGCACTCAGCGATCTGCTTTCGGGCCATTTCCAGTGCAGGCACAAGCTTCACCGATATGTCAGCATTTTCTTCTATGAATTGTGCAATGGCGTCAGTTTTCTGTTTACCAAAAAAAACATAAACTTCAAATAATTCACGGGACATGTTTGCGATAACACCCCTGAAATGTTTGCCGATTGCAATATTATAAAAATCGCTCGAAATAAAGCCGAGCTTGATTTTTCCAGGCCTCGCAACTTCTTTGCTGTTTTTGCAGTGGGGCGAGACATAAAGCAAAGAGGGGCAAGCAGTCATATAAAGTTTAGCTATTTTAACCTGCAAGTCCCGGTTGTTGATTCCATGATAGGCCAGGTAAAAATTAGTTTGACCAACATCCTTAAGAGGATCATTCAAAATATTTCCGGATCGGAGGAAATCCTCTAAGGAATTGTCTAACTGTCTGCGATAGAGTGAGATATTATCTTTGGCAGGCATAATTGCAGGCAGCAATGTAGCTAATTTTATTCTGATGCCGTAGTTGTCCTTTAACTCAAGCGCCTTCTGATAGCAAGCTTTAGCTTCCTCAAATTTTCCCACCTTGTTGAGAACGTTGCCCAGATTGTTATATGCCTCATGATAATCAGGTTTCAAGGCTATGGCGCGGTTGAAATGGGCAATTGCTTCATCCAGCTTCCCCTGCTCTTTAAGCGCATTGCCCAAATTGTTGTACGCTTTATAAAAATCAGATTTCAAGGCTATGGCGTTGTTGAAATGGGCGATTGCTTCATCCAATTCCCCCTGCTCCAGCAATGTTACGCCAAGGTTGTTATGAGCAGCATGATAATCAGGTTTCAGGGCTATGGCGCGGTTAAAATGGACAATTGCTTCATCCAGCTTTCCCTGCTCTTTAAGCGCATTGCCCAAATTGTTGTGCGCTTGGTAAAAATCAGGGTTCAAGGCTATGGCGTTGTTGAAATGGGCGATTGCTTCATCCGATTTCCCCTGCTCCAGCAATGTCACGCCAAGGTTGTTATGAGCCTCATGATAATCAGGTTTCAGGGCTATGGCACGGTTGTAACATGATGTTGCGACATCAGGCTTATTGAGAGCATGATATATATTTCCGGCAGTATTATGGTACGAAAAAACTGTATTATTTATGCCTATCGCTTTTTCAATTAAATAGACTGCCGCTTCGTTTTTCCCCATTTGATGCGCAACAAGACCGAGTAAATGTAAAGCATCCGTATTGCCGGGATCTATGCGCAATATCTGCTCGCAAATCGGCACAGACTGTTTAAGCTCTCCCGCCTGATAGAATTTGAATGCCTTTTGTATGGCGGCAAAAATATTTAAGGACTCATTAGCATTATTCATTTATCAATTGATAATACAGAGAGAACATATAAATAGGAGAAAGGGTCTAAGGGTGAGTCGATGCAAAAGACTTGTCTCCGATTCACCCTATCCCCGATGCATCAGTATGCCGGCCATCATTCTGTTTATTCAGCTTTTACAGGGATCTTCTTTGTTTCCGCCACGGCCTTAGCTGTTTTTGGAAGTGTTATGTTGAGCACGCCTTTCTTGAATTTGGCCTCGACTTTATCTGTTTCTACTTCAACGGGAACCGGAATGGTCCTGCTGAAAGAGCCATAGGAGCGTTCCATGCGGTAATATCCCTTGCCTTTGTCCTCTTTCTCCTCTTTTTTCTCGCCCCTGATAGACAGGCTGTCCTTGTTCAAAGACACTTCTATGTCCTTTTCTTCCATACCTGGCAATTCAGCTGAAATCCTGATTTCCTTGTCATTTTCAACAACATCAATATTCGGGCTAAAAACGCCGAGCCGCGATTCAAAGGGCTGAAGATCGAATCCATGCAAGAAATCCTCAAATATGTCGTCCATACGTCTTTTAATAAGAGCAAAAGGATCGGCCTCGTCACGTTTCACCGGCAAACTCTTGCTTCCAGGGACAATGTCTTTCAATGCCATGGTAATTGCCTCCTTTTTGGGATTGTTGATTCATTAGCACTAACTGAAGGAGAGTACTAATAGATAACTTTTATCACAACCTCGCGGACTTGTCAACCGTTTCATCATGATGGTAGTGGGTCAGTTTGTTTTTACTCTGTATCAATTAGCCGTTAAATTCAATCACTGGCCTGTATTGAGCATTATCTGTGGTCGCCATTTCTAGACATGTGGGCTGGACGTTACCAGCCCACTACTGAGAACCCAGGTGATACAGAGTAAAAACAAACTGACCCACTACCATCATTCTTTCAGGATTTCAGTATCATCTGGTTTGTCGATGAACGCGTTTCTCCTATGGAAGTAACGCGTACTGCGGGATAATCATGGATAGGACACTTATTTTCGCAGATTCCGCAGCCTATGCAAAGATTGGGATCTATGCGGGGCAGCTTCAATATTTTCTTTGCTCCATCTCTGAGTTGCATTTCAACGCTTTGAAACCAAATCGCCTTTGGAGATGTGGGACAGACCTCTTCGCAAACGATGCAGTCTATATTCATTGCCCAGGGAAGGCACCTGCCCCTGTCGTAGAATGCTGTGCCTATCTTGAGCGGTTTCTGTCCCGCAGCCTTTCCTAATTTTTTTTCCACCGTAAGCGGGGTGATAGCACCCGTCGGACATACGTGACTGCAGAGCACACAGTTATATTCACAATACCCTATATTGTTAATGAGTACCGGAGTCCAGATACCTTCAAACCCTGCCTCCAGCAGCGCCGGTTGGATCGCATTGGTGGGACAGACCTTCATACACTCGCCGCACTTAATGCATCTCCGCAGAAAATCCACTTCCTTGATAGAACCGGGAGGTCTTATCACACGGTATTGGGGCGAAGTTTTTGAAGTTATGGTACTACTCATTACAGGGAAAACAAGCGCTCCTGCAACGGCACTTTCGATTAGTCTGCGCCTGCTCACGTCAAGGGGCATGTGCACGGAACTTGAGATGCTGGAAAGGCCGTAATGAATTGCGTCTTCAGGACAGTCCTCAATACAGTTCATGCATAGATGGCATTCGGTAGTCCGTACGGCTGTATGAGGATCACACCCGCCGTGGCAGTGTGCAAGGCATTTCTTGCAGTCGGTGCAGCGGTCTACATCGCGCCATATACTGAATAGCGGTCTGAAGGAGAGCAGCCCTAAAAGCGCGCCCAGGGGGCATACCGCGCGGCACCAAAAACGGGGCAGGAACCTGTTTGCAAAAAGGACCGCGAGAAAGATCATTCCAAGAAATGTTCCTCCATGGAAAAGTGGCTGTTTGAGGTAGAGCCAGCCGCTGTTGTGATTGAGTCCGGGGAATACCGATACAGCAAAAGACCTTGTGATGAGAGGGATGGGATCAAACAGCCCTATCTGGAGGGAACCGAAAGCCGCAAGGACTCCCAGGACAGCGAGAATATAATATTTGAGACGGTAAAGTGGGCGATAGGAATTGAGCGCCACGGTATCAACCGCCCTTAATTTATTGAAAACACTTCCGGCAACCTGATTGATAACCCCCAAAGGGCATATCCAGGAACAGAAGAAACGGCCGAAGAAGAGAGTGCCGATGATAATAAAGAGCGAAAGGGCAAGTCCCTTGTAGATGGTCCAACTCGTCAAAAAAGATGCTAATGCAACAAGAGGGTCCAGTTCAAGAAACAGCGGCGTCTCATAACCTTTCAAGCGCCTGAAGCCTGTAACCCAGAGCAGGAGTACAAAGAGCAGAATGAAAAAAACCGCGTAGATTCTTCTGATATTCCTGAGAGTAAGGAGCCCTGCTTTCATACGTTTATTTCAGCAACGTTGAGGGATTTCCATTCAGAAATCCCAATGCCTCTTTTCTCCGCCATCCAGATAAAAGGTATGTCCTCGACCCGCAGGTCGAGAAATCTGAGACCGTATGCTTCCACTGCCACAATATCAATTCCCGCGATAACCGTATTCTGGATGGATACGTCTGACAGATTCCCGCCGGTAGGACCGTTTCTCATGAGCACTCGCGTGGCATCCATGACCGTCAGCGTTGGCCTGATAGCGGAGGCAAGATCAGCGATTGCTGTGTTTATGTCCTGGTGCAGGCGGTTCCTCTGGCCTCCGAGAGAACCGTAAAGGTTTTTCATCGCCATCGTACATTTGCTCAAAGAGTGCTGTTTCACTATCGGCAGGTTAATAACCTTGTCTGCCTCGTGATAGAAGCGGCTCACAGGCCATACTTTGAGGGCTTCGCCTTTCAGATCAGTCGGCACAAAGTCATTCTCGGCAGCCAATCTGATCTTTCCGCCGGCTCTTTTTACACCATCCTCTATACCGGAGCGGGCAAAACACCGGTCAGGATTGTTCACAGAAACATCAGTTACCCAGACCTCGGCAGCCCGTGCCTCAAGGCAGAGCTTTACTACAGCAGCCACAACAGCCGGATTGGTGTTTGCGGCCTGTTCCGGCTGTCTGTCCCAGGCAGCGTTCGGCTTCAGCAAAACCTTTTCGCCAGGGCTTACAAAGCGGCCTATGCCGCCGATTCTATCTATGGCAGCCCGAACCATCTTGTCAGCATCTTTGCCCCTTGCCACCGCCAGCTGAGGATAAATCTTTTTCTCTTCGACGCGGTAGTCCCTGAAGGTATATATCTTTGAATCGCTCCTTCGCACCGGCTCTTTACTATAAAAAACATACCCCCATGCTCCGGCAACTGCCGATAGTCCACAGGCGGCAGCAGTCCTCAACAGAAACTGTCTTCTGCTGTACCCCGCTTCTTTTTTGTTAAACTTCGACGTCATAGTATGACCTCAACGGTTTCTTTATTGTTTCACTTTTGCAAAGAATTTCAATGTCCCCTCATCATCGGTCCCAAACAGACCGAAAATCGCACTTTTACCAGGAATCAGAAACCAGTTGCCCTCATATTTATCTATTACCCTATACGCTTCAATTCCATCTTGTTCGGTCCTCTCATACCTTATGCCGGAATTCTTGAAGTAGTCCATAAAAGACGCCAAAAGCGACTTCATTTCTTTATCGCTGCCTGTCATGAGCGCCACAGTGATCTTTTTCCCTCCTGTAGAGTACACGCGCTCAATCACGTTATGGAGGAAATCGAGACCCCGGTAGCTTTCCTTTACAAACCTCGTCTTTTCAACTTTCCCAAGGTCCGGGAATCTGGAGAAGACTTTGTTAAAGGTATCCTGTCCCGGCGAGAGCGTGTTGCTGAATTCCTTCGCAAATTTAAGCGCAGGGGCCTTTGGATTGTAGGCGTTGACCTTCACGTAATAGCGGCCCTTAATGAAGTTCACACCTCCAGAGGTCTTGAATCCCATTGTACCCACAGAAACTGCCTGCGAATTATCTCCGGACTCATCTACGAGAACGCCAAAAGCCTGTATGCCTTTACCCATGTCATATGTCTCAACCTGTATATCAGGCTGTGAAGTCTTAGATCCTGCCGTGTCATACTCGGTTACTGTAAGCCCCATAAATCCCGCTCCGATAAAATACTCAGCATGGCCGTCAACGTGCTCGTAGAGATTCTCCTTAGTGTAATGGTTCTCCTCACCCAACAGACGGAAACCCGTAATCTCCGGACTCCCGGTTTTTGGGTTGGGAATCTCTTTCACAACTTCAGCAGAGATGGTCTTGTCCGCTGGCTGAGGTGGTGAGTTTGCTGCCTGTGGCAGCGTACCCTCGGTCGTCTTAAAGTCAATCAGGGCGTGGTCATAACTTTGACCCCTGACGTAGAGGATTGCTGCTATGCACGGAAGCAGCCCAAGCAGGACAAGACGGTATATAAGCGGAACGGAACGCATTATGACATAAGCGACATGGACTCATGCGCATCGCACAGCATCTCTTTTACAGAAAGTCCGTAAGGGCATTTCCCGATGCAGGCCGGTTCATTACATTCTGCACACGCTGCTGCGTTTCTTGTCAGGGACGCATAAGACTGTATCGCCCTTTTCTCCATTCCATAGTCCTTGAAATACATCTGATATCTCAAGACCGAGGCAATCTCCACGCCTGCAGGGCACGATACTTCGCACTCGCCGCAGCCTGTTCTGCAGTATAGTTTGCCATATAGTCCGGCATAACGATCAAGGACCCTTTGGTCCGCAGAGGTGAATTCTGCACCAGACGCCTTCAGATAAACTTCGAGATCAGAAACCGTTTTCATAGTTATAATGAGGCCGCTCACCTCCTGGTGCTTCAGAACCCACTTGAAGGCCGCTTGGGGAAACTCCTCTTCCCTGGCTTCAACCTTCATGTCTTTTGCTCCTGCCAGGGTCTTCATGGCAATTACGCCGACCCCCCGCTTGTGGGCCTCTTTCATCACCTCGGGCAACTGCGGAAATTTCATGAAGTTGAAGGATGGCTGGACCACATCGAAATGGCCGGACTTGACAGCGGTCATCAGCAGTTCTTCCATGTTATTGGGACCATGGGATGACGTGCCCAGAAAACGGATTTTCCCAGCCTGCTTAAGCGCGGCAACGGCGGCGAACATCTCTTCGCCGAGAAGCCTTTTTTTCTCTAATTCTATGTCCCTGTTCATCTCGCCGATGGCATGTACAAAGACGAAATCGAGGTAATCTGTATTCATCCTCGACAGGCTCCCCTCAACAGCGGCTATGTAATCCTCTTTCTTTGAGCCAAAAGGGAGATGTCCCGGGTAAGGCAAGGGCTTGCAGAATTTAGACGTAAGAATGATCTTGTCCCTCTGGATTTTCCCCATTGCTTCGCCGATGGTTTTCTCTGACAGACCGTAATCTGGAGAGGTGTCAAAATAATTGATACCGCAGTCTACAGCCCTGAGTACCATCGATGCAGCAGAGAGTTTACCGGCGCCGAAGGAGATGTCACTCATTTTCAGGCCGGTTTTACCAATTTTACGATAGCTTTTGACTGACGGGGTATTCTGAACTGTTTCCGCGCCGAGAGGCCGTGCTGCTGCAGTGGCAGTTGCAATAGCCGCCACCTTGAGAAAATCCCTTCTGTTCATAATGAAACCTCCTCTGCTTTTTAGGGCTCGCGAATAAATAACTTGCACATTGATGCATCTCAGATTCAGGCTATCTTTGCCCGATCCTCAGTCGCAAAATCCTCAACGTAGTTGTGCTACGCCTGCGGTTTTGCTCAGTAGGATCAGCCAAATCTGACCCAAATCTGAACGCCTGAATGTACAAGTTATTTATTCGCGAACCCTACCATATTTTTATTTTAGCACAACATAAGAAGGCAAACTATTGGGTCCCATCAAAAGAGTCAGCATTTATTTTTCCTGATCTTGTCCAGCCCGTTTACTATCCATCCAGTAATGCTTTTCCGCCTCAGTTTCACATCGACGCCTTCTATGTCACACATCTCCTGTCCTTTCTTCACAGCGAAAGAAGATGATTTTGTCATCGACAGTACCTGGCTAGGGTATACACTCCTGTGTCCGGTCATCATGAAACTGATGACGCATGCAACAGCAGCATAAGGAGCTACTATGGGTCCGAAGATCTCTACGGCCATAATGCTCGCCGCGATGGGAGTATTAGCAGCTCCGGCCAAAACACTGACCATGCCGATTGCGGCAAAAACCGCGGGGTCCAGTCCTAATGCCCGACCAAAAATATTGCCTGCCGTCGCCCCGATAAAAAAGATGGGGGTCACGATACCCCCGCTGCCGCCGAAGTTCAAAGTGATCGAGGTAAAAATCATCTTCATGACCGAGGCAGACCAGGGAATCTTTCCGCCTTCAAGAGCGGTCTGGATGGTGTCCAAACCGAGCCCTAAATAACGTGTAGAAACCAGGAAGGCCAACCCCACGAGGACAATACCGCCGAGAATGCCCTTATAAGGCATAGGCATCTTAATGTTGTGGCTTATTTTTTTAAGGTAATTCAACAACTCGATAAACAAAAAAGAGCAGAGGCCGAAGAACAATCCGCCGAGACATACCTTGATGAAGAAGAAGCTGCTGAAGACAGGCACAAAGTTCAGTGAGTGGTGAAAATATGTAATACCCAAAGAAGATGAGACGTGGTAGCCGACTATTCCGGCAACAAATGAAGGAAGAAGCACATCATAAAGAAGTCCGCCGACAAATAAAACCTCCACCCCGAAGATCGCGCCGGCTATGGGTGTGCCGAAAACGGTGGCAAACCCGGCGCTGATGCCGCATATGACTAATCGTCTGCGGTCCCTGTCATCAAATCTGAGGATATCCGACATAAGAGACGCAAGCCCGGCCCCTATCTGGGCACAGGGGCCTTCTTTCCCTGCAGACCCTCCGGAAGCAATCGTTATGATCGTCGCAAGCAGCTTCACAGGAACCACGAGAGGATTTATCTTTCCTGAACGTTTGTGTACAGCTTCTATCACCTTCTCCGTCCCATGGCCTTCGGCTTCCGGCGCAAGATATTTCACTATAATAACGCTTAAGAACATCGCTGCAGGAAGCAGGATAAAATAATATTGGTATCCCTTCGCAAAGTCCATGCTCAGGCCTAGTAACTTAAGAAATAACGCTGTTGAAAAGCCGACAATAATACCGGTGGCGGAAGCAAGGGAAATCCATTTGCTGATACTGATAAAAAGAATCGAACTTTCGAGAATCTTTTTCTTCATTGATATAAGTTTGGACCAACTATCCCGTTATAACCCTCCAGAAAACTGTAAGGCTATCGCAGCTTTCGCTGGATAGCCTTGATATTCAATCCTTTCTATTTGGTGGCGGGGAGTGGATTTGAACCACTGACCTTCGGGTTATGAGCCCGACGAGCTACCAGGCTGCTCCACCCCGCTGTCTCTAAGAATAGCTGAATGAGGAGAAGTATGTCAACGCTGCCCTCTATAACAGCAATCACTTTTGTGGTATGATTGCTGTTGAAAGAAGGAGCGGGTTGTGGATATAGATAGCCTGAGAAAGATCGGTAAAGAGCTATTTTTTGAGATCGGGGGAATACGGTTAAAACCGTTTGCTTCGGCAGCCATAGGCAAAGGCGCCGGCGGTGACAAAACCTATCCCATTGACAAGCAGGCAGAGGATATTATTATCGCGGCTCTCGAAAATCTCCATGAACCACTGGATATTATTTCCGAAGAGGCCGGGGCAAGGCAAATTATGACCGGCGGCAAAAGGGTTTTGATCGATCCGATCGACGGCAGCAAGAATGCGATAAACGGTGTCCCGTTTTATTGCTCATCAATTGCTGTTGCTGATGGAGATACCATAGGGAGCATCTCGGCAGCTTACATAATAAACCTTCTTTCAGGAGATGAGTTCTGGGCGGAGAGGGGGCGCGGGGCTTTTTTCAACGCTGAAAAGATTTCCACTCAGCAGGAAGACCTTCTCTATCTTGTTGCATATGAGGCTCAGAGTCCAGGGCGTCATATTCCGCAGATAATGAATCTGCTGGGCGAGGCCAGGAGGACACGCTGTCTTGGCTCCACTGCCCTGGACCTGGCATATCTCGCTTATGGCGCCATAAGTGTTTTTGTCTGCCCTTCGCCCTCGAGGAGCTTTGATTTTGGCGCAGGATGGCTCATGGTGACAGAGGCCGGCGGCACCTTCACTGATATCGATGGAAACTCAATTGCAGACCTGGTCGCCGGGCTTGAAAAAAGCGCTCCTCTTCTGGCTTCGGGCAGCAAGGCGCTGCACGAAAGGGCCCTGAAACTTTTACATGGCTGAAACCATCCCGTTCCTTTTCATCTCTGCTGCAACAAAATACCGGGACAGGCGCTTGTTTCGCTTTTTTGACGGCTCATGGAAAACCATGAGCTATGGTGATTTTTTTTCGCTCACCGAGGGTGTCTCGGCCTTGCTGGCTGAATATGATGTCCTCAAGGGTGACAGGATCGCTATTGTCTCGGAGAACAGGCCGGAGTGGTGCGCATCATATATTGCTTCAGTGGGGCGCGGCTGTATCGTTGTTCCTATTGATATTCAGTTGGGCAGTGATGAGATTAGAAATCTTCTAATGGATTCCGGAACAAAGATAGCATTCTGCAGTAATAAAACCGAGAGCAATCTCATAAGTGCGATAGAAGGGACCGGGATAAGGGAAATTAATTTTGACGCGAAAGCAATTTTGCCGCTCGATCCATCCGTCACGCCATCATTCCAGAACCATGTCGCTCCCGGTGATATTGCGTCAATCATCTATACATCTGGGACGACAGGAAAACCAAAAGGAGTCATGCTCACTCACAGCAATTTCTGTTCTGACGCCGAAGCGTTGATCAAGGTGGATTTAGTGCGGCAGAACGACAATATATTAGCCGTCCTTCCTCTGCACCACACTTATCCTTTTATGTGCACCTTTCTGCTCCCCCTCTTTGTGGGAGCGACTATTACTTTCGGACCCGGTCTGAAGGCATCCGATCTGCTGTCAGCGATAAAGGAAAACGGCGTTACGGTGGTTGCCGGCGTGCCTAGACTATTCGATATGGTCAGCAAAGGCATACTGTCCAGGATCAGGGAGAGGGGAGCTGCGTTATCGGGTGTGTTATTCGGTATGCTGAGGATGTCCGGCGTGCTCAGAAGAAGATTCGGTCTCAATATAGGGCGTATTGTTTTCGCCTCTGTTCACAAAAGTTTTAGGGGGATAAGATTTTTTGCAAGCGGCGGTGCACGGCTTGATCCACAGGTAATGAGCGACCTAGAGGCCCTGGGTTTTACACTCCTCGAAGGATATGGGTTGACCGAAACAGCACCGGTGATCACTTTTAACCCGCTTGAGAAAAGGAAGCCGGGTTCGGCAGGGAAACCGCTGCCCGGCGTCGGGATAAAGATAATGGACGACGGCGAGATTCTTGCTAAAGGCCCAATGGTTATGAAGGGATACTATGAAAATGAAGATGCGACACGTGAGGTCATAAAGGATGGCTGGCTTTTTACCGGAGATCTCGGCCATGTTGATGAAGACGGCTATCTTTTTATTACAGGTAGAAAGAAGGAAGTTATTGTGCTTAGTTCCGGGAAAAACATATACCCTGAAGACGTTGAGAGTGCGTATATCGCAATATCCCTGATAAAAGAAATATGTGTTGCAGGCAGTGAGCATAACGGGATAGTTGATGGAATCCTGGCAGTAATCGTGCCTGATTTTGAGTATGCTAGACAGCACTCGATAGGGAATATAAATGATGAACTAAGCTGGAAGATAAGCGAGGTGTCTGCGCGATTGCCTGAGTTTATGAGGATCAGGGGATATACCCTTTCCTCTGAAACGCTGCCCCGCACGCCACTCGGAAAGTTGAGGCGATTTATGGTGCAGGACTTTATTGGTGAAAGGGGGCATCCGTCGCAGACCATGCTGAAAGAGGACAGTCAGCTTATGGAAGACCCGGTGGGCATGAAGGTCGCAGAGTGCATTATTCCGCTGGTCGCTGATGGCGTAATCATCCATGCTCTCGATAATCTTGAACTGGACCTCGGTTTCGACTCGTTAAGAAAAATAGAACTTATGGCATCTCTGGAGAGATCATTTGTTGTTGATCTTCCTGAAACCTTTATTTCAGAAGCGCATACGGTGGGAGATATAGTTGCAGCACTTAAACCGCATCACGGCGCAGAAATATCAGGCAGTGGGGTGGCCCAAGTGTCGTACCCCCCAAAGTCTCACGACTTTTCGGGGACCCCTGTGCCGTGGAAGGCTATTCTCGACAAAGAGCCGTCTCCCGCAGATGCGAACAAAATCGGATATACGCAGAGTCCTGCGGAGCTTGCCCTTCTTTATGTGTTTATTATGGGATTGAAGCTTTTCTGCAAACTTCTGTTCCGGCTAAAAGTAGAGGGCCGGGAGCACATACCCGATGAAGGCCCCTATGTCATAACTCCCAATCATGCCAGTTATCTGGATGGCTTTATTATTGCGGCAGCGGTGCCTTTCAGCGTATTCAGGAAACTTCATTATCTGGGTGTGCAGGAATTTTTTACCGGAGGGATCAAGTCATGGGTTGGGCGCATGGGGCATGTCATCCCTGTCAATGCTGAGATATATCTGCACAAGGCGCTGCAGTTGTCTTCATATGTCCTGAAAAGGAGGAGATCCCTTTGCATATTCCCGGAGGGCGGCCGCTCATTTGACGGCAGTGTTATGCCGTTTAAAAAGGGAATCGGGGTGCTGGCGCTCGAAATGAACGTGCCGGTAGTGCCCGCTTGCATTGACGGGACCTTCAAGGCACTCCAGAGGGGGGCTTTTTTTATTCGTCCGGTGCCGGTAAGAGTTGTTTTTGGAGAGAAAATACTGCCCTCGCGCGCTATGGGGAAAGGGGCATCGCCTGACCTTGACGAGCATCAACTTTTTGCTGATGACCTGAGAAAGCGTGTTATTATGCTCTCGCATAAGTTTTGAACGTCGGTGATCACAATATAATACTGGCTGATATATGTTAGACGATGAAAACATACCAATAATCAGCAAGGACGTAGAGGGGAACCACGGCCGAATTTTTCCATAAAGATTGGAATTAATCCATCTCCATACTGTATAACATTCCTAAGAAATCCCAATAAATCAAAAAGATAGTACATTGAGTCGTCTGGCATATCTTTTGCTCTCTTCTGCAGAGTTATTGATTATGGCCGTTATAACAGGATACAATACACGATCAATAGCCAATATTGAAGGGCACTATATGACACGTATTACAACCAGAGCACACTTGAGTATCTCGTTCGGCAGAGCCTTGAAATCCGAAATTAGGATGGGTCTGATTTTGGCGTTGCTGCTTCTTTGCTGCCTTTCTCCATCGGCTGCCGTCGGCGGGGCAACTGAGGATTTGCCGCGCGCTGCGGTCGGCATTTCGGAGCAGATGTATCATGATATTGACGCCAGAGATGCCGCTGCTGCTTTTAAAATTTGGATGGCCGAGCTTGCTGATAAGACCGGCTTTAGATGCGAAACCGTCATGTATCCCGACATTCACAGTCTTGTCGAGGATTTCCAGAAGGGTCGGATTGATATGGCCTCGCTCTCTCCTTTGGCATTTTTTAAATATGAAACAGTACTGCAGTCGGACCCTGCAGTTATCGGGGTCAGACATGGAACGGCATCGTGGCGCTACGTTGTTTTGGTTTCAGCCGATCATCCATATGGGAGCATCAACTCCCTGAAAGGCCTCAGGCTTGCTATCACCCAAAACGACGATTTGGCGCTCCTCTATCTGAACACCCTTCTGCTCCGTGAGGGTCATCAGGAAATGGACCGTTTTTTTTCAACAGTGCTGAACAAGCCAAAACCTTCGCAGACTATCAATGCAGTCTATTTTGGAGCAGCAGATGTCTGCGTGACGACCGAGCAGGCATTTCAAATCATGACCGAGATGAATCCGCAGGTTGGCAGAAAGCTCAAGATAGTAAGCATATCTCCAGGACTGCTGCAAGGAGTTGGTATATATCGTCATTCTTATCCAAAAGACCTCCGGAAAAGGATAGAGGCGGTTTTCCGCAACTTTAAAACATATCCTCGCGGCAAACAGGTGCTGACACTGTTTCAGATTGATGATCTTGAAATCCCAAGCAGCCATGATTTTGATGAGACTCGGAAGCTCTACCGCGAATACTTGCGTCTGAAAGGAAAGAAGCAGTGAGCGCATTAATAACAGGAGCGGAACTGTTTCCCAAGCGGGAACGGCTGCTCTGGTGTTTTGCAGTGTTTCTTGTGGCATGCTGTCTTGCGCATTTGCATGTCCTGTCTTAAGCAGCCGAGTAATCGATGCGTTTCTGCTATATCTCAGGATATTGTTGACACTGCTCAGGTCGGATGGTCTAGCTCCTGTCACCGATTACGACCTGCGATTCACGGTGGCTCTCATAGAAGAATACCGAAGGTTGAAGTTGAAAGGGAATAAACTATGAAAAGCGGTATATTCATTCGGACCTTTATTCTCGTTTTGCTCGTTCCGAGCCTGGTTATCGTCTTTTTTACACTTCTCTCAATTCCTCGTGAACGGCATGCCCTGTTGGAATCTATGGCGGCACAGTCGAGGGGAATGATATCTACAGCAGCCGAAATCAACGCCAACACGTTCGCCTCGAATGACTACGGAGCGATTGTCAACATGGCCGGCCAGATAGTCAGAATCAACCCGGCAGTCCGCTATCTGCTGATCGCCCGTTCCGATGGTCCGTGCATTGTGACTTTTCAAGAGAAATGGGAAGAGCATCAATCTGGAGATGGACTCTGCACCGCTGCATTAGCATCAGGGAACGGGATTGCGGAAAGCAATCCTGTGACACGGGAACGTGCCTATATATTTACCTATCACCTGAATTACTCCGGGATTGAATGGGGATTTGCCCAACTCGGAATGTCGGCAGATGCATACGATGCCGGGATGAGAAGCATCTATGTAAACATCGTGCTCATAGCTACGACAAGCATTGCCGTTGCAGCTCTGTTAGCCTTCCTGTTCGCCAAGCAGCTGACAAATCCACTGCTGCATCTGCGTGCGACAACAGACCGTATCATGCAGGGGGACCTCACTGCCCGCGCTGATGTTAGGAACTTTGATGAGATAGGCATGCTCGCAATATCCTTCAACGCAATGACTGAGTCTATGATTGCTTCGCAGATCGCGCTCAAGAAGGCGAAGACTGCAGCGGAAGCGGCAAATGTGGCAAAGGGCGAGTTTCTGGCTAACATGAGTCATGAAATCCGCACCCCGATGAACGGCATAATGGGGATGACCGGTTTGCTTCTAGACACAGGGCTTTCTGAGGAGCAGAGGAACTATGCCGAGATGTTGCGCTCAAGCGGCGAGTTGTTGCTGGGCCTGATCAACGATATCCTTGACTTCTCCAAGATAGAGGCAGGCAAACTGGAGATAGAGACAATAGAGTTTGATCTGAGAAACACGCTTGAAGAGACTGCTGAGTTTATGGCCTTGAGGGCCTATGAAAAGGGTCTTGAGTTAATATGCCGGATAGACCCCGGCGTCCACACATTCCTTATAGGCGACCCTGGCCGGCTTCGCCAGGTATTAGTGAACCTGATAGGGAATGCCATCAAGTTCACCTCAGTGGGCGAGGTGGTTATCGAAGCAGTGACGGAATATGAGAGAGACGGTCAGATAGCGGTGCGTTTCAATATAAGGGATACCGGCATTGGTATAGCGGAAGACAAACTGCCTTTATTGTTTGACAGTTTTCAGCAGGTTGATGCCTCGACATCGAGGAAGTTTGGCGGCAGCGGCCTTGGGTTGGCAATATCGAAACGTCTGGTTGAACTAATGAACGGCAGGATTGGGGTTGAAAGCATAGAAGGGAAGGGTTCCAACTTCTGGTTTACAGCAGTGTTCGATAAGTGGAGCGTGCCGGACAGTAGTAAAGTGCCTCCATTTGCCGATATCAGCGGGGTGAGGATACTGTCGGTAGACGACAATGCGGTGAACCGCATCGTAATTGCAGAGCAGATGAAGTCGTGGGGAGTGCGCCATGCCGAGGCCGGGGGAGCTTTAACGGCAATGGAGATGCTCCATGCTGCTCAAGCTGAAGGGGACCCTTTTAGGGTTGTAGTTACTGATATGCAAATGCCTGGCATGGATGGCGAAGCCCTTGCCAGGGCCATCAAGGCAGACCCTGTTTTGAGGGACACTTTGCTGATTATGCTGACATCCAGTGGAGTGAGGGGAGATTCAAAGAGGTTTGCGAGCCTTGGATTTTCCGCATATCTTACCAAACCTGTAAGGATGTTCCAACTGCACAACTGCATAGCCGCAGTCCTTGGTGGGAGCTGTCTGCATGAAAAGGAGGAAGCCGCTATTGTTACGACGCATTGGCTTCGTGAGGCATCCAGGCAGAATGCGCGCATTCTACTGGTGGAGGATAACAAAGTGAATAAACTGGTGGCAGAGGGCATTCTGGGCAAATTGGGGTTTATTGCTGACACTGCTGACAATGGCCAGCAGGCGATCAATATGCTGGAAGCCGCTTCTTACGACATAGTCTTCATGGATGTGCAGATGCCTGTTATGGATGGGTATCAGGCGACCATGGCTATCCGGGGCGGCAAGACAAAGGCAGCGAATCCCAATGTACCAATTATTGCAATGACAGCCCATGCCATGACGGGTGACAGAGAGAAATGCCTGCAATGTGGGATGGACGATTATATCTCAAAGCCGATCTCTCCGAGGAAATTGTCCAAGGTGCTCGAAAAATGGCTGCCACAGGCGCGGGTCAAGTTGCCGGCTGCAACTGATACGACCCATGATAAGACAGCAGCGGCAGTAGAAGCATTGCCGGTCTTTGACTATGAGGGGCTAATGGAGCGCATAATGGATGACAAGGGTTTGGCCGGAACAATCGTTACGGCATTCATGAAAGAAATACCCTGGATGGTTGATGACCTCAGGGTGCAGATAGCGCGGGGCGATGCGGGACTTGCGGGCAGACAAGCCCACAAGATCAAGGGGGCAGCGTCCAACACAGGATGTATGGCAATGAGCGCCATAGCAGCTGATATGCAGAAGGCCGGAGAACAAGGGGAAATGGAGACACTGATTGCACTTATGCCTGAGCTCGATAGCCAGCTTGAGTTACTGAAGGCTAAAGTCAAAGACTCGGGACTATTAACATCTTAATGATATGATAGATAATAGTTGACTTATGCGCTCAAGTTTTATATAATTGAATTGGAGAGAGGGGGACTCTCTCTCTGACCTTTCTCCATGTAAGGTGCTCGGTACGGGAGAAAGGAACCTCGAAAGAGGCGAAGGGACTGCAGAAGACAGCCCCGGGTTAGCTGCCGGAAATGAAGCAATGCGGTATCGGCGGCTAACCAAAGAGGTTACCAGGCGTGTTCTGGCAACCTTTAAAAAGTGAGGTAGGCGGCTTAGGTGCCATCTACCTCTTGTTTTTTTGTAGTGGGCCAATTTGTCGCACCCGATGAAAAAGGTATGCGCATACCAGTCGACGGGCCAAAAAGTGTCCTTTTAAAATTCATCCTTAATCAATCGAAGAAAACAAAGACAAGGCATACTTCAAAATGTATCCCATTAACAGCCGGGTTGAGGCCTGGCTCAAAGGAGAGTTGGGGATATAGTTAACGCAAAGATAACATTGCTGTAATATAGCGGTAACGTTCGTTTGTTATAAATAATGCATGGCTAAATTTTACAAGGCCGACCTGCATGTGCATTCAAGCCATTCCAACAAGCCCTCAGTGTGGGCGCTGAGAAAGTTTAATTGTCCCGAAAGCTACACATCTCCGATGTACATTTATAATACCGCCAAAAAGAAGGGGATGGATTATGTGACCATAACAGACCATAACTCCATTGGCGGCGCTCTCGAGATAGCCCATCTCCCCGGCGCATTCATAAGCGCTGAAATGACAACCTACCTCCCCGATGACGGGAGCAAGCTGCATGTGGTTGCCCTGAACATTAATGAAGATATTTTTAATGATCTGATGCATTTGAGGACAAATATATATGATCTGACCGGATACCTGCGGCAGCACAATATCGTGCACTATATAGCCCACCCTCTTTATGACATGAACGAGCGGCTCTCTGTTGTCACGATAGAGAAGCTCCTCCTCCTCTTTGAAGTATTTGAGACGAAAAACGGTTCGAGGGCCAAACGCTACAGCAGGCTGATTGCGAACATGCTCTCCTCGCTTACGAGGGAAAAGATGGAACAACTTGCCAATAAGCACGGCATTGTACCATACGGTGAACTTCCCTGGATAAAATCGGTCGTTGCAGGCTCTGACGACCATAGCGGTTTCTTCGTCGGAAGGGCATACACGGCGTCAAAAAGCGGAGAGACCCTTGAGGATTTTATCAAATCGATCACGGAACAAAAGACATGGGCTGCAGGCGACGACGGCGATGCGTTGACCCTCGCTCACAGCATTTACGGCATCGGCTACCGTTTTTTCAAGGAGCGTTTTGATACTAAGAAAGGCAGTTCTTTTCCTTTCATCAATGCACTGCTTAACAGGGTGTTCAACTCGCACCAGGAGAAGTCTTCTCTCATCGATAAAATTAATCTTCTTATCAGGAAAAACATCCCCGAGATGTACAGCGGTTATGACGGAAAAACGTTCGAAGAAATCCTTGACCGGGAAGCCAGGCTATTGTTGAACGATGCTAAATTCCTCGAGACCATCAACACCGCCAGTATAAACAGGAAGGTGTTTACTGTTACGAGCTATCTTGCAAACAGGCTTATATACATCTATACTGAGCGGTTGACCCGTATGCAGCTATCCACGGGTATTCTGAATATTGCAAATTCATTGAGCACCATAGGCTTCGTTCATCTCCTGGCATCTCCTTATTATATTTCTTTCCATCACCAGCACAGAAGCAAACAGTTGATCAAGTCCCTTGAAGAGGAGTTCCTGCCGGACAGCAAAGCGGGAGACAGACAGAAGATTGCACTCTTTACCGATACGCTCCATGAAATCAACGGTGTTGCAATGACCATAAAAAGACTAATCGAGACAGCAAGAAAACAGGGTATAGAGTTAGTGGTTATCACTTCAACCAATGAAGAAACGGGCTTCAAAGATGGTGTAATGAACTTCAAATCCATCGGCGACTTCGCTCTTCCGGAGTACCCGGACCTTAAGCTCCACTTCCCGCCAATTCTCGATATCATAGATTATTTCGAAAAGGAAGAATTCAGCAGGATACATGTGAGCACGCCTGGAACACTCGGTCTCTTAGCCCTTTTCATTGCCAAACTTATGTATATGCCTATATCAGGCACTTATCACACCGATATCCCTCAGTATGTAAAGAGTCTCACCAATGATACCTTTCTGGAAAATGTTGCCTGGAACTATATGATATGGTTTTACAACCTGATGGAAGAGGTGATGGTCCCTTCATCAAGCACCAGAGAGCAACTCATTCAAAGAGGGCTCGCAGCCGGAAAAGCAAAACCGCTGCCCAGATGGGTAGATACGGATATATTCTCTCCTGCAAAGAAGGACCCTTACCTCTGGCGCAGATACGGGTTGGATGACTCCGTCAAATTCCTTTATGTCGGAAGGGTTTCAAAAGAGAAGAATCTTGAGATACTTGCCACATCTTTTATGGCCATTATAGATGCCGGGAATACATGCGATTTAATTATCGCGGGTGACGGACCTTACAGGAAAGAGCTTGAGCAGATGCTGCAAGGGTATCCGGTGCTGTTTACCGGCTTCCTTTCGGGTGCAGAATTGCATACCACCTATGCGTCATCGGATGTTTTTGTTTTTCCGAGCACTACCGATACATTCGGTAATGTAGTGCTTGAGGCACAGGCATCCGGTCTGCCGGTTATCGTCTCTGACGAAGGGGGACCGAAAGAGTTGATCCTGGATGGCAGAACAGGCATAGTAGTAAAGGCCCACAGCAGCCGGGCACTGATTGACGCCATGAGCTTCTTCTTAAGAGACAGGCTCGTCATATCCCGGATGGGGATGGAAGCGCGTTATTTTACCGAAAACAGCGGAATTCGTGCCAACGAAGCATACTGTACCATACTCCGTAGCAATTCTATAAGTGGAGAACTATGTCCCGCGCAGGGAAACCCGGTACAGGCATAAGGCATATTCTTTTTCCTCTTCTCAGGAACAGGGTACCCGGGCAACTTATCATACAGTATACCGACAAATGCAATGCGCGGTGCCCCCAGTGCGGGATGAGAGTCACTGAACCGTTCAGACGCTCAACACTCCAACTCGACTCGGTCAAGAGAATGATCGACCACGCTGCAGAAAATGGCGTGAATGCTATTTCCTTCACAGGAGGAGAGCCGTTTCTTTTCTTTGATGATGTTATGGAGCTTGTCATGTATGCCGGTGAAGCCGGAATCAAATATACAAGGACCGGCACTAACGGGTTTATATTCATGCATTCAGATAAACCTGACTTTGCCTCCCGGATCAGGAGGATTGCCGAGGGTATCGCAGCCTCCGGTCTCTATACGTTCTGGATAAGCATAGATTCTGCCGTCCCCTTTTTGCATGAAAGCATGCGGGGACTGCCGGGAGTTGTTGAAGGCATAGAAAAGGCCCTGCCCATATTCAGTGAATACGGAATCTATCCTTCTGCGAACCTTGGTATAAACAGGAATACAGGAGGATTGCCTCACGGTCCGGCCGAAACTGGTTACCCGCAGCTCTATGAATCGTTTAAAGCGGCGTTCGAAAAATTTTACAGTAAGGTAATCGATCTTGGGTTTACCATTGTCAATGCCTGTTACCCAATGAGCGTTGATACAGATGATGCCGGGGGACTGGATGCAGTATATGGCGCCACATCCGGGGCTTCACTCATTCAATTCAACAGGCAGGAGCGTGCCCTGGTGTTCAAGGCGCTTTTTGATACTATCCCCGCATACCGGTCAAAGATACGGATATTCTCTCCGAGGACATCTCTTTACTCTCTCATCAGGCAGCATACTCTCGATGAAAGCTACTGCTTTTCCTGCAGGGGCGGCATTGAATACTTTTTTGTCAATGCAGGTGACGGCAATACTTATCCGTGCGGTTATCGCGGGACAGACAATCTCGGTAAATTCTGGGAGCTTGATTTCAAAAAACTCGACAAAAAAGCCGAGTGCAGAAGATGTGATTGGGAATGTTTCAGGGACCCGTCGGAACTGTCCGGGCCGCTCCTGGCTCTTTTCTGCAATCCGGCGTTCTTCGTCAAGCGTGTTATTAAAGATACTGCATATATGAAACTATGGCTTGAGGATCTCAGATACTTTGCCGCATGTGATTTCTTCAATGGAGGAACTGCACCGGATTATAAAAAAATGTCGGCATTCGCGCTTCAATGATTAAGTGGTTATATCCACTCATAATAGTTTTCGCGCTTACCGGATATGTAAAGGCATCTGACGCCCCTACACTTGAAGTTGGTTTTAAGGGTGCGCTCGAAAAGAACGGCTTGCCTGCGTCATGGAGCCTCACCGTGCGAACAGGAACGGCGGATGCCGGCATCGTCCCTGAGGGGGACCGGCAAATTCTTCACGTCAAGTGCGTAGAAGCTTCCTTTTCTTTAGAGCGAAGTATGCAGGTTGATCCGGCTGACTATCCGTATATCAGTTGGACGTGGAAGGCTGTGCGGCTGCCTCTGCTGGGGGATGTGCGCAAGAAAGAATTTAATGATCAGGCATTACAACTGCTTGTCGCCTTTGAAAACAGAAGAGTGCTGAGCTATATCTGGGATTCAAATGCTCCTGAAGGGGCGGTTATCGATGAATCCATTGGGTGGCCCGTAAATCTTGCAATTAGGGTAATAGTAGTAAAGTCGGGCCCGGCTGATGCAGGAAAATGGATCACTCATACGAGAAATATTTACGAGGATTACAAAAGATTTTTTAATGAGCCGCCTCCACGCGTAAAGGGAGTGAGGATACAATCGAATACGCAGTATACGGAAGACACTGCCGAAGGCTTTGTGCGTAATATTGTTTTCAGCAGATATTTGCAGGCATTGGCAAAATAGGAAGTTCTTCGGTGATTCAGACAGTGGACAAGTCTCCTACGCTCAGACGCTGCGTCCTGACAGTTCCAGAGGCTTGTTCGCTACAGTCACTAAACTCGCCCTGCGGGCTCAAACATAGCGACTGTTTAACGCTCTCTTCGCCAAGAACTGTTGCCAGGACTCCGCGATTCGCTCCTGGGACTTGTCCACTGTCTGAATTGCGGAAGATGTTCTTATCCCGCGTTGACATTTTTATTCCTTTTGGCGACAATTAATTAATGAAACCCTGCATTCTTGTCACGTCATTCCTCCCTCTCATTTCTGTCTGCGGGAAATGAAAAAAAGTTTACAGTTCGTTGTCATTCTTGCCTTGACAGCGCTGACCGTTTCAGTGCTCTACGCTTTCCGCACTCTCGATGACGACCGGTTAACCAGCTGGGTGTGGGTGTTTGGCACGGTCAGCTTTGTCCGCATACTCGCACTTCTTATTCCCGGCAGCATTCTGGCCTATATGCTTTCAAAGAGTCCTGCTCCGGACCGGTGTCCCGCGATCTTTCTTTTCATCCTGTCCTTTGCCGCTGCCGCGTTGTTTTGGAGAGAGCCCGAGATGATAGTTGATACATCAAGGTATTTTACTCAGGCCAAGCACCTTGAACTATATGGGACCTGCTATTTCCTGGGAGAATGGGGAAAGACTATCGATATCTGGTCTGACCTGCCGTTGATGTCCTTCATCTATGGGATTGTCTTCAGATACCTGGGTGAGGCTAGAATTTATGTCCAGTTGGTTACGACACTGCTCTTCTCATTTACAGTCGTGCTTACGTATATGATCGGTAAAGTGCTCTGGGACAAGGAAACCGGCTTTTTCGGAGGCATGTTCCTGCTCGGCTTCCCGTTTATCTTTACCCAGGTGCCGCTTATGCTTGTGGATATACCGACGATGTTTTTCTTCACGTTTGCCGTGTTTGCGTTCATTACAGCGCTTGACCGGGGGGGTATCTGGGTGCCTATTGCTGCCGCAGCCCTGTTTCTGGTTATTTTTTCGAAATATTCAGCGTGGCTGATGCTCTCATTACTGATGATCATTGTTGCTGTGCGCCTGTTTCAGGACGGTCGTTCGCCGGGAGAAGTAACGGTAAGGTGGTACGGCTTACGAATAATTATTCCCATTCTATCCGCAGCACTTGCAGCCGGAGTTGTAATGCATTTAAAACATGACGTCTTCTTTTCGCAGATAGGTCTTCTGCTCTCTTATCAAAAACCGGGTCTAAGAAGATGGGGAGAAAGTTTCATCTCCACATTTCTTTTTCAGACGCATCCATTTATCTCTGCGGCTGCAGCTTTCTCAGTTTATAGCGCATTTAAAAAAAAGGACCCGAAGTATTTGATTGTTAGCTGGTGCATGCTGCTAATTGTTTTGCTCCAGATCAAACGGATACGCTATGCGATGATTGTATTCCCAACGTTTGCTCTTATGGCTGCCTACGGGATCACTGCTATCAGGGACATTGGTTTGAAAAGGCAGATCGTCTTTTCGGTTGTAGCCTGCTCACTCATTATTTCAGTGTTCGCCTATCTCCCTTTCCTGGAACAGACAAGCGCGCAGAATTTGCAGCGTGCCGGGGCATTCCTGAATACCCTACCTGGAAAAGACGTCGAAGTGGTGACGCTGCCCCGGAAAGACGATGACGTCAACATTGCTGTTTCGGTCCCAATCCTCGACCTCTTTACCAATAAGAGAATTCATTACACTTATAAGCTCCAGTACGCGCCATCCCCTGAAAAAATTGCGGTATCTCCACTTCGCTTTACCTGGATATATAAAAACCCCGAATACTATGAGGGCAATTTCGCTCCGGGTGAGCCTGTTGCAGTTATCAGCGGAGAGACTCCGGGCACGCTTCCCAAGACAGTCTCTAAAAAGTTGGTAATGCTTGAGCACTCAAAATCTTTCATTCTCGCCGATGATATATTTACCCACCAGACCTTTGTCACCGTCTATTACTGATAACCCGCATTATTGATAAATTTATACAAGGATCAGGCAGGACATGGTGCTGAGCGGACTTTGACAGCCTAAGGGACACCAAGGATGGTGACACAGGCTGTCATAGCCTCGGAGCAAGGCCGGATGCCTTGCGAGAATGAGTGAAGCACTGTGGCCTGCCTGATCCTTGTATAAATTTATCAATAATGCGGGTTAAGCTCATTGACAAAGAAAACCGCGTGTTTCTATACTATCGAGGAAAACACATTCTTGGGGAGGTAGTTGTCTATGGAAGAAAGTGTAATACAGAGTGCAAGCATCGGTTATGTTATCTCTGCGCTACTATGCGGAGGCCTACTAGGTTTCGTGCTCCAGCGCGGAAGATTCTGCATGAATTCTGCGTTTAGGGATGTCGTCTTCATTCAGGACCTTACTTTGTTCCGGGGCTACCTTATCGCTCTGGGAGTTATGATCGTCGGCTCTAATTTTCTTAATGACATGGGGTATATTAAACTGATGCCGCAGACATTCTATCCTTTGGCAAACATCGTTGGCGGCTATCTCTTCGGACTTGGCATGGTGATGGCGAGCGGCTGCGGCAGCGGAATCTATTTCAAGGCAGGGGAAGGTCAAATTGCAGCGGCTGTCGCCATATTGGGCTTTCTAATAACTGCCGGCGCAACACTATTCGGAGTCTTAAACCCGCTTTATACAGCTTTGAGAAGCGTTAAGATCGAGATTGCCGGAAAGTCGAATGCAATGCTGTGGGAGATTTTTGGCGACGGGATGACCACGAAATGGATAGTCATCGCCGTTATTGCCGCAGCGATCTTCATCTTCAGCCTTAAAGACAAGCCGTTTTCTATGGGGAAGCAAAAAGGCTTTTACTGGTCGGTCACGGGCCTGCTCCTCGGTTTTACCGGCATACTCACGTTTTGGGCCTCTCAGCACTGGGGCGGAGGATTCGCAAGAGGCATGAATTTCACCTCTCCTTCTGCTGAACTCATGTCAACCGTGGTAACGAACGATGCCCATTCGAAATTTTTCCCAATGTCTAGTATCGGCTATTTCACGGTGACATGGGCTGAAATAGCTGTGATCGGGGTGCCATTAGGTGCGTTTCTAAGCGCCAAGATGCTCAAGGAATTTTCATGGAAGGTCCCTTCCGCCCAGGAGCTGGTTACCGTTTTTTTGGGAAGTCTTCTCATGGGGTTTTCAGGTATTGTCGCCGGCGGCTGTAACGTCGGTCAGGGATTAACCGGTTGCACCACCCTTTCAATCGGAAGCATAAGTGCTACTATCGGTATAATACTCGGCAACTGGACAATGGTATACTTCAAATTTATCAAGCCGATGCAGGACGACTAATACCCTGCATTTAGGATTAAATGTCATTAGGCCCGGAGGAATGGCGCATTACGACCCCCCGGGCCTTATTATTGAACTGGAAAATTGCTTGTTGCTAGCTGTAAACTAATATAAAAGACTATGAGATCTATCTCAACCATTATTCTTGGAGGCGGACTTGCAGGCCTTGCTGCGGGATACGGCTTAACAAAAGCAGGGGCCGGCACAGAGGTTTTCGAGAATGATCCTGCTGTTGGTGGCCTTTCTAAGACAATCAGGAGCAACGGATTCTATTTTGACCTGGGAGGCCATCGCTTTTTTACAAAAAAGCCTGAAATCGATGCTCTCATTAGAAAACTGATGGGCGGTGAACTGATTTCCGTACCTCGACACAGCAAGATTTTTCTGCGCAATAACTATTTCGATTACCCGTTAAAACCGCTAAATGCGCTCTTCGGAATGGGGATCCCGACCACAGTAAAGATAGTCGAAGACTATATCGCCGAAAAAGTGAAAGGTCTGAGGCAGTCACCCCCGCCGCTTTCGCTCGAGGATTGGGTGGTCGTCAATTTCGGACGCACCATGTTCGACATTTACTTCAGGGAATACAGCGAAAAAGTGTGGGGTATAGACTGCAAGCGTATTAGTGCAGATTGGGTGGCGAAGAGAATCAGCGGGCTTTCGCTGGGCAGCGCAATCAAGAATGCTTTTTTCAAGGTCAGCGGGAGAAATATACCGTCGCTGGTGGACAGATTTATATACCCGCAGCTCGGCATAGGCCGCATTGCCGAAAGGCTCAGGGAGGAAATAGAAAAAGATAATGCTGTATATGCCGGCTTCCCCGTAGTAAAGGTCAAGCACTCCCGGTCCGCAATCGATAGTATCGAAACAGTCGGCGGTCCGGGTGCCCGATATGCATCGGGAGATGTATTCATATCGACTATTCCGATTACTACGCTGGTGCGGCTGCTGGATCCTCCTGCTCCCTCCTCTGTACTGATCGCCGCTTCCAAGCTCAGGTTCAGGAATCTCGTTGTTGTAGCCGTTATGGCCGATAAAAAGAGGGCCACCGACCAGACCTGGATTTATATTCCGGAAAAGAAGATACCGTTCGGCAGGATTCACGAGCCGACGAATTGGAGCGGGAAGATGGCCCCTGAAGGAAAGACTCTCTTAGTAGCTGAATACTTCAGCTTTAAGGGAGACCGAATCTGGAATGCCTCCGATGAGCAGCTTGCCGACGTTACATCCCGGGGGCTTGAGCAGATCGGGTTTATCAGGAGAAGTGAGGTTTTAGACAGTAATGTTGTGCGGGTAAAGCACGCGTACCCGCTATTTGAAATCGGCTATGCAGAACAGTGTGAGGTTATTTACGGTTATCTGAACTCCTTCAGGAACCTTCACCTTGCAGGGAGGAGCGGCATGTTCAGATACTACAATATGGACCACGCTATAGAGTCAGGCCTGCGTGCTGCGGACTGGGTAATACAAGAGGCAATGGGCAAGAGGCAATGGGCGATAGGTATGGTTGCATAGGCATACAAGAGGAAATGGGCAATGGGCGATTAGCTGAAGAGTCTTTGTCCCGGATTTTTTACCTATTGCCTATAGCCCATTGCCTATAGCTTGTATTTTATGAAATGCGCACTGGTGATACCTGCGTGGGTGCCTGAGGATATCTTTTCTTCCAAAACTGCAAGCTCGCAAATCAATTACTGGCAGCCGCTGGGCACACTTTACGTTGCCGCTGTTTTGCGGGATGCAGGGCATGAAGTCCGTTTCCTGAACGGCGCATTTCTTACTCACGACGCCATTTGCGCTCAGTTAAAGGCATTCAACCCCGGCTATATTGGTCTCTATTCCACAACTTTCGGCTGGGGAAAGGCCAAAAAGGCGGCAGAGGATTTCAAGGTATTGCTCGGCAGGCAGGTTTTTATATGTGCCGGAGGCCCCTATCCTATTGCAATGCAGGAGAAGTGTCTGGCAGATGCCGGGACATCGCTGGATGCCATAATCACGGGGGAGGGTGAATACTCTTCCCTCGAACTCATAGAGCGGCTCGAAACCGGCAGTGGACTTGAAGGTGTTAAAGGAGTTGTTTACCGTGAAGGCGGCAGGATAATAAAGAATCCGCCAAGGCCGTTAATCTCCGACCTGGATGCCATTCCATTCCCGGCAAGAGAACTGCTGGGCGATGCCGGGCAGTATATCCCGCCGCCTGCCACCTACCGCAGAAAGCCTGTTGCCGTGATCATTACTTCCAGGGGATGCAACAGAAACTGCATCTATTGTTTTCAAATTGATAAAACCAGAGAGACCGGCATACGCTACCGCAGCGTTGAAAACGTATTGAAAGAAATAGAGCACTGTCTTAACGAGGGGTATCGGGAGATTAAATTTATCGATGATACTCTTGCCGCCGATTACAGCCGGGCCATGCGGCTTGCCGGCGAGATAAAGGCCAGAAGGTTTGACTTCACCTGGTTTGCTTCAGCGTGTGTGAACCAGGTCGATAAACCGCTGCTCCAGGCTTTTAAAGATGCAGGCTGCTGGGCGATACTGTTCGGTGCGGAGAGCGGCGTTCAGAAGAACCTCAACACGATCAGGAAAGGGACAACCCTCGCGCAGATACGCACAGCGGTTAAGACGGCACAGGAGGTGGGACTAAAGGTAAGCACGCCCTTTATGTTCGGTATCCCGGGAGAAACATACGAGGAGGGTCTGGAGACGATAGATTTTGCAGTGGACCTTAACCCCGACATCGCAAACTTTCACGCCATCACGCCTTTCCCCGGCACATACCTTTATGATAACCTGGAAAAATTCGGGCATCTGTCCGATGAACTCTCAGACTTCACGTATCAGGGAGCGGCATTCGTGCCTTATACCATGACAAGAGAGGAGATTATAAAGCTGCGCAGGACAGCGTTCAGGAAATTCTACGGCAGGCCGTCCTTTATTCTCAGAAAACTGCTCGAATTGAGAACTCCCCACGATTTCTCGGTCGCGTTTAAAAGTATGAGGAGCCTATTCTGGCTGCTTGTAAATAACGACAAGTAAAGGCAGGGGTAGTTGTTTTACTGACGGGCTTGACTAGTTCGCCCAGGCATGCTAAGTTTTAATCACACTATATCGTACAGGAGGCTATTATGGACAGAGAAGACAGGTACTTGGGCATGATTACTATTTTTTCGTTTTTGGTAGGCGGGGCTGTAGGTGCGGGATTAGCGCTTCTTTTGGCTCCCCAGTCCGGCAAGAAGACAAGGAGACAGATAAGAGAGATTGCCGAGGACCTTTCAGAGCAGGCCACCGGTTATGCAGACAGGGTGAAAAAGAAGGTATTTTAAGCGCCCTTCAGGGCTTTTACTTTTAAATGCAAAACGGGACTATGAAGCGTTATTCGATCATTCATCCCCTATACATGTCTTTTTTTTCGAAATCTTTGTACAGGGATGTCGCCGCTAACTGGAGGGGGCTGTGCCTGAACTATCTCCTTATAGTCCTCACCTTAAATCTGATTCCGGATATGGTCAGGCTGCATGAACGCGTTGCTGACTTCCTCGTTGACGAAGTCCCCAAAGTTGTTCATCAGGTCCCGACTATCACTATTTCCGAAGGCACAGCGTCTGTAAATGTGCCTGTCCCGTACGTCATAAATGCGCCATGGAGCAAGCTGCCATTTGCAGTTATCGATACCTCTGCCGGGGCCGCTCCACCTGCGGACTTAAAAGCGACTCTTATGCTGACAAGGACAAAACTTACGGTAAAAGGCGACGACTCCGAGATACACTCGTTTGACTTTGCACGGATACATCATGCCGTGATTGACAGGGACCTGATCAATCGCTGGTTGGAGGCATTTAAAGATAATTTTATTTTTGCGGTTTATCCTTTTGCCCTTTTTTTCGCCTTCCTGTATTATTTTATTCAGGCCTTGCTCTGCGCTTCTATAGGAATGTTTTTTGCTAAAATGGTTAATCTGGACCTGAAAGCCCGTGCATTGATCCGTCTCTCAGTCGTAGCTTTCACTCCTCCGCTTGTGCTTCAGACGGTGCATTCCTTGCTGGATATAGAATTCCCCTATAGCGGCGTTATATCCTTTGTGCTGGCAACCTGCTATATGTACTTTGCAGTAAGTTCCTGTTCCGAGAAAACAGTATCGAAGGTAGTGTAAAATGGAGAAGCTTTAGAATTATGAATTAAGAATTACGAATTAAGAATTAAGGAAAGGCGATTCAGGATTAGGAATTATGGACAAAATCTTATGTTCATTGATTCCTAATTCCTAATTCGTAATTCCTAATTTTATTTGTTGGGAGGATGAAATGCCACAAGTCGCGGTGCTGCTTGCAGATGGTTTCGAGGAAGTTGAGGCAATGGCAATTATCGATACTTTACGGAGGGCCGACATAATAGTGGTTATTGCCGGTTTGCATGCAGGACATATTGAAAGTGCCAGGCACGTCAAGGTCATTCCTGATACTGTCATCGATACAATACAAGCCGATAATTTTGACATGCTTGTGCTCCCCGGCGGCCAGCCAGGGGCCGACAACCTCAATGCGGATGGACGTGTCAAATTACTGATCAAGGAATTTTTCAATAAAGGAAAGCTCACAGGAGCTATATGCGCAGCGCCATATGTACTGGCAAACGCGGGTATCCTTGAGGGAAGGCAGACTACGGCATACCCCACATTCAAGGACAGGCTCTGTAATGCACTATACCGGGATGAAAATGTTGTAACAGATGGACAGGTTCTCACAAGCAAAGGCCCGGGAACAGCGTTGGAATTTGGGATCGCCATTATTGAGAGGCTTGTAGGCCGCGAGAAGGCTGAAGCCGTTAAGAAAGCCATGCTGGTGACGGGCTCGTAAAAAGTCCAGATGCCGCGTTGCGCCGCATCCTTCGTCAACTGCGGCGTACCGGTAAGTACGCCTCATTCCTCAGGATTTGGGCGCCTTGCCTCTGGCGCTTTTTACGAACCCGTATGTTTTATAGAAAGGGGGTGCGGTTAAGGTGGGTATAGACGACAGCCTCTCTTATCTGGATGAGTTGAAAAAATCTTATCCTGAAAAATTCCAGCCTGCTGAAAGGATATTCAGCCACATTCATCCCGGGCACAGGATATTTATCGGTACAGGATGCGGTGAACCACAGTTTCTTGTGCGGGAACTTATAAACTATGTGCAGTCCAATCCAAAGGCCTTTTTCGATACTGAACTGCTCCAGGTATGGAATCTGGGCGTCTCGGCATACGCTGATGAAAAATTCAGGGACAATTTCAGATTCAATTCTTTTTTTATAGGGGAAAATATCAGGGATTCCGTCAATAAAGGATTTGCCGATTATACCCCTGTTTTCCTGTCGGCGGTGCCGGATTTGTTCCGGAAAAAACGCATCCCGATTGATATAGCTCTTATTCAGACCTCTATGCCGGATAAACATGGATACATGAGTCTGGGAATCAGTGTCAACATAGTAAAGGCAGCCGCAGAAAACGCATCGCTGGTAATAGCCCAGATCAATTCACACATGCCGCGTATCCACGGCGACACATTCCTGCGCATGAGCGATGTTGATTTTGTCATGCATTGTGACGAGCCGTTGCTTGAGTTTGAGACCAGTGTGCCTGATGAAATCGGCCAAAAGATCGGGACCTATGTCTCCCGTATTATCCAGGACGGAGATACCATCCAGGTAGGATATGGGAGCATACCAAATGCAATCCTGTCGCATCTTGGCAATAAAAAACATTTAGGGGTCCATACTGAGCTTCTTACGGACGGCATAGTGGACCTCATGAAAAAGGGCGTAATTGACAATACCAAGAAAGAACTCAACCGCGACAAAACGGTGGCGGCCTTTTGTATGGGTAAAAAGGAGACGTATGAATATATCGATGATAATCCGGGGATAGAATTCAGACCGGTCAGTTATACGAACAATCCTTTGACTATATCCCGGAACAGGAATGTTGCCGCTATAAACAGCGCCCTGGAAATTGACCTTACCGGACAGGTTACCGCTGAATCCCTGGGCAAGTTTTTCTTTAGCGGTATCGGGGGGCAGGCTGATTTTATGCGCGGCGCGATCATGTCTCAGGGAGGCAAGACAGTTCTGACCTTGCAGTCTACGGCCCATGATGGCGCGGTCTCGAGGATAGTACCTTTTCTGAAGGAGGGAGCAGGGGTGACCCTGACCAGGGGCGATGTGCATTATGTTGTTACAGAATACGGGATAGCGTATCTGCATGGCAAGAACATCAGGGAGCGGGCCATGGATATCATCGCAATAGCTCATCCGAAGTTCCGTCCATGGCTTATAGAGGAAGCAAAGAGACTAAGCCTGATATATCGGGACCAGGCCTTTATACCGGGAGAAAAGGGCGCTTATCCTGAAAACATAGAGACCTACAGGACTACGAGAACAGGCCTAAGGCTGCTTTTGAGGCCGGTTAAAATAAGTGATGAACACCTCTTTAAAGATTTTTTCTATTCACTTTCCGACACGTCTATGTATCAAAGGTTTATTTCAACTAGGAAGGATATGCATCATGAACGTCTGCAACAATTTGTAGTCATCGATTACTCCAAGGAAATGATGATCCTTGCCGTAATGGAAAAGGACGGCGAAGAAATGATCGTGGGAATGGGCCAGTATCATATAGATGAAACCACGCACACCGCCGAGGCTGCATTTGCAGTACGTGACGACTATCAGGGCCAGGGTATTGCCACTGAACTGCTTGCATACTTGACTTACCTGGCAAAGAAAAATGGCCTCTACGGCTTTACGGCAGAGGTGCTTATGGAGAATAAGCCTATGCTCAAGGTTTTTGAAAAGATGGGCTTTGTTATCGAAAGGATTGCTGAAGCCGGGGTATATGAACTTAATATGTCATTCAAAGAATCATGAATTGAAGCGCTAAATTTTACGCTGTCCACCCGCTAATCAACGCCGCGGACATTTCGCCATTGGTGCAATGCGAGGCAGGTTGAAGACATTCGGAATAGAAGCGGTTCTCGTCGTGGTTGGAGCGTTTCTTTTTATTGGCCCTGCATGGGCTGGACCTCCATTCTTTACGGATGATCCGGAACCTGTAGAGTACCTGCACTGGGAAATTTACGTGGCCTCCCAATGGGCGCATGACAGGGATTCTGGGACATCAGGTACTCTGCCGCATCTTGAGATTAATTACGGTGTTGTTCCGGATGTGCAGCTCCACTTAATAGCGCCGATGGCCTATTCTGCCCCTCACGATTCTTCAACCCAGTATGGGCTGGGCGACATAGAAACGGGCATCAAATATCGCTTTATCCATGAAGACGAAAAAGGGTGGCGACCGCAGGTTGGTGTCTTTCCTATCGTTGACTTTCCATCAGGTGATGCCTTGAGAGGGCTGGGCTCAGGACATATCAACATTTTTTTGCCGATATGGGTTCAAAAGAGTGGGGACCCTGGACAACCTACGGTGGAGGAGGCTATGACTATCATCCCGGCGATGATCACAAGAACTACTGGTTTGCCGGATGGCTTCTGCAGCGGGACTTTTCCAAACTGCTGACGTTAGGGGCTGAAATCTTCAATTCTTCTCCCAAGGAAAAAGGCGAGAGTGACGAAACAGGGTTCAACGCCGGAGGGTATTTAAACCTGAGTGAAGAACACCATATTCTTTTTTCGGCAGGGCGTGACATAAAAGGGCCGAACACACTTTTCGCATACTTTGCTTTTCAGTGGACATTCGGTCCTGCAGGAAAGGAGGACCTTCTTGAGAAGCAGCTGGAGAAACCTATCCATTAAGACACACTGTCGAGTACCCGGCATATGAAACGGTTCATGATTGCAAGCCAGTATTTTACGGCGTACCTTTTCGAAGCCAACTTATGAAAATTGAAAAAAATGACAGCAGAGTTGGGGAAGTAGCAGGTCTTTTCCTGAAGCTTGGCACGATTGCCTTTGGCGGCCCGGCGGCGCATATTGCCATGATGCATGACGAGGTGTGCCGCAGGCGCGGATGGGTAAGCGAGCAGCGTTTTCTGGACCTCCTTGGGGCGGCCAACCTGATCCCGGGCCCCAGTTCCACGGAAATGGCCATTTACCTGGGATATGAGAGGGCCGGGTGGAGAGGTCTCATTGCCGGCGGGGTCTGCTTCATTATGCCTGCCATGCTTATTGTGCTGATGCTCTCATGGATTTACGTACAATTGGGCTCGACACTACAGGCAGTCTGGCTTCTCTATGGAATTAAACCGGTCGTCGTTGCTATCATTGTACAGGCCGTGTGGGGACTTAGCAAAAATGCGATCAAAGGACCCATGCTTGCAGCAGTCAGCTTGCTGGTCTTGGTCTTATACCTAGGCGGGTTCAGTGCGGTTGCTCTCATTTTCGGAAGCGGGCTCTTCGTAATGTGCGCTAAGAACCTGTGGCGCATCCGGCGTGGAATGCATATGGGTATTGCGCTTCTCCCGGGGCTTGGATTGCCTGTCAACCAGGTTGTGGGAATTCCGGTGCCATTCAGCTTCACGGGCCTGTTTTTAATCTTCCTGAAAATCGGCTCTGTAGTCTTCGGATCGGGATATGTCCTCCTGGCTTTTTTGCGAAATGATTTCGTCCATAGGCTGGGCTGGCTTACCGATCAACAGGTGCTTGATGCAGTTGCCATAGGCCAATTCACACCGGGTCCTGTTTTCACTACTGCCACTTTCATCGGCTTTATTTTAGGCGGCTTTCATGGAGCTTTACTGGCAACTGTGGCAATATTCCTTCCCTCTTTTTTATTTGTCGCAGCGGTCTTCCCCCTGGTCGGCATTTTGCGCCGATCGCTGTGGGCCAGTGCATTCCTGGATGGGGTCAACAGCGGGGCGCTAGGTCTCATGGCTGGAGTGACAATGCAGCTTGGCAAAGCAGCACTAATAGACTGGTTTACATTATCATTGGCATTGCTTTCAGCCCTGGCCCTTTTTCGGTTCAAAATAAACTCCGCATGGCTGGTATTAGCCGGCGGAGTTATAGGTCTTGCTTACAAAATGCTTATTTAAAGATTGCCGTTACGGGGCCTCTTCAAGCGCGTCAACAATATATGGAGGCAATCCGCTCGTGCGATGCAATTGATTTCGAGCTTGTCTAACCCATTCCATTTAATCATCGCTGAACAAGTGCGAAGTACGTCCCAGCCCAATTGATGAGAGAGTTAATTGTGCTGGAGCATGGTTTTTTTCTTTTCCTCATACTCCTCCTTGTCTATCTCTCCTCGTGCATATCGTTTGTCGAGAATATCCATTGCCGAGTCCGAAATATCTGTATTATTTCTGTCAGCTCTTTGGGAGCCGGGCCGGCACATCATCAAACCCTTACGTCCCCTCATCATGAAGAATATAAAGATACACAGAATTATTATGAAGAGGGGAAATATACACCACAGAAAATAACCATGAGATTCCGGGTAGAACATATAGACCACCTCCTTTCCTAGTACACACTGTTTTCATGTTCCCGTCTCTTCTTTCATGAAACTTTTCACATTATCGGTGTTAATCAACCACCCAACAGGTATTTACAAGAAAATCATAAAGTTGAGAGAGCTATCATTATCTTGGTTGCCGATATTTCTACTGACTGCATTCACTGCCGCCGGCGCAACACCTCCCTTCCTTGACATCGCCGAACAACTTACTTGCAAACTGTTTAGCCTTGCCATTAGCCCCCGTTTTTACTGCTTCCGCAACTTGAATTGCAGCCTGCATTTCCTCTTTGGTCAACCCTGCCTGAATTGCCTTTTGATTATGGTATTCCATGCAAGGTTGACAATTCACTGCGTAGGCAACACCTAATGCTATCATTTCCTCAATCTTCGCATCCATGTTTTATCTCCCTCCGTACTCGATATTAAATTCCAACCTTATAGACGAAAGCCGGAGAGAAAAGGATACAGCTATTTAGAATTTTATCTAAAGTGCAGGATTGTTTGTTTCGGATCGCAAGCCAATTCGTTTCTTTCATCTCGGTAAAAATCACATTGAGCATCCAGGGCTTCTTTCAATTTGGCCCTGGCGCGATGGAGCCTGATCTTGACTGCATCAAGGCTGATTCCGAGTATTTCTGCAATTTGATTGTTTTTCATTTCTTCAAGATCGCTCAGTACAATTACCGTCCGATAATCTTCTGGAAGCCCATCAATGACACGACGAATACATCCGTTCATTTCCTTGCGGATAAGCTGCCGGTCGACAGGGGGGGTCTTTTCGTCTTTCCATGTGTTTTCGTCATCAATCTCGACTTCATCATTCTCAATCGATTCTTTCCCTGTCATCATATACTTGAAATCCAGGCTGCGCAACTTGTCTAACGCAGTATTGGTAGCGATCCTATATATCCAGGTGGATAGCCCGGACCTTTTCCGGAAGTCCGGCAGGCCGCGACTGATCTTTATAAAGACTTCCTGGGCAAGGTCTTCAGCTTCAGGCCCTCCCACCAGACGCGTCAAATAGCGAAGGATTTTCGGTCTGTAATAGTCGTGGATCGTATTGAAGTCTAATGAACCGTGACTCATGTCCATTAACGGTCTGCCCGAGTCCACGCCTGGGCAGCCATTTGCACAGGGTCCCAGGGGCTGGAGAGTGGCGGGGTATAACTTAGATCCAGGTCGTTCAATGCCTCGACGGTCATACCATGATGAACTGCCGCAGCCACCGTGTCGATGCGCTTAGAAACCTCTGTGCCGTAAGTGCCGATGATCTGCATGCCCAGAAGCTTGAGTGTTTTATTGTCGCCCGTGATCCGAATTCGCAATTTTTCCGCGTGGGGATAATAGACCTTATGGTCCCAAGTGTCAATATCCACAGACAAGGGAGAAAACCCTTCTTTCAATGCTTCATCATCTTTCAGTCCGGTCCGTGCAGCGACAAGATTGAAAATCTTAACGGATTGGGTTCCCAAGGAGCCGGTATATTCGCGGTTTCCGCCTACTGAGTTTTCGCCGGCTATACGACCCTGCTTATGGGAGGTAGTGCCCAAGGGCAGGTAAGTGTTTTTCCCAAGCAGTCGGTGATAAGTTTCTACACAGTCGCCGGCTGCGTAAATATCAGCAATGGAGGTCTCCATTCGCTGATTGACGCAAATTGCGCCCTTAACGCCGGTTTTGATACCGGCGGATTGGGCCAGACGGGTTTCCGGCTGGATGCCTACGGCCACAAGAACCATATCGGCAGTAATAGCATCTGTGCCTGAGCACACAGAAAGCGAACCTCCCGTGGATTCGATCTGTTTCACACTAAATTCGTTGAACACCTGAACGCCATTTTTTTCCAATTCCGTCCGCACGATACTACCCAAGGCCGGATCAAAAGTTGTGAGAACGGAAGGCGCAAATTCGACTACGGAAACTGAGAGACCCCGTCGCTTCATGGCATCGGCCATTTCCATACCGATATAACCTGCACCGATTATAACGATAGACGCAGGACGACGAGCCGTGAGGTATTCCTGAAACGCAAAACTGTCCGCCATCGATCTGAGAAAAAAAACGCCGGGAAGATCGATGCCGGGAAGATTCGGTATAAGAGATATGCCTCCGGTACCTATCACAAGCTTGTCGTAAGAAAAAGTCTTGATACGGCCGATAGTATCGGCAGCAACTATTTGTTTTCGGTCAGAAATGATAGATGTGACACGATGCTGTGTCACCACTTTGATGTCTTCTTTTTCGATTTCATCAGCGGTGCGATGGGCTAATGCTTTCCAGTCAGGCACCTCACCACTCAGATAAAACGGAAGACCGCAGATACTGAAATTGGGATATTGGTCTGCCAGGATCATTGTGACTTCCGTATTGGGCGCCAATTCCTTGACTCGAAGTCCTGCGCTGATTCCGGCATCACTGCCGCCGATAATTACTATTTTTTCAGTTTTCATATCGTGCCTTGTGAGATTTTTTTACCTTGAAGAAGCTTATATGCCCGTGAATATCTCCCAGAACTCCGATCTTCATTAAGACCTCCCAGTTGTGTTCGTATAAATCGTATCACAATTTATCAATCCGTGATAGCGTGATATAATCACCAAAAGTAATCATTATTTATTTGTGTTTCTCTGAAACTTTGTTCTTGATCTCTTCCATCCTCTTGGCAAATGCCTCTTTCTGCCTCCGCTCTGTCTCATCTTTAGGCTCAGATACAGGGTTGGTGACCCTCCATGTGAGACTGGGCGCTTATCGGTCCTTCGGGATATGCGCCAATGTCGTGCAGCATATGATTCTCGAACTCTGAAGGGGTTTCCTGGTAACAGGACCAGACAGCCTTTCTTATGAGATCGGGGGTCCCGCGATTGAGCACATCGATGACCGTAATGATCTGTTTTCTGAAACGCTCGATAAATTCGATAGGGAGGTTGAAGAGATATGGAGTCGGAGCTGTTGTGTTCCTGATTCTCTTGCGTTCATCAATGCCGTCTTTCAACAGAGACATTATTGCTTCACCCGTAGAATGGCCGGGAGACTCGGGTCCGGTCAGAACAAGATAGCGGATGTTTGGATTGCCAATGATATTACATATCATTTTCTCGACGCCGATGTTTTCGGTCTGTATCGTCCCTGACAGCGCAGCGCCCGCCTCGACGCCGGTCCTGACGAGCAGTTCTATGTCCTTCGGGATTTTGTCGTTGTCATAGATCAGTACAACCGCTACCGCTGCAGGAGAATAATCGTTTCCTCTTAGATAGCGGCCTTCTTCGGTCGGATAATCGGGTGACGGCTCAACCTTGAGCATACTATTCTCCCTTCATAGGTTACGAATGAGGGTTAATCTCGGCCACCTTGCAATATGTGCCCGAAAAATACTTCCTTTGGAAATAAAAGGCCACGTTCACCAGCCCTATCATGACAGGCACCTCTACGAGAGGCCCTATGACTGCCGCAAATGCCGCCCCTGAGTTAATGCCGAATACTGCCACGGCAACGGCAATGGCAAGCTCGAAATTATTGCTTGCAGCAGTGAAGGAGAGAGTTGCTGTTTTTGCATAATCAGTGCCGATCTTCCTGCCCATGTAGAATGAGACAAGAAACATGACTACGAAATAAATCAGCAGCGGGATTGCTATACGAATTACATCCAGTGGGAGTTTGACAATATAATTTCCCTTTAGGGAAAACATGACAACGATCGTAAAGAGGAGGAAGATAAGCGTGACCGGGCTGATTTTAGGTATAAATACCCGCTCATACCATTGACGGCCCTTTATTTTGAGCAGACTGAACCGGGTGATCATTCCAGCGATAAAAGGGATCCCCAGGTAGATGAACACGCTCTCTGCAATCTGCCTTATTGTGACCTCGACAACGACTCCCTTGAGCCCAAACCATGCCGGCAGTTTCGTTATGAATATATACGCATAAACCGAATAGAAGAGCACCTGAAAAACAGAATTGAACGCCACGAGCCCGGCAGCGTACTCGGGATCGCCGCAGGCAAGGTCATTCCACACTATAACCATGGCGATGCAGCGTGCCAGACCGATCATTATAAGTCCGACCATATATTCCGGATAGTCATGCAAGAAGATAATCGCCAAAGAGAACATGAGGATAGGACCGATAATCCAATTCTGGACAAGAGACACACCCAGCACCTTTTTGTTCTTAAAGACTTCGCCCAGTTCCTCATATTTGACCTTTGCAAGGGGAGGGTACATCATGAGGATAAGACCCACGGCAATAGGGATATTGGTTGTTCCGACCTGAAAACTGTTTATCAGGACCTCCACTCCGGGTATGAAATAGCCGAGACCCACACCCAATGCCATAGCCGCAAATATCCATATGGTGAGATAGCGGTCAAGAAAAGAGAGTTTCTTATCTTCCATCCGCCCCATGCTATTTTTCCTCTTTAAGCCACTGCTCTATGCGAGACTTGATCTGGTCCCTTATCCTTTGCGCACCCTGCAATCGTTCTTCATGGGTGCCCTCGAGTTTGGCAGGATCTTCAAAGGGCCATTTAAGCTGCTTCATCACACCCGGGAAGGAAGGGCATCGTTCGGCGTTTGCATCATCACAAACAGCTATCACATAGTTATAACGCTTTCCTTCCTTATAAAAGTCAAAAGCACTCTTTACCTTGTTGTTAGATATGTCATACCCGGATTCTTTCATCACTTCAACGATCAGCGGGTTCAATGCGGCGGGGCTTAACCCGGCGCTTTCGGCTATGAATCTATCACCAGCCATAGCATTCAGAAATGTCTCGGCCATTTGACTCCGGGCCGTGTTATGAACACACACAAATAAAACCTTTTTCTTTTCCATATTTTTCCTCCCACTGGCAACGGTTTAATATCTAAGCGCACGAAAGCCCTTTTTTATTTTGCCTGAATTCACTCAATCGATTCTGATCCTCTCTGACAGATTCAGAGGATATCTTTTCCAGTACAGTGTGGATTAAGAATCTTTTGAACAGATCTGAATCATGGATACTGTAGTGAATCCACTTCCCCTGTCTTCTGTCCTTGATCAGACCGGCGTCTTTCAGAATTTTGAGATGAAAAGAAACCTTCGGTTGGAACATGTCGAGCGCAGCGACAATATCGCACACGCAGAGTTCTCCGTCTTCCAATAGCTTTAAAGTCCGGAGCCTTGTCTCATCAGAGAGGGCTTGAAAAACAGAAACTAATTCGTTCATTGCTCCTCCTTTAAGAGCAACTTCATTCGCTCAATGCCGGGAAGCGGTTTTCCAGAATGCTTCAGTTTACCGTTAATGACAAGACCCGGAGTGGACATGGTATATTTCAGAATTTCCTTCACGTCTGATATTTTGTCGATTTTTGCTTCGATGCCGAGGTCCTCGATGGCCTGTTTCACGAGTTCCTCCATTTTTATGCAATTTGCACATCCGGGGCCGAGCACTTTGACATCCATGGCAACTCTCCTTAAAATACTATTTTTTCAGATGCATCTCTTATCGCCGCACTGGTCACTTCTGTCTTTCCCTTCTTATACCCGAAATCCTCAAGCATATAAGATTTCGGCGTGAATCCCGCATTTTCGAGTATTTTCTTTGCACATAAAGACGCACAGCCGTCAATGGTGACAGTCGCCGCTGCCTTTACCGCGGCTATCTTTTCAGGTATGTTTGCTCCAACGGCAGCCATACAATACATCTTACCCTTTCCATCTTTAGATAGTTTTCTTGCAACCTGGTCGGATAACGCCCCTACGTCCGCCGCACCCGAGCAAGAGAAAATTAGCACATTTTTGTCGCCACATGCGCACTCTGTCATATCGTCCTCCTTAAGTTGAAACTTGAAGACCAGCGGTCTTCATAAAATCGCATTGAAAAGATAACCAACCATAATGATTCCCGTAGCAACAATACCGAAAAAGGTACAGATAAGCCTCATCTTCAGCACTTTCTTTAAAATTACCGCTTCGGGGAAGGAGATTGCGGTAACCGACATCATAAAGGCCAGCACCGTCCCTATTGCCATTCCTTTTCCAACAAGGGCCTGGACAACCGGAATCATGCCGGCTGCGTTACTGTATAAAGGAATGCCGATCAGCACTGCCACCAGCACACCGAAAGGGTTATCACGTCCGGCATATTTGACAACAAAGTCGGTCGGTACGTATCCGTGGACAATCCCTCCCAACGCGATGCCGGCGATAACATAAGGCCATATCCTTTTCAGAAGGTCGGCAGTATAGTCAAGAGCATAATTAATCTTGTAATGGAAACTGGTTTTCATAATCTCCATGTTCGCCACTTCTGTTTCCCACACATAATCCTGGACATACTTTTCCATCCTGAACCTGCCGATGACGATGCCGGAGGCAATTGCCAGCACAACCCCGCAACCTGTGTAGATCAGGGAGATCTTCCACCCGAAAAGCCCCCATAACATAATCAAAGCTATTTCATTGACCATAGGGGACGAAATAAGAAAGGAGAATGTGACCCCCAGTGGTACCCCTGCTTCCACGAAACCGATGAAAAGGGGGACTGCTGAGCAGGAACAAAAAGGGGTGACGATTCCGAGCAGTGCTGCCATTACATTACCGATGTATTCCTTTTTATGAGACAATATAAGCCTGGTTTTTTCAGGTGGAAAATATGCCCGGATTACTGCCACCGCAAAGATGATGGTGCATAGCAGCAGGAATATCTTTATAGTATCGTAGATGAAGAAATTGAGGGCTTCTCCAGCATGGCTCTTTGGCTGCAGCTTCAACAACGAATAAGTAATGTAATCCGCAAATTCCTGGAGCATTTCACCATCTCTACATATCAACTTAATTTGATGTAATACTTTACCGCATGCTCATTTATTTGTCAAGCTTCTTAACAAACTGGCCCACTAACAATAAAATAGACTAAAAGTCCTTTACCAACACTCGATTGCAGATCTTGACAAATACAAATAATTGAATATAAACTTCCTCTTGCAGTTAACGGTTCATGAACTAACAGCAGTTGCTCTTCTTGTCGCTGCCACTGCAGTCACAGGAAGGTTCGCCGCCGGTCATCATACTGTTTATAAGAGCGAAAGCACAGCCTACTCCTTTGTTTACAGACACTGCATTAAAGGCGCAATTGTTCACGCAGGCCCCGCATTCCATACAACTGTCGCGGTCCTGAATTATGGCCTTCTTATTATCCAGGGTAAAGACTTCATGTGGACAAACCTCCACGCACATCCCGCACCCTGTACACTTTTCCGGAAAGATCTCGATGGTTGACGCGTTTAAGAGGTACTTCATATGACCCCCCACATGGTAAGTTTGTACATTATTAATAGAATCAATGAGACTCCGCAAGAAACAATATAGGTAGGGATAGCAACTCGAAGTTCTTGTTTGACTCCCGACATCCCTGTAAACGTAGTTGATCCCGTGAACTGCAGGGCAATGAAAGAACTTGCCGCAGGGAAGAAAAGGTAAGTGACCATAAGAAGAAAAGTGTTTTGTTGAATGAGCAATGGAACAAATTTTGACGACAGAAAAACAGAAAGCATCCCGATTATCCACCCCTTGACTGCAAAAGACCTGAAGGGGACATAGGGCAGAATCACAGGAGTCAACAGCGCACCAGAAAAGACAGATACAAGGCCTAAAAGCAGAAAGGGCAAGCCCCCGGTGTATGCGTCTTTAAACATGATGCCTGATGGTGAAAGTCCAAAGACAACCAGGACAAGTGCTGCGTATAACGGGAATTTCTTCATTGCAGGATTGATCTCCATTGGAGTAAGGACCAATCTGTCGTAAACGGGGAAATTTACCCTCCGCATTTCCCTCGTCGCTTTATACCCCGCCTTGATATAAGCGGGTATATCTTTGGCGCGCACCGGTCCGTAAAGGACCTTGAAACCAGAAGACTGTTTTACCTTAAAGGCGCTGACACCTGGCGCTCCAAGCTGGGGGACGATAATCCGCCTGTGGGCCACCACCTTGTCCAACTGTGCCGCTGAAATGCGCTTTACCAATTCGGCGGTGCCAAACGTTCCCTTTCCAGCTGCACACCAGACATTAATACCTTTCGTGTCCAGAACAAGAATCCAGGCATCAAGTCCTTTAAGTGAGCATCTGAGCAAGTCAAAGCTGTATTTATAATTTGCACTGACAAGGACATCCGAGTCCCTGTCAGGGTCGCCGACAGCGTATAGACCGGCATTGACCGTATAATTGTTCCTGTATGAAGTTGTTCTGCATTTGAAATGTTCCCACTGATCGGTCCTCGAAAGAACAGTTGATACCCGGTGAACTGACCCTATCGGCGTCGCAACATTGCCGCTGACCCAATCCGGAGTATTTTTCAGCGACACACTACAGCATGTCTGCCCCGGCATCTGATTTTCCAATCTGGATCTGAATTTAAGTTCCTGCATATTCGAAAACTCTTACAGTATTTCCTTGAGTATAGGACCTAGCTGGCCTTTGACCATTTCGACCATGTCTTCAACCTTAATCAGGGTTATACAGCATACCTCTCCATTCTTCTCCCAACTGGTCACTGCCAGTTTGTCGCCGGCCTTGATCTTGGCCTTGTCCCGCAATTCCTTGGGCAGCACCATTTGTCCTCTTTCATCCACACTAATGATAGACTCGACCTTGCAGCTTGCATTTGTCCTGTTCGAGGATATGCCGCAGGTCACACTCTCTTGTTTTTTCATGTTGCTCTCCACCTCAATTATCTTGCAATTCAGACGGTGTAATGAAGGATGTGTCTCTGAAGCGAATCGCGGAGTCCTGGTAACAGTTCTCGGCGAAGTGAGCGTCTAACAGGCGCAATGTCCGAGCCCGAAGAACCGGGGTCCCCAAAAAGTCGAAGACTTTGTGGGGTGGCGGAAGAGTTTTGCGACTGTAGCGAACAAGCCGTTAGAACTGTCAGGATGTAGCGCCTGAGCGCAAAAGACACATCCTTCATTACACCGTCTGAATTGCAATGATTTATACTCCATCACTGAATATTCTGATTATACTGATATAAGTTATTAATGTCAATACCGACTGCGGCGTGTTTTAGCCCACACATGTTGTTGCTTCTTTCCCCTGAACAGAATACAATGTGTTATATGAATATGTTAGATCCGTTTCTGCTGACAATCATTCCGCTCATGGTCGCCATAGACGCGCCAGGGGTGCTGCCTTTTTACCTGGTGATGACCGAAGGCATAGACCGGCGTGAGAAAAAGAGGATAGCGCGGGAATCTGTCTTCACGGCGCTGCTGATCACGCTGCTGTTTGTTCTCCTGGGAAGGGCGGTATTCAAAATACTCGGCATTTTGGTTGAGGATTTTATGATCGCCGGCGGGATATTATTGTTGGTTATTTCGATTTCAGACCTGCTGACTGCCGGAAACGGTAGAACGGCTGTGTCAACGACATCAGGCCCGGCGTCAGGTATAGTTCCGCTCGGGACACCGCTGCTGGCGGGTCCAGCCACCCTGACAACCTGCCTTTTACTCGTGGGGAATTATGGGTATTTTCCGGTTATTCTTTCGCTCATTATAAATCTCATTCTGGCCTGGTTATTATTTGACAAGGCCGACGTTATTATAAGAAAAATCGGGGTGAATGGAGCCCGAGGCATTACGCGGCTGGCCTCACTACTGCTTGCTGCTATAGCTGTGAGGATGATACGCCTGGGTATTTTACGGCTTATAAATAGCGGTCAATAATTACGTTCACTCTTGTTCCTTTCCCATACTCGCTTTCGATCCTCATGCTCCAGCCGTGAGCGCCTACCAGGTGCTTTACGATGGCGAGTCCGAGACCTGTACCCCCTAATTCTCTGGAACGTGCGCTGTCAACGCGGTAAAACCGCTCCCCAAGCCTGTTCAGGTATCGCGAGGGGATACCGATACCCGTATCCTGCACGAAAAGGGCGACTCTCCCCCCGGTTTCATCAATGCCCACAGTTACGCCGCCTTTTTCGGTGAATTTGATGCCGTTATCCACGAGATTGATTATAATTTGAATAAGCTTATCTTTGTCTGCGGCAATGGCCTGAGTACTTTGAAGTAGTTCTTTACTCAGAGAAAGCCCTTTTTTGTCCGCCTTATCTTTGAGCATCATGAAAACGGTATCTATCACCTGATCAAGGCTGACTTCCGTTTTGTTGATTTTGACATCGCCGAGTTCGATTCCGGACAGCGCGAGCAAGTCATCAACAAGGCTGTTAAGACGCTCGCTGTGGTTTTTGATCATTATAAGAAACCTGACTGAATTGTCCTTATCATCAAGCGCGCCATCGAGCAATGTTTCGGCAAACCCCTTTATCGCGGTTATCGGCGTCTTGATTTCATGGGACACATTGGCGACAAAATCCTTTCTCACTTCTTCGAGTTGTCTCAACCTCGTAATGTCATGGAGTGTGAGGACAATACCCCTTACGGAGTCCTCACTGTAAATGGGCACCGCTGTTGCAATGAGAAACATTTCCCTGTTGCCACGCGTTACTGTGATTTCATCCGAGACAATCTCCCACGACTCTAAGGCCCTCCGCACAATTTCGATCAGCTGTGCATTGCGCACGACATCCATGATCTGTTTGCCCTCGATATTCTCGGTAACCGAAAGAAGCTTTTTGAAGGTGCGGTTGGCCAGAATTACCGTATCGTGCGCGTCGGTTATAAGCACGCCGTCCGACATGCCCCTGAGTATGGCTTCCATCCTCTGCATCTCAGCTTCGGCAAAACCGAGCCGCATATTTGTTTTCTCAATAATGGCGACAATGTCCCTGGCCATCGAATCCAGTTTGCCGGATTTGTTTGTGAAAAGCCGCGCGTTCAGGTTGCCTGAGGAAAGCTCTTTGAGCAGGTTGGAAATTGCATTTACAGACAGGTGCAAGCGGATGACATAGATGACAAAAAACAATACGATGAGCGAGAGGATGACAATGACCCGAGTTTCCATTTACCCTTCGAAAAAGTAGCCGATTCCCCTCATCGTCTTTATGTACCTGGGGTTGTTGGGGTCGTCCTCGATCTTTGTACGCAACCTCCGGATGTGGACATCGACTGTCCTTGGTTCGACAAAGACATCATCGCCCCATACAGCATCAAGGAGGTGCTCTCTATTGTAGATCTTGTTGGGCCGCTCGCAGAGGTAAAGGAGCAGTTTGAATTCGGTAGCGCTCAGCTTAAGCTGTTTATTTCCCACGGTCACGAGGTATTTCTCTTTATCTATAGTTATGTCCCGCATCTTCAGAAGCTGTCCGGTTCTCTGCTCCTCATCGGCAGTCACGGGCTTCTGGTGCTCTGCTCTCCTCAAAATTGCCTTGACCCTGGCAACGAGCTCTCTCGGGCTGAAAGGTTTAGTCATATAATCGTCAGCGCCTATTTCAAGCCCAAGCACCTTGTCCACCTCTTCTCCTTTTGCGGTAAGCATGACGATAGGAGTGGGAGCTATAGTGGGATCATTTCGTATTATCCTGCATAATTCAAGCCCCTGCACACCCGGCAGCATAAGATCCAGGACGATGAGTTCATAAGGTGCGGACCTGATCTTTTTCAGGGCAGTCTCGCCGTCGAAGGCCGCATCTACGGCGAAGCCTTCTTTCTTCAAATTGTAAGAGACCAGTTCTACAATATCTTTTTCGTCATCAATAACAAGAATGGTTTTCAATGTCCCACTATCCTTTTCAATATTTTCAAATCAACACCCTTATGGATTACAACTTTTCCTATGTCTTTTGGCAGAATAAATTTCATTTCACCTGCCGTTGCCTTTTTGTCCATTGAAATGAGCGAAATTAGTTTATCACCATTCATATCTTTTGGCAATTCAGAGGGCAGTCCATATGCGCTGACAACTGATTTTATTCTTTCGGCGCAAGCACTCTCTAACATACCCAGCTCCTCAGAAAGACGCGCCGCCAGGCACATGCCAATGGCGACAGCCTCTCCGTGCAGATATTTTGAATACCCTGTTTCGGTTTCCACTGCATGGCCGATGGTATGGCCGTAATTCAGGATAGCCCTGAGTCCTGACTCCCGTTCATCTATTGATACAACTTCAGCCTTTATCTGGCAGGAGCGTTTTACAAGATAGCTTATGATGTCCGCGTCGAGATTGAGTATAGCCTGCCGTTTCTCTTCCAGGACACCGAACAGCCCCGCATCCCATATAACGCCATATTTTATTATCTCTGCTATGCCGCACAATAATTCACTTCCCGGAAGTGAACGGAGAGTGCTGATATCGGTCCAAACAAGCCTGGGCTGATGGAATGTCCCGATCATGTTCTTCCCTGCAGCGTGATTCACACCGGTCTTGCCGCCCACAGAGCTATCGACCTGCGCGAGCAGCGTTGTTGGTATATGTATAAGATGTATACCGCGCATATAGAGAGAGCCGGCGAAACCGGCCATATCGCCGATCACCCCTCCGCCCAGTGCAACAACGCAGGAATTCCGGTCGAGCCTGTTTTTAAGGAGGTCGGTCAGTATGTGGTAACTCCAGAAATAATCTTTATATTCCTCCCCGTCGGGAACAAGTGTGCTGAAGCAGTTGAACCCGGCATCGTTCAACGAGCGCATTACCTCTTCGCCGTAAAGTCCGAAAACGGTCGGGTTGCTGACAATCCCAATGGTGGGGCTGAACCCGAACCGGGCCGCTCTTTCACCTATGCCGGAAAGCGTGCCGCTGCCGATCTCAATATCATAGCTTCTTTCCCCAAGTCCTACAGTAACTTTTTCCATTATCCCTACTGCCTACTCCCTGCCGTCTTTATTATCTCCTCCGCTACCTGAAGCGGGCTTATATTGTCCGTATTTATTATTATATCCGCTTTTTCGTAATAAGGTCTTCTGAATTCATACAGTTCCCTTATCTTCTGCAGAGGATCGGCGACCTGCAGGAGCGGCCTGTCCTTACTCGTGCTTGTCCTGCTGAGTATTGTCTCCGGGGTCGCCTCCAGGCAGACAATAACCCAGTTGCCCCTGAGTGCATCCATGTTCTCATCTCTCAATACCGCACCCCCGCCTGTTGACAGGACAGCTTTTTTCAGGACGGACAGCCTTTTTATCATTGCAGATTCCATGTCCCTGAATGCGGCCTCTCCGAGCCGGTTAAAAATGTCCGCTATCGTTGTATTTTGCTCTCTTTCTATTTCGGCATCCGAATCGATCAGAACAAAACCGAGCTTTTGTGACAATATTTTCCCCACCTCTGTTTTTCCGGTTCCCATAAAACCGGTCAAAACTATATTCTTCACATGTCCTCCGGTCTCATTGAATTCTTTTATGGTAAAATATAGGCCATGAAATATTTTTATTATACAGGAATTTTATTTATTATTTTTCTTGTTTTACCCGACTCTCCTTCCTCTGCTATAACCCCTGGCGCTCTCTTTCATGTGACTCGCATCCAGGACGGCAATACCATTTGCATTCGAGTGAAGAGCTTCGCAGGCATTCCCCTCAAGGTCGAGCGCGTCAGGCTGATAGGCAGTGATGCCCCGGAACTTGAGCAGGAGCCATGGGGAAGGCCGGCAAAAAGACAACTTAGAAAGCTTATCGGCGAAAGCTCCTGGGTTGTTAATGTCGAGTTTGATTCACAGCAGCGGGACTCGGATGGAAGACTCCTGGCCTATATCTGGAATAAAAAGGGTGAATTGATCAATGAGAAACTCATTGAAGGAGGCTTTGCAGTGCTCAATACGTTGCCGCCGAACGTCAAGTATATTGACCGGCTTGCCGCGGCACAGAAAAAGGCACAGTCGGCAAGGGCCGGCATCTGGAAAAGCGGAGGACTTAAAGAGTCCCCCGAACAATGGAGAATTAATCACACTAAAAAGTAAAAAGAAGACTTGTAGGCAAAAAAAGTTTTTTCACTTTTCACCTTTCACTTATTACTTCTCACTTCTTACTTGTTTTATACGATTCCCTTGCTGTTAAAATATGGACCGTATTTTTTGTCGGTGCCGAGTATATGCTTTGATAGCCAGTCTTTCAGGAATTGCATAAGTTCAATGGTAAGCACAGTCTTGCCTTCTTGGAACTGCTTTTGGAGATCCAAGGCCTGCTTCGTCAGCGCGTCATGCTCAAACTTGTGTTTAGTATATTCCGGGTAGGCGCTCTCTTTCATGAGCTTTTCTTCTGTAGCAAAATGGCTTGCCACGTATTGAACAAGCCCTGAAAGCACATTGCCTGTGACGTCGCTGCCCTTGCCCTGTTTCATAGCGTCGTGCAGATCGTTCAAAATCCCCACCAGCTTCTTGTGCTGCTCATCGATTTGCGACACGTTAACACTAAAGTTGTCACTCCATACCATCAACGCCATATTAACTACCTCCTTCTTTCAGTTCTTTATTTTAAACAGGATTTAAAATTTAGAGCAAAAGTTATGCCAGGTGGGACAAAGCATTATCTTGTTGATTTGCCGGTATTCTTAGCGACAATCGTTCACCGGTGCTATTGTAATAATTCCAATGCTTGTTGATTTTCTATGTCTATATTGAATGGTTGAAATCTTTTATTTTTAACACCTTTTTTTATTACAATACCAGGGTCCGTTTTTGCTGCCGGTATTCCATGAACTGTTTTTTCTTCTCTTCATACCCTTTCTTGCCCATCATTCCGTAGGTGAGATTTTTGCCCTCCTCCACACCCGGCTGGTTAAAGGGATTAATCCCGATCAGAATTCCGGTGAGTGCCGTGACCAATTCAAAAAAATGGTACAACTGTCCAAGATGATAGGCATCGATCCTCGGCACTGTTATTGTGACGCTCGGACGTCCATTTTTGGAAAGGGCGATTTCAGAGGCCTCCTGCTCGGTTTTTATCAATTCCGTGAGAGTGTGCCCGGCCAAATAGTTAAGACCCTCCATATCCTCAAACACATCGGCAACTTCAATATCTGTCCCGTAGTCTTCAACCGCCAGAAAAATAACAACTTTGTCCTGAGGTCCCTCCATCCACAATTGCAGCTGGGAATGCTGGTCCGTGGTCCCGGTGGAAGGATAAGGCGTAAGACCCTTACCGTCTTTGCCGAGGCTCTCAGCCCATAATTGGCAGAACCACTCTGAAAAAGCCTTTAAACGGTCAGCATAGGGCATCATAACTGTAATGTTTCTTTTCTTTGTCTGCTGCATAAGGTAAAGGCCGGAAGCTGCCAGGTATGCCGGGTTCTGCCATATGTCCGGATTCATGCACCTGGTGTGGATATCCCTGGCCCCATTCAGCATGGCATCGCAGTCGATACCTATTGTTTCTGCCGGCAGCAACCCTACCGCACTTAAAACAGAATACCTCCCTCCTACGCCCGGAGGCACAGGGAGTGACCGGAGCCCATGATCGTTGACAATCTTTCTGAGATTACCCTTTGCTGGATCGGTGGTAATGATAACATGCTCCTCTGGTTTCAGCGAACGGTCTTTAATCTGCTGATACAGTATCATAAAGGAGGCCATGGTCTCTGCAGTGCTCCCCGATTTTGTGATAACGTTTATGACTGTGCGGCCCAAGTCCACAAGGTCGAGTATGTTCTTAAGAGTCATCGGGTCTACGTTATCGTAAATAAATACCCTCGGTCTGTCCCTGAAATTGTGGAAGGGTCGCAGTGCCTCAAGAATCGATCTTGGCCCCAGCGCTGACCCCCCTATGCCCAGCAGTATAAAATTATCGAACCGTCCCGCATAGCTGCCCATTTCCTTGATGGCAGACGCATTTTCAGCATACGCGGTGTCAGGCAGGGTGAGAAAAGCATTTTCAGGATACTGTTCCGTGTTGAGCAGGTCGTTAAGAGTCTGTGCGCTTCACATTATTGAAATCTTCTTTTGTAAGGCCGTTTTTGCCTATGGAGTCTTGAAGCAGGTTTGAAAGGTCGATTTTTATCATATACCTTACCTCCGTTTTTTCAGGGTTATCACTATGACTATAAGCGCAAGCACAACGAGCGTACCGATAAACTTGGCCAGTTTCACGGCAATCAGAAGAACAAGCACCGCTGCTATGAGCAGATAGTTACTCAATTATTCCCCTTTTTTAGCAGCAAGCAATCCTTCTTTTATAATAAGCACCATGACAACCGTGAAACCTGCAAGCAACCCCCATGGATTGATAAGTCTCAATATGGCCAGTATAAGCAAAATGGAAAAAATAATGAGCAGTTTGAATGTGCTAAGAAAAACCATCTTGGCCCGCGGCTTTTCAGTGCCGATAAGAGCTGTCACGCTCCAGGCAATTCCACTCAGGTTGCCTATTCCAACCAGTCCCCCTACAGCGATGCTGAAAACAAAACGCCATCCTGCAAAAAAAATAGAAATAAGGCAGAGCGGCGCAAGTATGATCAAGGCCTGTTTAGAAACTCCCTTTACTATTCCCGTCATTGTCTGATTTGTCCACCTTTCTTGCAACCCTCAGCAGTTCCCTGAACCCGGAGATTATACCAATAACGAGAAAAATACATGTCAACCAGGGCGAAGTGCCGAACAAGCGGTCAAGCCCGTACCCTATCGCCAGGCCGGCAAAAGTTGCGGCAACAAGCTGGATGCCGACGCTGCTCGCGTCCAAAAGCTGGCCGAAAAGCGATTTTTCAGGTTTCTTATCTATCACCAAAGCTGCCCCCGTTACAGTCCGCCACACGCGCGCAATTGGATAATATAAATTTCGTTCGTGAATTTGCAACTTGTGAAATTGCAAATGCCCCCAAAATGCCCCTAGCTTCTTGACATTGCAAAGTTTATTGAAGTAGACTTTATCAATATAGGAAACGTGTTTCTGACATATCTCTCAAAAAAATAATTATGAAGGGGCGACGATGAAGAGGCGCGAGTTCTTCAGGTTATTAATGTATCTTTTAGGCTCAACCGTTTTTATCTCCGGTTTATATCCTCTCTTGAGATTTCTTGCCCCGCCCGGCAGCGAGGCAAACATAAAAAAACTGGTGCTGTCCAAAGCGGACGTGCCTCCCGGCAAAGCTGAAAGTATTGTTTTTAACAATGTGCCGGCCATCGTAATTAATCGGCCGGAAAAAGGGTTCATTGTGCTTTCCAAGGTGTGTACTCATCTTGGATGCATAGTTGAATATGAAGGGGATAAGGACATAATGCTTTGTCCATGTCATGCGGGGACGTTTGATCTCGATGGACATGTTATATCAGGACCGCCACCGAAGCCGTTGCAGAGGCTGCCTTTCAGAATCGAGGGCGAAACGATTGTTATAGGATAAATGGAATGTGGAAGAAAATTGAAGATTGGCTCGAAGTAAGGATAGGACTTAATGACCTGGCGAGAACGCACCTGACGGGATACAGGGTGCCGAAAAATATCAACCTGTTCTATACCATCGGTTTTGTTGCAATTATCGGTTATATAATCCAGGTGATTTCGGGCGTTTTTCTTCTTATTTATTATATTCCGCATCCTGATTATGCATTCGGCAGCGTCCAGAATATAATGAATAAAGTCCCATACGGCTGGCTGTTCAGGCAGATACATGTCGTGGGCGGCAATCTTCTGATTGCAGCTGTCTTTATTCATATGGTCACGGTATTTTTAATGGGAAACTATATGAGGCCTAGAGAGCTGACATGGGTTGGGGGAGGCCTTATGCTCGTTATAGTCTTTATATTCGGTCTCAGCGGATATCTGCTTCCCTGGTCTCAGCGGAGTTACTGGGCTACAACGGTTGTCACCTCGATCCCGACAGCTTTTCCTGTTATAGGTGATGCAATAGCAAAAATACTTAAGGGCGGCGAACAGGTCTCCGGTATAACACTCAGCAGGTTTTTTGCGCTTCATGTGGCAATATTGCCTCCTCTATTCCTGTCTCTTGCAGTGCTGCACATTTTTTTCATCAGGCGCATGGGCATTTCCGCAACGCCTTTCGGCATGTCAGATGAAGAGAAGAGGCCGTTGACCGAATTCAGGAAAAAGATCAATCCGGACGGATATCCTTTTTACCCGGACTTTTTCCTGAAAATGATGTTTACTGTTATGGTATATTGCGCTTTGATGTTTTTTATAATTACTTTCTTGCCGACCATTTTCCTGCCTGTGGAGGCAAATACTCCCGCTGATCCCTTAAGGACACCTACGCATGTTAAACCCGAATGGTATTTCCTTGCTCCATATGAGATGCTGAGGCTCATACCGAACAAATTTCTCGGCATAAGCATACAACTTATATTTATCGGTATATTCCTCTTCTGGCCCTTCTTCGATAATCAGAAGGAAAAGAACATACTGAAAAGGCCGGCATTGCGCGGAGCGTTTCTCTTTTTTCTGGCCACGTGGATTGTTTTAACGTTTTTGGGGAGGTATTAATGCGATACCTTTTATTATTAGTTACTGCAATCCTGATTTTTCCATCCATTGCTGTTGCAGATTATAAAGAGGTTTTTGAAAAAGAGTTTCTCTCTAAACCATGGGCTGGCGAACAACTTGAGGAAGATGCCTGTATCAGCTGTCATTCTTCGGATACCATGAAACAGCAATACAGAATGGTTGTCGAGGATTGGAAGGCGAGCTGGCATGCTCAGAACAGAATATCCTGTCACGATTGCCACGGCGGAGATCCCAAGGATGCAACCATGTCCATGTCGCCACAGAGGGGTTTTGTTGGGGTGCCGAAGGCCGGTGAAGTCCCCGAATTCTGTGGAAAATGCCATATAGCCATATTAAAGAACTATCTCGAGAGCGGCCATGGAAAAGCCCTTAAATCTTCGGGCAAAGGACCTAACTGCGTTACTTGCCACGGCTCTCATAAAATCGGGAAGGCGAGCATAGATATCATCAATGAGCAGACTTGCACAAAGTGCCATTCCTATGACAGGGCCCGGAGGATGAAACAAGCGCTCTTTGTTGTCGAAAAGAAGATGGGAGAAATGGAGAGAGATATCAATACCCTGAAGGAAGAGGGCATTTTTGTCGATGAGAAAGAACGCACACTTTTCAGCACCCAGGCAGAATTCCGCGCCCTTTTCCATACTGTGGATGTATCTCTTGTTCAACAAAGGACAGGCGAGTTTACAAAAAGGTTGGGCATTATCGATAAAGAAATGCAGGACATCTTTCGTGAACTACGGTTCAGGAAAAACTTCTCCGCATTCCTCATGCTGCTTTTCACAGGGATGGGAGTAGTGATACTTGTGTACTCAAAATTGCCTAAGGAATAGAACCAGACCTGAACGTGTCCTAGCCTGCCGGGTGAGAGCGGGACGATCTTTATTTCTCCAGATATTTCCCTAATACTTTCATGATGTCACCCTCTGAAATTATGCCGACCGGATGTCCGCTGCTGTCAACGATAATCACCCGTCTTGTTTTCTTTTGGGTTATAATCTGGTTCAGGCTCTGCAAAGTGGTCTCTTCAAGGGCTGTGACAGCAGGAGAGTTCATGATATCGGCTGCAGTGATGCCTGAGGCTGGGTACTGATCGCCTTTTGTATCCGGCATGACGGGCCCTCCCAACTTTTCTGCAAAATCAGGTTCGTGGCGCATCACGTTCAAGATAATATCAGACTCCGAAACTACGCCTATCACTTTGTTATCCCTGTCCACAACTGGAACAGCGCTTATATTTCTGGAAGTGAGCAGTTTACTGACCTCCTCTATGGTGGTTTCCGGGGCAACTGTTACAAGTTTTTTGGTCATTATATGGCTGGCAGGTACTCCCTCTTTAGTGATTCCAAACCTGAGCCTGCCGGTATATACAGGGATGGCAAACTTCAGCAGTGCGGTATAGATCAGCGCTCCCGTTGCCCATATTCCCATAGCTACCAGTATCTCATGCCTTGTTGGCGCGTATTCATAAATTTCCCCTAAGGTATCCGGAACGAATCCCGGGACTACAAGCCCCATGCCCTTTTCTATATATACGCCGATTATTATAAAAATGCAGCTAACGTTAAGCGTCAGAAAGTTTTCACGTGTCCTGGGAAAAAGGAACATGAAGAATGCAGAGATATTCAGAGCAGTCGCAAACCATATCCACGGGACAAGAGCTGCCTTTCCGTGGAGCCCCAAATAGAGATACCGGATGGAATAGGTATCTATACTGCCTGAATAAAACTCCTTGAATACTTCTGCGCCGAGAAAGAACAGGTTAAGACCCATTGCATAAGCCACCAACTCGGCAATCTTGAAAAGGGCACGGTTTTCTATCTCGACATCAGGGAACTTCCTGATAATCTGAAAAAGAATAATCATGAGGCAAGGGCCCGAACAGAATGCAGAAGCAAGGAACCGTGGCGCAAGAATTGAAGCATTCCAAAAAGGCCTTGCAGACAGGCCGTTATAGAGGAATGCCGTTACCGTATGGATGCTCACCGCCCACGGAATAGAGAGCAGAATTAATGGCCCGATAACAGACATTTTGTATTCTTTCCCTATGGAGAGCCTGTAGAGGACATAAAATGCAATAATAGTGTTGATGGCAAGATAGCCGTTCAATACCACGACATCCCAGGCCAGTAGGGATGCCGGGAAATGCATCTTACCGATTATCGGCAATATGTGCCAAGCCCTGAGAGGCTGTCCCATATCCGCCATGATAAAAAGTAAGCACATGGTAATAGCAGTTATCGCGAGCAGTTCTCCGAACAGTACAATTTCCTTGATCGGTTTGAAGTGGTACAAATAAGCAGGGACAACAAGCAAGACCGCTGCTGCCGCAACCCCTACGAGGTATGTAAAATTCGAGATGTAAAATCCCCATGAGACCTGGTCTCTCATGGCTGTTGTTATAAGTCCCCTATTGAATTGATCAACGTATGCGCTTGCTCCAAGGAGAACCAGAAAAAGCAGGAATCCGACCCAGCAGTAATACTTTTTACTTCCTATAAAAACTTCTCTCAGGGCGGTGAAAAAATTTTTTATAAGATAGGTCATAGCGCCATGTCTCCTACACTCCGTATGCAAAAAAGTAGTAAAACTTGGGGTTTGTGTTCAGATCCTCTTTGAGTCTGAACACCCTCTTGTGTTCAATGGCATACCTGATTTCGCTGTCCGGATCGAGAAGATTCCCGAACTTCCGCGCACCCACGGGGCATGCCTCTACGCAAGCAGGATATCGGCCATTCCTAGTACGCTGAATACAGAAGGTGCATTTCTCCACGACTCCTTTATAGCGCGGCCGGTTTCCGAGATAGTGCGTCTTCGGATTTATCGTTTCAGGCTTTCTGTTCGGCTCTGCCCAGTTGAAATGTCTCGCCCCATAAGGGCAGGCCGCCATGCAATACCTGCAACCTATACACCAGTTATAATCTACCACCACAATGCCATCGGGCTCCTTCCATGTGGCCTGTGTAGGGCACGACCTAACACAGGGAGGATCCTCGCATTGCTGACACTGCACAGGCATATAAAAATATTCCGGTTCGGGGACCAGCGGAGGATTGTAGTACTTCTCTGATTCCTCGAGATCTACCCATTTTTCACCTTTTTTAAACCGAAGCACTGTTATCCAGTGTATCTGGGGATCTATAGACTGATTATTTTCGTCAACACATGCGTATTCACATCTTCTGCATCCAATGCACCGTGACAGATCAAGGCCATACCCGAATAAAACCCCCGGCATAGGGTTTTCAATGCCGACTTTGATCTCTTTTTTATATTTCTGCTCATATTCTTTTTCCAGGCGCTGAATCACTTTCTTCTTCTCGGCATCATTCATTTCTATAAAGTGCTTCTGGAAAAACACCTCCCAGAAAGAGGCATCGGCTTTATTGAGAGGAAGCATAGTGCCGGCGATTCCGGCAGCAGCCCCTTTCAAAAAGGTCCTCCGGTTTATATTCATTTCTCTTTTCTTTCCTCTTATTTTTTTCATAGGCGCCCCATTAATCTCTCTATCTTATGTCCGCCGGCCTTACCGGAGGCGGTAAGGGTTTGATAGGTTTAAACCGCGGTTCATGCGGCCAATGGCAGTGGACGCATAATCTGTACTGTTTCTCTCCATTCCACATCCCTGTTCTCTTTCCGTGCAGTCCTGCCTTCCAATCGCGCAGTATTGTACCGTGGCATTGGCCGCAAAGGATGTAAGATTCATCAAAACTTACCAATTTGCCGTTTGCAAGCCTTAACTTATCCCTGTTATCAGGATTATGACAGTCAAAGCACCATCCACCAGGCATATGTTTCAGCACAATGTCCTGGTGCATTTCGAGTTTCCTCGGCGTCCTGTTGGCAGGCATATCCTTGTGACATTGTGAGCACGGGAATATCCCCGGCGAAAAAGGCGGAGGAGGCACCAGGAACTTTTTTGGGATATCCTGTTCAGAGGACTGAACAAAAGAAGGATGGAAAAGGATTAAAAGGAACAGACCTGCCAGGGAAATTAAAACTCTCTTTTTGTGTTTTTCCATCCTCAGCCTTTAAGCACGACTTTGATTATAATAAACTATGCGTCAAAGACATATCAAGCATTCAATGCGATTCCTTGTAACCGAAGATGGGGAATATATGACTCAATAACCAGAAAATCACAAAGGGCGTAATAGCGACGCTGATAGCTCCGAAAAGGCCTTCCTTAAAGGTCTCCCAACTGTGCGGCATTATCGGCATTTCGTAATGCATGAATCCCATAAAAGTCAAAGAGAATGCCTGCCCTCCAATGACAACATTATACCTCATCATGAATACTCCGAAGAGCACCAGCATTACACTGAGCACCGTTCTTCTGAGCGTCAGTCTTGGCAGCAGTAAGAGAATAAACGGCACAAGGTTCCCGAGCCCGTACTGCAGAATGAATATATTAGTAAAGTCCTTTCCATAAATAACGGTCCTTAGTACATCCCATGATTTGACAGCGGTATATCCCCTGAAGATAAGGTCCAGCAGTTCAAGCGTTATGGCCAATATCAGGAAAAGCAGCAGGTATTTCGCGGTCATCTGTATCACGTGTATCTCGACGCTCTTTATCTCCTCCCTGGTCTGATACACCGGAAGTGTGGACTTCTTGCGCGACACAAACAGTTTTCTCAGTTCCATTGTCACTATATAGGTGAGCATGCAAAGCGCAATCCCCGACACAATGGCAGACATGATGAATATGACAGGCATGAGCGGCGTCATCCACAGAGCGTTTGCTTTAACAGAGCCGAAAATGAATCCGGCATACCCATGAAGGAAACAGGCAACGGGAATGCCTGTAGATGCAAGCACCTTAATGGCTTTTTCATCCTTTTTCAGGGACTCTTCGCTTATATCGTGTACTCCCAGGGTCAGTGTCCGGAATATTAAATACATGAGCCATTCATACTTGCTCTTATTCTGTTTCCCCCTTAGGGCCATGGACGACTCTACAAAATGCTTCCTGTATAAAAACCATAGCTCCGATGCAACGATGGACCCGTAAGTCATGAACACAATACCGAAAGCGGCAATTGCTGAAGTAAAATGCGGGGTCATCATGACATTAATGCCCCGCAGCGGCTGCTGGAGATGCAAAAGAAGCGGCATCATCGCCACAGGAAGAAGGGCAAAGGAAAAAACGAGCGCAAACCTGGCGATGTCCTTTAATTGTTTTACCCCGAAGACATGGTAGAGCGACGAAAGGACAAAGGCCCCGGCAACGAGCCCTGTCATAAAGGGATACATAACGATCTGAATGCTCCAATAAATATACTCATTCGGAAGGCAAAACAACTCTTTTAATGTCCAGGCTTCTCCGTGTACCATGGTTATCTTACCTCCTCATCCAGACCTATGTAATAGACCTGAGGTTTAGTTCCGTATTCGCTCTTCAGTATGCTGACCCTCTCAGTCGAGATTATTCTTGCAACGGGGTCATTGGGGTCGAGGATGTTTCCGATCATCCTGGCCCCGAAAGGACATGCCTGCACGCATGCGGTTTTCAATCCCTTTGTTATCCTGTGATAGCAGAAATTGCATTTCTCGGCAGTATGGTATACAGGGTGGAAAAACCTGACCCCATACGGGCATGCCATAATACAGTAGCCGCAGCCTATACACCATGTCCTGTCCACCAGAACGACACCGTCAGGTGCCTGATATGTGGCCCCTACCGGGCATACCTGAACGCAGGGCGGGTTTTCACACTGGTTGCAGAGTTTGGGTACAAAGTATGCTTTCTTTATGTCCTCATTCTTGATGTCCTTATAGTTGCCTAATCCGAGATCGATCTTATTTGTTTCAAAACCGTCCCGTGCTCCTTTGGGACTATCGGCGAATATCTTGCCATCCTTTGTAAGAATATATCTTTCAACCCAGGTCCTCGTTACATTGGCATCATATGGGATCTCATTTTCAGTTTTGCACGCCTTCACACATAATCCGCAGCCGACACATTTGTATGTATCAACGACGAACACCCAGCGTACTTTACCCGGGGCTGATATATCCGCAAGGAGTTTTTTGGGATTTAATATTTCGAAAGCCGCTAGAGGCAAAGCCAGTCCTGCGGCCCCTTTTATTGCATATTTCAGAAGATCTCTTCTCGTTATCACTTCAATCCTCCTATTGAATACTGAGATTGGGTTTATGAGGGTTATGACACGTAGAGCATTCAAAGTCTCTGTTATGGGTGTCAGGGTCTATCCCCTTAATGTTCGCCCTCCCGCTTGTCGGATAAGGCAGGGGGTAATGACACCTGAGGCATAGAGCCCGGCTCCGGTCAATTACCAATTTTGGAGGATTAGCCGGATGATCGATAGCCGGACCGTGGCAGTTCTCACACTGGATGATTGCATGCGGCGATTTCATTATGCTTTCAAACTTATCGGCATGACAGTCTTTGCAGTAATCCCGTCCCTGGTATTTGACCTGAACTTTTTTCCAGTCCTCTATGTTGCCTTCTCTGTACCAGCCGTACATATAACCCCTTTCATGAATGCCAAAATCATGCGGGACATATAAGCTTCTTGTAATCAGGATTAGTATGACAATCCCGATGACAACAAAAAGCGGCCTCCAGACATGGTTTCCCATATAATTACCTCCAGAACAAAAAATACAGGAAGTAAAAAAGGATACCCTTTTTTACTTCCTTTTCTATTATAACATGTTGTCTTGTGCCTATTAAGGTCCTATAAATTTACTCGGGTCCCTGTACTCATGGCATTTTGTGCAGGTCGTTTTCGCCTGGGCCGGCGTTATATGCCATATATGAGGTTTATGGCAGTCCATGCATTTCATATTCATAGTTTTGATATGCAATGAATGTTTCCCTACGCCCGGCTCGACTTTATGGCACGCCAGGCAATCGCCCATATCAGGCTTGACCTTTGCGTGAGGCTTATGGCACACATAGCAGTAGAACTGCATCGGCGCATCTGCCGGGACATTGATCTTGACCGCTCTGTTAATAAGGGCTGGACTAGGCTTGAAATATTTTACGTCAATGCTGCCGGCAGCGATAAGCTCCTTCCTGACCTGTTCACCGCCGTGGCAAAAGAGACATTTGTTCCTGCTTGGCTTCAGGTCCACAGTGCGGTCTGTATGACAGTTTATGCAGGCGAGTGCTTCCATGCCTGTCCCATGGACCTGTCTGTCCTTATGGCATCTAAGACAGAAGCGTTGTTCGGGAACAAATTGATGGGTGACAAAGCCGTGACATTTCACGCATTCTATCTGTTCAAGGAAAAAATGTTTTGCGTGAAACCTGGACTTGTTTACAAGCGGCGCATTGGGAAATTTCGGGTTTCTTTCCCAGTGGCATTTCTCACAGACCTTCCATGCAACGATTATTGCGCCATGCCTCGGCGAAACAGTCCTGTCCCCGAGTACTGCGAATCTGTAAAGCTGGAGGATCTGGTCTTTCTTTGTTGTAAGGTGGCATTGGTGGCAGCCCACTCTGTTATGTACGCTCGTAGCCCATGCCTTGTTGGCAGCATCGTGCACATGGCACATCATGCAGGAACTGGGATCATTCTCAAAATACTCATTTATCTCATACCCGGTAAGTCCTATAGCGACAATAAACATGAATGCGATTATCACGAGAATCATCCTGGTTTTGGGTGAAATACCCTCGGTAAACCATGTGATAACTTTTTCCATCAAGCTAAACGGATTAAGCATCTTAAAAATCTTAAACATCAAAAAGTCCCCCTTTATTAATCAAAAATAATATTTGGAAATCGTCTTAATGTTTTGGTCAATTCCTAAGGGTTGAAAGCACCTTGTACGCTGCACTGATAGTCTTTTCTATATCGGCATTTGTGTGTGCGAGGGAAATGAATCCGGCTTCGAACTGTGAAGGAGCCAGATTTATTCCACGATCCAACATGCCTCTGAAGAACCTTGAAAACTTTTCCGTGTCGGATGTCTTTGCAGTATTGTAATCAACGATGTCCGTATCTGTAAAGTATGTACAGAACATGGCGCCGGCCCTGTAAAATTTTGTCCTGGCACCGGCTCTCTTTGCAGCGTTGCGCAAACCCTCTCCAAGGAGACGCATTTTCCCATCAAGTTTTTTATATATATCTTTACCCGAGAGTATTTTCAATGTCTCTATGCCTGCTGTCATTGCAATGGGGTTCCCGGACAGCGTGCCTGCCTGGTAAACAGGACCGTCAGGAGAGATTGTGGACATGATCTCTTTTCTTCCTCCATAAGCGCCAACAGGCAACCCTCCGCCGATGACCTTCCCAAGGCATGTCATATCGGGCTTAATCCCGTAATATGCCTGGGCGCCGCCGTATGACACCCTGAATCCTGTCATCACCTCATCGAATATGAGAACGGTACCGTATTTTTTGGTTTCTTTCCTCAAGGTTTCCAGGAAACCCGACACCGGCAGTACACAGCCTATGTTCCCGACCACAGGCTCTACAATAACGCCGGCAATGGATTTCCATTCCCTGCTCATCATATCCTTGAAGGCTTTTATATTATTAAAGGGAAGGGTTATGGTGTTTTTTGCATATGACTTGGGAACTCCCGAGCTGTCCGGGATGCCGAATGTCGCAGCGCCAGAGCCTGCCTTAACAAGAAGGCCGTCGGCGTGACCGTGATAGCAGCCTTCGAATTTTACGATCTTGTCTCTTCCGGTAAATCCCCTTGCCGCTCTTATTGCGCTCATGGTCGCCTCGGTGCCGGAATTGACCATCCTCACTTTCTCAATGGACGGATATGCCTTAATCACCATCTGAGCAAGTTCGACTTCAAGCGAGGTGGGAGCACCGAAACTGGTGCCGTTGTCAATGGCAGATTTTAAAGCCTTCACAACGGACGGATGGGAATGTCCCAGTATCATCGGCCCCCAGGAAAGGACATAGTCTATATATTCATTGCCGTCAACATCATAAATCCTGGAGCCTTTTGCATTCCTGATAAATAGCGGCGAACCGCCAACTGCTTTAAAAGCCCTGACAGGACTATTGACTCCTCCAGGCATAAGACCGAGAGCCTTTTTATATAAATCCCTGGATTTTCTTCTATCCAAATCGTCCCCTGATAGTCTTGAAATAATTCTAAAAATTTATCATAAAAGCCACCATATTGTCAAAGTTTATAATAGCGGTTATAAATTTTAGTAATACCCACTACCCAGCAACCATATGGAAGGGATCGGTCTTTTTTCCTGAATAAGTCTTGTTGACAAGAGCGGGTTGGAATGATTAAAGTGATTTTTTAAAAAAATTCACCAGGGGAACATGTGGAGAAACTGCCATTTCATAACGGCGCCTATATCACTGATCCATCAAAAGCCTCTTTATTTGCGAAGAGAATGCCTTCATTCGGATTTTACCGGAGGATGGCGGCCATAGTGTTCAGGGCGAGTTCCATGGCAAAACGCGGACTATACGGTGACAAGGAATGGTCAGATAGCAGCCTGGCTATCATGAAAGCCCTGGAACATGTCGGCGTTGTATTCGAAGTCACCGGGGCCGACCATTTTATAAATCTTGAAGTACCCTGTGTTTTTATCGGCAACCATATGAGCACACTTGAAACATTCGTATTGCCCTGTATAATTGAGCCTTTTAAGGATGTCACCTTTGTTGTAAAACAAAGCCTCATCGATTACCCTGTTTTCAGACACGTAATGCGCTCAAGGGACCCTATTGTTGTCAGCCGTACAAACCCTCGCGATGATTTAAAGGCGGTACTGGAAGGAGGCACTGAGAGACTGAATGCGGGAAGGTCAATCATTATTTTCCCCCAGACGACACGGACGCCTGCTTTTGATCCGGCAGACTTCAACACTATAGGGATCAAGCTTGCAAAGAAAGCAGGGACGCCGGTAATTCCTATTGCTCTGAAAACCTATGCATGGGGCAACGGAAAGCATCTCAAGGATTTCGGAAGAATTGACCCTTCCCCAAAAGTCTGTTTTGCGTTCGGTGAGCCGCTGGCCATCACGGGGAACGGGGCAGCGGAGCACAAGAAAATTGTAGAATTCATAAGCAACGCGCTGAAAGCCTGGGGTCCGTAAATTTATGCAAGGAGCAGTCAGGCCACAGTGTTTCACTCAACTGCCCCCCCAAAGGTCTTTGACCTTTCGGGGACCCCGTCTTCTCGCAAGGCATCCAGCCTTGCTCCGAGGCTATGACAGCCTGTGTCACCATCCTTGGTGTCACTTAGGCTGTCAAAGTCCGCTCAGCACCATGTCCCGCCTGCTCCTTGCATAAATTTATGAATAATGTGGGTTAGTTGTTTATGTCTTTTTTAATATGAATGTCATCATTTTGTAACAATCTGTGGGTAATAATCTTTTACTACTAAATGCCGTAATGGGGGAACAAAGATGAAAAAATTTACAAAATTTTGTTTGGCTGCGTGGGTTACAGCCGCGCTGCTGCTGACACCTGTAATCCCGTCTGCATTTGCCGGGTCTCAAGCTGAGAACCCGATTGTCTCGGACCAGCCACGGGGCGACGCCGGACAGGACATCCTGAAATACCTCAGGCACCCGGCCACTAAACAAAGACTTTCACGGAAGCATCTCGTGAAATTGCTCCGGAAGCGGATCAAGTATGTATTCGTTATCTTCAATGAGAACCACTCATTCGACAACGAGTTCGGCACATTCCCCGGTGTCAACGGCCTTTACTCGGACGGCCGTAAACCGCGATCTGCCGAGAACACCCCGGGCTTCACCCAGACCTACACTGACCTCATAAGCGGCGAGACCATCACGGTCCAGCCTTTCAGGATGGGACCTGAGCAGAACTCTACAGTTGTCGATAGCGTCAACCACTCTCACCCAGGGCTCGCAACCAAGCTTAACGTGGTGAACGGCGCGGCAAAGATGGATAAGTTTGCCTACGATGAGTATAACCGCTTCGCAAAAAACGGCGGGAGAGCCAACAACGCGAAGGGCATGCAATACGCACGCCTTGTGATGTCGCACATCGACTGCGACACTATTCCATTTTTCTGGAAGTGGGCCAGCCATTTCACGATTTTCGACAATATCTTTGCGACCGAGGACACGCCCTCTACACCCAACGCGGTGGCTATGATTGCCGGGCAGTCAGGCGAAACGCAGTGGGTCAAGCACGGCCCGAACGGTCAGACCTACACTAACGTGAACGGCCGCAATGGCGTCACGCAGGGACCGCCGCTCGTGAACGACCCGCAACCCTTCTATGGCTCCCAGTTCGACACGACCACTGTTGAGAAGCAGCCCGCAGGCCCAAGAGAGGACTACGCAGACAAAAATATAGCCTCGAACCTGACCTTTGCAAGTCTGCCGCTCACTTTTCAGGGCAACAATATCAAAACGGTTATGGAAAAGAACCTGAACCCTTCTTTCGACCTGCCGGACATCGGGAAAGACATCCCATTCATCCAGCGTCTAAGTCTCAATCCCGTCAACTGGCGCTGGTACCAGGAAGGCTATGACCTCGAGTCAACTGATTCCAACGGCATAGTTTCTCACAACTCCTATGTAAGCCATCATCAGGGTCCGCAGTATTTCGGCTACCTTGCCAACACGCCGCAGATTCGCCCGAACCTCCGAGGCATGACTGACTTCTTCAACGACATGGCAAACAACGCTCTGCCTAAAGGCGGCGTGTTTTACATCCGCGGCGGCTACACTAACCAGATGGGGCTGAAGCCGCCGATAACTAACCCCGATACTCCTGCGGATGAGGTTATTGCCATTGACAAGGCGAAAGCAGGCGACGACGACCATCCCGCCTACACCGACCGGCAGATCAGCGAAGCGATGGCAGCCCGCGTGATCAACGCAATTGCTGCAGACCCGAAACTCTGGAATAAGAGCGCAGTCATCATAACGTACGATGAGTCAGATGGGTTTTATGACCACGTGCCGCCACGCATCCTTTCCTACGGGCCGGACGGGCTGCCCCTTGCCCGCGGAATCCGCGTGCCCCTGATTCTGATCTCACCATATGCGAGGACTCATGCCGTGTCGCATGCTGAAGGCGATCATAATGCGATAATCGAGACGATCAATTACATCTTCGGACTGCCCCCGCTCGCCAGCCTTCCCGATGAGGCGGAGGCGCTGAAAGAAGGCAACTCCCCGGCCTTCAACAAGTTCGGCCCGTCCGGATTCGAGCAGAAGTATCTCGGGCCTCGCGATATCAACTCACCAATCACCGACAGCCTGCTGTCGGGCTTCGATCCAATGCGCCTGATGGGCGTTTTACCGCCGCTGCCGGCATCTTTCGCTAGTATCCCGGACAGTGTAGTAAACTCGCTGCCTCACTACGGCGGGCACGGCTGCAAAGCGATGGGGATCGAGCCGGAGGATGTTAGGCAGGACATTGTGAACAAAATTCCATCCGGTTTTAACCCGTTGCCTAGTACTTACCCGGCTGCCAATTGAAGGGATAGCAAAGACGTGGATAGGGGTTGAAATCGCGCCCCATCCACGTCCTGCATGTTCATTCTAAAACCACGTAGCTCTTCACCTTTTCGAGTCTTTTTCCCTTTATGCCCAGATCCTCGATCCGTGTTATACTTCTTTCTCTGCGTGCCTTCAATATCCTGTTTACGGTGTCCGGTCCCAGTCCGGGCACTCTCAGTAATTCCTCTTTGCGAGATGTATTGACCCTTACAGGATAATATTCGGGATGGTTTTCGGCCCAGACTTCTTTCGGGTCCTTATCCAGGCTCAAATTGCCGAGATTATTGAGCAGAATGTCCTGTCTGGAGAATCCATACCTGCGCACAAGAAAATCAACCTGATACAAACGGTGTTCCCGGACAAAAGGCTTTCCCGGATTTGTCAGGAATTGCCTTTCACCAGGGATGTCCTGTTTACCCAGCCCCTTTTGATAGGCGGAGAAATAAACACGCTTGAAGTGCAGGCGATCATACAAACCGAACATATGTTCTATGATTTCCGAATCTGTCTCGTCAGAAGCGCCGACGATAAACTGGGTGGTACATTTGATTCTTGAGAACCTGCTGCCTGGAGCTGTAAGCTTACCCATCAGCTCCATCGGATGGACAATATCTCTCATATAATCTTTTTTGTTGGAAAGCATATCAAAGTGTTTTTTGCCCGGCGTCTCGATGTTGAGAGATAACGCACTAGCCAGGGAAAGAGAATCCTCAATTGCGGCGTCCGAAGCGCCGGGTATAACTTTCAGGTGTATGTAACCCTTAAAATGATGTTTGTATCTGAGGATGCGCGCCACTGTATTGATCTTTTCCATAGTATAGTCCGGGTCCCTGACGACTGCAGAACTGAGAAAGAGGCCGAAGCACTTCCCTTTCCTCAGATATTCCAGAAAAATTTGGACGACCTCATCCGGATCGAGAGTGCATCGCCGGACATTCGTTTCAGACCGCAGTGGGCAGTATTTGCAGTCGTTTGTGCATACATTCGAGAGAAGGGTCTTCAGAAGCACGGAATATCCGCCCTGCGGCAGAGTAACAGGATAAAGCCACTTGCCGTCCAAGCCTCTTTTGCGCCGGTCTTCCTTATTGGTGCCGCACGCGCATGCCAGGTCATATTGCGAATCTTCCGAGAGTATCTTAAGCTTTTCGATACGGTCCATGGGCAAATTACCTTCAATGATTATATTACATGTCCAGCACTTCCCTTACTTTTCTCAGGAGCGTGTCAGGTGCAATCGGTTTGGGAATTAACTCTGTATCTGCTTGAAGCAGCCCTTTAATGATATTTTCAGTGTAGCCGCTCATGAATATTACCTTTGTATAGGGGTTGAGACTCTTTATCTCATCATATACCTCCCTGCCATTTTTTAGCGGCATTATCACATCAAGGAGTATAAGGGACATCTTCTCCATATTATCCTTGTACTGTTTTACCGCATCCTCTCCGTTTTCAGCCTCTATCACCATGTAACCGTATTCTTCAAGGCTTATCCTGAGGACTTCCCTTACCTGTGGTTCATCTTCGGCTATTAGTATAGTTTCGCCCTTACCCAACGCAATGGGCTGATTTGACTCCGCAGTCTCTTCCGCCTCCATGGATGTTAGCGGCAGATATATTTTGAAGGTTGTGCCAAGCCCGGGCTCGCTGTAAACATTAATATAACCACCATGTCCTTTGACAATGCCGTAGACTACCGCCATCCCGAGTCCGGTACCTCGCCCCATATCCTTTGTGGTAAAAAAGGGCTCGAATATCCTCTGCCGGGTCGCTTTATCCATACCCTTGCCTGTGTCTGAAACGGTTATGAAGGCATACATCCCCGGCTGACCGTATCCAAGTGCTGTCATCAATTCCCTATCAAGCCTGATTCGTTCGGTTGTCACACTGAAGACACCTCCGTCCGGCATTGCATCCCTCGCATTTGTAACAAGGTTCATCATGACCTGCTCAAGCTGGTGTGCATCAGCCAGGACCGGTATCGCTCCGGGATGTAATATTGTTTTATATGAGATGTCCTCCCCTATTATCTTTGTCAGGAACGTTTCCATCTTTTTAATGATCTCGTTCAGGTCCACGCGCTTTCTTTCGCTGATCTGTTTTCTGCTGAAAAGAAGCAGGTCATTTGTAAGGTGGGCTGCCCTTTCGGCGCCCTCAAGCATATGTTCGATATTTATCCGCTTGGGGTCGTCATTTAGCATGTTCTTTAGGGCAAGACTTCCGTAACCCATAATGGCTGTAAGGATATTGTTGAAATCATGGGCCACGCCGCCGGCAAGCTTTCCTACTGCCTCCATTTTCTGGGATTGGCGTAGCTGCTCTTCGAGCTTTCTTTTCTCAGAAAGGTCTTCTACAAGAGAGATCAAGTGCAACAGGTTTCCTTTGTCATCACGAACTACAGATACACTTACGGAGGCCCATACCTCATGGCCAAGCTTGTGAATATATCTCTTTTGGAAGTGCGCAACAGGTAATTTTCCCGATAATGCCTGGTTGATTAGATCCATATAGAAATCAAGGTCATCCTGATGAGTAATGTCTTGGAATGTCTTGGTCATGAGTTCTTCTTCCGAATAGCCCAGGATGTTGCACAGGGCCTGATTAACGCGCAAAAAGCGGCCGTCCGGCGTATAAATTGTGAATCCTATTGCAGCATGTTCAAAGGTGTTTCTAAATCGTTCCTCGCTTTTCCGCAAGGCGTCTTCAGCTCTGTTCCGCTCAGCGATCATAAGACACATACGTTCCTCGTCCTCTCGCAATTGAGTGATCACTCGAATAAGGAGAGGCAGAATAATGAGAGAAACCAATAAGGCGGTGACAGTCCCGGTGATTATATAATCGCAAGTAACTTTCCCGTGAAAAAAAATACTCAACGGTGCAACAACAAACTCCGTTAGTATTATCGCAGATATAACCGATAACAAAAGGAGTCGATGAGTTCTTATCGTTTTTAGTTTGTTAATTAAAATATTTATGTTGTTCGGGGAGAAATGCATACTTCCAGGTCCCTTTTTTTAATAATATTTTACAGTTTAACACAACGCGGACTTCACGTGTGCCGGACAGGGCTATCGCAGATGCCAATAGACTGGAATGCTTGTTGTTCATAAGTCCAGCTGCGCTTGCGCTATTATTCTTTGATGGCCTACAATATATTCATGCCGATCGGGCTTATAGGTGGAAGCGGACTCTACGATATAGAGGGACTCGCAATAAGAGAGGAAATATCACTCTCCACCCCTTACGGGGCCCCGTCATCCACATATAAACTAGGCGATTTCGACGGGACAGAATTGGTATTCCTGGCCCGCCACGGCGTCCTGCACCTTATTCCTCCTCACAAGGTAAACTACCGCGCCAACATGTGGGGTTTCAAATCCCTGGGAGTGGAAAAAATAATATCTATCGGAGCGGTCGGTGGTATAAACAGCGGTATGCAGCCCGGCGCCATTGTGATCCTTGACCAGATCATTGATATGACAATGGGTGCGCGGGCAGCTACATTCTATGATGAGGAGAAGGTTGTGCATGTCGATTTTACGTATCCCTATTGCGCCGAGGTGAGGGAAATCTTTATACAGGCTGCGGGCCGTATCAGCCTTCCGGTCAAAAAAAGCGGAACGTATATCTGCGTCAATGGCCCGCGGCTCGAGACGGAAAAGGAAATACAGTTTTTTTCGTCCATAGGCGCTGACGTTGTGGGCATGACTGCGATGCCCGAAGCTGCCCTGGCTCGGGAGCTTGAGATATGCTGTGCCGGGATTGCCGTTGTTACTAATTATGCCGCAGGCCTTGCAGGCGCCAGGCTGACGACCACCGAGGTAGTGGAGGCGATGAGGAATTCTTTTGATGCGATAAGGGCGCTGCTGAAGGCAGCTGTCCCGCAGATGGCGGCGCACCGGTCTTGTGCGTGCAAAGATGCATTGAAGGATGCCGAGATATAGATTCTGCAATTCAGACACTGAATAAGTCTCTTACGCTCAGACGCTACGTCTTGACAGTTCTAACGGCTCGTCACGCTACAGGCGCAAAATTCAGCCCTTCGGACTTCAGTTTCACGCCTGCTATACGCTTACTCGCCGAGAACTGTTACCAAGACTCCGCGATTCGCTCCGGAGACTTATCCAGTGTCTGAATTGTAGACGACTCCTTGACAGTGCTTATATAATCTTATTATCATTAAGTACGTGCGTTATAGCTCAGAAATATCAATCCTGTAACGCTGCACTCTCAACGCTCATGGAGGATTCATGTCAGGGCATTCCAAGTGGTCACAGATAAAACATAAAAAAGCTAATACCGATGCGAAGAGAGGCAAATCATTTACCAAGATCGTTAAAGAGATCTCGGTAGCTGCCAGGTCAGGAGGCGGCGACCCTGACGGGAATCCCCGTTTAAGGACCGCCATTGAAAAGGCCAAAGAAGTTAATATGCCTTCGGATAATATAAAAAAGGCCATAATGAAAGGCACTGGGGAATTGCCGGGCACGACTTATGAGGAAAACGTTTATGAAGGGTATGGACCTGGCGGTGCGGCACTTCTTATAGAAACCCTCTCGGACAACAAGAATAGGACGGTCTCTGAAATAAGGCATATCCTTTCAAAAAACGGGGGGAGTCTTGGCGAGGCTGGATGCGTTGCATGGATGTTTGAGAAAAAGGGATATATACTTGTCGAAAAATCCAAAGCGGATGAAGATACATTGATGTCGCTCGTTCTAGATGCCGGAGCCGAGGACATGGAAAACGACCCCAAGGAAGACAATTATGAGATCACGGTGTCAACTGAGAATCTCAATGCCTTAAAAGAGGCCCTTGTCAAGGGAGGCGTGCCGGTCCAAGTTGCGGAAATAACCATGCTCCCCAAGAGTTATGTCCCTCTTGAAGGCAGCACATCCGAGCAGATGGTCCGCTTGCTTGATGCCCTGGAAGATAATGATGATGTGCAAAATGTCTACAGCAATTTTGACATATCTGATGAAGCAGTCGGCAGCATAAAGTAATGCATACTTAAAATTATGGTCGAACCCATTCGAGTTACATTTAAAAGGAAGTTCCTGGCAGGTCTTATTGTCACCGTTCCTGTAGTTTTTACCGTCCTTGTCCTTGCCGGTCTTTTTAAGTTCGTCAACGGCATCCTGAGCCCACTTTTCGATTTTCTTCTGGGCATGCATATTGCCGGACTCGGCTTTATCACCGCTATAGGAATAGTGTTTCTCATCGGCATTATTTCCACAAATGTTTTCGGCAAGAAGCTCCTGGATCTCATGGAAAAGATTTTTTTGAACATTCCCGTTTTTAAAAGTATCTACACAGCAATCAAGCAGCTGGTCGATGCATTTTCACCCGAAAATAACAGCGCATTCAAGCGATTCGTGATTGTCGAGTATCCGAGACCGGGTGTTTACGCCTTCGGCTTTATGACCAAGGAATGTGCGATACAGTCCGACGGCCGGAATCTTTGCTTGAAAGCCGTATACATTCCTACGAATAACCTTTACCTTGGTGACATCGTTCTTCTTGATGACCAGAGCATCATTTATACTGATATCCCGATAGAAGAGGGGATCAGGATTATTCTCTCAGGAGGCATTGCAGCGCCGTCATTAATAACCGAATCACTGGATGCTTTGAAAAAGACCCCGGCTGATGACCTGGCTCATTCAGAGGGGGTACATTAAGGTGGATCTGGCTGCGGTTGTCCTGTCGGCGGGCCTCGGCACACGCATGAAATCGGCTGTCCCCAAGGTCATCCATCCGCTCCTGGGAAAACCGATGGTGCAGTATGTAGTTGAAGCGCTTTCAGCACTGAAACCAGGAAAGACCGTTGTTGTCACCGGCATGCGAGGTGACATGGTTCGTGATGCGTTGCGGAACTATCCTGTTTCCTTTGCTGTCCAGAAGGAACCTAAGGGCACCGCTGATGCCCTCAAATCGGCGGTCCAAAAACTGCGGGGTTTTAAAGGCACGTTGCTGGTGGTGAGCGGCGATACACCCCTTATTAAACCTGCAACACTAAAGGCATTTTTAAAACTCCACCGGAAAAACAGGGAGAACCTCTCTCTGATCTCTTTTATTGCAGGTGGCGCCCATTCCTATGGCAGGATCGTCAGAAAGGGCGATAAACTGAGCGCAATTGTAGAGGACAGCGATGCAGATGAGGAACAGAAAAAGATACGGGAAGTGAACAGCGGTATTTACGCAATTGAAGCTCCGCTGCTGAAGCTGCTGAATAAAATTCCGGTCAACGGGTCCAAAGGCGAATACTACCTTACTGATATTGTGGGCATGGCGGTTGGAACGGGATTCCGTGCCGGGGCTTTTCTTCTTGGGAATGAAAACGAATTAACCGGAATAAATACACGCGGGGACCTTTACAGGGCTGTGCAATATCTCAGAGATGAAATTGCAGCCGGATTCATGGAGCAGGGTGTCACGTTTATGGATAAGGCGTCTGTATTTGTACATCCCGAATCCGTTATAGGCAATGACACAGTTATTTATCCAAATGTGCATATAGAGGGAAGGACAGCTATCGGCAACGGATGCATAGTGTATCCGAACTCCAGAATCATAAACAGCACAATCGGAAATAATGTAATCATCAAGGACTCTACGGTTATCGAATCTTCGGTAATTCATGAAGGCGCTTCAGTAGGACCGTTTGCTCATATCAGGCCGGGGTCGGTTATCGGTAAGCATGCCAGAATAGGAAACTTTGTCGAAGTTAAAAAATCTGTCATAGGCAGCGGCACAAAAGCATCGCATTTGAGTTACCTTGGTGATGCAGAGATCGGTGAGCGGGTGAATATAGGGGCCGGTACTATAACCTGCAATTATGACGGCAGGATAAAGTATAAGACCCTGATAGAAGACAACGCATTTATCGGAAGCGATACGCAGTTTGTTGCACCGGTCAGGATTGGGAAAGGCGCCTATGTGGGTGCCGGCTCTACCATTACCAAAGATGTCCCTCCCTTTGCCCTTGCTACCAGCAGAACAGCACAGGAGAACATTGAAAAATGGGCGCTCAAAAGGCAATCGAAACGGAGGAAAAGGTGAACATCAGAATCGGTGAATCGGTGAATCGGCGAAACGGTGAAAGGGAGCCAAAGACTTCTCCCCCATTCTCCGATTCTCCGATTCTCCGTTTCGGGGTTTTTATATGTGCGGGATAATCGGATACATCGGGGGCAGGAATGCTATTTCCATCGTGATGGATGGATTGAAGCGGCTCGAATACAGGGGATACGATTCCGCGGGAATCGCCTTTCTTGAGGATAATAAAGTATCCGTCAGGAGATGCAAAGGAAAGCTCAGCGCGCTTGAGGCAATTACATGCACCCTCACGAAACCGAGCAATCTTGCTATAGGACACACGAGATGGGCCACGCACGGCAAACCTTCCGATGAAAATGCCCACCCCCACAGGTCTGACGGTATAGTTGTTGTTCATAACGGCATAATCGAAAACTATGTGGAACTTAAACATGCGCTTCAGGCGGAAGGTTTTACTTTTACCTCTGAAACCGACACCGAGGTGCTCTGCCATCTCATTAATAAACATGCGGCCAGGGCCCCTCTTGAAGAGGCGGTCAGGAGAGCGATCAGGGAAGTAACCGGCGCCTATGCATTTGCTGTGATCAGTGAAAAGGAACCTGATAAAATTATCGCTGTAAGGAAAGAAAGTCCTCTTGTGATCGGATTGGGTGACGGAGAATACTTTCTTGCCTCTGATGTCCCGGCATTCCTGAACCATTCCAAAGAGGTGATCTTCCTTGATAATAATGAAATAGCGATACTCCATAAAGACGGGGTCATAGTAACCGATTTTGACGGAAGGCCCCTGCACAAAAATGTTTCCTTCATATCATGGAGTCCTTCGATGGCTGAAAAAGGAGGGTACCGCCACTTCATGCTCAAGGAAATTTACGAGCAGCCCAGGTCGATAGCCGATACCTTACAGGGAAGGATATTCCCGGACAGAGGAGAGGTGGCGCTTGAGGAGTTCGGGCTTACGCACGGGGTCATCAAAGGGATCGACAGTATATTCATTGTCGCATGCGGGACATCTTACCATTCAGCGCTGGTGGGCAAGTACATGATCGAAGAACTTTCCAGGATTCCGGTTGAAGTCAACATCGCCTCCGAATTCCGGTACAGGAATCCCATTGTCACCGGAAATACATTATTTGTAGGAATCACGCAGTCTGGTGAGACCGCTGACACCCTTGCTGCCTCAAGGGAAGCAAAAAGGCTTGGAGCGAAAGTATTGAGCATCTGCAATGTTATCGGCAGCACGGCCTCCCGCGAATCGGATTTTGTGTTCTATACGCATTCAGGGCCGGAGATCGGCGTGGCTTCGACCAAGGCATTCACCGCGCAGATAGTAGCGCTTTATCTGCTGGCGATTGCCCTGGGCAGGGTCAGGGGCACTCTGGAGAAGAGCGCGGCCTCAAAGCTGCTTGGGGACCTTCTTCACCTGCCTGTGCAAGTCGAGCACACGCTGGAGCTTGATGCCTCCATAAGCTCTCTCGCCAGGGAGCTTTTCAAAAAAAAGGAGTTCCTGTATCTCGGCAGGGGAATAAACTATCCGATCGCTCTTGAAGGCGCGTTGAAGCTGAAAGAGATATCATATATCCATGCTGAAGGTTATGCTGCCGGCGAGATGAAGCATGGCCCTATAGCCCTTATTGATGAGGACCTTCCAGTGGTCGTGCTGGCGCCCTCGGGTAAGCTCTATGAAAAGGTCACATCGAACATGGAAGAGGTAAAAAGCAGGGGGGGCACCATTATCGCAGTTGCCTCGGCTGATAATGACACGATAAGAAGACTCGCAAAATACACAATCTTTATTGAAGAAAGCAACTCCTATTTGAACACGATTTTTTTGACGGTCCCTCTGCAGCTGCTCGCTTATCATATTGCGGTATTAAGAGGATGCGATGTGGACCAGCCAAGGAACCTTGCGAAAAGCGTAACCGTTGAATAACGGGCAATGGATGATTATGGCCTGCGAGTATGGTATAATAAAGGAAGTATTCTTATGGCTAAAGACGTCTTATTTTTAGAAGAGCTTAATCCCCAGCAAAAAGAGGCTATCCTGTATTCAAATGGCCCGCTCCTTGTACTTGCAGGAGCAGGCAGCGGAAAGACCAGGGTAATCACATATAAATTTACCCATCTGATCAAAAAGAAAAAGCTTTCCCCTGTCTCAATTTTTACCGTCACTTTTACCAACAAGGCAGCCGACGAGATGAAAGAGAGAATCTTGCGGTGTGTAGAATACGATGTCAAAAACGCATGGATAGGCACGTTTCATTCCCAGTGCAATAAAATATTGCGGAAAGAAATAAAGGCACTGGGCTACAAGCCTGATTTTACCATTTACGATGAAGATGACCAGTGCAATCTTATTCGCCATATCCTTAAAGAGTTCAATATCTACGAGGCACTTTATAAAGGGGTTTCTTCAAGGATAAGCATTCTTAAGTCATCGCTGATATCTCCTGAAGAGTTTTTATCTCAGGGAGACGGGTTCAGTTTTGACGAAAAGCTCGGGAGGGTTTACCTTAAATACCAGGATGAGTTGAAACGGTGCAACGCCCTCGATTTCGACGACCTGATCATGCTTACCGCCAAATTGTTTGAGCAGCACCCTAAAATCCTCGAAAAGTATACTGATATGTTTCCTTACATCCTTGTGGACGAATTTCAGGACACCAACCATGCGCAGTACAGGCTGCTTCAGCTAATGGGGTCGTCACACCGGAACATCTGCGCTGTGGGAGACGATGACCAGAGCATTTACAAGTTCAGGGGGGCCGATGTGGGCAATATCCTGAACTTCGAAAAAGATTTTCCCGGTACGCAGGTTATAAAGCTCGAACAGAATTACCGGTCAACCCAGAACATCCTTGATGTTTCAGGCTCGGTGATCGCAAAAAACAAAAACAGAAAGCTGAAAAGCCTGTGGACGGACAAAGGGGATGGAGAAAAAGTAATCTATTGCAGGCTAAATACCGAGGATGAAGAGGCGAAATATGTTGCGAGGACTATAAAAGACCTCTACCTGAAAAACAGCTACGACTACGGCAGTTTCGCAGTCCTCTACAGGGTGAATCTCCAGGCGAGGGCGATCGAAGACGCTCTCAGGGAGGAATCCATCCCTTATAACGTGCTCAGCGGCATAAGTTTTTATCACAGGCGCGAGATAAAAGACCTCATTTCCTATATGAAGCTTGTCCTGAACCACGATGACAATGTAAGCCTGCGACGCATTATCAACAGCCCTCCGAGAAATATAGGGGCTGCTACTCTGTCAAAAATAGAGCAGGAAGCTAAGAAGAACGGTGTCGGACTGCTGTCTGCGGCGCAGACAATGCTCAAGGCAAATGTGCTGACCGCGTCTGTCAAAGAAAAAATGTCTGAATTTATTAAAACCATCGGTCATTTGTCAACTGCAAGTTACAAGACTGCTGCTGATATGCTTAAAGATATTGTCGAGTTGACGGGATATATTGAAGATATTGAGGAAGAGCGCCTTCAGAATATCATGGAACTGATCTCCTCTGCCGAAGCAATATCGGCTAAGGATTTCGTCGAAAAGACCTCGCTGGCACATACGACATGCGGCAACGGCGTGACGGCAGCAAAGTCTGCTGTTTCGCTAATGACGTTGCACAGCGCAAAGGGTCTGGAATTTCCGGTGGTATTCATTGTCGGCATCGAAGAAGGCATTCTCCCTTATTTCAAAGCCATAGGTGACGAAGCCGAAATGCATGAGGAGCGAAGGCTTTTCTATGTAGGCATGACAAGGGCCAAAGACATTCTCTTCCTGAACGGGGTCAAGAAAAGAAAGATGTATTCAAAGATACAGGACCAGGAACCTTCTAGGTTCCTTAGCGATATCCCGAAGGATTGCTGTCACTGGGTGGAAAAAACAGTTGTTCCTCAGAGGGCCTCACTGCAGCCAAAGACGGTCAGACTCTCTCCACAGAGGGCGGCGCTGGCGTATCTGGTTGGAAGCAAGGTAAAACATCCTGCATGGGGGATCGGCATTGTGCGCGATTGCTGCGGTGATGGCGATGACCTGAAAGTGACGGTAAATTTCTCGAGTGTCGGATTGAAACGGCTTGCTGTCCGGCATGTACAACTAGAAAAAATGTAGATAATGAATATAACTGAAGATGAAGTAAAGCACATTGTAAAGCTCGCGAGGCTCTCTCTCTCTGAAGATGAATTGTCGATGTACCGTGGACAACTGAACGCGATTATCGGGTATGTTGAACAATTAAATACGCTCGACACTGCCGGTATTGAACCTACCTCGCATATACTGCCTATCACTAATGTTATGAGAGAGGATGTGCATATACCGTCGCTGTCAAACGACGAGGCATTAAAGAACGCTCCTGACCCTTCGGATAAATTTTACAGGGTCCCGAAAATAATAGAATAAAGGCAGGCGATAGGTAATAGGCTATGGGCTATAGGTCAAAACTAAAAGAAGAAAATATTTTTCATTGGTGCGTGTATTACAATAAAGTTTTTTCTGGTTTTAAGACCTATTGCCTATTGCCTATTGCCTATCGCCTATGGTTTGACTATGCTTAGATGTTTTCTAAAATCAAAAATACATATGGCAACGGTGACTGAATCAAACCTCGCCTATGAAGGGAGCATTACCGTGGACAGGGAGATTATGGACCTTGCCGGAATTCTTCCTTACGAGCAGGTCATGATAAGCAATCTGAACAACGGTGAGAGGTTTGAAACATATATGATACCCGGCAGGCCCGGCTCCCGTGAATTCTGCCTTAACGGTCCGACTGCACGCAAGGGAATTGTTGGCGATAAGATTATCATTTTCTCTTACTGTTACCTTGGAGAACAGGAAATAAAAGGGTTCTCACCCGTCATTGTCAAGCTTAACGGTAACAACAACCCCATCTGATCAGAGCCGGTACATCATAAAAAAAGGGAGAGAGCAAATCTGCTCTCTCCCTTTTGCCTTTGTAAGGGCAACGTCCCCTTGACTTAAAACTTATATGCTGCTGTTAGAAACACAACGGTTGAACTATAAGAGGGGTTTGCGTAAGCGCCTGACAGGTACATGGCGGTAGTGGAGTTGTAGTATTGATAATTAGGGTTCTCCAGACCGTAGTCCATGTACTTATACTGCTGGAACGAGGCTCCTACTGCCATCGAGAAAGTTTTCGATATAACGTCTGTTATCTTGAACGTAAAGGCGCTCTTATGGTAGGAGTCAACCTCGTCGTCCATGTTAGGATTGCCGATTGGGCCTGTGGCTGAGTTTGAGTTGGAGTTCACGCCGCCACTAAACCCTCCGCCATGAGCTGTGGTCCCAACCACGCCTGGGTAAAAGAAGGTGAAATCATCGTCGCCGCTGGAATTAACATAATCATACTCCAGCCTGACAGTTAACTTTTTCGGCAATACATAGAAATCAACCCCTGCCCCATACTCGTAAGTATTATCCTTTGTCATCAGGTTCCAGACGTATTGAACATTACTCGTGCTGGCAACGGTAGTCGGGGTCAACGGGTATACGTAATCTAACAGATTTTCCGTGATATTTTGGAGATCAAAATAGGCGTTGAATCTTGCAAAAGTTCCGATCATGTAATCGCCATAAGCTTCGAACTCATTAGTCGTGATATTTTGAACGCCGAGAGCGTCATCAGGATAATCGGACTTCTTGTATTTGTACATAACTCCGAAATTCAGGTTGTCGAAAGGAGCGGTATCCAAAGCAGCCTTGTATGTGTTCCTCGTCTGCTTTGCTCCATCAAAATTTGTAAAAAACGCGGGGTTAGCTGTTGAAATGCTGCCGGATAAGGCATATGGAGTTCCATAAGAAGCCAACCTCTCCAACCGCTCGTAGCCTATTTTCGGCGTCATCCAATCAAGCCCTGTCCATCTAAGCTCGGTTGAGTATACGTTGTCTTTTGTAGTAGGGATGTCCGGCCTGTTTTCTCTGTCAGTATCGAGATAGCTGTATCCAATGTCCAAATGAAATTGCTCAGGCAGTTTGAATCCGAGGCTGGCGCCGTAATTGTTCTTTTTGTATGAAAATAACGGGACCTGAAAAGCCGACGACCCGCTCCCCTGGGTTACATTATCCGATTTGTTCTCAGAGTCATAGTACTGGTAAAAAAGTTTGGTGTTAAGGAACGAGATCGGATTGGAGGTGAGCGAAAAAGAGTAATTCTGGATCTCCTTACGCCCGGTAAAGTTGGTTTCGCTCAAAAAACCCGTAGTCGAGGTGATAAGCGGGCTAAAGTCAAATGAAGACTTCTGGTGTGAGTTGGCGAGACTCACCATGAACCTGCTGTTCATCGGAAGCATCAGCGAACCCTTGAACCCGAGTTTGTAAACGCTGCTGTCCGGCGGCTGTGTCATTAGCTGCGCAGCCGATCCTGTAGGGCTCGCGATGCTAAGGATCTGATTCTGATTGGTGAAATCGCTGTAGGTGAAATTGAGTGCGGCAAACAGCGGCTTAGCCTGGTAGCCTATCTCACCAGAGTAAATATCGGTCTCGTAGTCGACAGGCGCCGGGATTTCCATGTTGCCGGTGTTACCGTTGCTGTAAGGTGTAAGGCCGGTTCTGTCCTCCCTGAACATACTGAAATTAACATAAAAGGGTTTCGGCATTTCGAGGTTAAACGAGCCGCCGTACTGGTTTCGCGATATAGAGTAATTGAAGTTGTTCCATGCGGCCGGATTCTTAGACGCCGGGTTCGCAGAGGTCCACGGGGTGCCGGTGCCGTTGAAAAGGGTGTTACTCCCGGCGCCTGATAAAGGAGTCAATGCACCGAAAGTGATATTATGGATTATCTGGTTGTAGAAAAGCTCGTAGGAGAATCGCCCATACATCCCTCCGTCCAGGGTATAGTTTTGCGTTTTGTAGCCTATATCCGTGGCACTGAATTTCAGCCAATAGTTGTCACTGTCATAGCCCAGCTTGATATGGCCGTAAAATCCGCCGCCCTTTGTCATGTCCTGGTATTCGCTGAATTTGGCCGTGCTGCCGCTCACGTTATCAACTACGGCAGTCGCTCCTACATCGCCTTCAAATGTCCCCTGATTCGATGCCGTCTGATTCGATGTCCCCTCATCTGAAAATGCACTGACAAATGATAGGAGGACTAATGCTATAGCTAAAATTATTATTCTTAGTTTCATTATTATTTCCTCCTATTCCCTGAAATAGCAGCCATTTGCCGGTTTTAGCCCATTGCTGCCATGAATGGCTGGATGACAGTTCAGGCAGGCTCGACCAACCATATGGCTTGAAGGCAGCACAACACCAGGCGCATTTGTCGAGAAGATGGTAAATGGTTGTCCCCCCATACTACCCCCCGTTTCATGGCATTGCTCGCATAACACCGGCACTCTCTGAATCAGCAATCTGTCGTGATTGCTCCCGTGAGGGTTATGGCAATTGAGGCAATTCTCCTCGACCGGAGGATGCTCGTTAAGATACGGGCCTCTTTTTTCCGCGTGGCATTTATAACAGAGTTCGTTGACAGAATCGGCTTTCAGCATTTTGTCGGCAAGCTCCCCGTGAGGGTTATGGCAGTCAACGCATGCTACTTTGTCTTCCCTGATAGGATGGTGGGACTGCTTGCGAGTCATGGCCTGTATGTCCTTGTGGCACTGAAAGCAGACTTCGGATCTGCCCGCTTTCAGGAAATTCTTCGTTCCTGTATGAGGAGAATGGCAATTGTCGCAGGAAACACCCTCGATGTTGTGCTTGCTCTGACTCCAGAACGCGGCAGTCTTTGTTTCATCATGGCAGGCAAGGCATTTTGCGGCTTTGGCCTTAGGGTCAACGTTCTTGTTAAAAGCAAATATTTCAACGCCTCTACCGCCGCCTTTTTCCACGTGTTTAGCACCGGGACCATGGCAGGTCTCGCAGGCATCCGCGCTTCCCGGCCCCTTCACATGCTTCTTTGCATGAACAGACTTTGCATACGTTGCATACTGAGTTTCGTGACAGCCCTGACAGGTCTCAGCGCCGACATACCCTTCTTTTATCCCAACCGTCTGCTCGCTGCCCCAGGACAGGGAAACAGAGGCCAACAAAAAGAAAAGGGGAATAAAAAGAGAAACTAAATGTTTCTTCTGCATACCTTACCTCCATAGCAATTATTTCCTGTTGAAAAACCGCATACCGAAAACCTCATTTGACCCTCACGAGCCTGAAACCGAGTGCATGAGTACTAAATGACGGGTCGAGTGAAACACGATGGGAACACGTCACTCCCAAAGGTCCGTTGCTCCAGCCTCCGCCTCTCATCACACGATACGCTCCGGAACCCTCGTAGACAGGGTTATCTTTGGGAAGCTTGGAATAGGCCTCGCTGTTATAAACATCCTCGACCCACTCCCATACATTGCCGAGCATGTCATACAGTCCATAGCCGTTCGGTTTAAAACTGCCGACAGGCGCGGAAACCAGAAATTTGTCGTCACAGCTAAAAATGGTCCATTTCGGCCAATGTTTTTTTGCACTCAGGTCCGCAACATTTGCATAGGTACACGCATCGTCAGGATTATTGCCCCAGAAAAAGCTCGTCGTTGTTCCAGCCCGGCAGGCATATTCCCACTCCGCTTCTGTCGGGAGCCTGTAAGTGTGTCCGGTCTTTTTCGAGAGCCACTTGGCATAGTCGTCCGCATCGTACCATGAAACAAACACCGCGGGCTGTTTGTCGTCGTTCAGCGTCATCCCTTCGAATGCTCCGCTGTTATGGTCCGGCCGGAATTTTCTGTACTGCTCGTTGGTTACATCATACTTTCCAATATAGAAATCATTAAGGCAGACTTCATGAACAGGTCTCTCGTTTCTCTCGCCGCTACCAACAGAATCTCCCATTTGATAACAGCCACCCTTAACGAATATAAGATCCACGCCTACTACGTTGTCAGTAATCGGGGTTTCTGCACTAACTATGGCAGGAGAGCCAGCGAGGGAAAACATCAACACAACAAACAGAATTCTTAAGACCATCTTACACCCCCTGATCTAAAATGTACTTTTAGTTTTACCCTCAAACAGCATAAAGTCTGCTGCACGTTTCTTGTGCACATCGCTAATTGTGTGCACTCTCGCCTCTTGCTGTTTCACCTCCTTGTCGCAGCGGACAAAGTATTAACAATAGATTTTTTCATTACGGATTAAATCCAAACCAAAATAATCCTTAGCGTATACTTTATCAGATTATGGAATGATTGGCAATAGATTATAGGTGAACATTTTTTGTTGATGTAGTATGTATTTTTTGTGATCTTAATTAGTAATTTTATCCCGGGTAATGTGAGAAATCACAATACCTGTGACAACTCATTGAAATTTATTATTAATGTGGGTTAAGAAGGGCGTCTATCATGTGATCGCTAACCGCATCTGCAACATAGTCAACCAGGTCCTTATCTATTGGTGAAACAAAAGGCACTACCGCAAGTATTGGCACAGGGCATAGCTTCCTAAGCACCTCGGGGTTTGTCCGCTCCGCTACTGCATTTGATGCAGTTTCGTTGCTGTTGATAACGACACCCCGCACTTCTATTCCTTCTCCTATAGCATGCATAACGGTCAACAGCGTATGATTGATGGTGCCCAATCCAGCCCTGGCAACTATAACTACAGGAATATCTAATGATTTAATCAGATCGGACATCAAGAACGCCGACGGGATGGGTCCTGTAATCATGCTGCCGCCTGATTCTTTTATCGGAACCATGATGCCGCCGGCGCCCTCCACGACGAGGAAGTCATATTTTGTTATAAGCATGGAATACGCACGCATTACGGCGCCGAGATCAACGCTCTTCCCTTCCAGTTCAGCGGCTACCATAGGTGAAAGGGGATATGAAAAACGAACCGGCGTCACAATTTCTGCTGGTTCACCCATTCCGGCAATTTTCCGCAGGAACATCCCGTCCTGCGCAACTAACGTTCCGCCTTCGTTAATGCAGCCTGTTTCCACTGGCTTCATAGCGCCGGCTTTCACACCTTTCCTGCCCAGCGCCCGTATAATTCCGGCAGCGATAACCGTCTTGCCGACACCGGTATCCGTTCCTGTTATAAAAATTCCTTTTGTCATTATTTATGCATTGGAGCTCTTATTCGTCTTAATCATACTATTCATGTTATAATTTCCCATATAATGCGTCAAGCGTCGCGCAGGAAAAACCACGCCTCTGTGGTTTTTTTCACACTCGACTCTTGGCGCTCAACGTTTTTCCAGGAGGTGTTATGACACGTTTTGAAGAAGTGCAAATGAAGATCGCTGAATCTGCAAAAAATTATCTTGAAATATTCAATATGCAGGTTTTCATAGAGCAGTTCACACTTGACAGGGAAAGCAGGTTCTCGCTTTCTTTGCCGAATATGGAGACCCCATATTCACTGACGGCAACCGTATCTTTTACATATGACGCATTTCAGACCGGAATGACTCTTTATGAGGATGATACGGAAGAAAGCTCGATGGATGCTGATAACTCTCTGGAGTTGGAATTCTTGATAAAATTGCCGATTATGGAAGACTACCCGAACATCGAGGCATTGCTTGCAGAGGTTGAGGAAGAATATCCCGATACTCAACCTGTGCTCTTTGCAAAGGAAATCATTCCAAGCGAGCAGCCCTCCAGGGAATACGAGATCTCATACATCTATGATATTGAGGCCAATGACCTTGGCGATGATGAATTGTTTGACCAGCTTTTTGAGGAACTCAGGGGTATCCTTGAACTCATCCTAAAGAGGACGAAAGACTACATAGACCACTCCTGGTACAGCTCCGAAGAGTGACTGACGGCTTCGTAAAAAGTCCATATGCTGCGTTACGCTGCACCCTTCGTCACTGCGGCGTACATAAAAGTACGCCTCATTCCTCAGGATTTGCGTGCCTTGCCTCTGGACCTTTTTACGAAGCCGTCTTAATTATTTTCCTATTATGACTTCTAAAGAGTTGACTAATAATATCGACTGTATCCTGCTGGATATGGATGGAACGCTTCTGGACAAGTATTTTGATGATTATTTCTGGGAGCACCTTGTTCCGGAAAAGTACGCTGAGAAACATGGTGTCACATTCGGCAACGCAAAGAAGATATTGTTTTCCCTGTACAAGTCCCATGAAGGCACATTGAACTGGACCGATATCGATTTCTGGTCAAAAGAACTTCACCTGGATATCCCGGCGCTCAAAGAGCAGATTAAACACCTGATAGAAGTCCATCCCCACGTGGAGGATTTTCTGAAAGCAATGAAGCAGCATAAGAAAAGAGTCTATATGCTCACGAATGCCCATTATAAGGTCCTGGACATCAAATTAAAAAAAACCGACATAGGAAGATACTTCGACAGTTGTATCACATCATTTGAGATTGGCTACCCGAAAGAGATGGTCGAATTCTGGGAGAAGGTCGAAAAAATACTGAAATTCGATAAAGAACGCACCCTCTTTATTGATGATACCGCCGAGGTCCTGAAAACAGCAAAAGCCTTCGGAATAAAATATCTCTTCCTCAAAACAGGGGCCAACTCCAGGAAAAAAGATACAGCCGTGCACGAATTCCCGATTTTAAAAGATTACAGGGAACTGATGAAATAGCCCACATTACGGGCATAAACTTTCAACTCCTGTGATTCGCGGGAAATCCCATATGTCCATGTAAAATGCATCAAACCGCCTGTGCCTAACCTGTTCTTCCTCGCGTCGCCAGAACAAAAGATCGCTTGCAGGATAGAGATAGCCGAAATGATATGCCGTGAAATTTGTTCGCTGCCGGGCAATGAGGCTGACCGGATACCGGTAAATCTTCTCCTGCAGTTGCACCAGCGCCAGTGCTTTCAGCCGTACGCGGGCGGCTTGCCGCAGCAGGCTCTCGGCCTCATTAGTCGCCGGAAGCCACCAGTGCCCTTTTCTAAGCGCAAGCAGTGCCTGAATAGTCAAAGACCGGTGTTGCGCCCTGAGTGCTGTGACTTCGAGAGCCCTGGTCAATTCGCGTGCGATCAATGGCACATCCTGAGATACCCGTTTCTGTCCGGCATAATTCCGCTCTGTTGCACGTTCAAGGTCTTCCACCACAGCGTTCATCTCTCGCGCATATGCTTTCAGATCTGATACCGTAGATGCCGCGATCTTTTCTGCTTCCGCATCAGACGCCTTATAGAGAAGCCACGAACTCGAAAAAAAAGGTCTCGGCTGAAAAGGGCTGTTAAAAGGCCATGGAAGCTCAGCCGATGGGTCGAGCGCAGACATGAATCCGATCAGTCCCCTGCCTTTGAAATAATAGTTCTGAAGCGCCAGCGCTCTCTGAAACAACAGGCGTATACGGGTATCAGGGAAAATGTCATCCAGCACGCTGAGAGGAGACGTTTTTTGCACAGAGCCATTTTCGATATGGGTCCAGGACCATCGGGCGATGCTCCAGTCCACAAGCCAATAGCCCCATTCCCACCCCGAGCTGAAAGTGAGGTGATTGCCGACGCCGATTTGTTTCATGGTTTTCATATCAGACCACCGCGCATCAAGATATGGAAGGAGGAGCAACGGTACGGAATTGTCAAAGGAAACCCAGTACGCTGATTCAGGCCAATACCAGGTCTCACGCCGTTTGTTTTCCTGTATGGCCCTGCAGAGCATGCCCCTAAAATTGATATTGCCATATACTGGAGCGGATGGTTCGTCGATCGCATAGAACATGACCGTATGTATCAAAATGCCTGTCTTCAGATGCCCGTCATTCGAGGCATTTACCCCGGAGCTGGAAGGTCCGGTCTGACACCAATGCTGACTGTCGATAACATGAGTCGGTAGCATTACTTTGGTTTTGTATTTCTCGGCAACCTGTTTGATCAGATACGTTTTCAGCCCCGGCATCAATTCCCCAAGATCCGGCAGGTATTCGCCCATGGTGAAATCTACAGTTACGAAGTCCCATTTCACACGGAATATCCATGAAAGAGTACTATCAATCTGGCGTTTATAGGAAGGAAAAAACCTGAACAATTTTATGGTCTGAAAGGCATGTTGCTGCATCATAAAGAGTGAGAATTCCAAACCTGCCTCTATGCCCCGCTTATGTGCATATGATACAAGTCCATCTGCATGCCTGATCCAGCGCGCATGATCAATGTCCCTCAAAAGGAAAAATTGGACTGTATCTTGCTGATTCCTTGCAAGCCAGTCTATGTACTCCCTCAGGTCTTCAGCCGCATGAGGATAATCAGGATTATGCAGCTGCTCTGTAAGTTCAATTGGATGAAGGGTATGGATATGGAAGCCTTTCCTGGCAAAGCGCGGGAAGGATTTCCATTGAAAGTTCACGGGCAGCGGCCACAGTTTATGAAAAGGTATAATGGTCCTTTTGGGATGGTAAAATTTGAATCCGAGCTTTTCCTGAAGCAGTCCGTAAAGCCCGAAACTCACTCCCTGAAAAGAGTGTGATTTCAGGGCCAGTACAACACGGCCTTTATTGCCTGAGGATACCCATTCATACCCTTGCGAGTATTGCCGGTAAGAGTAAACTCCCTTCTCTGAAGAACGGGCCGGGAGGGAGTTGTTTCCTCCGTTGCTTTGCGAAACAGCTATATGCACCCGGGCATAAGGGTTGTTCAGCGATACTGACGCAGACGGGAACCCCTTTTTTAACAGGGCGAGGACATCTTTTATGGTAACGCCGGTAATGGAATTATTAAGAAATGCCTGGGAGGCATCGATGCTGATGGAGCGCAGCGGAAGCGACCTGCTGAAGGCAAACGCATAAGATGAATTAACAAATAAAAGGACAAAAAGTACGGCGCATCTTAGTGCCATAGCATTATACGCCTTCATACATTATTTGTTCCTCTCCAGTTTTTATCGATTACTATAGGTAATATTGTGATAAAACGCAAGGAGCACTCCAAAATGTGAATAGTGAATGGTGAAAGGCGAATAGTGAGCGGCTCAAGACACATCACAAAAAAAATCTTCACCTTTCACCATTCACTATTCACCAATTTTTCGCTCTATTGTCCAAAGAATCGACAATATTGTATAATTCTGAATAATTTGTGGGGCATATCCATATGTCCTGGCTTTAAATAATATAATAAGGGAGGTGAACTAAACATGAGGATGAAATCGATTATCACTTTATTAGTAGCGATGGTATTTACACTCGGTATGGTCAGCTTGACCTTTGCAGCCGATGCAAAGGAAGCAAAAGGCACTGTTACCAAGGTGGCGGGCATGATGCTTACTATCAAAGATGCAGCCGGTAAAGAAGTAACTATCAAGGCCAGCAACGCCAAGGACGTAAAGGTCGGCGAAATGGTTACTGTTAAGGACGGCAAGGCTACCAAAGAGGCAGCACCTGCAGCTCCTGCAAAGAAGAAAAGCACAGGCGGTTATTAATACTAACAAATGTTATCAGTGTGCCTCAGAGGGGTGGGAGTTAAAAGCTCACGCCCCTTTTTATTACCGCGGTTATAAGATAAGAGAGATATGCCTTCCTGGAAAGATAATGTATCTTTTGTGCTTGTCGAGCCGCGTGAGTCTGCCAATATAGGGGCCTCTGCGCGGGCGTTAAAAAACATGGGTTTCAATACCCTTTGCCTTGTAAAAGCGCCTGAGCTTAATGACGAGGCGCTGCGGCTCGCCCGTAACGCCCTGGATGTCCTGGAAGCGGCAAAGCGTTACGCCAGTCTTGCGGATGCGATTGACGACCAATCGTTTGTTGTTGCTGTTGCGCGGAGGACAGGTAAGAGACGCGGGATGGTACTCCCGCTCGATCAGGGCGCGCAGAAAGTGTATGATATCGCCTCATATTGCAAAGTGGCGCTTCTCTTCGGCAGGGAGGACAGGGGGCTGTATAATGAAGAGGTCAACGAATGCGGCCTGCTATTGACTATTCCTGCTGACAGGGAGCAGCCTTCTTTAAACCTCTCCCACGCTGTAATGGTTGTGGCCTATGAGCTTTCGAGAGCGCAATACAGAGAAGATGCTGTTCAGGATGCACCTTCGAAGTCGAAGCGCCCGCCTAGGCGGGGCAGCCAGGTGAGCCATGGAGAACTTGCCGCGCTTTATGAACGAATGTCAAATATCATAACGCTGCTCGGCTATATCCCCCGCGGTGACAGGAACCTTCAGAAGGAGATTATAGATAACTTAAAGCACTTCATCGGTAGGGCGGGACTCACTTACTGGGAGCTTAAAATGCTCCACGGCTTCTGCTCGCAGATAGAAATAAAGTTGGGGAGAGAGTAGGGTGATTTCTATCATACAAAAAAACTCATTTGACCTTTTTATAAATCTCCTGAACTGCAGGGTTGTTTAACAGCCGGTTAATTATGGGGTTTGAAGCAAGCCTGCTAATATCGCCGGTTCTTATCGCTTCCTGGATTTCAGGGTCCAGCAACGCCTGTTTAAATTCAGGACTGTCCTGTAGAGACATAATCAGTTTCAGCAACTCCGGATCGTTGAGCATCTGCTGCTGGAGACTACTGACCTGAGGATTGAACCTCTTTTTATACGGGGAACTATCACCATGTTCAGCTTCAGATTGTGGTTGAAGAGACTTCGAAGTTATAGCACGTATCCGGGCACCGTTTATGTTCAGCATGCCGAGACTCGCTGTTTTAATTTTATAGATACCGTTGCTGAATGAGATAATCTCGCCTGATACAACGCTCCCATCAGTCAATTCAATATTATTTATATCGGCTGCTGAAACTTGAGAGCACATAAAAACCAGCAGAACCGTCAGACAAAATAATGCATGCCTCATATACCCTCCGCACATATCACGAGATATGATACGAATTTACAAAACTTTCTTTAATTATACAGTGTTTACAATCAGACCGCTGTTGGCGGACGCCGATCTCGGTTCTGCCTTTCGACCATCCATCCTGGATACTCTGGGGGCAATGCACTTGCTTCGTCGAGTTGGGCAATATGCTCCGGTGTCAAACGCACATCGCTCGAGGTGAGATTGTCAGCGAGTTGTTCGCGTGACTTTGCCCCGATGATAACACTGGTAATGCAAGGGCGTGTCAGGAGCCAGGCGAGAGCAACCCTCGCAACTGAGATGTCCATATCCTTGGAGACAGCACGCAGCACCTTGAGTACCGCACCAACACGCACCTTATCAACTGGTGGAAAGTCGAACAAGGTGCGCCGAGCACCTTCCGGGCCGGGCTTATCGATGTCAAACTTACCCGACAGTAGACCGCCGGCCAACGGACTCCATGGAAGAATGGCCAGACCCTGATCTTGGGCCAAAGGTACCACCTCGCGCTCGATGTCGCGGCTTGCTATCGAGTAGTACATCTGGGCGCTGACAAAGCGTGTCAGACCATGTGCGTCGGCGTGTCCGAGCGCCTTCATCGCCAGCCAGGCCGGCAGATTGCAGAAACCGACATAACGCACCTTACCAATGCGAACAAGATCGTCAAGAGCGCGCACGGTTTCCTCTATAGGAGTATCGAGGTCGTAACCATGTATCTGGTATAGGTCGATGAAGTCCAGTTTCAGACGGCGCAGGCTCGCGTCAACCGCTGAGAAAATGTGAGCGCGTGATAAGCCCACCTGATTAGGGCCGGGACCCATGCGTAAGTGGACCTTGGTGGCAACGATAACCTGATCTCGTGGGCGGCCAAGTGAAGCAAGCGCCATACCGACAAACTTCTCCGACTCCCCTTCTGAATAGGCGTCAGCTGTGTCGATTAAGTTTACGCCGGCGTCAAGCGCCGTTCCAATGAGCGCTTCGGACTCAGACGCGGACAGCTTGCCAATAGCGCCCCAGAATCCTCCCTTCCCGGAGAATGTCATGGTCCCGAGACACAATTCGGAAACGTATAGACCTGTCTTGCCAAAAATACGATAACGCATAATATTTCTCCTCTTCGCTAAATTTGCGCATTCAATGCGATAATCACTCCCTGCCTTCCGGTTTCGGCCTCCATTTCGTTTTGGCTATCCATCCCTCTGATGACGTCTCGATACGGTCGAAGCGCGCCACATATGGTTTGATATCCAACAGCGCGGTATTGTCCAATATATCGATGCCTTCGACTATGAGGACATTCCCGTTTCTCTGTTTCAGCCTCACAATAGAGAGCCCTATACCATTGGGTCTGCATGGGTGTCTGGATGCGAATACTCCATGTGGTTCGTCATCCAGAAACGTCGGCCTCACAAGTTCAACCTTCCCCGCCCTGTCAAAGTGATAAAGCAGGTATATGTGCGAAAAGCCCTCGATGTCTTTCAATCCACCGGCGAACTCTGTAAATACCTCTATGCTTCCCGTTGTGTCGGCCGCATAAACGGGCTGGATCGGGCATCCGTCCTTTGAGGTAAATGGACTGTGGATGATACCGATTGGCTTAAATGTAATCGTGTTTGTTGTCAAGAATCATTTGTCCTTTATCTTATATTTTTTCACAATTAGCAATTTTCTTCAATCATCTTTGTAAATAATTTTTTCGTTTTTGTATTATCAGGCCGGTTATAATAAGCGGACGGACCGTTGGCTATAGTTAAGTTGGGTTATTTTTTATCATAAAGGTGGCCGCTGTTGAAAACAAACGATGCGAAACACGATAAAACAGCAATCCTCACGCTCTGTTTCGGAACTGTGGCGATCTGCTCCGATATTTACGTTGCCCAGCCTATTTTGCCGCTTTTAAGCACGACTTTTGGTGTAAGCCATACAGTTGCGAGTCTGGCAGTATCTTTAAACATCCTTGCACTCTCCCTTGCATTGCTCGTTTACGGGCCTATTTCAGATTATGCCGGTCGCAAACCTGTCATGGTTACCACCGGTTTTTTGCTGGTAATTCCGACTCTTTCTATCGCATTTACCGATAACTTTACAATTTTTCTGGTCCTGCGCACAGTTCAGGGGCTTTTCGTGGCAGGTATAGCGGCCATTGCAATGGCATATATAAATGAAGAGTTTCCTTCGGCAATTATGGGCAGAATGATGGGATTTTATGTAAGTTCGATGGTCTCAGCCGGTTTTTTGGGGAGGGTGCTGAGCGGGGTGCTGGCAGGGACCTTCAATTGGAGAATAACCTTTATAGTGTTCGGTATATTGAATTTGGTGGGCTCATGCATCATGTATTATTTTCTGCCGGACTCAAGGCACTTCATACGCAGCGCTGGTCTTTTGAATGCGTATAGGGCAATGTTAAAACACTTCAATAACAGGAGATTGGCCGGGGCTTTTGTAATAGCATTTACTTTATTCTTTACGTTTACAGGAGCCTTCACTTACATCACGTTTTATCTCAGCGCTCCGCCCTTCAATCTCTCAACAGTCGCGCTTGGACTAATTTTCACGGTATACATAACAGGCGTGCTTTCACCTGTTGCAGGCTCCCTCTCAGGGAGGTTTGGCCGGAGGGCGGTTATGGGGTCCGGGCTTATGATCGCTGCGCTCGGGATTTCCCTTACCATGGTACATTCCCTGGCGGTGATTATTTCCGGCCTGTTCCTTCTCTGTGCGGGGCTGTTTTCCACACAACCTGCTGCCGGGTCATTCGTCGGAGACAATGCAAAGTCGAGCAAGGGTTCGGCCACATCTCTTTATCTGTTTTCATACTACATTGGAGGGAGTGCAGGGGCCTTTTTGCCCGGTTTTTTATGGAACGCCCACGGCTGGCCGGGTGTTCTGTCCGCCTGCTTCATTTCTATTGCCATAGCATTTCTCTCGCTTGCGACACTCTGCCGCTGAGATGTTTGTTTAATCTAAATCTCCATCTGCCCAGTGTTGTCAGATGCGGCAGGAATATAGATATGGACAACTGTCCCTTTGCCAGGTTCAGATTCCATAACAATATGTCCTTTGTGACCTTGTATAATAGAATAACAAAGAGCTAGTCCCAGTCCAACTCCACTCTGGTAGCCCATTTGTTTTGTTGTAAAATACGGCTCAAAAACTTTTGGGAGATTTTCTTTGGCTATTCCAGTGCCGTGGTCTTTAACTGCTATTTCGATATACTTACCTTCTTGCAGGGGGAGCTTGTCAAGGCTGCCGAGAACAGCATTATTTGCAACGATCTCTATAACCCCGCCATTTGGCATCGCTTCACCGGCATTTTCAATCAATTCATGCATTACCTGAGAGATCTGCCTCTCATCTATTTCAGCAGGCCACAGATTATCCGGAACAGACATATTTATCTTGAATGAATCCTTTGATAATGATGTGCATATATCCTGTAACAGGTGCACAAGTGATGATCTCTTCCTCACTAATTTAACTCCTGAAGCAAATTCCTCTAATTGGCGGGTCAGTTCCTTTACTTTCACACAGGCGGTTTCAGCAGTTGCAAGGTATTCATACGCTTGGCTGGAAGGAGGGATAAGTTCCCTGGAAAGAGATATGTACCCCATGACAGACGTCAACAGGTTGTTAAAGTCATGCGTTATGCCTTTTGCAAGGATTGAGACTGATTCAAGTTTTCTGTGTTTTAAAAGTTCTTCCTCATTTTTTTTACGATCCGTTAAATCTTTTGCCACACAGACGATCCCATGCATTTTGCCTTTGACGGACATGGTGGAACCGGAAATGAGCACAGGAATCTTTGAGCCGTCTTTGGTGAGGTAATTTGTTTCAAGATTACTGACGAGCCCTTTGGAGCTTATCTCGCCAATAATAGCATCGCCGGCTACGGTGCCGCCATCCAGGATCATTGCAATAGGGTTGCCAATAAGTTCTTTTTCCTGGTAGCCCAGCAGTGCAACTGCAGCATCATTCGCCATAATAATCTTCTTGTGTGGCGATAATACGATAAGTGCATCGATTATGCTCTTGATTATCGTATCCACATAGTCTCTGGAGACCGTCACTGTCTCCAAACTGTCGAGCATTTGGTTAAATCTGTCAGCCAGCAATTTAAGCTCGCCCGTCGTCTTTACCTCTACACGATTGGATAAATCGCCACTGGCAAGTGCGCGAGTAGCCCTGGTAAGTTCCACTATGGGGTCTAATATCATCTTTCGTGAAACAACAAACAACATGACTGTCAGGACAAGCGCTACGCTCATGTTCAGCACAATAATAAACAGAATAGTATGGGTGATCTGCTCTTTGACCCTGTATTCCGACATTCCAATAGTAATTTTACCAACACGCTCAAGTCCGATTTCGATTGGAGCGGAGACTTCCGTAATAGGATCCAGCTTTTTAAGATCACCGATAATGTCCTGGATGCTGCTCTCCTTTGGTAAATGCGAGAGAAATTCGTTGAACCTTGCTGACCGGTAATTTATGCTGGCAAATTGAGAGGTTAGAAGATTCCCTTGTTCATCGCTGATCACAGCATAGGCAATGTCTGCCCTGTGCAGATCGTTCACATAGGCATCGAGTTGCTGATAATCCTTCAGGACCACACTGTCACCGCTCTGCCGCGCTACTAATGAAGCAAGACTTCGCCCTTGAGCCAGCAAGGAGCCCATAAGAATTCTCTGTTCATTGATTGCAACAACGACACTCAGTCCAAGCGTACCGATGACGAGTATAAGACATGTAATACTCAGGAATCGAAAGCTGATGCTGTTTTGGAATTTTTTTTTGAACATTTCTATAACACATTACCACAGCATGTCGCAGCTGATCTATTCAATTTTCTTGCTTACACTCTCCATAACTTTTTTAGGGACATTGAACCGTCCGGCGCTCAATGTCTTTAAATTGAGCACCACGCCGAATTCTCTCACGGGTTCTATTGGAATAGATGAGGGCCTTTCACCCCTTAAAATCTTTATCGCCTTTTCTCCAGCTAGATGGCCGTCGGCATAATAATTCGCATACGTGCCGAGAAGAACTCCCTTGTCCACCATGTCCTGGAGATGGGATATCGTGACCACGCCTGCCTTGGCAGCCATATCTGTGATCGTTGAAATTTCCCGGTCTACAAGGTTGCTGCCGGTTATATAAATCGCATCCGATGTGTGGATAACGGCAGGCAAAATTTCAGCAATATCCTCCTGCTTCGTTAATGGGACAGGCACGATTCGGAATGAATATTTCGGCTGTACTTTTAGAATATCTTTAAGTATCGACACTGAATTCTTCTCGCCGGGATTATAAAGCACAGCCAGTCTCTGAATGGTCTGGAACTCTGCCAGGAGATCAATGAGCTTTGATACTTGCAGTTTCGTGGAAGTACCTGTTGTATTATTGCCTGAGCTCCTCCAGCCTTTAGATATTCCTGCATCTACAGGATCATATACTACAGCAAACACTATGGGTGTTGTTTTAATCTCTCTGACAGTAGCTATTGTTGCAGAAGTGCCGAGTGTAAAGATTAAATCCATTTTTGAGGCTGCAAATTTCTGTACCAACTCAGACTGCCTTAGCCTTATTGGCGCCTGCGTTTTCAATAATGAATTTTGTTTTAGGTTCCTTAAAACCGGATTCCTTGAGCGCATCAATAAAGCCCCTTGCAGCATCCTGATAGCGGGTCTCTTCACTAAAAGAAAGGACTCCTATTCTCTTTTCAGCCATAGCTTCCGAAGAAAGGAGAGATATGCTTGTGATTAAAACAAAACATAATAAGATTGTTTTAACCACCCAAAATGTTTTATCGTCTTCGCTGTTCATCCGGTTGCAATTAGTAAAACCAAAAAAGTTAAGTAAAAACAGACGGATTTATTTCCACTAATAATAGAATAACACTATTTGCCCGTATTTTTGAAATTCTTCTGCTAACTTCTAGTACTCTCCAGCATCATTACGAGGGGGAAAGGCAGTTGTCTACAATAGAGAAAACTGCTATTATTAGTTCAGTAGGCCGAACCGCTTCGTGCAGTCCTCATTCATTGGTTTTTCTTCATTAAAGAAGAGGAGGTAAGTAAAAATGCCTATACGCAAAGCAGAAGCAATATGGGAAGGCAATCTCAGCAAAGGAAAGGGTCGCATAAAATTAGGTAGCGGAGGGTATGAGGGACCTTATTCGTTCGCTTCCCGTTTCGAGGACGGCACAGGTACAAATCCAGAGGAACTGATCGGAGCGGCCCATGCAGGCTGTTTTTCTATGGCTCTATCATTCATGCTTGACAAGACAGGCCACACAGCTGAACATATCCACACCGTAGCGAAGGTTTCTGTTCAGAAAGTGGGCGACGGATTCAAGATCACTACTATAGAGTTGGACACAGAGGCCAAAGTCCCGGGCATGGATGAAAAATCTTTCTTGGAGCAGGCCGAGGCAGCTAAAACAGGATGCCCGGTTTCTCAGGCCTTGAGCGGGACCGAGATCAAATTGAAAGCGAGGCTGATAAGTTAGCCAGGACGGCTGGTGCATGCACAGCAAGCCCTTGCTTTGGTGTAATTCTTTATGGAATGGAGGCAACCATGGCAATATGGAAATGCAACAAATGCGGCAATACTATAGATACGAATGTTCCTCCTGATACATGCCCGGCGTGTAAAGAGAATTGTGAATTTGTGAACGTCACGTGCTATATACCTGAGTGTGGGGGACCGGCATCCGGCAATATCAATCCTGAAGTATTTAAAAAAAGCTCTGATTCCGATGTATGAGTCTCCATATGCTGAATGCTGAGGTCTGTAATCATTAGATGATCGGGAGTAATAATGGATATTGCAATTGAAAAAGCACCGGGTGGCTTTCGGATAGACGGGCTTGAACTCAAGGGCGGTAAGTGCGGCTGCACCTCTGTGCTTCCCTGTTGCTTCAGCTGGTCTAAATTAAAGAGACGCGACGGCACGTTCTCGTTTGTCGCAAAAGCCGACACCCCGGAAACCAAAGAGAACTTCACATGGGGATACACAGTGAGAAAAGGTGAATATGTCGTCGAAGTAATTTTCGATGATGCTCGTGACAAGACCATCTTTTCCGGATTCTATCCGCCCCGGCCCGAAGAATGGGTCGATCGGGGCTGGGAAATTATTGCGAGGGTCGGAGAGCGTGAAGACGGCCCTCTGTGGCGTTGCGCCGCCTGCAAGTGGCTCTATAAGGAAGACAAAGAAGACGTGAAGTTCGAGAACCTTCCGTCTGACTGGAAATGCCCGGTCTGTAAAGCAGGAAAAGACGTTTTCGAAAAAATCGGCTGATATTAATATCGCCAAACATTAGCAGGTCAGTGCGATTTCAGCTGCTTTGTCCGCAACGGAATATTGGGGACGAACAGTGAGCATCAATACTAATAAACAGAACAGGGAGGTAACTATGGCAAGCAAGAAACTGCTCGATAAGCTTAACGACGCTATTGCGCGGGAAATCCAGGTCAGTGTCCAGTATATGTGGCAGCACGCTATGATCAAAGGGATCAACTCCGAATCTGTTGGCGGGGTATTCAAAAAGACGGCCATCACTGAGATGAAGCATGCTGAGAGCATCGCAGAGCGGCTCGACTATCTCGGGGGAGTGCCGACAACGAAACCCACTCCGATCGAAATCGGCAAATCTGCCGAGGAGATGCTCCGCATCAATAAAAAGGCCGAAGAAGATGCCATAGTGCTTTACAAAGAGATTGTCGCCCTTGCGGAAAAAGAAGGCGATATAGTCACGAAGAAGCTTTTCGAAAGCATCCTCTCGGATGAGGAAGAACACCATAACATTTTTCAGACCCTGCTCGGCATATAGGCCGCTGTTGCGAGAAAAGATCCGGGCCGGCGTTAGGCAGCCGGCCGGATCTGCTTCATCCGCCTTCCTGAACACTGCGTGCTTGACAAATATTCCTTTGGCAATTAAAATAGTTGCATATACAACATCATTGCAGACATGGACGAAAAACAGACATTAAAACTGATCGAAACCATAGGCCGGGAATGCCTGGCAGTGCGTGTACGCAAGATCAGTCGCGTGATCACCGGCATATATGACAGGGCCATGAGGCCCCACGGGATCAAAGTCAACCAGGCTGGCATCCTGATAATGATCTCTCTCACCAAGAACCCTAGGTCTGGCGATATATGCCGAACGTTCCAGATGGAGAAATCAACGGTCAGCCGCAATCTCGAACGTATGAGGAATCAGGGCTGGATAGAAGTCGGCAAAGGAGACGAAGGGCTTTCCCAAGTTCTCACGGTTACGCCGAAAGGGAAAAAACTTCTGGCCGAGATTTACGGTAAATGGGAGAAGGCGCAAAAAGAGGTAGCCGAATTTCTGGGCGAAGATGGAGTGAAGGCGGTTCACATGCTGACGGGCCGCATGTCCGGACCAATGGGGAGGTAGAAATAGGGCATTTTTTTTGGACTAATAGTTGCATATACAACCAAAGGAGGCGGTGATGCAAAATCTGAATGAGCACCCGGCAGTAAAGCGTTATTATGAAAAGAAGGGGGGAAATAAAGGTGACAGTGTCGTGTCCAGGCTCGGCCATAAAGATATCCGACGGATGTGTCTCGAATTCGGCGCTGACGACGCAGGTTTTGTAGAGAGAGGCAGACCGGAGCTAGACGACCAGAGATCCGATATCATGAAGATGTTTCCGTGGACGAAAACATTGGTAAGTCTTGTCGGACGAATCAACCGAGAAAACCTGAGAAGCCCGGCCCGCTCCATCGCAAGTCTTGAACTGCACAAGGTCGGCGAAAGACTCGAAAGCGCATCTCATAAACTGACAGCTTATCTTGAGCGGATGGGAGTTAGGGCCGTAGCCCCGGCTGCGGGGTTCCCGATGGAACTGGACCGATGGCCCGGAAAGATTTTTGTTGTTTCGCACAAGCCGGTCGCGGTGGCGGCAGGACTCGGGCAGATGGGGCTGCATCGCAACGTCATACATCCGGTCTTCGGCAGTTTTATTGTTCTAAACACTCTGCTGATCGAAGCAGACATGGACGAATACAACACCCCGCTGGATTATAACCCATGTCTTGGATGCAAACTCTGCTCAGCTGCGTGTCCAACCGGCGCAATCGGGCCGGACGGCTATTATAACCCCGTAAACTGCATGACACACACTTACCGCGAGATGATCGGCGGCTTTACGGACTGGGTCGAAAATATTGCAAACAGTAAAAACTCGTTTGATTATAGAAGCAGGGTGAGCGATGCCGAGACCGTATCCATGTGGCAGAGTCTGTCGCACGGGCCGTGTTACAAATCGGTCTATTGTATGGCGGTATGCCCTGCCGGAGAGGATGTAATGCCTGATTTCCTCACCGACAGAAAAAAATATATAGAATCCGTGGTGAGACCGTTGCAGGAAAAGGAAGAGACGGTCTATGTCCTTAAAGGCTCCGATGCCGAAAGCCACGTACTCCGAGCATTCCCCCGTAAGAAAATAAAGCGCGTCGGAAACGGCATCAGGCCGCCTTCGATCAAGGCCTTCCTACGCTCTATGCCAATAGCCTTTCAACGACATAAATCAGAAGGGATAGACGGTACATATCATTTTACTTTTACAGGCGAAGAGCATGAATCGGCAACCGTCACTATAAAGGACAAAACCCTCACAGTCAAACAAGGGCACGAAGGTGAGGCTGATATACACATACAGGCAGACAGCAGGGCCTGGTTGAGAGTGCTGCATAAAGACGGTGCGATGCTGAAAGAAATTGTTTTCAGAAACATTCGGGTCAAGGGGCCGATAAGGCTGTTAAAGGCGTTCGGAAACTGTTTCGCATAGAGAAATGAGGCAGGGGATGCCCAATTTCGTCATTTTCTTTCTGAGTGTGGAAGGATTGATGTGTAAAATATGGTACAGTTTAAGCAATAGTGTTTGCAAGGGAATGACACTGAAGGCAAGACTGGCTTAGTATATTGTGATATTATTTGAATAAGCCTTTCCGTAGCCGTGCTACGCGTGAGCGGATATACGATCTGTCGGAGGATATTATGAAGAGAATGCGTGTCGTGCAGGTTTCTCATCCGAATGGACCACTTGAACTCGTTGAGCGTGAAATCCCGGAGACCGGACCGGGATCGGTAAGAATCAAGGTTCAGGCATGCGGCATATGCCACAGCGACTCTTTAACAAAAGACGGGATCTTCCCCGGCATTAAGTACCCGCGAGTCCCTGGACACGAAGTCGCCGGAATCATTGATGAGGTCGGATCAGGAGTTGCCGGATGGACACCTGGACAGCGGGTCGGAGTCGGCTGGCATGGAGGACATTGCGGCCACTGTGATTCCTGCCGTCGAGGTGATTTTGTTACCTGCCAAACCGCCCTCGAGGTGCCTGGCATCACATACGACGGTGGCTATGCCGATTATATGATTGCTCCCGCCGAAGCTCTTGCGCTGATTCCCGAAGACATTTCGGCTGTGGAGGCGGGTCCGCTGATGTGTGCAGGGGTCACTACTTTCAACTCACTACGGAACAGCGGTGCGCAGCCCGGCGATATCGTTGCCATACTTGGCATAGGCGGGCTCGGCCATCTGGGGGTTCAGTTTGCAGCGAAGATGGGGTTCAAGACTGTTGCAATTGCAAGAGGTGCGGACAAAGGCCCGCTGGCCAGAGAGCTTGGCGCATGGCATTACATCGACAGCCAGGTAGAGGATCCTGCGGCTGAGCTGATAAAGCTGGGTGGCGCCAGAGTCATTCTTGCAACTGCGACGAGCGGCAAAGCTATGAGAGCGGTCCTCGGTGGTCTGGGAGTGAATGGGAAAATGATCATCGTAGGCGTTGGTGAGCCTTTTGAGGTTTCTCCGCTTCTGCTCATCATAGGACGCAAGTCGATCGTAGGCTGGCCTTCCGGCAGGTCGATCGATTCGCAGGATACACTGCGCTTCAGTGCGCTGACAGGCGTACGGTCTATGAATGAAGTATTTCCGCTGGAACGCGCCGCTGAGGCCTACGAGCGAATGATTAGCGGCAAGGCGCGGTTTCGGGTCGTTCTAACAACCGGGCAATAGAGGAGAAAATTGTGAAGGTTTCCCTTTTTATCCCTTGCACCGTGGACATTATGTTGCCGGAGATCGGCGTAGCGACATTCAAGCTGCTTTCACGTCTGGGTGTACAGCCCATATATCATCCCGAACAAACCTGCTGCGGGCAACCCCTGTTCAATGCCGGATATCGCGACCAGGCAAAGCGCGTAGCCAAACACTTTATAGAGGTTTTCGGCAATGACGAATGCATAGTGAGTCCTGCAGGCTCTTGTGTCTGCACGGTTAAATATCATTATCCCGAACTCCTCGAAGACGAGCCCTCCTGGCGTGATCGTGCGTACAGCCTGGCAGGAAGGGTTTATGAGTTGAGCCAGTATATCGTGGATAAGCTGGGTGTAACTGATGTCGGCGCTTCTTTCGAGGGCAAGGTGACCTACCACGAGTCGTGTCACATACTCAGGGGGCTGGGTGTATCCGGCCAACCACGGAAGCTCATTGCCGGCGTAAAAGGTGCTCAGTATGTAGAGTTGAACAATTCGACAACATGCTGCGGTTTTGGAGGAGAGTTCGCTTTGCGCTACCCGGAGATATCCGGGGCGATGGTCAGGGACAAGGCCCTGAATTTCATAAACACAGGTGCCGAAATCCTTCTCCTCTGTGAGCCCGGTTGTCTGCTAAACATCAACGGATACCTGCATCGCAATCATCCCGGCAAGCGGGCCATGCATCTCGCCACCTTCCTTGCCGGGAATGGTAAGGAGGCCTGATATGCATTCTCGTGTTGATCAATTCATGGAAACGGCCCGCAAGGAGATAAAAAACGAGCGGAGTCAGCTCTTCCTCAACCTGGTCTCTTCTGGGTTTCCTATTATGCGCCGGTTCGCCTTATCCAGTTTCCCTGATCCGGCGGCTGCGGAATCATATTCGCGATCGATCCGGGCCGACGTTCTGGCACGAATGCCGGAACTGCTGGAAGAATTCGAAAAAAAGGCGATCTCCAGAGGTGTGAAGGTCCTCTGGGCCAGAGACGCCGCAGAGGCGAATAGAATTATTCTTGACATCGCCAGGCAGAAAGGTGTCCAGTATGTCACCAAGGGAAAATCCATGATCACTGAAGAGATAGGACTTAACGAGCACCTTATTAAGAACGGGGTCAATGTTTATGAAACAGACTTGGGAGAGGTGATCACCCAGCAGCTTTCCCTGCCCCCTTTCCATCTGGTGGGGCCTGCCATAAACGTCCCGCCTGAAAAGATATCGGATATCTTTCTTAAGAACGGCATATTGAAGGAACCCTCTACTGACCCGGTAACGCTGGGCAAGGCTGCCCGGACGTTCTTGAGAGAAAAGTTCAGGACCCAAGAGATGGGCATCGTGGGAGTCAACATGGCAATAGCCGATACAGGAAGCTTCATCAATGTGGAGAACGAAGGGAATATCCGCATGAACAAGTCATCTCCAAAGACACTTGTGGCGGTAATGAGCCTGGAGAAGGTAGTGCCCACCCTGGCTGATGCAATACACATGACAAGGATGCTGATCAGGAATTGCACCGGCCAGAAGATGACGAGCTATGTATCTTTTGACACCGGGCCGAAGAAGGCCGATGAGCTTGACGGTCCGGAGGAGATCTACATGGTGATTGTGGACAACGGCCGCTCTGAGATATATAAGGACAACAAGGCGAGAGATATACTCAAATGCATCCGCTGCGGAGCATGCATGAACACCTGTCCCGTATATGCCAAGATAGGGGGATATCCATATGGATTCGCGTATACAGGTCCTATGGGCCAGGCAATCAATCCTTTGCTTTTGGGCATAGAGAACACCACCGATCTGTACCGCGCCTGTACGCTCTGTGGTTCGTGCAGGCAGACCTGTCCGGCAGGTGTTGACCATCCTTACCTCTTTCTCGAGTATAGATCGCGTGAGATCCGGAATAAGAATGAAAAAGGGAACAGGACGCTTGGTTCGTGGCTTGAGAAGGCTATAGCTACGGTATCGTCACTTGGTATGAGCCGGGGTTGGATGTGGAATATTGGGGTGAAATGCGTTAGACCGGCATTGAATTTTTTATCCAGGGATGGTTATATAAGGGACGTTCCATTCGGGGTTAAGGGTTGGTTCAGTTGCCGGGATCTAAATACCTTGCCTGACAAAACCTTCCATGAAAAGATGAAAGTTTTATTGAAGGAGTCTGTTCCTTTGGCGGATACCGTTAAGAAGGAGGTTGTATGAGCATGCAGGCCCGCGAAGAGATTTTAGGCCGGTTGAAATCCGCAAAGAAGAAAGCCCCTGCAGCAAGGCCAGAAAAACCCGTCCTTGCAGAAATGAATCTTGACAAAGAGCAATTGTTGCAGCGTTTCACCTCGGAACTGAACGCGCAGAGCGGCGCGGTATATCAGGCGAAAGATAAAGAGGACGCCGTACGCATATTGTCCGGTATCGCATCAGCGGAAGGGCTTAAGTCTGTCCTGGCGACCTCGGGAGATATTTATGGTGTAGATATTCGGGCGTTCGGCGCCCAGAACAACGTTTCGGTCGGCACTGTCCAGGATTTTTCGGACCGGAAGACTTTCCGTGAATCGGCGTTTTCCGTGGATGCAGGCATTACCTCTGCTGATTTCGCCGTGGCCGAGACAGGTACCCTCGGTGTGGTCTTTAACAAAGATCAGCCCAGGCTTGTTTCAATAGCCCCTCCTGTCCATATCGCCATTGTACCCGCCGATAAGCTCTATCCCGTCTATGAGGATGTCATCGACCAGGTATTCAAAGACGTGGATAAAATCCCCAGTCAGTTCTGCTTTATCACAGGACCGAGTTCGACAGCCGACATTCAGGGAGTGCATTTTAAAGGTATGCACGGTCCAGTGAAGATCTTTGTAATATTTATCATGGGGGCCATAAGATGAAGACAATATCAGTGCCATCCAGGCTATGGTATGAGAATACCGAACGGGAGCTTAACTTTCCGGATAGATGGGATGTGACCGACCTCTGCGCTTCAGGCCTCAGCAAACCAGGGCTTTCACCTGAGCAGATTAAGGATAAGCTGGAACATCCCATTGACGGCCCGGGACTTGAAGAGCTCGCTAAAGGGAAGGGGCAGGCTGTTATTGTTTTTGATGATATGACGAGACCCACGCCTGTCAAGGATGTGGCGCCTTTTGTTTTAGATATCCTCCATAAGGGAGGCATGAAGCGGGACCAGATCAGGTTTCTCTGGGCGCTGGGAGCACATGGCGCTTATGACATGATAAATGCCAGGAAAAAACTGGGGGATGAAATCGTCGAAAATTATGCGGTTTACAACCATGACCCTTTTCAAAACACTGTACTGGCAGGCAGGACGCCCACCGGGGTGGAAGTCTGGTTCAACCGGGAGTTCATGGCTTGTGATCTGAAGATAGGCATCGGTTGTATTACACCACATGTCCATGTGGGGTTCGGGGGCGGGGCAAAACTCATCATGCCGGGCATTGCAGGTATTGAGACCATAAATCAATTCCACAACCAGTATTTCAGGGACCCGGTCCGGACAGGTCTCGGTAACTTTGAAAAAAATATCATGCGGGCAGAGTGTGATGCCGCCGGTGATCTGGCAGGACTAAATTTCAAAGTCAACTGCCTCATAAACCGTAAAGGACAGATAACAAACCTCTATGCCGGTACTTTCCGTGGCACCCACTCGGCCGGGGCCCGGGAGGGCAGGGAACATTATGGCATTCCCTTTTCAACCGGCTATGATATCGTTGTTTCCAATTCCTATGCAAAAGCCAACGAATCGGCCATAGCCATGCTTCTTGCGCTCCAGACTCTTAAGCCCGGCGCTCAAGGGATCGTTGTGCTCATATCGGATGCCCCTGAGGGTCAGGTTCCCCACTATGTGATGAGGACATGGGGATCAGATTACGGCGGTCGGCACTACAGCTTCCGTTCACCTGGATTTGTAAAGTTCGTCATGAAGAAGCTCATTGTGCTTAATCCGCATCCCGACAGAACAAGCCTCGACCTGATTTGCCACCCGGACGATGCGGTTACCGTCAAAACATGGGCAGAGGTGCTCGCGATGCTCGAAAATGACTATCCGGGAGATGCCAGAGTCGGTGTCATCCAGGACGGTACCATGCAGCATATATTAAAGTGATTTTCGTCTATACGAAACCTGAAAGAGAAAAAGGAGATTAGACTATGAATGGTGCACAAGCCCTGTTCAAGACATTCATCGACGCAGGTTTGGAAGTCTGTTTCGCCAATCCAGGCACATCCGAGATGCAGCTTGTCTACGAAATGGGGCTAACCAAAGAGGTGCGCCCTGTTCTCTGCCTGCAGGAGAACACGGTCACCGGCGCAGCCGATGGATATGAGCGCATGGCCGGCAAACCTGCTTTCACGCTGCTGCATGTGGGCAGCGGCTTTGCCAACGGCATCGCGAATCTCCACAACGCAGGCCGGGCCAACACCATGATGGTCAATGTCGTGGGTGCGAACGCAACTTACCATCAGCCTAATTTTCCCGAACATGAGCTCATCAACGGCAGGATCATCGACCTGGCACGCATCGTTTCTCACTGGGCACAAGAAGCCCGAACGGCCAGCGATGTGGCAGCGCTGGGCGCGCTGGCAGCGCGCTACGCCAGGATCGGCGCCGGGAAGATTTGCACGCTGGTCGTACCCACGAATTGCCACTGGGAGCCGGCCGGCGCCCTGCCTGCGTCTGCCGAACCGATTGTGACACCGAAGGTCTCGCCTCAGACCATCCGGGAAATTGCTGCGCTGCTGACTAACGGCAAGAAGATGGCAATAGTTCTGGGCAGCCATGCGCTGTATGGCGATGGACTGGAGTTGGCAGGGCAGATTGCAGCTAAAACAGGGGCAGACTTACTGGGAGAGACCTTCCCGTCCCGCCACGCCAGGGGGGAGGGCAGCGTCCCAGTTCGGAGGATTCCGTATCTCGTCGAGTTCGCTCTCAACTTCCTCGCATCGTATGAACAGCTAATCCTTGTGGGCGCATCTTTCCCGGTTGTGACTTTCGCTTATAAGGACATGCCGGTCCTAAAAGTCCAAAAAGGCTGCGAAGTGTCTACGCTGGCAACTGTTGATGTCGACATCGTGTCTGCGCTCAGTGATCTGGCGAATGAGGTCGGTGCAACGTCCAAACCGGCTGCGCGCCAGTCTCGATCTCAAAGCTCCCCGCCTGCCGGGGTTCTGACCGCTGAAGCCATTGGACAGAGCATCTGCATGTTGCTGCCGGAGAATGCGATTCTCGTGAATGAAGCTGTCACGATGGGACCGCCGATCTTTGAGCAGACACATGGCGCACGTTCACACGATTATCTGGAGGCGGTGTGTGGCGGCGCCATCGGCGGTGGACTCCCAGTGGCGTTGGGAGCTGCAATTGCATGCCCGAACCGCAAGACTGTCGTCCTAGAGGGCGACGGATGTGCGATGTATACGAACCAGGCGCTCTGGTCGATGGCGAGGGAGCAGGCCGATGTCACCGTTGTTCTTCTCAAGAATAACGCCTACGCAATCCTGAACATAGAATTGGCACGGGTTCGTGAAGGCGACGCCAACAAAAAAATGCTGTCGATGATGGAGCTAAACAATCCGGTGATCGACTGGGTCCGTATAGCGGAGGGACAGGGCGTTCCAGCCAGCCGCGCAACGACAGCGGAGGAGTTCCATAAGCAGTTCGAAGCGGCGCTGGGCAGCAAGGGACCCCATCTGATCGAGGCTCAGGTTGTACAAGACATTCAACCAGCCATCGATTTCCTCCGCCTGAAATCCAAGTGACAACCGTACAAGTTTCATGCGGAAATGCGCGAAACGGAGATGATTCGAGCGGCATTTGTTGCACCGACTAACAAACGCTTTTCAAATTATTGCAAAAGTAAAGATTTTCGAGCGAAGTCAGCGGGCGACGCAGGACAGGACCCGCCAGGGCAATAACGGGCCAATCGGGACATGACAGCCTACCGCTTCCGGATCAGCGAGATGCTGGCCACCAAGAACCACAAAGTCGGTGGGAAATTAGCGATGATAGTGGGGCCCCATCCACCGGGATTGTAGAATCCCCTGTAGTTTACCGCGCCGGCGAACATTGCAGGAACACACGCGGCGCAGAGCGCAGCGCCAATATACGCCACCCATCCGGTCCATCTGGGCAGAACACCGGTGGCGAAGGTTGCGTAACCCGCAGCGGCGAGAAACATTCCCGTTATAACAAAGGCAGTCGAACCGTTATAAATCAGGAGCGTACCTTCGATCAGAGATCTAACCGCGGAAGGATTAGCATTGCCGCTGAGCGCGTCGAGAACCGCACCGCCCTCAAGCCCATCGGCAACCAGGGTAACCGCAATCCAGATCAGAGCGGCCCCGAAGAGCAGCGTGCCAACCCATTCGTGGTCTGCCCGCGCTTGTCGAATCAGGTGGCGGAAGCCAGCCGCAAAGACCAACGACGTGACGTACACACCTTGGTCGAGCAGTATCCGCGTGAATGCGATGTTTTTTATCATGAATAAATGTTGCCCGAACGCAGCGCCGTCATAAGGGGATGGTGGAGAACTCCCCATCATGTAAAGCGGGAACTGACTCAGCCACAGAACGACACATGCCAGACCAAAAGCGCCCGTGAAGTGAGACACTTTGAGATCGTTAATGGGAACCTCCTTGCATTGATGCTTTGATGCGCTGTGAGGGCTGAGATCCGACTAACAAGCTATTATGCGGTATCTTCATATTTTATCATTTGCGGCTTATTTTATCACAATAACCATGGTTATCTAACTGCATAAGTACCCTGCGGGATGTTATACAGAAAACTGTCCAATTCCATTTCAACTCCACATCATTAGATGATGCCCAATGATGTTTGTTGCAGGAAGGAACAGAAAATATTTTCAGATGCATCAACGATGCGGGATACAAGCGGGAACTAACACCCGATCTAACATTGATTGATAGGCATGATTTAGAATCGTTCGCATCGACCGTAGAGATCTTGACTTTTATAACCATACACGTTATAGTGTTATATAGGAACTGATGATAAAGTCCTTCAACGATAAAGATACTGAGCAGCTTTATTTGACAGGGAAAAGCAGAAAGTTCCCTATAGCGGTTTGTAAGGCGGGTATTCACAAACTTGATTACCTAAATGCCGCAACAAAGCTACAGGATTTGAAAGCGACGCCTGGAAACAGGCTCGAAATGTTAAGGGGCAGATATGAAGGCAAGTACAGCATCAGGGTCAACGACCAGTACAGGATTATATTTAAATGGCATAATTCTTATGCTTACGAAGTGAGAATAACTGATTACCATTAATGGAGGTTAGCCATGTTTGATTTAAAAAGAGAGCCCACGCACCCTGGAGATGTGCTGAAATATGACTTTCTGGATGAGTCTGAATATATCGCAGACCCAGCTTGCCAATGACTTAAATACTACTTTCAGGACTATAAATGAAATCATAAACCATAAAAGAGGTATCAGTCCTGAAATGGCCGTGCGGCTTGCCAAGTATTTCGGTACATCAGAAGAGTTGTGGCTAAATTTACAAAACCAGTACGACTTGTATAAGGTCAAAATGAAGAAGAAAAAAACTTTAGATAGCATCAGGGCATACACAGACTTGCATACTGCGGCGGTTTAGCTCAGCGTTACTGTAATGCTTGTTTACTACTTTGAGGAATAAACAGCCGACTGCCGGGGGGTTTAAAAACCGAGCCCCTTGAGCAGGGTGTCCACCCCTGCCTGGGAGATGACCTCTTTGATTTTTGTTTCTTTATCACCTTTTTCGGCTTTTAATCCGACGTTCCCTATTATTTTCACCATTTCTTTTTCCGTCTCCTCCATAAAACCAATGACCTGCTTCAAGGTGCGTCCGGTTATGTCCTGGAACTCCTGGATTATCAGCAGTTCGGTGAGGTCTTTCTCAAATTCCTCCCCGAATCTCTCCATATAGTCTAGTGCATCCTCGTTGTCGGCGAATCCCTGTATATCCATCTTGAAGCCCTTGATCCGTGCGAGATATTTTTCGACGATCTCCAAAGTCCTGTTTGCCGCATCTTCGGTCCCCTTGATGACCAGTTGCAGATTGTCGAGAGCGGTTGGCATCTCGGAAACAGTCATGCTTTTCATGCGCGGCGCATTGATGCCCCTGAAGCCCTGGATGGTGTCATGCAGTTTCCTGGTGAGCTTGCCAAGCTCCTTGTATAAACCCTCCTGTCCTTTGCTGATGATATTTTCCACGCACGCGTTGGTCTTATTAAAATCCTGGCTGACGAGGGCATCCATAAAACATACGACGTCATCAAGAACTGTCACGCGGGGGTCATTTTTTTCGATGCCCTTATTCTTGAAGAATTCCTTTGTGTCCATAATCTCCCGCACAAACATGTCGCCGCCGATACCCTCTATCTTCTTGACCACCTCGACTTTGTCAGCTCCTGCTTCCTTGTATTCGATTATCTCATCCTCGAAAAGATGCATGTCCTGCTGGGGGATCATTCTCCTGGGGTCGAGCATGATAATGAGTCGGTCGTTTATTTTTGCAGCTCCGTCCACAGCTTCGCGGGTGTCGGCCATAAAGGTTTCAGCAGGTTCTATACTGCTGTTTTCGATGCTGATAACACCTGTAATGCCATCCACGAGTATGCCGAAGGCTACTTTGCCGCTCGCAAGGACTATAACCTTCTGCGGCCCCTCGCTCTCGGGAAAGCCAAGCAAACTTCTGAGTTTGACGATGGTTATTATCTTGCCCCGCATGTTGCTGATCCCTTCAACGTAGGGTGGGGACTGGGGCATTTTGGTTATTTGCGGGAGATTGATTATCTCCTGGACCTTGTTAATAGGTACGGTAAATTCATTGCCGTTTACAAGAAAGCCGACATATTGCATTGTTTTCTCCTCTCAGGAATGATGATAACAAATTACTTATTGCCTTGCAAGGAAGAATTTTCACAACCGCCTTTTCGGTAACAGCTGTTTAACCCATAAATTTATACTAGGAGCAGGCTGGTCATGGTGCTGAGCGGACTATGACAGCCTAAGTGACACCAGGGATGGTGACACAGGCTGTCATAGCCTCGGAGCAAGGCCGGATGCCTTGCGAGAATGAGACGAAGCACTGTGGCCTGACTGCTCCTAGTATAAATTTATGAATAATGTGGATTAGACGCCTCCCCGAATTCTGCTATAATTAGCTATCATGTCCTTCGTAATATCCTTAAATCCTGCAAGAGTGAACACGGGAGAAGATTTATGGTTTATTTTTCGCGGGGATGAATTGTTGGTCAGGACGACTGAAACCGGTGCTGAGGTGCCCGATTTTCAGGATATAACCGGGCTTGATCAGAATTTCATCAGTTCGCACTACCTTGGAACACTAAACGGACTCAATTGTTATACTACTGAGGTTGACGGGAATGTCGTTGGTCCGGATGGAATGTCGTTTCAGGCCTTGCACCCGCTGCTTGGCCTTCTGGATGAGGAATTTTTTTCGGCTGCAGGCAGGGCTTTTCAAATCATCCATTGGGAACGGACGCATCAGTTTTGCGGCAGATGCGGAGGCCGCACCAGACTGAAAACCGGAGAAAGGGCCAGGGAGTGCCCGGATTGCGGTCTTGTAATGTATCATGAGATATCCCCGGCTATAATCGTGGCTGTAGCCAAGGGGGCTGAGATACTCCTGGCACAGTCCCATCGTTTCCGGAATGCGTTTTACAGTGTATTGGCCGGTTTTGTAGAACCTGGTGAAACCTTCGAGGAGACAGTCAGGAGGGAGGTCCGTGAAGAGGTCGGGATCGAGCTCAAAAATATACGCTATTTCGGAAGCCAGCCCTGGCCGTTTCCCAATTCGTTAATGGTCGGGTTTATGGCTGACTATGAAAGCGGGGAAATCAGGATCGATGAATCCGAGATTGTCGATGCCGGGTGGTTTGCCACAAATAATCTGCCGGGCCTGCCACGCACCGGGACAATTGCACGCAGGCTGATAGATTTCTTTGCAGAGGGTGTAAGGAAATGATGCATGGTCTTCGTTGAGAGGGGATTGAATAAAGGATATTAATGAACTCACCCAGGATGAAAGGAGAGTGTTATGAAAGTTTTTGAGGTCAGAGACAATTTTGGCATCGATAACCTGGTACTTGCCGAGAGGCCTCAGCCCATGCCAGGTCATGGACAGATACTCGTGAAGGTACGGGCAGTATCTCTCAATTACCGCGATCTTATGGTTGTAAAGGGCATTTACAATCCTAAGCTCCCCTTACCCCTTATACCTTTCTCGGATGGTGCGGGGGATGTCGTCGCCGCAGGTGATGGCGTCTCACGGGTAAGGGTGGGTGACCGTGTTGCAGGTATCTTCATGCAGACCTGGCTGGGAGGTGAAGTGACCGAGTCCAAAGCGAGGTCTGCCTTAGGCGGAGGAATCGACGGTATGCTGGCTGAGTACGTGGTTCTTCACGAAGACGGTGTCGTACACATCCCCGCGCACCTCTCCTATGAAGAGGCTGCCACTCTGCCCTGCGCGGCCGTAACAGCCTGGCACGCTGTCATTGAGAAGGGACTGAAATTAGGAGGAAGCGTGCTGGTGCTCGGTACGGGCGGGGTCTCTCTCTTCGCGCTCCAGTTTGCGAGGCTTGCCGGGGCAAAGGTGATCATAACGTCCAGCAGTGACGAAAAACTGACAAGAGCGCAGCAACTTGGGGCCGAGGAATGCATTAACTATAAGAAGGTGCCCGAATGGGACCAGCGGGTAAGGGAGACTCACGGGAGGAACGGGTGTGGATCTTGTAGTTGAGGTAGGAGGGGCAGGTACCCTGCCGCAATCCCTCAAAGCTGTCCGCACAGGAGGCCGAATCAGTTTGATAGGGGTCTTGACCGGAAACACCGGAAAGATAAACCCTCTGCCGATTGTGATGAAAAATATTCGGGTAGAGGGCATATTCGTCGGCTCACGCGAGATGTTCGAGTCGATGAACCGCGCCATAAACCTGCACCAGCTGCATCCCGTGGTGGATCGTATCTTCTCCTTTGAGGAGATAGGGCAGGCGCTCCGGCACATGGAGAGCGGCGCACACTTCGGCAAGATCTGCATCAGAATAGCCTGAGGCGGAAAGGCAAACCCGTTTTTGCTATATGTCATGGCCCTCAAATTTTGATTAGCGCAGGTTTGTTAAAAGGAAGGCATGCGACATGAAATCCGCTGTTGAAATGATTCGGGAGAACATGTAAGATACAACCTGAGATTGTTACTTGCAAATTAGAGGATGGAATCCGGTTTTCTACGAAGATATACGAAAAGGGGATTTTTCAGAGACAAAGTGAAGGGATACAAACTTCCAGTGAAGCGCGTGGTTCGAACTGATATGACCGACTACTCTCAGACCGGTACAACACTCTATCTATGAGCAACAGCAACACGCGACAAAGCGATGACCGGTCTGGCAAGCTTGTAGAGGAGCCGCGCAACTTCTTCATGACCTTGCGCGATGTTGCCTTCTGGATTCGCAGCGCGCGCGCCGACGCGGCACTGGCACGGCTTCGAACCACAGTTACTGCCGGAGAGGCATTTGACCGTCTCTACCGCTTGACCGACGATCCATACGGTACGGCGTTGCCGCAATACCGTTATCAGCGTCGCAAATACCGCGCACTGCTTTCAATTCTGCCAAAGCGAATGTACGGGGATGTTCTCGACATAGGTTGCGGCCTCGGCGTATTCAGCCGCGTACTCGCTCCGCATGCGGAGCGGGTTCTTGGAATCGATGTTTCTCTCCACGCGGTATCGCAGGCCCGGTCGCACTCAGCCGGATTCGCTAACCTGCACTTCGAGCAGGGCGATATTCAAAGCTTCGACAGCCCGCGTCGGTTCGACCTCGTTGTCTTAGCGGATGTCATGTACTACCTGCCAACCTCTACAGATGTCTCCGTTCAGACGATCGCGGCAAAACTCACCGCGCTTCTCGAGCCTGGCGGTCTTCTGTTGCTCGTCAATCACTTCTTCTTCACGGTCGATCGGCCGTCGCGCATGACTCGCCGCATTCATAACGCGTTTCGTGATTCACGTGATCTTGCCGTCGTGTCGGAGCACCGCCGAGCCTTCTATCTGGCAACGGTACTCGAACGGCGATAAGGTCGGCTGCGCCCGACTCGCACATGCAGCGGTCAGGTGGCCGTTAGGTGCAGGCTTGAAATGAATCCTGATCATTTCAACTCGTAGTACCCCTCATCATATTCAGGATACCCTACAGTGAGCGTTCCTGTGAAACTTTTTTGTTCTTGCACATTCTCTATCAAATAGAATGTCTCAGTAATGGCGCATTCCGGCCCACAGGTATTATATAATGAATCTTGGGAGAGTGATGTGCAATGGTTAAGATTTACAGCATTGAGGATGACAGTGAGCGGTATATTTCCATAACACTCGAATCCCTCGTGCCAGGTTCACAGATACCTTTCGAGATATTCACCCACGACGGCACTTTCTACAAATCCCTCCTCGATAAAAACTCTATTTACAGCTACTTCGCACAAAAAATGATAGAGGCCCAGGCAGTATGCAGTTTCTACATACGGCATGGAAACGCCCTTAGTTTTGAAGATTACATGCGTAATGCGGACAAACTTAAAAAGATGCTGCGCGATCCCTGTTTTTTTGAATCCCGTTACAGGGATTTCAGGGATAAGATGTTCATTGTGGATAAGCATGTGCTTAATGCCGGAATACCTTTCACCATACCCCTGGCCGGTTTGAAGTTCCCTCTCTTTGGGGAGATACCTTTCGTCGTCGACTGCACTGCTGCTTACAGACACCTGCTTGAACTGAACTCGGACATTGCCATTCGCAAGCAGGACGTCGATGCCTATTACAACTACCTTGATGCCGTGCTGGATACGGAAGACCTTCAGGATCCCATCATAAAGCTCAGGGCACGGCGTGAGAAGGTCAAGGTTTGGTGCTATAGGGTGCTCACCGAAGCGCGTAACAACGCCCTTACGCAGGATACTCTGCTGAAGCTTTACAAACATATCAGTATCGTCATGACGCTGATAGCCAATGATTTCAGCTACGCCGGGAAATTCCTCTTTTTCGATGTTTCGGACAGATTCCTGTATATCCACTCCACGAATGTCTGTCTGATGTCCCTCATGCACGGACATGTGCTAAACATGGAAGAGACAGCGCTGCTTAACCTCGGGATAAGTGCGATGTTGCATGATTTGGGTCTCGTTTCTATCGACGACGATGTGTGCGAAGATTCCCCGAACGAAATAGAAAGGGAACTGTTTAAATCTCATGTGCTCCGGGGCAAGGAATTGCTCGACCAGTGCAAAGATGTGCCTAAAGCAGCGAAAACTGTTGCGCTGACACACCATGAGCGGGATGACGGGAGCGGGTATCCGGACATGCTCACCGGCAGCATGATACACCCCTTTGCAAAAATCGTAGCTCTGGCAGATACCTTTGAAAGGCTCAGGGTGGCAGGGTTTAAACATACTTCCCTGAAGCGCACAAAAGTGCTGGAGCATATGGTGCTTCATGGTCATGCCTTTAATCCCGATTACTTTAAGACCTTTCTGCAGTTTGTTGCAGAACTTGCCCTGTAGGGTAGTAGAAATTACATTATTTACTTATCCAGAGCCATTTTATCTCTTTGCTTCAATCCATGATCTGTTTAAATTCAAAGACTTTCATCCAGATGCCTTTGTGGCATATAAAATGCTTGATTTTAACAGGAGGAATAGAAATAGCAAAACTGCTGAGCTATTCACCGCCACATTTTATAGACACGGAAGGAGAAAAAAATGAAGCTGATAGAAGCCGTCATAAAACCGGGAACTATGGATGAGGTAAAAACTGCAGTTCGGCAGCTGGGTGTTGAGGAGATTGGCGTTGAGGAGATAATTGTCAATCAACCCGCGGGTCAAGCCGGTAAAAAAAGGGAACCCATGTGCTGCCGTGGTGCTGAACATGGGGCAGACTTTATGGCGAAAATTAAAATTCAGATTATCGTTGCTGACAACCTAGTAGGCAAAGTTGCCGAAACCATTGTCAGGATTGCCGCTACCGAGCGGAAAAGGGATTGCAGTATATCTATCCTACATATAAATGAAACGCAGACATATTATGCAAAGGCATGAGTACTATCAGCTCTTCTAAATTATTTGTAACTTTATTGTGAAACCGGTCCCTGAATGACCCGTGCGAAGCCATTGGGGCGTATCCAGCGTGCAAAGGCTGCGCGTACCTCTTTTGCAGTGATCTTTAGGTACTGCCGGGCTGCAAGCAGAGGTTCATCCAGAGGCAGCCCCTCCATCGAGCGGGCAATGAGCCCTGAGGCAATGTTTCCTACGCTTGATTCGGAAAGCGGGATTTGCCGGATGAGAAGTGTTTTCGCTCTCTGTAATTCCTCAAGCGTAACAGGTTTTGTCTGCATTAGCCGAAGATTGTGTTTCACTATAGCGCGCGCCTTTTCTACGTTCGGTGGGTCACAGGCATAAAAGACACCGAAGAGTGAGCGGGTCTTTCTGGCATCGATGAAGGATTCCACTGAGTACACCAGCCCTGCCTGCTCGCGCAGATCGTGGTATAGACGCGTGGCGTAAAAGGCGCCTGACAGAACATGGTTGCCCACCTCCAGCTTATAGTAGTCGGGATGTGAGCGGGTAATGCCCATGGTCTCGGCGAGTATCACCTCATCCTGCACACGGCTTGTATCCGGCACCACGGCTGAGGACGGTCTGTTGCGGGGTACGGGAGGATCTTCTGTGGCCGGCTTGGGTCCTTCGCTCTTCCATCCACCGAAATATTTTTCGATTACCGACTTAGCCTTTTCAGGGGTGATCTTGCCTATGACAACTATAGTGGTCAGGTCGGGTCTGTAGTTTTTATTGTAATAGTTCTTCACGTCTTCGAGCGTCAGGCTGCCGACTGTCTCAGGGGTTGCCTGCCGTAAAAAAGGATCTCCTGCCGGATAAAGTTCCTTTCGGAGAGTGTGTTTTCTAATGTAGTCAGGGCTCTGCAGTTTTCCAGCCAGAGCGCCCTTAGTCTCCTCCTGCACTACTTTAAAGGCTTTATCAGGAAGTGCGGGATGCAGAAGGTTGTCTGCTACCAACTGCACGCCTCTATCGAAATGATCACTGGTTACCTGCAGGGAAAAGCTTGACCCCACCGAGGCGTCCGCTCCGATGTCGTCCAAAGCCTTTCTCAGTTCCAGCCGGTCCAGGGTAGAGGTACCGTACGTAAAGAGGCTGTCCAGAACGGTAGTGACGCCATCCTTTCCAGCCGGTTCCTGCACGCCGGGATTGTTTTTGATCTTGCCGTAGATGCTTACTGTCTCGCTTGTTTCAACCGGCTGGACAATGAGACGCAAGTTGTTTGGCAATCGTATGTCTTCAGGCTTAACATTGGAGACAGGGATCACGGGAGTCTCCTCTACCTTCTTCGCCCATTCCGGCAGGCGTACAGGCTTTGTGTGTTTGGGAATGAACGATTCCTCGCCGCCGAACCCCTTGGAGGACACAGGCTTGCCAGAGGGTTGAGGCGTAAGCAAAGCCTCGATGGCCGTGTCATTTACAAGATAGGTCCGCGCCACACGGTTCACGTCCTCAACCGTCACCTTTTTTATTGCCTTAATATCGTCTTCCGGCGAGGTCCGTCCTTCAGCTGCCAGCGCCTGTGACCATTCCACAGCCAGCCCGGCTATTGAGTTCTTCTGGAATTCGGCCTCTGCCTCCTCCTTGTATTTTGCCGCCTCCACCAGTTCGGAGGGCACGCCATTTTTAACATATCCAGCTATAATTTCTTTTGCTTTCCTGATCAGTGCAGGCCCGTCGCTGCCGGGAGGAAAAACTATCACGGCATAGGCTGAAGCCGCTTTTGGCAAGGTGTTCAGGCTGAAATCTGTTTCGAGGGCCTTGCCTTGAGGGACTAGTGCATAAAGGTCCCCCCTCTGGCTGGCCAACACGTCAGCCAGTATCTGACTCGCAGCAAAGTCGGGGCTATCGAAACCAGGCAGTCGATAGGCCACCATCGCAAGACCGTAAGGGAGATCGGTATCCATGGTGATGGTATCAGGTTTCATAGGCTGAAGGCTGATTTCGGGACGACGAGGCAAAGGCCGGGAGGGTATAGCCTCAAAAAACATCTTGACCTCGTCGAGGGCCTTTTCCGGCTCCACGTCACCGCTGATGACCAGGATAGCGTTATTCGGCACGTACCATGCTGTGTGAAAATCCCGCAGCATCGCGTCGGTAGTTTTGTCGAAGGAAGGACGTGTGCCGAGTGGATCATGGGAATACGGCGTGCCGGCGAACATCCGCTGCAGAAGCTTTGTGTAGAAGATATACGTGGGATTAGACAGGTCCTGCGCTACTTCCTGCTCAATGGCCCCGCGCTCCTGGTCCCAGAGTTTCTCGTCTGCGAGAAGGTTTTGCATGCGGATTGCCTCCATATGGAGGGCTATAGAAAGGTTGTCGGAAGGGACAGTGAAGGCATATTGCGTAATAGTCTGCTGGGTGTCGGCGCTGAAATCGCCTCCCATGGCCGCAGTAATGCTCGCGAGTTGACCAGCCGAAAGTCCGGAGCTGCCGCGAAACATCATATGCTCAGTGGCATGGGCCATGCCGGGAAAGCCCTCCGGTGTCTCATCGGCTCCCACAAGGTAGTTTATTTCAGTAGTAACCACAGGAGCGAGAGTGTTTCGCACAATTACCACCCTAAGGCCGTTCTTCAGTGTGGCGCGAAGCACACCGGAATCCTGGTTGGAATGAGCAGGCGCTGCAGCGAGAATAAGAAGTGAGAATAGTATCAGTGCTACACGCAGTGTAATGTTCCTCATTAATTGATTATAAGTGCATCCGCCATGCAATGCAATATGTCAGTAGTCTTAATATTCCTAATATCTGTATATTTGATTGCGTGGCGGTCGCCAAGCCTGCATCATATTGATCACAAAATCTACGCTTGCCTTATCTTGCTTCGACAGATCAATGTGTTTCCCGATTGACTCAGGTGGCCCCATCAAGAGTGGATGCCACACAAGCACCTCATATTGTCCCGCTGGGAGATTTGCGATTTCAGCTGAGCCATCTTCACCTGTCTTCGCAAAATAAGGGGTTTCAACCACATAAATATAGGCAATCATCAAATCATGAATGGAGCATCCAAGTACAACAGGACCAGGCTTGTCAAAGACGACAGGCGGAGCGGGTGTCCCCTTATAAAGAGGCAGTTCAAATTTTTTGGCAGGAGAGATAGAGTAGACATTATGACTGATATTGTCCTTATTTGGAAAATGAACAGGGGTCCCTGTCTGGACCGGCAGCACGTAAGGAACAAATTCTGTACCTATCTCGTCCATTATAACATTCTGCAGCCTTTCGGAAGAAGCCGGCGTAAAGTTCAACGGGTTGGCATATACTACCGCATCTTTTACCGGCTTGCCGGAGGAGTCCTTAACGCTGCTGTTTAACGTTGCCGAAAAGGCATTTAATGGAAGCATGAAACACCCCAGGATAATACCTAACTGAATCGTTTTTTGCAGCGCGGGAACCTTTGTCATCACTCCCTCCATAGAATTAAGATTTCACCTTTCATATCATATCACTTTTTGTAACCATGTCAAATCATAAGTCTATAAAGTCTGGTATAATTTAGGAATATCGCTGACCTGGAGGTGTTATGAACTTTGTCTTAAATCTGCTCATCAACGCCTTTGCCCTCTGGGCAACTGCCAAAGTCATTTCAGGCATTAACTATAGCGGGCCCTGGTACGGGCTGCTGCTCGTTGCGCTGGTTTTCGGCGTGTTAAATGCTTTTGTGCGGCCGGTCCTGAAATTTCTTTCGTTACCGTTTGTTATTTTGACGCTGGGACTGTTTATTTTTGTGCTTAATGCTTTTATGCTATGGCTTACAAGCGCAGCATCAAGGGCCCTCGATCTTGGATTTGTCGTTGCCGGTTTCTGGCCTGCTTTATGGGGTGCTCTGGTTATCAGCCTTATCAATATGATAATGTCTTGTGTTTTAAGACCGGAGTAGATTCGTTGCTTAAGAGCGGACCAGATGATTTGTTCTCCCTCAGTCTTCTTGAATTCAACAAACTGCTCGGTATAATCGCCGATTTTGCCCACAGCGATGCGTCACGTAAAGTTCTGCTCGCCATGTATCCTCTGTCCGACAGGGGCAGTATTGAAAAGAGGCTCGGTCAAACCAGCGAGATTATGAGAATATATGACGGAGGCGGCACACTCTCGATACTCCAGTTTTCCGATATCGAACCGTTGCTTGCAAGGGTCGCCCCTGAAGGCGCGGTACTGGAAGCACTTGAACTCGCCGAATTCATGCCTGTCCTGGACAACATAAGCGCTATTGAATCGCAGATAAGGCAGCATGAGGGCCTATTACAACTGAATGAACTGGCGGATTCGCTGAACGGTTTTCCTGATATCCTTCGCGTTCTGGAGCGGTCGATTGACAGTGAGGGCAATATACTTGACAGCGCCTCACGGGAACTGGCCGAACTGAGGGGGCAGATACGCAGGCTTGAAAGCAGGATACGAAAAAAACTTGAGGAACTGGTAAGGGACGTGGATGTAAGCGTCTTTCTGCAGGATGATTTTATTACCAACAGGTCAGGCAGGTGGGTAATTCCTGTAAGGATGGATTCCAAGGGACAGGTGCAGGGTGTCGTGCATGACGTCTCCAAATCAGGGGAGACTGCCTTTATCGAACCGTTGTCGATAATCAATCTTTCCAACGAGCTTGAAAACCTTGTTGCCGCGCAAAAATCCGAAGAGATACGCATTCTGAGGAGTATAAGCGCCAGGATCCGGGCGGCTGCCGGTTACATAGGTGTAGAGTATCGCATTGTCGTTTACATTGATGCTGTGCATTGCATCGCAAGATTTGCCGATATGTTCCGCATGCAGATACCCCAGATCAACGAGTCGGGCGGTCTCTGCCTGGTGAATGCGCGTCATCCACTTCTGATGATGGCCCTTCAACGCGCCGGTGTCCGTCAAGAGGTTGTTCCTCTCAATGTCACTCTTGGGGGCGACTGCACTGTAATGGTAATCACTGGTTCCAATGCAGGGGGGAAGACCATTGCCATTAAAACAATAGGTCTGCTTCAGATCATGGCGCTGACCGGCATGCCTGTACCTGCTGATTCGGCCTCGAGTTTCCCTCTGTTTGATAAGCTGCTGATCGATATCGGGGACGAACAATCGATCGAAAACAATCTCTCCACTTTTTCAGCGCACATGTCGAATATTTCCAGAATACTGAAAGCGGCTGATGCAAGGGCGTTGGTACTTATTGATGAACTCGGCACCGGGACCGACCCTGACGAGGGGGGCGCCCTCGCATGCGCTGTCTTAAAAGAACTGAAGGAAAGCAAAGCCCTTGTTTTTGCAACAACGCACCTTACGGAGATAAAAGGATTTGTATACAGGACCGAAGGCATGGTGAACGCCTCCATGGAATTCGATCAGGAAGCCCTGACTCCCTTGTACCGGTTAAGGATAGGTGAACCTGGGCAGTCGCACGCGCTCGAAATAGCCCGGCGATACGGTTTGCCCGACAGTATCGTAGACTCGGCAAAGGCCATGCTCGGCGGGATGAAAGTCGAATTTGACGATCTTATATCCGACCTGAGTGAAAAGAGGGACCATTACGAAAAGGCGCTGGATGATATCACTAAGGAGCGGCTGGTAATAGAGGAAAGGAACAGAGCCCTAGGAATAGCATTATCCGAGGCTGAATCCAGGCAGAAGCAATTGCTTGCAGATGCGTATCGCGAGGCGGCTGAGATTGTTGCCAAGGCAAAAAGAGAGATGCATGCCCTGCTCCAGGAGGCCAGGAAGATGGACAGGGAGAAAAGCCGCGAGGCGATAAAGCAGGCTGAACTGGCTCAGGAAAGCCTTGTCGGGAAAATAACGGAGTATGAAGGCCCTGCAAACTACAGCGCTCCTTCGATAGACGAAATTATGGAAGGTGACGTGGTATATGTGAAATCACTGGCTGCCGACGCCCCTGTTGTGGAGATCAATCTGAAGCATAACCGCATCAAGGTAAAAGCCGGGGGCAAAGAGGTAGAGGTGCCCGCATCTGAAATAGCACACCGCCGGGGCAAGCCGGCAACAGCGCGGCAGGAGCCCGTAACCATCCTCAAGCCCGACGATGAGGCTGTTTCACGAATCAATCTTGTGGGCAAGAGGGTTGACGAAGCGCTCTCTCAGCTCGAACCATTTCTAAATCACGCTTCCCTTGCCGGATTCAGCGAGGTCACTGTTGTCCACGGCATCGGAGCGGGAATACTTCTAAAGGCAGTAAGGGAGCATGTTGAGCACCACCCGCTTGTGAAGAGTTTCAGAAGAGGAGAGCCCCGGGAAGGCGGCAACGGCGTGACCATATTGACGATGACGTAAAGTAAGATGAAGGTTAACGCAGGCACTTTTTTTATCTTAACCTTAACCTTTACCTCTGCCTGCTTTTAGTAGTAACATAGGTTACTTTTCCAGGAGGGGATGCGGATAAAGCTTATGGCAAGGTGTGAGTACATTATGGAGCGCATCGAGAGCAAGAAGAACGATTTCCTCTCCTATGATTTCTCCCAGACAGAAAGCAATGCGTTGGCGGCATTTTTTGATCTGGCACAGGAGTTTGACGGTATCGAGGATTTTTATTGCCTATGCACTGCCATCCCAAAGGCGTTCTTTGGCCTGGAAGCCAGATTTTATGTTATAGATCCCAAAGTGAATGGTTTGGCGCTTGTCGCCAAAACCGAAGAGGACGGATCTCCGCTGCGTACAGAGCCCCCTTCTTTTTTGCAGCCGGGCGAACGTCCCTATCATACCGACAGCTCAAGCCTGGTACTGACGATCCGGGGGAAAGAATTCTTAATTGACCATCTGCCTTTTAAAACTAAGGACAACGTACTCGGACTTCTAGAAATTTATCCCGATGCTGGTGTTGACTCCCACCGCGAACTTTTTTTCGAAAAATTTGCCAACAGGATTGGTTTTAATATTCATAACCGTTTTCTTGTCGATAGAAACGTTGAGCACCTCAAATTCATCAAGTCTCTCGTTGCAGATATTGAGCACAATATAATCATTCCTAATATGGTATATAAACTTTTTCTGAGACGGCTGAAGGGCAAGATCACAAAGAATGTGGAAATAGAGCATCTCCTTTACAGTCTGTCAATTGATGACCCCTGCGACAAGTCCCAAATGGACCTTGCCCTTACAGAGCTTATGGACGTTAACCATGGGTTGAATGAGGAGTTTGATAATATTGAAAAGCATTACCGGAATATGAGCCTGTTTCTCGAAACCCTGCTGCGCAGGAGCCATTTTGATCAGGGTCGCCTTACCTTGCGCACTACACCCTGCAATATAAAGCAGGATGTAGTACAGCCGCAGCTTGAGCGGTTCCTCGATCACTTCAGGGAAATGGGTATTGCCATCGATGATAAATTCGGCGGTCTTCCAAGTGAAGAGACCATAAGCGTTGTGGATATCGGGCTTGTCGCCCAGGTGTACGCCAACCTTTTTTCGAATGCCCTCAAATATACTGAGGAGGTTGTTACCTCTACCGGCGAAACGAAAAAATACATAGCATACGGACGCGAGATTATCAGGGACTATTTCGGGCCAGGCAAAGACGGGGTAAAATATAATGTTTTCAGCACGGGGCCGCACATCGACCCGGATGAACGGGAAAAGATATTTGAAGAGGGATACCGGGGATCCAATGCAGTCAAGAGGCCAGGGACCGGACATGGCCTGGCATTTGTAAAAAATGCCGTTGAGATACACGGAGGCGTGGTCGGATATGAGGCAACCCAATACGGCAATAACTTTTATTTTGTCTTCCCCAGAGACAACGATAACGTAACAAGCCTATGAAGCAGCGATTGATGGGTAAAGATTGGTGGTCAATTGAAAACTCATGACCGGCCTTTTGTGGAAATTTATGCGGACGGCGCTTGCAGCGGCAATCCTGGCGTAGGCGGATACGGCGCTATCCTGCGTTCGGGGCAAAAAGAAAAGGAACTGTCAGGATGCGAACAGATGACAACCAATAATAGGATGGAACTGTTCGGTGTCATTACTGCGCTTGAGCTGCTTAAGAAACCGTGCAGGATAAGGGTGATAACCGATTCGACTTATGTGGCTAAAGGAATGACCGAATGGGTAAGCGGATGGATCAGGAACAAGTGGAAAACCTCTCAGAAAAAGGATGTGCTCAACAGAGATCTCTGGGAGAGGCTGCTTAAGGCGGCCGGTCCGCATGAAATAGAATGGACATGGGTCAGGGGACACAACGGGCATTATGAGAATGAGAAATGCGACCGGCTGGCAAGGAGTGCTATAGAAGCTTGCAGGGAGCGTATAGTCCGTGAAAAAGCCTGAACTGCTTGCCCCTGCTGGTGATTTCGAGAAACTGAAGACTGCGGTACACTATGGGGCTGACGCGGTTTATCTCGGCGATTCGAGATTCAGCCTGAGGGGGAAAGCCGGAAACTTTGCAGGCGAGGAGTTGCGTGCCGCAGTTCACTATGCTAGGGCGCATAATGTACGCGCGTATGTAACGGTCAATATTTTTCCTCACAACAGGGACCTGCCTGCCCTAGAAGAGCATATAGAGCAACTTGGCGAAATAGCACCTGATGCCGTTATCGTATCCGACCCTGGACTTTTTGTACTCGTCAAAAAAAAAGCACCCAATTTACCGCTTCATATCAGCACCCAGGCGAACATCACCAATGTTGCTGCCGCGCGGTTCTGGGAGGACAGCGGTGCAAGGCGGCTTGTACTTTCCAGGGAATTGTCGCTGGATGAGATAGGAGAAATCCGTAAGAAGACTTCTATCGAGCTCGAAATTTTCGTCCACGGCTCAATCTGCATATCCTATTCAGGACGGTGTTATATCAGCAGCTTTCTCGCTTCCCGTGGGGCCAATACCGGGGAATGCACTAATTCTTGCAGATGGAACTATGCACTGGTGGAGGAAAAGCGCCACGGGGAGTATTTCCCTGTTTTCGAGGACAGCCGTGGCACGTATCTGATGAGTTCCAAAGACCTGTGTATGCTGCCGCACCTGCCTCTTCTCATGGGCGCGGGCATTGACAGCTTTAAGATAGAAGGGAGGATGAAGGGGATCAATTATGTTGCGGGGGTTGTGAAGGTCTACAGGGAGGCGATAGATTCGATTAAAGCCGGCGAAGCCTATTGCGTAAAAAAAAGGTGGGCTGACGAGCTTGCAATGTTCAGCAGCAGGGGGTATACCACCGGAATGTTCTTTGGAAAACAGCCGGACTCCGATTATAATTTTGACGGTGAAAGCTACCGTATGAGCCATGAACTGGTAGGCGTTGTGTTGGAAGTGAACGATGGGCATGCCAGGATTGCGCTCAGGAACAGGCTTGATAAAGGCGATGTCGTTGAATACCTCACTCCAGGCCTTGAAGGAACCCCTTTTCCTGTTGATTCGATGCTCGATGAGGAGGGCGCTGCAATAACCTCTGCAAGGAATGAAGATATAATTTCAATCAATGCTCCAAATGGGATCAGGGGAAATGACCTCATTCGCAGGAAGAAGGTTATTCTGCATACTTAATAATGCTTTCCGGCTTGCGGATGATTATCTGAGGTTTCGCTGCTGAGGTATCATGATTTGACATGTCTAATCTCCTTTTATTGACTGCATTAAAAATGCCTGTCGGCCTCTTCTCCGGACAGCCTTTTGACCCCCGGCTCCCAGGCGCTTGTCTGCCAGTTATCTAAGTGGCCCGGCTCGGCGATCCAGGGTGGAACGCCGAGGGAGAGATATCTGGACATGGAATGGATGTAAGGTTCATACATCTTGCGCAGCTCAATAAGCTGTTTGTCAACGTCGTCTCCCTTCCTGAGGTCTATCCCCACATTCGAGAGTTCAGCGCGAAGACGCACAAGTTCGGCAGGCGGCAGGCGGTCAACTTTCAGTTTGTGCGGCGGACGGTTGAGTACGAAGGAGAGGTCTACTATCGCGTGCCTCGCGATCGCAAAGGTGAGTTCCGCCTGTCTTTTGCAGACTGCCTTCCATCCCCGTGATGACAAGAGCGCAGGTGTCCAGAATCGCCGATAGCGCGGCGACCCACGACTGGTTATCGTGCTGTGATCTGAAATAGACAAGTACGGGATAGGAAAGATGGCTTTCCATTATCTCAGAAGCCCACAGCTCCCACTCGCCGAGGCTGGCGTAGAAGCGCTTCGTTCACGTTATGCCGGCATTGCCTGAGAAGCATACCAGCGGCTGTAGGAGGCGAGCCTGCGCGTGCATCGAGGATTGAAATGTTCACCTCACGCCTTGAGAAAGATTGGTTAAGAGCCGGGAGGTATCCTATCACAAGGGCCAGCAGACCCAGGCCGATGCCGGATTCGATTACTGTGAGCGCACGCGCGCAGACCGAAACAGGCCTGACATCTCCGAGCCCGAGTGTGAAAAAGGTGGTCCCGCTCAAATAAAGATCTGTGGCAAAACCTGCCGTCCCTTCAGGGGTGTTGACCGGCGATCCCATGCCCCAGTTCAGTAAGGCAAACCCAAAGACAGCCCCTGCAGCCCAGATGCTCAAAAGTACGATAAGCGAAAGAGGGCCATAATAACTCAGATATGTCTCCTGCCGTTTCCCCTTCACAATATGCCTGATAAGAAAGGACCAGAGCATCCACGTGTAACGATAGAAAAGTCTTGTGAGCCGGTACTTCCGCGTTACTCTGCGCGGAAGTACTATGGTCTCGAAAGCATCCCAGAGCACGAGAAAGATGATTGCTACACCCAGGATTGCGAAGAGAAAGATCACCCGCACCTCCGCTGATATTTAGTACCCAAGATATAGAAATCATAGCACTAAAAAAATGGGAAATCTATTATGTGGCAGGCAAAGTTTGTTCTCAGTTGTCTTTTTGCAATCTGGGCTTTGCGCCCAGTTTATACAGGACATTTGCCATCAGGCAGAATCCGGTAAATGCAAACACGATGAGGTTGATGCCTACCAGTGCTGTCAGTATCAGCCAATATGGGCTGTGGACCCATGCCAGTACAGCGCTCGACAGGGAGAATATGCCTGCTATGAGCCAGATAATCCGTTCGAGATACCACGTATCGGTTTTTGCAATATACATCACGTCCTCCTTTTTTTATACATATAATAAAGTACAGGTACCATTGTCCTCGACAGAAATGTCGAGGCAACCTCACCGGCCATAAGCGATATTGCCATGCCTTGAAATATGGGATCAAACAGAATCACCGACGACCCCACTACTACCGCAGCAGCGGTAAGAAGCATTGGCCTGAACCGTATGACGCCGGCCTGAACTACGGCTTCTTTGAGTGGCACCCCCTCTGAGAGTTTAAGCTCGATAAAGTCAACCAGTATTATGGAATTTCTGACGACTATTCCGGCCCCTGCAATGAACCCTATCATGGAGGTTGCTGTAAAGAACGCCCCCATCAGTGCATGGCCCGGCAAGATTCCTACAAGTGAAAGCGGGATCGGGGCCATGATGACAAGCGGCACCATGAAAGACTTGAACCAGCCTACGACCATTATATAGATCAAAACCAACACCGCCGCGAAGGCGATGCCCAAATCCCTGAAGACCTCATAGGTAATGTGCCATTCGCCGTCCCATTTCATGGAATAGGTATTTTCGAGCCAGGGCTGGACAGTGGAATATTGCTTCAGCTCATATCCACCGGGCAATTTAATTTTGCTCACAGCCTGCTTCATTTTTAATATGGCGTAGACAGGGCTTTCTTCACTTCCGGCAACATCGCCGGTCACATATACAACCCGTTTCAGATTCTTGTGGTAAATGGTTTTGTCCTCTATCCCGTTCTTTATTTTCACCAGTTCGGAAAGCGGTACCATGGTACCAGAAGGCGAGGGCACTCCAATCTCTCCAAGTTTGTCAACTCCTGCCCTTTCGGCAAGCGGCGCCCTCATAAAAAGCTGAACAGGCTCCTTATCTTTTTCAATGTGTACCAGCCCCGCAGTCATACCCCCCAGTACCGCCTTGAGCGTCTGTGATACCGCTTCGGTACTGATGCCGTTGTATGAAGCCTTTTCCTTGTCGACATCAAAGGATATCTTCTGCTGGTCATCCTCAACGGACCAATCGGTATCAACTACACCACCCGTTCTGTTGAATATTTCCTTTATCTTCCTTGCAACTGCTATCTGCCCATCGAAATCAGGCCCATAAATTTCAGCGACGAGAGTGCTCTGCACAGGAGGGCCGGGCGGTATTTCAACTACCTTGATCCTCGCGTTATAACGGTCCGCGATTTTTTTTATTCCCGGCCTTATCCTTTTTGCTATATCGTGGCTATGTGCCGTTCTTTCATCCCGTGGAACAAAATTGACCTGTATATCGGCTTCGTTCCTTCCCGAACGCAGGTAGTAGTGGCGCACCAGACCGTTGAAATTAAACGGCGCCGCAGTGCCGATATAAGACTGATAATTGGTGACCTCCGGTACTGTTTTCAGGTATTCGCCGATCTGCCGTGCCAACTCAGCAGTGTCCTCAAGTGCAGCGCTCTCTGGCATGTCGATAATGACCTGAAGTTCGTTCTTGTTGTCAAAAGGCAGCATTTTAACGGTCACAAGCTTCAGCGGGACAAGTGCGATGGCGCTGCCGAGCATCAGAAGAACGAGGATTATTCCTATAGTTCGCTTCCTGCTGTTTTCGAGCAGCCCCCTTAGATTTTTTTCATAAACGCGGTTCAGCACAGCAAAGAAGCGGCTTTCCGCTTTTTCTTTCTGCTCCTCACCGCCCCTTTTCGTACCTTTAAGCACGATATAGCTCAACCAGGGGCTGATAATGAAAGCAATAAGCAGGGAAAGAAGCATGGCGGCTGATGCGCCAACAGGAATAGGCCGCATATAAGGACCCATCAGACCTGACACGAATGCCATTGGCAGGAGCGCGGCTATGACCGCAAAGGTGGCCAATATGGTGGGATTCCCCACCTCGTCAACTGCGAGCACCGCAGTTTCCCGGTCAACAGATTTTGCCCTGAAATGGCGGTGTATGTTCTCGACAACAACAATGGCATCGTCAACCAGAATGCCTATAGAAAAAATGAGGGCGAAGAGTGTGACCCTGTTGAGTGTATAGCCATGCATATAATTGACCAGGATGGTAAGGGCCAGGGTAACCGGCACTGCAACGCCAACTACTAACGATTCTCTCCATCCCAGGGCGAGCGCGATAAGGATTGTTACAGAGATGGCTGCGATGAGCATGTGCTCAAGAAGCTCGTCGGATTTTTCTTTGGCGGTGACTCCATAGTTCCGGGTAGTAGTGATCTCTACATCCGAGGGGATCACCGTTCCCTTTATTGCAGCTATTTTCCTTAGGGCCCTTTCTGCGATGTGTGTTGCATTGGTCCCTTTTTTCTTTGCTATCGTAATAGTAACAGCCTCGTATTGCCCTGCGGGGCTGCCCTGATCACCATTCAATGCTTCTTTTTCTTCACGAGCAGCAGCCGGGCCAAAGCCCATAAAAACATACTTTGCAGGCTCTTCCGGGCCATCGCTTATACTTGCCACGTCTCTTAAGTACACCGGCCTGATGTTTGAAACTCCTACCACCACATTTCCGACATCCTGGGCGTTCTTAAGAAATGAGCCTGTTTCAACCAGGAAATCATTATTGCCCGAGGGGAATTCACCTGAGGGCAGCACAAAGTTGGCTTTTTGCAGCGTGCCGGCAATCTGCAGCGGTGAGAGAGAGTACGCTCTAAGGCGTATTGGATCCATGACTATTTTTAGCTGCCGTTTCTGACCGCCTATAATGGTAGTTTCAGCAACGTCGGAATCCTTTTTCAGCTCCCCCGCAACCTCCTGTGCAACCCGCCTCAGCTCATATCCGTTATACCTCCGGCTCCAGAGGGTGAATGTAAGTATGGGAACTTCGTCAATTGATTTAGGCTTGACCAGAGGTTGAGATACGCCGGGAGGAATTTTGTCGTAATTGGACATTAATTTGTTATAGAGTTTTACAATGCTGCTCTCCATGTCCTGCCCGACATAAAACCTGACAATCGCCATGCTCATGCCGGGTCTTGAGATGCTATAGATGTATTCGACACCCTTTATTTCCCATAGGAACTTCTCCATAGGCCTGGTGACAAGCTCTTCGACTTCTTTTGCAGAGGCGCCGGGGTAGGAGACCATCACATCGATCATCGGGACAACTATCTGCGGCTCTTCCTCACGCGGCGTTACGACCACTGCAAATACGCCCAGGACCAGCGAGGCAATGACAATCAGGGGAGTCAGCCTGGAGTTGATAAAGGCCCTTGCGATGCGGCCTGCCAATCCTAAGTGCTTCACTGTAGCTTCATCCCGGAAACTATGCCGCCATCGACAGCGCTCGATATACTATCAATGATGACCCGGTCATTTGGATTTATTCCAGAAAGAATTTCGACATTATTGCCGTAATGACTGCCCGGCCTCACGAGACGGAATGAAATGATGCCGCCCTGATCAACCGCGTATACGCCTGTAAGCTCTCCTTTTTGGACTATTGCCTTGTCCGGTAAGACAATGGCAATCTTCTTACCGGTGGGTATCTTTACGCGGGCGTAAAGTCCTGTCCGTAATAAAGGACCTGTGAGAGCAATCTTCGCGATGAACGTTCTTGACAGGGGATCGATTGAGGGGACAATTTCGGTGATCCTTCCTCTCAACTGCTGGTTGGTGGCGTCAACGGCAATATCGACAGGTGTTCCGGTAGTGACTTTACCGGTGAGATGCTCGTCAAGATTGGCTTCAAGGACAAATGAGGACACATCTTCCACTGTAAGGAGGGGAACTCCAGGCACAGCCATGCTGCCGCGCTCTGTTTTCTTTTCGGTTATAACGCCTGAGACCGGGGATAATATGGTCGTGAAATCACGATTGACCCGCGCCTCGTTGAACAATGCCTTGGACCTCTCGTAATCCAATTCGGCGATTTTTTTCTGTGTCTCTATCTGATCTATCTCCTGTTGTGACAGCGCCTTCTCGTCATAAAGCTTCCTGTATCTCCCGTATGTTATATCAGCCAGGGATCTGTTTTGCTCTGCAGACTCAACGGCTTTCTCAGCAGCGACAACTCTTTGCACTGCATCTCTGTCATCGACTGTCAGGAGCACCTGTCCCGCGTGGACCCGGTCGCCTTCTTTCACCCTGAGCGAGGTGACGGCGCCCAGCGTTCTTGAGGCAATCTGGCTAATGGTTTTCGCCCTGATGGTGCCTGATGTTTCAAAATATTCCTCTACCTCGGATGGGTGCACCTCTGTGACAGTTACCCCATCTACTGTTTGCCTGCTTACAGCTGCGGGCCCGACCTTTTCCTTGCAGCCGGACAACAAAATGCAAAGAGCAAAGAGCATAGCGGAGATAAAGGCGAGTCCGATGCGGTTGCCTGAACTTGAGAAGTTGAGAACTTGTGAAGGTGTGAACTTATGAAGGTTTAGTTGCTCAACTTCGCAACTTCCCATCTTCTCACGTTCAATCTTTCCTTTGTGGTTAGTCATACTTCCCTCCATTTTATTCAATATTCAGGTCTTTCAGAATGGTCCCGCTTTCATAGCAGAGATCGGCTACGGCAACACGGTATTGGTTCTCCTGGACAACGAGATTAGTGCGTGCGCGATTCAGAGCCACCTGCGCATCCATGAGGTTGACAAGAGGTGAAAGGGAATTTTCGTAACGAATCTTCACCAGCCGACGTCCTTCTTCAGCGGTCTTTAACTCTGACTGAGATAGCTCCAGGTTCTTCTTTGCCTCGTCAATGCCAAGGTATGACTCATACACCTTAAACGACACCATATCGATGAGCCCTTTCAGGCGCTCCTCTGTCTCAGCGGTCCTGTATCGGGCCTGTGCCAGTTCGTGCTCACGCTTAGTGCCGTCGAAGATTTCCCACCTGAGGAACGCCGTAACTGTCCAGCTGCTGCCTTCGGACCCGAGAGGGTAGCGTTGGTCATTCAATTGATAAGAACCGCCCACGCCCACAGTAGGCCAAAAGGCCGCCTCTGAAAGTGCAATGCCGTTTTTCGCGTTCTCATGCATCGCTTCCATAGATTTGATATCTTTCCTTGAGAGCGCTGCATTTTTGTAGTATTCCATATCCCTGACAGGGATTTCCGGATACACTCCAGCAACATCGACATTATCCTGCACGCCCAGCAGGAGAGAAATATATCTCTTGTCGATGGCGAGTTTTTTCCGCATGCTGATCAGCTGGCTGCTCAGCTGCAGTGACTGCAGTTGACGCCCTGAGCGTATCGGAGAAAAGGCCAAGGCCGTCCTTAAAACGCAATTCTGCTATGCGGAAGTGCTCTCTGGCATCTTCAAGAGTTTTTTCAGCCATTGTGACCTGCTGCCCGGCCATCACCAAGCTGAGATATGCCTGCGTAACTTTAAAGGCGACCTCCTCTCTTTTCCTCATGTATTCCTCGTTTTTTGCAGTATGCTCCAACCTTGCAATTTTGATCCCGACGTACGCCTTTTTTGAAAAGAGCGGCTGTTCGAAAGAAAGCGACGTCTGGAAATCGTTGATCGCACTTGGGTTGTTTAATGAATTAATGGCGAAATCAGATTGAGAAAACCGTTCCTGATTGAGTTTTGCCATAAAAGCATAGGTTGGATTGGTAGTGTCCATAAAGCGCTCTTCAAAATTAAGCTTGGGTAAAAGAAAACTCCGTGCAATACCGATGTCTTCGTTGGAGACGGCAAGAGTGTTTTTAAATGCCCGTATCTCGTAGTTGTTTTCAAGGGCGCTTCTGACAGCATCGGTAAGAGAAAGCATGGCTTCCGCATCGCCGGCCGTAGCTGAAGCCGCATTGAGCAGCAGGAAGACTGTCAGAAGTATACAGAAGTTATAAATTACACTTTTAATTGTCTGGCCTCCTTACCGAGCCGGGCCTGATGATTTCCGCTTTTTATAGCGCATGAAGGCCTTCAGTGTCTCCATATCGCACCTGCCCGTCTGCTTCTGAAATTCAGTGCAGTCCCGAAGCGAGCGGAGATCTTTTATCAAAGTTGTATCATCTTTAAGAAGCTCGCACAATACGGCAAGGAGTTGCCGGTGTTTTCCCGGCAGCACTCTTCTCATGCTGTAGAACATGAGCTTCCCTTCTCTCCTGTCTTTGAGAAAGCCGGCTTTCAGCAGCAGTGAAAGATTTCGTGATACAAGGGGCTGAGACATGTTAAGAACGCCCATTATCTGGCATACGCAAAGTTCCTTTTTAGTAAGCAGCATCAGTATTCTCAGACGCGATTCGTCTGAAAGGAGTTTGACAATTTCCAGCACTTCATGCATAAACATATTTATATATGATTATATGAAAACTTGTCAAGCAAAAAAAAATAAAGCACTGGCGATAGGCGATGGGCAAGCGGCATTGACAGGACCGGAATAATCGTTTTACACTCTATTGTGAAAATGGTAGGAACCTTCATTCTGACCGTCTTTATCGTGACAGCATTTTCAATGCTGAAACCCTCCTTTCCTGCATCCCACAGCAGTAAATATGCTTCTTTCTTCACACTTGACTTCTGCAACAAGGTCTCTTCGCCTGTACTTTCTGCCCTTGATGTTTCTACTATATGTGAAAAAAAATGTGAACTATTGGAACCGGTATTTACCGGTCCGCATGCTGTTGCCAAGCCGACATTTTATTTATACCAGTGTGTCAGTCTGATGGATCATCCTCCCGATGCTGAGTTCTTCCTGTAATGCCTTAAACACTTGATTCACAGAGTAGAGAATGAGAGCACTGAGACACATCAGCATTACTGATGTGCTGCAAACTCATTTGTCTAAACTCTGCGTTCATCGTGGTTTAAACATTTTTACAGGAGCTACTTGTTTATATCAACGAAAGCCTCTCTGGTTTGCTATGGGTGAGCTTTGACAATGCGGTCTTTAAAAGGAGAATGTTCTTATGAAGAATAATATTATGAAAAGATTCACAATGTTTCTGGTAATAGGTCTGCTGTTTACCTGCGCTTACGCCGGCGCAGCATACGCAGGGGAGAATCCCAAGACTTGTCCGATATGCGCGATGGACTTGTCTGATGTCGCCAATAGCCGTATGACTGTCGTCTTTAGTGATGGGACCACTGTTGCGGTCTGCAGTCTGCACTGCGCAGTTTGGGAGATGAAACAAAACAAAGACAAGCAAGTTGAATCGATCATGGTCGCAGATTACGCAACAAAAAAGATGATAGATGCAAGAACTGCAACATGGGTTATCGGCGGTGATGAGATTGGTCTCATGAACGATGTGCCAAAATGGGCCTTTGCCAGTGGAGAGGATGCTCAGAATTTTGTGAAGGAACACGGCGGCAAAGTGGCTACCTACAACGAAGCGATGAAGGCTGCCGCCGATGAAGTGGCCTTGGAGGGAGGGCATATTATTCACCATCACCCCGGAGGCTCAATGGTGTTTAATCCGGCCTTTGGCGACGAGCTATACCATACTCACCCCGCCGGCATGTGGATGTTCACTTACAAGACCATGTATATGAACATGGGCGGGCTGCGCGCCGGCACTAACAACGTCGATACACACAGTGTCGGTTATAGTAACAGTTCTATGAGCAGCGGTATGGGTAGCGGTATGGGCAGCAGCAAGGCTTATAACTATATGATGATACCCACCTATATGGACATGTACATGCACATGTTTATGGCGATGTACGGGGTCACTGATAGCCTGACCCTGATGGGTATGGCTAACTATGAATATAATAATATGCAGATGGTGATGAATATGGGGCCGGGCATGCCTTACGTGTCCCAATCCCCTATGCATACGGAAGGAGTCAGTGACACAGAGCTGCGCGGGCTGTACAAGATCAACAAATACCTGACCGGCAGTCTTGGTCTCAGCATTCCCACCGGCAGTATCAAACAGACTGATGTGATGATGGGCAAAGAAGAACGGGCACCCTATGACATGCAACTTGGTTCCGGCACATGGGACCTCAAGCCTGTGCTGACATACAGCGCCCTCAGCGATAACTACAAATGGAACTGGGGTGCGCAGGCCATGTATACATATCATACAGGCACAAACAGTCAAGGCTATAGCCTCGGGGACGTCTTCAAGGTGACCAGTTGGCTGCAGCGCGTCTTCGGCCCTTCCACAACATGGTTGCGCCTTGCCTATAGCGATACGGGAAGGATCAGCGGCCAGGACTCCCAGATCCAATTAAGCCAAATGTGGGCTCCGGCGCCTGATGGCGATCCCCGCAATTACGGGGGTCAGCGACTTGACGGTCTGATAGGAGTGAATATCGTGGCAGGCAGACTTACTTTTGGTGTCGAAGGCGGCATCCCACTCTATCAAAACCTGAACGGCCTACAATTGAAAACCCAATTTGTTATCAATACCGGTATTCAGGTAATGTTTTAAGTTTACATCTGTTGCAGGATGTGATCGATTACAGTGACCGGCCACGAGGTTGCATGGTGAGAGAGACCTCGTGGCTTTCACTGTTCAGATCCCTTAATACCCTTCGAGCTTGAAGGGCGTGAAAACCATCTTGAACGTCACCATTGCGGTAAAGATCAGGAAGCACACAAGCGCAAATATAATAAGCCTTTTCTGTATAACCGGGATTATTTCCATCAGGCTGGCCACCTTCCTGAACGGCATCAGCACGCCCGTGCCCATGCCCGCAACGGTCCCCACGAAAAGACACAAATACAGCGGATAACCGACGTAGTAGTATTCCTTGTGAAGTATATTGAACGGGCAGTGAAGGGACGGAAGCGCATAGTAATAGAGCGAGAAGAAGGATATTATGGAGATTATGGCCATAACAAACGATATGCCGCAGAGGGAGGAAAATACGTAGCCTCCCCTGTCCTTGAGGTAAAAATATAATCCTGATGCAAGGGTCAACGCCATTATCGTATAAAACGCGATCTTTCCGGGAATGCTGGGCACCGAGGCCAAATCCGAGGCAACGCCGGTTGAATTGCTGGTGAAGAGGGTGCTGCAGCACGAGGTAATGACGTCGGGCTTCAGCCCCAGGAAATATTTTGTCTGCAAAAAGGTCTCGGCAACTACTAACGGCGCTATAAAAATAAGCAACTTGTACTTGCTTTTGATAAGCGGATAGTCGTAGGCCCTGTTATCGGTATGGTTAAGTACGAGCCAGAGCCCGGCGGCTATGAAATTGAATACCTTTAGTATCAGCGTGGGATAGCCGTAGGAATTAACAGTCAGCGTACCCGAAGCGCACATGGCCCCGACAAAGAGGGGGTGGAGGAGGTCCGCAGTATAAACGTAAAGGAAGAGTGAAATGAGCTGGAAGCCGAAAACATAGGTGAGGATGGTGGAGATAAGGTAGGTCCTCCTTTCGAGGTCCAGTTGCAGTTCGCTGCCGCTCTTTATGTCCCACTTCCTCAATATCAGTATGGCATAATAGGACGAGTAAAGAAGAAGCACGCTCATAAGGACTGAAGATAGAAAGAGGGCGATGATCGAGGGATGCAAGATCATGGCTGTTGATGCCCCCTGCTTAGCCTTCCGTCCCTCATCTCCACTATCCGGTCTATGATGGTGGAATCGAAGACAATGGGGTCATGACTGGCAATGATAACCGTTTTACCATCCCCCTTCAAACTTTCCAAGATCCCCATGAACTCACCGGATAGTTTGGTGTCCAGGTGAGCGGTAGGCTCATCGGCAATTATTACTGCCGGGTCGTTTATAAGTGCCCTGGCTATGCCCACACGCTGCGCCTCCCCGCCGGATAGCCATTCCACCTTTGAAAACAGCTTGCCGGAGAGGTTTAAATCGCTTAAAATCCTTGAGGCACGTTCCCTGAGCAGCTTAAAGTCCTCTCCAATCGGATAGGCCGGCAGCATGACATTTTCGAGGACTGTTATGCCCTTGATGAGGTTAAACTGCTGGAATATGAAGCCGAAGGCCCGCCTCCTTATCCCGGTGAGGAACCTCTCAGGCAGGCTGGTAACTTCCGCAGCCGCACCTTCGACGGCAAGAGTCACGCGCCGCGTCAGTGAACCCGTCAGTTGTATCCTTCCTGAAGTGGGCCTCGCCATACAACCTATAATGCTCAGCAAAGTGGTCTTGCCCGACCCGCTCGGCCCCTTGAGCACCGTTATCTTGTGAGAATCAATAGACAGTGTTATCCCGTTAACCGCAGTAAACTCGTTAGGCCTGCCGCTGTTAAAGACCTTCCTTATGTCTGAAAGCTCTATCACCTCATTACCGAATCCGGATCAACGGATGCGGCCCTCCATGACGGAACAATGGTCGCAACAGTGTAGGGCAGGACCGACAGGAAAAAAAGGGTTATCACCTGTGTCTCGTCTATAAATGGGGTAAGCCTGAAGTTGGGGTAAAGAACGGACCATCCTTTAAGCACCGGCTCGAAAAGTGTTGAAGAGGTGAAGAACACATGGAAATAAGCCAGTATTATTCCGGCAAGGAAAGATGAAAGGGAAATGACCGTCCCCTCCCAGAATTTCATCAGTATCACATCGGATGTCTCCCAGCCGATGGCCTTCAGAATGCCTATCTCCCTCTTCTCCTCAGCGCTTAGGCCTGACGCCTTGTCCCATGCAAATATGATAAACGCCAGTCCCGCGCCCGCCATTATCACAAGCAGCAGGCCGCTTCGCCAGTTGAAGATAGAATTGTAGGTCCTCAGTATATCATCCCTGATTATAGGTCTTGTGTCAGGGTAAAGGTCCTTTATCTTTTGGGCAATGGTGGCAAACTCCCTGGAATTACGTACATGAAGAGTAATGTCGGTGAAGTACCCCTTCGAGATTTCAAACACCCTTCTGAAGTCCTCTTCGGAAATCAGTATCAGGTCGGAGGATACTAACTCGGATTCAGACGACAGCGCACCCTTTATCCTCAGGACAACCGAGTCCCCATTGTAGCTTTTCAGCGAAAGGATGTCACCTTCGGATGCCCTCATGCTCCTGAGAATACCTTTGCCGACCTCGATTTGGCCCTTATCAGCGCCGCCTTCCGGCACTAATAGGGTAAAATTGGCCCGGGCTGCGGGTTCGAAGTAATACCCCCAAAGCCTTCCACTCGCAGATTGCACTCCTCTTATTTTTTTTATACCTTCAATATATCCCGCAGGCACCAACTCTTGCCTGCCGGCTACCAACCGTTGAACAGTAATGTCAGGAGAGTCCCGCAGTATTAAGGATGCCTCCTTCTTTATTGCTTCGGCAAAAAACATGACGGACGCCATCACGAAGACAACCAGCGTATATACAATCATCAGGGCTATGTTCTTGGTTTTTCTCCTCAGTAGTGAGGAGAGTGTGAAGTCGATGATGTTCCGCTGCCTTTCGAGCCATCTCATATTCTATGCCCCTCCCACTTCATAAACGGTCTCCCTTCATTCTCAACTGGGCCGGCGGTTCCACAATGGAGCCCGATGGAAAGTGTTCAAGGGACATCGGGTGGTCCTCAAAAGGTGTATTAAAATCGGTTTGTGAAAGGTGCCTCGTATACCTTGCCTCGGTAAAGAGACAAAGGTCCGTAAGCTGCAGCTTTTTCACCATTTCCGCTTTTAAGCCAAGCCCGGGAGCGGCAGCCTTTACGGCAAGAAGCGCATGGATGGACAATAAGAATGCCAACGCAAGGTTCACCGCAAGATAGATGAAGTATATACTAGATTTTCTCATTCGCTCCATGCCATGAAATAAACTAATGTTCCAACTGACTGCCACATTAAGGGCTATTTAATCGCTTTCATGACCTCTTCAGTTACATCCCCGAATCTCAATATCTTTCCCTTGTGATCATACTGGAATGCCGAAGCGTCTTCCTCTGAACGGAACGGTATCAGCTCCCTGCCCATCGGACCGGTGACATTGCTGCCAACGACGTAATATGCCTTGCGGCCGTCAATAATTTTAAGGTCGTAGTATTCATGCACATATATGGAATCAATGTCATTGATGCTTTTTGAAGGATTGTACTCCTTCATATTCAGGTAATACCTGAACATGTCCTTGCAGCCATCGAAGACCGCATATGTGCCGTCCTTGAAAATTATCTCAGCGATGATATCAGGGTACCTTGCTACGAACATGCCGCAAACCGGGCATTTGTCATTTTTTGCAGGCGTAACCGGCTTTCTTTCAGCAGCAGCCGGAGAAGAAACCAAAACAACAAGACATATGATTGCAAGCATGCGCCTGAAAAACATGACATCTCTCCCTAACAAAAATTAACCACGGAGGCACTGAGACACAGAGTTATACATGAGCAAAAAGAAAAAACCCTTTTTTTTATCGGCTGTTATCTTTCTCTGTGCCTCTGTGTCTCTGTGGTTTCGCAGCTTTATCTTCTTTTTTCATTTTTCCAGCTGTTCCAGCACGATCTACTCAAAATGAAGGTCTATTCAAGTGTCTTCAAGACCGCTTCAGTTACATCCCTGAATCTCAATATCTTTCCCTTGTGGTCTTTTTTGAACGCAGAAGCGTCTGCCTCTTTAAGGAACGGTATCAGTTCCTTGCCCATCGGACCGTAGACATCGCTGCCCATGACATAATAAGCCTGGCGGCCGTCAATATAGGTAAGGCTGTAGTATTCATGCACATATATGGAATCAATATCCTTGATGTTTTTTGAAGGATTGTACTTCTTCATATTCAGGTAGTACCTGAACATGTCCTTGGGGCCATCGAAGGCCGCATATGTGCCGTCCTTGAAAATTATCTCCGAGAGCATCTCAGGGTAACCCGCTATGAACATGCCGCATACCGGGCATCTGTCATCTTCCGTAGGCGTAACCGGCTTCCTTTCGGCGGCTGCGGGAGACGCAGCTAAAACGACAAGACATATTATTGGAACCAGGCGTCTGAAAAACATAATGTCCCTCCTTTTAAAGAACGTGAACCGTGAAACGTGAATCGTGAATCGTAACAACCGTGAATCGTGAAAACAGGAAAATTTTTCTTAAAAATCTTTTACTTTTCGTTTCACGATTCACGATTCACGTTCTTTTCAGTTGTTCCCGCACGAACTCCTCAAATACCGTCTGGCCGGCTTCACCCAGTATCTTCTGCCTTATGATACCGTCCCCGTCAATTATAAAAGTTATAGGCAACCCGGTAACGCCAAAGCGCTTTGTGACCACTGCGCCAGGGTCGAGGAGCACTGGATATGTGATTGTAATACCGTTTACGAACTTCACCACAGGGGCTTTTTCCTGTCCTATATTGATGGCAAGAATGACCAGCCCCTTGTCCTTGTATTTATCGTATACCTTTTCTATTACTGGCATCTCCTCGGCGCAGGACTTGCACCAGTCGGCCCAAAAACGTATGGCGACTACTTTGCCCTTCAGGTCTTCGGGGAATCTCCATGTCTTTCCGTTAATATCCGATAGTGAAAAGGCCGGGGCAGTCTGGCCGGTACTCAGGATGACCTTTTGGTCGGAACAACCGCAAAACAAACCTACGAGCAGGACAAAAAAAACGGCAAGAAACAAAGTTTGCAAATATCCCCTGAAACTTCCCCGAACCATCTCGCCTGTTTTTTTGAACATACTATCCCCTGCCGCTGTCGTTCATATTTTCCGTCCAGAAGGCCATAAAAAACCCTTTATTATTATGACATAAACAATTGGCATTTATTCAAATTTTTGGTAGTGGGCCAGTTTGTTTTTGCTCTGTATCACCTGGGTTATCAATAGTGGGCGAGTAACGCCGAGCCCACATATATAGAAGTGGCAACCACAGGTAATTCTCTTTACAGGCCAGTGATTGAATTGAACGGCTAATTGATACAGAGCAAAAACAAACTGGCCCACTACCAAAAATTTGGGGATGGGTCAGTACCTGTTCACTTTGCCTATCCACTATGTTATGCTTTTTGCATGCCGGTATTTGTTATCCATGAACACCACGCTAGGCATCTGCATTACGATTTCAGGCTTGAGATGGATGGCGTGCTCAAATCATGGGCGGTGCCCAAAGGGCCTTCAATGAATCCTGCCGACAAGCGGCTCGCCATCATGGTCGAGGACCACCCGCTCCATTATGGCTCTTTTGAAGGTACAATACCGGAAGGACTTTACGGGGCCGGAACCGTTGCCATTTGGGACCATGGAACGTATACCTTGGTTAACGGAGATTTAGCTCAGGGCAAAATAGAACTGCAGCTGGAAGGGGAAAAACTCAGGGGCGTTTTTGTCCTGACAAGGATGAAAGGGAAGGACAAGGAGTGGCTGCTGATAAAGAAAAGGGACGCATACGCCCTGTAATGAGGAAAGAGTCCCGGTACTTTATACCGGATTAAATCTGTAGCCCGTACCCCATAGTGTCTCGATGTATTCAGGGTTCGACGGATCTTTTTCGATTTTTTTGCGTATCTTTTGGATATGTACAGCCACAGTTGCTGTATCGCCGTAATAGTCATCGCCCCATATAGTATTAAATATATGTTCCTTGCTGAAAACGATATTCGGATTCGAAGCCAGGAACACCAGAAGCTCGTATTCCTTTGCTGTCAACTGAACTTCCTGTCCACTCACAAGGACCTTGTGCGATGCCGTATTGATTTCCAGGCCCTTGTGCTGAATAACTTCGGATTTGGCCGTATGACCTTTCAGCCGATTGTATCTCGTTATATGGGCTTTTATCCTGGCAGCAAGTTCGGCAGGGCTGAAGGGTTTTGTCAGATAATCATCAGCGCCGAAGTCCAGACCCCTGATCTTATCGATATCCTCGTTCTTGGCCGATACCACAATTATGGGGATTTCCATGCTTCTCCTGATCTCCTTGATAATTGCGAATCCATCCTTATGCGGCAGCATTAAATCAACGACAACAACATCATACATGCCCGAGACAGCCTTCTTCAGGCCTTGCAGTCCATCCTGAACAATTTCCGCCTTATAGCCGTTTAATTGCAGATAATCGCGCTCCAGTTCGGCAATATCCAGGTCGTCTTCAATAATCAGGACGCGCTTCATCAGCAATTCTCCCCTTCACCGTGGTGTAAAATAGGGAGCATGATAGTAAAACGGGTATCTCCGATCACGCTCGAAACGGCAATTTTTCCTCCATGGGCTTCTATTAATTCCTTGGCGATCGCAAGTCCCAATCCAGTACTCTGGAATTCCTTAGGTCGTTCAGTATCGATGCGGTAAAATCGGTCGAAGATAAATGGAAGCTTATCTTCTGGAATCCCTGGTCCATTGTCTTTGACGCTTATGCAAATAAAACTGTCCTGCTCGTAAAGTTCAACTTGTATGGACAGATCATTCTCAGGCCCATGCTGGATGGCGTTACTGAGGATATTGTTGAAAGCTTGATGGAATCTCTTCCCGTCAAGATTCACCCGATAGTCATGTTCCAACCGGACAATATAGTGAAAGCTGATCTTTCTTTCTTCAAGATCAAACCTGTATTCTTCCATCAGATCATTCATGAACGCCAGGATCTGCACGTCTTCATAACGCAGCTCCAATTTTTGCATGTCTAACTTCGAAAACAGGAAAAGGTCGTCAATGAGTTTATTAACATAAACCGTATTATGATGAATTGTTCTGAGGTATTTGTTTCTGTTTTCTGCCTGTGTGACGGTCCCTTCCAAAAGTGCCTCTATATATCCTTGAATGGCGGTTATCGGCGTTTTCAAGTCGTGGGAAATATTGGCGATGAGTGAGTTTCGATTCTCTTCGTACTCGGCTTGCATCTTTTCGTTTTCGTATAATTTTTTAGCCATTTCGTTGAAGGAAGCGATCAGAAAGCCGAGATCGTTCGGCTTATCATACTCCACTGTTATGTTATAGTTTCCCTTGGCAACTTCATCCAGTCCTTGTTTCAATTTCTCTATAGGCTTGAATATTCTTTTTTCCACGCGCAAAAAAAAGAGAAACTGGAGTATTTCTTTGATGACGATTACTGCCGCTAAAAAAATTCCGATCCCCTTGATACCTATCCATCTGAACAGCAGATAGAGGATAACGAGGTTAACCAGTATGACAGCGGGGCGAATATAGCGGAAATACCTGTAGTGTTGCAAGAACTTATCATGGTGATGATGATGAATAAGGCGGAGTTTTGCATGAAGATGCTGATGGCCCTGTTCATCCGGGAGGATATCGGTATGCTGCCCGCCCTTACGTCTGAACATAAATATCACCTGTCACAAGTTCCCCTTTGGCTGCTTTCTGCCTCATTATTATATTGCATAGGGATGCAAGGCGCAAAATATCATATTGATCGCGTCCTGCATCCCTGCAAACAAATATAGCCTGCTCCTTACCAGCTGAAGGACAATTCGGCCCTTGCCTTCAGATCATGCTGTTCATTTTGACTGTCTACTTGGGACCCTCCGAAAGTGATCAGGATTCTCTCAACTTCGGATCTTTTATTTACGAACATCTTAAGCAATAAAGCGAGTTTATCTACTGTGCAGAACTCTTTTAGGAAGCCGTGCCCACAATGCTCTCCAGAGCCTGCCCCGCTTATTTTATCACGGATCAGCTCTTTCGCATCTTCGGGGAGATCGTCGGCATTCAACGACATAATTACAGCCTTGCCTTCCTGTTCTTCAACTTGAAGTGCGTTCAAGATGGCAAGGGCCAATGCAAGTTTGGAAAACATCCCTTTCAGGCCACCGCAATGACCTTTGTGCATGTGGTTTAGGAATTCATGGCGCCTGCTTTCGCCGCAGCAAGGCAGGGTGGAATAATCCATTTCCGTACTGATTTTTGCTTTGGTCTGCCGGGTCAGCAGATTTTTTTCGAATTCATTCCGAATGGTGAAAATATTTACCCTGTCTTTTTGCGCTTCTGCTGTAAGAACACCTTGTAAAGCGTCTTTGTTCCTCATCGCCATCACCACATCATACAACAGTTTGATCTTGTTCATAAAAAGCCTCCTTGGTAGTTTTGATGAGATTATTTTAAAGGAAGAGTTTAAAGCGGCTTTAAAGCATTTCTAAAATTTATATTAAAGTTATTAAAATTATTTTAAAGCGATGGGTCTTTATATCGATCAACGGCAAGAGCGCTTCTTTCTGCGGGTTGCTTTTTGTAACGATGTTTTGGTAGATTTCAGGGGCGATGACCGACAAAGATGCGCTTATAGATATAATCAGGGAGCGTTCCTTTCAATACAACAGCGAGCCTTCATTCAAACTTTCCTCCGGAGGCGTAAGCCATTTTTATTTCAATATGAAAAAAACAACGCAGTCCCCTGACGGCATGTACCTTGTCGGCAAGCTGGTATTTGAAAAAATCAAACAACTGGGACTGGCCCCTGATGCCATAGGCGGACTGACTATGGGAGCCGACCCCATAGCCTATGCAGTTGCCATGCACTCATATTATATGAAAGAACCGATACAGGCATTCGTTATCCGCAAAGAGCCTAAGGAGCATGGCTTAAAGCTGCCCATTGAAGGCAATATTATGGCGGGAGACCATGTTGTTATAATCGATGATGTAGTAACCACAGGGGGTTCTACAATAAAGGCAATAAACGTAGCCAAAGAATACGGCCTTATTATTGATGCTGTGATTGTGCTTGTCGACAGGCGTGAACAGAACGGCATACAAAATATTGAGGCCATGGGATATCCTGTATACGACATCCTTACCGTCAACGACTTCATGCCAGGATAGAAAACAGCTTTGCTCGACTGCAGATTGTATGCGGTGACATGGCAACCGTTAGTGTTGACTCCTGTAAAAATGCATGATAATAATAGGTATTATATATTCTAAACTTATAATTTGAAGTTGACATAAAAGATGCCGTACTTTATTATGAAGCTATAAGGTAATATAATAAGGAGGAGGTGAGATTCTTTCAATATTCAAGGCTGTGCTCTATTCTTGACATACAGCATGGTAATTTGGGACAGTCAGCACATATGAAAAAAAGTAAAAGATGCTTGAAAATGGGGGAAATATGAGGCAAAAACTTACGGTTATAGTATTAGGGTTACTTGTCATAGCAGGGTTTATGTTTTTTGGGAGCGCTCCGAAGAACAGTATTGCTGCTATTGATATGTCCGGCGAATCGTGTTATACAATTCCTGGTGATTTCATAGACGCCAAGGTGGTCAAGCCGGAGAGTGTCACTTTTAATGGCATTGCATATATCGCAGGGCATGGCGGGCATATTGCGATTATCGATATGCGGACGATGAAGTCCCCGACTGACATAGAAAAAGACAGAATCGTACTTACCGAGGCCGGTTCCGAGATGGAAGGAAAGATAGCCGGTATGAGCTTTGAAGAGGTCAAGAAGGCCGGCGGTACACACGGTCAGGCGCTTGTTACTGATAAGGGAAAAAAGATAATGATTGCCGGCACATTGGACGGCAATGTTTATAAGATTGACATGGCCACAGGGAAAAAAGAGGGCCCCTTCAAAGTCGGAGAGAAGTTCTGCGGCACTATCCTAGGTCCTGACGGCAATATCTATTTTGAGGACATGGCTGACGGCAATGTGTATGTGTGGAACGCTAAAAAGCTGAAGACAGTAGATAAAATGCCGGTAGGCAAAGCTGTTTGCGGCATTCAGTGGACCAAAAACCATAATAAGGCTTACATAACCGATATGCCTACGGGTGTAGTATATGTTTATAACTGGAAGACGAAAAAGGAAATTAAGCAGATTTCTAGTCCTGAGATGACCTTTATTCACCAGACACGCATGACTCCTGACGGGAAATACCTGTGGGTCAGCGCCCCCAACGAGTACGATCCAGGCCTCAAGCCTGGGACGCATAAGAGCCAGATTATCGTTATCGATACAAAGAAAGATAAGATAATTAAGAGGATCGTACTGCCTGATAATATAAGGCCCCACGACTTTGCATTTACCAAGGACGGCAAATATGCATTGCTTGCGTCCCGGACATATGGCGACGATAGCAAACTTGTTGTAATGGATTTGAGGAATGCCGATATCGTTCGGGAGGTTTCGGCTTGTGCCAGCTGCCATAAGGCAGCAGGTGTAGAGGTCAAGATTGATAAGGGCTCACCTCTGCTTTGCGGATTGGAAGTAGATTGGCATCCAGGCAAAAAATAGCCTGATCAACATTTATTGACATTTATTGTAAAAAAGGGGCAGACTTATTTATGCCCCTTTTTTTTACTATTGAAGGCTAAAGCTCCCTAATGAAGACAAGACTTAACATAGTTTCAATTGCGGTCAAAAACCTGAGCAGAAAAATCGTCAGGACAGTATTGCTGCTCCTGGCGGTTACGGTGGTCACCGGGACCATTTTTTTTGCAACTCTCTTCATATCCAGTATGCAGAACGCGCTGAAAATCGGCACATACCGGCTCGGCGCGGACATCCTTGTCGTGCCTGCAAAGAATGCCGCAGAAGCCCGTTCGGCCTTGCTCTCAGGGGAACCGGCCAGTTTTTACATGGACAATTCCGTGCTCGAGAAAGTGAGACGTATTGAAGGCGTGAAGGAGGCGACGCCCCAGCTTTTTATCAAGCCGTCCTCCTTTGCGTGCTGTTTCAATGTTGATGTCTTTCTAATGGCATTTGATCCGCTTACGGATTTTACCGTCACACCGTGGCTCGAAAAAAATATTAAAAAACCTCTGAGCGGCAACGAGGTGATAACGGGCAGGAACATACCTGTAGTAACAGGTGATACGCTCCCCTTTTACGGCACGCCATTTACAGTTGTAGGGACACTTGAACCCACCGGCATGAAACTTTTTGACCAGGCCGTTTTTATGACCCTGGACGCTGCTTATGAGATGGCTGCAAATTCAAAGGCGAAAGCGATGCAGCCGATCACTATAGGCAGGAACGAGATATCGGCGGTGCTGACAAGGGTTAAGAGTGATTATGCTCCCGACAGGGTAGCCCTCAGGATAGAGAACGACATCGACGGTGTCAAGGCGATTGTTTCGGATGAAGTGTTGAACACGGTCAGAAAACAGTTGAACGGCCTTTTGAACGGCATTCTTCTTATAAGCGCTGTCGTATGGGTACTGGCCCTTTTGATGATGGGGTTTGCATTTTATATGATAGTGAATGAGCGGCAGCGTGAAGTGGGTTTGTTGAGAGCGATGGGAGCAAGGAAAATGCACATTTTCAGGCTTATAATAACGGAAGCCGTTATTATATCCACAGCAGGCGGCGTATGCGGGTTGATTGGCGGCTCGGCTATCCTGCTGACATTCAAGGGTCTGATTTTGCACAGCCTTAAATTGCCGTATCTTCTGCCCCCACCGGGATTGCTCGCTGAACTGGTGGCTGGTACGCTGCTGTTTTCCATGCTGACGGGACTCCTTTCTTCCCTGTTGCCGGCTATTTCCGCGAGCAGGATGGAACCATATGAAGCGATTCGCAAAGGAGAGTGAGATGAGAAAAGGTATAGGTAGAGGTAAAGGTTTAGGCTTAGGTAAACATAGGTTTTTTTTATTTTTTTTCTTAACCTTAACCTATACCTTTGCCTTGTTTTGCCTCTTTTCATGCAAGGGAAAAGAAACAACACAGGCAGGAAAGCAGGGTCCGGTATATAACCCCTATTCGACCGAATCGGTATATCTTGAAACAAGGCAAAGGGTGGAAGCTCATCCGGAAGATGCTGAGGCCTGGTTTCATCTCGCTAATTTATATGAAAGCAACGGGCAATATGCCGAAGCGATTGACGCTTATAAGAAGGTTGCGAAGCTGAGGCCTAAACAGGGATTCGTGTATGTCAAAATAGGGACCTCTTATGACCAGATCGGGAAGCCCCGGGAAGCGGTGGAGGCATTTAAAAAGGCGGTGCATTTTATGCCGGGCTACGCGGTGGCATACAATAACCTGGGGATAGCTTACGGAAAACTTGGCAGGAACCGCGAGGAAATAGCTGCGCTGAAGAAGGCTTTGCAGCTTCGTCCGCGATATGTCACCGCACGGTACAATCTGGGAATTGCGTATCTGAGAGTTAAAGACAGGAAGGCGGCGCTGCAGCAATATGAGTTTTTAAAGGATGTCGAAACTGGGGCAGCAGAGGCGCTGAAAAAAGAGATCGACAGCAGTGGAAACTGAATAATGATAGAAATTAAGGACATTACCAAGACTTATACAATTGACGGGAAAAAAATCAAGGCGGTCGATAATGCAAGCTTTTCGGTGAGCGCAGGTGAAATCTTATCTGTCATCGGTCATTCGGGAAGCGGGAAGACAACCCTCCTGAGTTTGATCGGAGGGCTGACAAAACCGGATTCAGGCTCTGTCTTTATCAATGGAAGCGATATATGGTCAATGAATGATGACGATCTTTCGGGTTTCAGAAATAAAACTATCAGTTTTATTTTCCAGTTTTCGAGTCTTATCCCGACCCTTACGGCATTTGAAAATATCATTCTCCCGGTCACTTTCGGCATGCACGGCGGAGACACCGGCAGCTACGCAGAGCAGCTCTGTGAAGCTGTAGGCCTTAGTGATAAAATGCGCTCTTACCCTTCACAGCTTTCAGGTGGCCAGCAGAGGAGAGTTGCCATTGCGAGGGCCTTTATAACCAAGCCTGCTATTGTCCTTGCCGATGAGCCTACCGGAGATCTTGATGAAGAGACCGAAGCTGAAATGATCAGTTTATTTAAAAAGTTCAACGAAGAAAACGGCACTGTTTTTATTATCGTTACTCATAATACAGACCTTGCAAAACAGACCGGACGTCAGTTGAAAATGAGCAACGGTGTTATTATGCCTGTTTAGGAGTATCTGAGGGCATAAAGGATGTCTGCGAGTGCTGCGAACTCCTCTATCGTTAAGGTTTCCGCCCTTCTGCGCGGGTCTATCCCCGCGTCAATCAGTTGATCCCTGATATCCGGCGATAGCTTCTTCAGAGCGTTTGAAAGTGTTTTTCTGCGCTGTGAAAAGGCGGTCCTTACAACAGTGAAAAATAATTTTTCGTCCTTTACCGCGACTTTCGGCTTATTGCGCATTGTGAGGTGGACTACGGCGGAGTCAACTTTAGGAACAGGTTTGAATGCTACACGCGGAATAATGAATCCCATTTCCGGTGCTGCCGCATATTGGACCGATATTGACAGGACGCCGTAGTCCTTTGTATTCGGCCCCGCGACAATCCTTTCCGCAACTTCTTTCTGGATTGTCAAAGTCATTGACTGCAGCCGCTTTCCCGCTTCCATAAGCCTGAAGATGAGCGGAGTGGTGATATAATATGGAATGTTGGCCACTACCTTGAATGTTTCCAGAGTTTCATAAGCATAGGTGAGGGCATCGCCCTGGATGAGCACTACATTGCCGGAGCCAGCAAACCTATCCTGCAGTTTGGTGAACAGATCGTTATCAAGCTCTATGGCGATCACCTTTTTGGCAATTCCCGACAGGATTGCCGTAAGACTGCCGTGGCCGGGCCCTATCTCTACTACCGTATCGTGCGTAGTAACATTGGAGATTCCAACGAGTCTGCGAAGAATCGAGGGGTCGAAGAGAAAGTTCTGGCCTAGATGCTTTTTCGCCATTGAAAACACATGATCAGAACCTGAAAAAGTGTCTGAACGTCTTGATATAGTCTATAAGGATTCTGTTTCTGTCCTGTTTCTTATTAAGCCATAACTCTATCGCAAGTGCCTGCACCTCGGAGCTTTTATGGAGTTGAACCCATTTTTCTATATTTTCGTTATTCCTGAAGAGATACTTTTTGATTGTGCGCATAAGCAGAAATCTCCTGCGAAACCTGCTTTCCCAGAGTTTTTTGTATGCGTCAGGGCTGCTTTCTATGAGCGCTCGCGCTGCCAATTCGCCGGATTTCATTGCATAGTATATCCCCTCATAGATCACGGGCATTACCATGCCCGCCGCATCTCCGGTAAAGAGGACATTACCCCTGTTAAACAGTGTGCCTGTCCATTCCGGCATTTTAAACGCGCGGGTCTTGCCGAGAAGTTCTTGCCCGTTTAATTCAGCGAGAGGGGTGTTGAACCTTCTTCTGGCAAAGGTATCGAGAAAGGCGGTAAGGTTTCGGGGCGTGGAACTGCCGGTGCCGATCGAAGCATATCCCCTTGAAGGGAAAACCCAGGAGTAGAAGCTCGAAGCATGTTCCGTCCCGAACCAGAATTCGCACACATCGTAATCAGCGGGTTTTATAAGGGCGCTGATGGTACTGATGGCGCGCGGTCTCGGCACCTGCAACGACGCAGCGACTTTGGACGTTATGCCGTCTGCGGCAATGACATAGTCTGATTTAATACGCATTTCCTCGCGTGTCGGCTTCCCGGTGATGACCGAAGTGACGGTACTTCCCGTCTCCTCGAACCTGTTGAACATGCCCTCTATTACTGAAGCGCCCTGCGCGACAGCCAATTCTCTTAAATGTGTATCGAACGCCCCTCTTTCCGTGATGAAAAGAGATCCCCCCGAAAGCTCAACATCGATCTTTTCGCTGCAAGGAGAAACAATGCGGACCTTTTTAACTTTCTTTATAACGGTGTTTTCAGGTATGTCCAGCTCATCGAATGCGGAAGAGGGAATGCCGCCGCCGCACGGTTTTACATATGAGAGGTCACGTTCGACAAGTGTTGTCTCGATCTTGTTTCTTGCCAGTATTCTTGCAGCAGTAGCTCCGGCAGGCCCACCGCCGATGATAAGGACATTAGTGCGTAACATGACAAATTAGAATCAGGTCAAGGTTGAGGTTAAGGTTAAGAGAGAGTCTTCTTTGGCTGTTTTTCAATTTTAACCTTAACCTCAACCTTAACCTTAACCTGTCCTTTTTTACCCCCTAACAGTCAGAACAGGGCATGGGGCATAGCGAACTACCTTCTCTGCAGTGCTCCCGAATAAAAAACGGTCCAGCCCTTTTCTGCCGTGCGTTCCTATGACGATAATGTCGATATTTTTTTCCTTGGCAAATTTCAGTATCTCATCATAGGGAATTCCGCGTAAGACTGTATATTCCACATCCTTTAAATCCTTCAGCTCTTCACAGCCGAATTTTTCAAGCTCCTTTTGAGCGCTTTTCCCGAGGTCTTTGTACATTTCATCAAAAGAAACGTGAGGTACGTAGAGTCCTGATGCTGTTGCGACATCATAGATTACATGGATCATATACAGCTTGGCATTGCAACTCTTTGCCATATCCAATGCATAAGGCAGGGCATACAGCGCTCCTTCGGAAAAGTCAGTAGGGAAAAGAATCCGTTTTGTCAACATGATGATAAGCCTCCTTTTCTTAATTAAGAATTACGAATTAAGAATTAAGAATTGTGGAAAACATTTTGCTCATTTATTCCTAATTCCTAATTCCTAATTCCTAATTCTTTAGGTATATCAAACGCAGTCCCTCAAACGTCAAATGGGGGCGATGAATAAAAGCCCTGTTTATAAAAGATGAAACTAATGGTGCGTTCCCTCCAGTCAGGACTAATTGTAACTTAATTTTAAGCTCTTTCTCCATCATTATTATGAGTTTTTCCACCGCACCGGCTGTTCCGTATACAATGCCGGATATAATGGATGACGCTGTATCTGTCCCGAGGGCCTTTTCCAGTGCATCGGTGGAGACGAGAGGCAATTTTGCCGTTCCTGAGTTCAACGCTTTCAGCATCAGATAGATGCCGGGGGAAATGGCGCCTCCGAGAAGCGCGGACTTTTTCCCTACAACCGTGATAGTGGTTGCTGAGCCGAAATCCAAAACCGCTGTCGGCCGCCCCTTATTACAGTTAATCCCTGCAACGGCATTTGCGATCCTGTCGGCCCCGAGCTTGAACGGTTCTTTTACGCTAAAGGTAAGACCGCTGTTTGTTCCTGCGCTGACATATAGCGGACGTTTTCTGCAGAAAGAGGCGAGTGGCTTGTTTATTGCAGCGTTTCGGGCCGGGACCACTGAAGCAACAATCGCGGAAATGGACCTGGGTATGTTCTCAGTATGCGTCTCTTTTATCATTTGAGAGATAATCTTTTTATAGAAGCCTGATGTTCGGGCAGGATGAGTCGGAACTTTTCTGACGATCAGAGATGTGCTATGTAACGGATCAGGGAATAAACCGAAACCGATATTGGAATTTCCGATATTAACAGCAATCAACATCCTTGCCTCAGTATGGTAACATCTCCCGCATTTATTTTCACAACGGAACTGTCCTGGAGTCTAAGTATAAGCAGCCCTTCATTGTCAATGCCCTCTGCCAGGCCGGTGAGTTTCATTTCTCCTGTAGTGGCAGTAACAGTGCGGCCTATAGTGGAGGATAGGCTTTTCCATTTGTCAATGACAGGACCCTTTCCTGACTGCAGAAGAGTAGTGTACCAGTAGTCCAGAGATTTTATTATTTCGAGCGCGTACAGAGTCCTTGATTGAGGATGTCCGGTTTGAAGCATGACCGACGTTGCAGTTTCCCGGATATTGTCCGGCATGTCGGAACTGTCGAGGTTTAGGTTGATCCCGATGCCGATCACGGCATAATCAATGCTATCGGCGTCCGCCTTCATTTCGGTAAGGATGCCTCCTATTTTTTTGTCCGCCACCATTAAATCATTAGGCCATTTAATAGATACTGGGACAGAAGAGAGACTTTGTATTGCTGACGTGCATGCAACAGCGGACATAAGAGTGAGTATTGATGCATCCTTCGGTGGTATGCCGGGCCGCACTATGATACTGAGATACAAATTTTTCCCGGCCGGAGATACCCATGTTCTCCCTCGCCTTCCTCTTCCTTCTGTCTGGCTGTCGGCTATGATGACAGTACCTTCCCGCTGCCCTTTTGCGGCGAGTCCGACTGCCTCTGTGTTGGTCGAACCGGTTAGCGGGAAAAAAACTATTTCACTGCCGATTGTTACATTCTGATTTGAAAGGCCGTCTCTGATTTCCTTGACAGAGAGTTCAGCGCTCCGCATTTTGTTTCTTTTCGGGCCACGCGCAATCTGTGTATAAAACGCAAATAGAGCAGCTCGGATTCTTAGCCGTACAGGTTTCCCTTCCGTGCAGGATAAGGGCGAGACTGAAGCGTGTCCACTTATCCTGCGGTATTTCCTGCATAAGCTCCAGTTCCATCTTGTCGGCATTTTTTGAATATGAAAGCCCGAGGCGGCTTGCCACCCTCAGTACATGAGTGTCCACGGCTATTGCCTGCTGTCCGAAAGCGCATCCGAGTATAACGTTAGCGGTCTTTCTTCCAACGCCCGGAAGGGTAATAAGCTGATCCATGGTCTGAGGGACACCCTCATGAAAGTCGCTTACCAATTTTCTGCAACACTCGATAATCGTCTTTGCCTTGCTCCGGTAATAGGTTATGCTGGAGATTTCACGCTCGAGTTCTTCGCTATCTGATTGAGCGAAGTGTTCAGCGGTCTGGTATCTCCTGAAGAGCGTTTCAGTAACCTGATTCACACGTTTATCAGGACACTGAGCGGAGAGGATGGTTGCGATAAGGAGCTCGAAAGGATTCCTGAAACGGAGGGCGATTGTGGGGTCAGGATATTTTTTGAACAGCTTGGTTATGATTTTTTTTGCCGAAGCTTTAGCGTCAGGCATAATCGAAATTATATCACAAAAATCAGCTTTATTTTTTTTCGAGACTTATGTTATGATTTTCTTTCCTGGTGTATCGGGAAGGTTGTAATGGAAGACTGCCTGATGACTTGACAAGAGAATATTTCTCTGGTACACTTAACGGGTTTTCCGGTAAATCGGAGCTTTTCATTAATCATTAGTTAATGTGTGGAGGAAAAGTGCCTACAATCGCACAGTTAGTCAGGAACGGACGAAAGAAAGTTGAGAGGAAGACCAAGAGCCCGGCGCTCAAGAGCTGTCCGCAAAAGCGCGGAGTGTGTGTAAGGGTTTATACTACAACGCCTAAAAAGCCGAACTCGGCTTTGAGGAAGGTGGCCAGGGTCAGGCTTACAAACGGGATGGAGGTAACCGCCTACATTCCGGGTGTCGGACATAACCTTCAGGAGCATTCAATCGTCCTGATCAGAGGCGGCAGGGTCAAGGATCTTCCTGGTGTGAGATACCACATTCTGAGGGGGGCGCTTGATTGTGCAGGCGTAGCTGACAGGCGTCAGGGCAGGTCTAAGTACGGTGCAAAGAGACCCAAGTAAGCAACAAAACAAAATTTAAACATAAACCGGAGTACTATATATGGCAAGAAGAAGAGTAGCTGAAAAAAGAGAGATTTTACCTGACCCGAAATACAGCAGCAAGCTTGTGAGCAGGTTTATGACCGTTCTGCTGAAGGATGGCAAAATGTCTACTGCCGAGTCTATATGTTACGGTGCTTTCGATATTCTTAAGGACAAGACCGGCTCGGACCCGCTCAAGGTTTTCAAGGCTGCGGTTGAAAATGTGAAGCCTCTTCTCGAGGTGAAGCCGAGGAGGGTGGGTGGCGCGACTTACCAGGTCCCGATGGAGGTCAGGCCGCAGAGGAAAATTGCGCTAGCGCTTAGGTGGATAGTAAGCTATGCCAGGCTCCGCAAGGAAAAAACAATGAGGGAGAGGATTGCCGCCGAATTGCTGGATGCATACAACAACACAGGCACTTCCATAAAGAAAAAAGAAGACACTCATAAAATGGCTGAGGCGAACAGAGCCTTTGCCCATTACCGTTGGTAAGGAGGAATGGGGTCCGCGAAAAGTAGAAGACTTTTTGGGGCTTGTTAGAACTGTATGGCAAGAGCTGGTTTAGAAAAGACCCGTAATATAGGCATAATGGCTCACATCGATGCCGGAAAGACGACAACGACAGAGCGCATACTTTACTATACGGGTGTTACCTATAAGATCGGCGAAGTGCATGAAGGCACTGCTGTAATGGACTGGATGGTCCAGGAGCAGGAGCGGGGAATAACCATAACCTCGGCTGCCACCACGTGCTTATGGAGAGATCACGTTATTAACATAATAGATACACCTGGTCATGTTGACTTTACCATAGAGGTCGAGCGTTCCCTGAGAGTGCTTGATGGCGCTGTCGCGGTATTTGATGCCGTGGCCGGCGTTGAGCCTCAATCCGAGACGGTATGGAGACAGGCCAATAAATACGAAGTGCCGAGGATCGCCTTTATGAACAAGATGGACAGGGTGGGAGCTGATTTTTTCCAGTCTGTTGAAAGCATGGTGCAGAGGTTGGGCGCCAATCCGGTCCCCGTCCAAATACCTATAGGCAGCGAAGATAAATTGAGAGGCTCTATAGACCTTGTAACAATGAGGGCCTTCCTCTTCGATGATGAAACGCTCGGAGCAAAGTATGTCGAGGATGAGATTCCTGCCGAACTTGCAGCCAAGGCCAAGGAGTTCAGGGAAAAGATGATCGAGGCACTCGCCGATGTCGATGAGAAAATAATGGACAGGTATCTCTCCGGAGAAGAAATTCCGGCAGCAGAGATCAGGAGTGCCCTTCGCCGGGGTACTATAGAGATGAAGCTTACCCCGGTGCTGTGCGGTTCCGCCTTTAAGAATAAGGGAGTACAGTTGCTGCTTGATGCAATTGTCGACTACCTGCCTTCTCCTTTGGATGTGCCCCCTATAGTGGGAAAACTGCCGTCCGATAGCACCGAGGTTATAAGAAAGGCTTCTGACAGTGAGCCTTTTGCCGCTCTGGCGTTCAAAATAATGGCTGATAGCTTTGTCGGGCAGCTAACATTTGTAAGAGTGTACTCTGGAGTGCTTAGCGCGGGCTCTTATGTCTATAATTCTACAAAGGATGTGAAGGAAAGAATAGGCAGGATGGTCAAGATGCATGCAAATAAGAGAGAGGAAATAAAGGAGGTCAGGGCCGGCGATATAGCGGCAGTGGTTGGATTGAAGAGTACCCTGACCGGAGATACCCTCTGCGATGAGGACAACCCTGTCATCCTCGAATCTATGGAGTTTCCGGATCCTGTCATATCAGTTGCGATTGAGCCAAAGACAAAGGCTGATCAGGAAAAACTTTCACACTCTATGGTAAAACTTGCACAGGAAGACCCTTCATTCAGGGTTTCCTATAATGAGGAGACCGGCCAGACTATTATTTCAGGCATGGGTGAACTCCATCTGGAAATAATAGTTGACAGGTTATTAAGAGAATTCAAAGTCGGCGCCAATGTGGGCAAACCACAGGTGGCATACAAGGAAACGATAAAGGGCAACGCCAGGGTCGAAGGCAAATTTGTGCGTCAGTCAGGCGGCCGCGGCCAGTACGGTCATATATGGATTGATCTAGAGCCGCTTGAGCGTGGCCAGGGGTTTGAATTTGCAAACAAGATCGTGGGAGGCGCAATACCGAGAGAGTATGTCCCGGCTGTTGAAAAAGGAGTAAAAGAGGCCATGGTGGGCGGCGTGCTTGCAGGCTATCCACTTGTCGATGCAAAGGTATCGCTGATTGATGGATCGTATCATGAAGTCGATTCCTCTGAGATGGCTTTTAAAATAGCTGGATCCATGGCTTTGAAAGATGGAGCAAAAAAGGCGCAGTTAATTTTAATAGAGCCTATCATGAGCGTGGAAGTCGTTACTCCCGAGGAATATATGGGTGACGTCATCGGGGACTTGAATTCACGGCGGGGCAAAATCCAGTCGATGGAACAAAGGTCAGGTGCTCAAGTGATAAAGGCGATGGTCCCCCTGGCTGAAATGTTCGGTTATTCTACAGACCTCAGATCAAAGACCCAGGGAAGGGCGACCTATACCATGCAATTTTCGAGTTATGAAGAAGTGCCGAAGAATATTATGGAAGGGATTGTAGCCAAAGTAAAGGGCGAATAGGAGGAGAAATGGCTAAGGCGAAATTTGAGAGGGTAAAGCCGCACGCGAACGTGGGGACGATAGGGCATGTTGACCATGGCAAGACGACATTGACGGCGGCGATAACCAAGGTATTAGCGATGAAGGGCCTGGCACAGTACAAGGCATATGATCAGATAGACAACGCGCCTGAAGAGAAGGCTCGTGGTATAACGATAGCGACAGCGCATGTGGAGTACGAGACAGAGAAGCGTCACTATGCACATGTAGACTGTCCGGGGCATGCCGACTATGTAAAGAACATGATCACCGGTGCAGCGCAGATGGACGGCGCGATATTGGTAGTGAGCGCAGCGGACGGGCCGATGCCGCAGACAAGGGAGCACATACTGCTGGCGCGTCAGGTAGGGGTGCCGTACATGGTGGTATTTATGAATAAAGTGGACATGGTGGATGACCCTGAGCTATTGGACCTGGTGGAGCTTGAAGTAAGGGAGTTGTTGGTGAAGTACGGATTTCCGGGCAATGAGATACCTATAATAAGGGGCAGCGCGCTGAAGGCGATGGAGAGCCCGAGCAATGATCCCAATGCGCCTGAGTACAAGTGCATACTTGAGCTTGGCGATGCTGTTGACAGTTACATACCGACGCCAGAGCGGCCTGTGGACAAGCCGTTCATCATGCCGATAGAGGATGTATTTTCGATATCTGGAAGGGGCACGGTAGTGACAGGAAGGGTAGAGCGCGGGATAGTGAAGGTAGGAGAGGAAGTAGAGATAGTGGGGTTGAGGGAGACGAGGAAGACAGTGGCTACCGGGGTGGAGATGTTCAGGAAGCTGCTGGATGAAGGGCGTGCCGGAGACAATATAGGGGTACTGCTCAGGGGAACAGGGAAGGACGAAGTGGAGAGGGGCATGGTGCTGGCAAAGCCGGGCAGTATAACCCCGCACACGAAGTTCAAGGCAGAGGCGTACATACTGACGAAGGAAGAGGGGGGCAGACACACCCCGTTTTTCAACGGATATCGTCCGCAGTTCTATTTCAGGACAACGGACGTGACAGGGGTGGCGACGTTGCCTGAGGGGATAGAGATGGTAATGCCTGGCGACAATGTAACGATATCGGTAGAGATGATAGCGCCCATAGCGATGGAGAAGGAACTGCGGTTTGCCATACGCGAGGGCGGCAGGACAGTTGGCGCCGGTGTTGTTACGGAAATACTGGAGTAATTGTGGTGAATCAAAAAATAAGAATAAAATTGAAAGCGTATGACCACAGGCTGCTTGACCAGTCTGTAAAGGAAATTGTTGATACTGCGCAGAGGACAGGCGCCAGGGTTTCGGGACCGGTGCCTTTACCGACCCAGATCAGCAAATATACCGTACTGAGGTCGCCTCATGTTGACAAGAAGTCCAGAGAACAATTCGAGATACGGACACATAAACGGCTTGTCGATATTTATGATCCTACCCCGGATACTGTGGACGCGTTGATGAAGCTTGAGCTTGCCTCAGGGGTAGATGTGGAGATAAAGCTATGACAGGAATCCTTGGCAAGAAACTCGGAATGACACAGGTATTTACCGAAGATGGAAGGTTGATACCTGTGACTGTAGTTGAGGCGGGTCCGTGCTGCGTTGTGCAGGTCAAGACATCTGAAAAGGACGGCTATGAGGCGGTCAAACTCGGGTTTGTCGAAGAGCGGAAGGCGAAGAACGTTGGTAAGCCTATGGCAGGCGTTTTTAAAAAGGCCGGGACCGCTGCCTTTAAAGTGCTGAAAGAGTTTCCAATGACCGGGCTTAAGGTCGGCGATATGATAAAGTCGGAGAGCTTTGCCAAGGGCGACATTGTATCGGTATCGGGCATATCAAAGGGCAAAGGGTTTCAGGGTGTCATGAAGCGGCACAATTTTAAAGGCGGGCCGGGCTCACATGGTTCAATGTTCAACAGAGCGCCTGGCTCGATCGGCGGGAGCTCTTACCCTTCGAGAGTGTGGAAGGGAATGAGGATGGCAGGGCATATGGGGTGCGACCGGGTGACTGTTCAGAACATGACTGTTGTTGATGTGCGTCCTGAGCAGAACCTCTTGCTTATAAAAGGCGCCATACCCGGGTCTGCGAATACGATAATAGAGATTCGAAAGGGAAGATAAGATGCAGCCAGATAACATGAGTATTGAAATTAAGGACGTTAATAATAAGGTCAAGGGTACTATGAACCTTGCCGGCTCGGTTTTTGCCAATGAAGCTTCCGATTCAGTGGTGCATACATCCGTTGTAACGTTCCTTGCTAATCAGAGGCAGGGGACCCATGCTACCAAGACAAGGGGGATGGTGAGCGGTGGCGGCAAGAAGCCCTGGAAGCAGAAACATACAGGAAGGGCCAGGCAGGGCAGCACGAGGGCCCCTCAATGGCGGAGTGGAGGCATTGCTTTTGGCCCTCAGCCTCGGGACTATTCAGTAAGGCTTCCGAAGCAGTTGAGGAAGGTAGCCCTCTTTAAGGCATTGACAATGAAACTTGCAGATGGCCAGGTGGTGCTGCTTGATGCCTTATCACTCGATAAGCCGAAGACAAAGGATATGATACAAGTTCTCAGCAATCTCGGTTTGGCCGACAAAACGGTGCTCATAGTATTGCCTGAAAGCGATAAAAATATAATATGCTCGACAAGGAACATTCCCGGAGTTGATGTTGTCAGGGCGTCCGATCTTAATGCGTACGCGGTGGCAGTATATGATAATGTTGTTTTTACTGCTGATGCGCTGGCGAAACTGTCCGCCCGGGCGGATGAATAAGGAGTTGCTATGAAGAGAATTTACGACATTATAAAAAAACCTCTCTTTAATGAGAAAGGCATGGACATGAAAGAGAGGGAGAATAAAATTCTTGTTGAAATCGATCCAAGGGCCAATAAGCATGAAGTAAAGAAAGCCATGGAAGAAATATTTAAGGTAAAGGTCGAAAAGGTTGCCACGATAAATGTCAGTGGAAAACTAAAACGGTTCGGAAAGTCTATCGGCAGAAGGTCCGACAGGAAGAAGGCCATAATCACATTGAAACAGGGTGAAAAGCTCGACTTTATTGAGGGTGCGTAAATGGGAATAAGAAAGTTTAATCCGACATCTGCCGGCAGAAGGTTCCAGAGTTCATCAGATTACAGCGACATAACAACCGATAGACCTCATAAACCTCTTACAGCGCCACTCAGGAAGAGCGGCGGCAGGAACAATACCGGCGAGGTTACAAGCTGGCAGAGGGGAGGGGGCAACAAGCGGCAGTACAGGATTATTGATTTTAACCGTAATAAGATCGGCATTCCGGCAACGGTTGCAACTATAGAGTATGACCCCAACAGGTCTGCCCGCATCGCGCTTCTGAAGTATAAGGATGGCGAGTACCGCTACATCCTGGCGCCTGTCGGGCTGAGTGTGGGAGATAGCGTTATGTCGGGGCCGAATGCCGAAATTAAAGCTGGCAATGCATTAACTATAAAGGGAATACCTCTCGGTACCATGATACATAACATTGAGTTGAATCCCGGCCAGGGCGCCAAACTTGTCAGAGGCGCAGGGGCCGCTGCTCAACTGGTTGCCAAAGAGGGGGAATATGCCCAGATAAAGCTGCCATCAGGCGAGGCGAGGTATGTGATGGCCTCTTGCATGGCAACAATCGGCCAGGTGGGGAATGTCGAGTATGAAAATATTTCTTACGGAAAGGCCGGCAGGAAACGCTATCTGGGGAAAAGGCCTCATGTGAGAGGAGTAGTTATGAACCCTCATGATCATCCGCTCGGCGGCGGAGAAGGCAGAACTTCCGGCGGCAGGCCTCCATGCTCACCTTGGGGAAAGCCGGAAGGTGTAAAGACAAGACACAATAAGAAGACTGATAGATTGATAGTGAAAAGAAGAAAATAAGAACGTGAATGGTGAATCGTGAATAGTGAATGGCAAAACATAAAGACTGTTAATAATACTGACTGTATGACGCTCTTATACAAGCCGTCACGATTCACTATTCACGATTCACCATTCACGAATTAAAGGAGGATTACGTGCCACGATCCTTAAAAAAGGGGCCATTTGTTGAGCCCAAACTGCTGAAAAAAGTCTTGTTGGTGACAGGCGCTGGTGACAAGAGGATGATTAAGACATGGTCAAGGCGTTCTACGATTGTGCCTGAATTTATAGGGCTGACTTTTGCTGTTCATAACGGTAAAAAATTTATCCCGGTTTATGTCACTGAGAACATGGTGGGACACAAACTAGGTGAATTTTCGCCAACAAGGACATTTAGAGGGCATTCGGGCTCAGCAGCTAAGGCTGCTGCGACGAAAGGTTAATTGATTATGCTATCGAAAGCGATATTGCGACATGCGAAAATGACCCCGCGGAAAGCCAGAAGGGTAGTGGACCTTATCAGGGGCAAGAGGGCAGCCGATGCGCTGGTTTCACTCAGATTTATGCCATACAGAGGGGCACGCTCTGTTGAAAAGCTTCTGAAGTCCGCAATGGCAAACGCAGAACAAAAAGACACTCAGGTAGACATCGACAAATTGAAAATTAAGACGGCTTTTGTAGATAATGGTCCTTTTATGAAACGGATGGAGCCGAGATCTATGGGAAGAGCCAATGTCATTAAGAAGAGATCTTGTCATATAACCATTATTCTTTCGGAGGAATGAAAATGAAGTATTGTCATATGGACTGGGGGTGCTGATTTGGGTCAGAAGACGAATCCTATAGGTAATAGACTGGGCATTATACGGACCTGGGAATCAAGGTGGTTTCTTAAAAAGGGATACCAGCATCAGCTCCTGGAAGACATAGAGGTGCGCAAGTCAATAAAGAAGAAGCTCTTCCACGCAGGTGTCTCAAGAATAGAGATAGAACGGCCTGGTCAAAAACTGAAGGTCATAATACATACCGCCCGGCCTGGCATTATTATCGGCAAAAAGGGCGCTGAAGTTGAAAAGCTGAAGAAGGAACTGGAAGATGCAACGAAAAAACAGGTTGCAATCGATATAAAAGAGATCAGGAAACCGGAAGTGGATGCGCAGCTTGTGTCCGAGAATATAGCGCTTCAGCTGGAAAAGAGGGTCGCATTCAGGAGGGCGCTCAAGCGGGCGGTGGCCTCAGCTGTCAGGTTCGGTGCGCTGGGTATCAAGGTCCAGTGTTCGGGGAGGCTGGCCGGTGCTGAAATTGCCAGAACGGAGTGGTATAGAGAAGGAAGGGTGCCTCTAAGCACCTTCAGGGCAAATATAGATTACGGATTTGCGGAAGCACGGACGACATTCGGCGCAATTGGTATAAAGGTATGGCTTTATCATGGCGATATACTCGCTGAACCACCGGTTGCCGCCTTATTAAGCGAATAATCAGGAGAGTAAGATATGCTGGCACCAAAAAAAGTTAAATTTAGAAAAATGATGAAAGGCAATATGAACGGCAAGGCATACCGTGGCTCGGACGTCAGCTTTGGTGAGTTCGCTATGAAAGCTACGGAGCCTGGCTGGATAACGAGCCGCCAGATAGAGGCCGCCAGGGTTGCCATAACTCGACATGCCAAGAAAGGCTGCAAGGTATGGATAAGGATTTTCCCGGATAAGCCTATAACCAAGAAGCCCGCCGAAACAAGAATGGGTAAAGGCAAAGGCAATCCGGAGTACTGGGTTGCGGTTGTCAGTCCCGGAAGAATACTGTATGAGGTTTCAGGGGTTTCAGAAGATATTGCAAAAGAGGCATTCAAGCTTGCATCAAGGAAACTGTCTATTGCTACAAAATTTGTCGCTAGAGAGGTGGCAGTGTTATGAAACCTTCTGAAGTAAGGGCGTTATCTATAGAGGAATTGAGGCAGAAAGAGATGGACTTGCGGAAGGAGCTGTTCAACCTCAGGTTTCAGCTTTCGAAGGGTGAATTGCAGAACAATAGCAGAGTACTTGCAGTGCGCAAGGACATAGCGAAAGTGCTGACGGTCATTACTGAAAAGGAGCCTCATGCGGAGACCGGCAAAGGAGGCGCCAAAAATGCCTAAGAAGACATACACAGGTAAAGTAGTCAGCGATAAGATGGACAAGACGGTTGTGGTAGCGGTTACCAGGACTTTTCAACACCCGATCTATCTTAAAACTGTCAAGAAGGTCACCAAGCTCAAAGCTCACGACGAGGAGAATAAATGTAAGGCGGGCGATGTGGTCGAGATTGTTGAAAGCAGGCCGCTTAGTGCGGACAAACGGTGGCAGGTGATCAAAATCGTTAAAGGCGAGGGTAAGTAAATGATACAAAATTTAAGCATCCTTGAGGTGGCGGACAACTCGGGTGCCAAGAGGGTCCAGTGCATAAGAGTCCTCGGGGGGTCCAATAGAAGGTATGCCCGGCTTGGCGATATCATAGTGGTGAGCGTTAAAGAAGCGATTCCCGAAGGCAATGTGAAAAAGGGCGCCGTGTCCAAGGCTGTTGTGGTGAGGACTAAAAAAGAAACGAAACGTCCTGACGGCTCATACATAAGGTTTGACCAGAATGCTGTTGTGCTTTTAAACCCACAGATGGAACCCGTTGGAACGAGAATTTTCGGACCGGTTGCTCGAGAGCTTAGATGGAAGGAATTCATGAAGATAATATCGCTTGCTCCCGAGGTACTATAATAGTGAGGAGGATACAGTGGGGTTAGGAATAAAAAAGGGCGATACCGCCATGGTGACGACCGGAAAAAATAGGGGCAAAAAGGGAAGAGTGCTTTCAGTGTCCCGGGCTGCTGAAAAGGTTACGATTGAAGGTATAAATATTGTTAAAAGGCATACCAAGCCCAACAAGAAATATGCTCAAGGCGGCATCATCGAAAAAGAAGGTCCCATTCATATATCAAACGTGATGTTCTTATGCCCGAAATGCGGCAAGCCGACAAGGATAGGCAATACAGTCCTTGATAACGGCAGTAAGCTCAGGACATGCAAAAAGTGCAAGGAGGTTTTAGATTAGTCATGGCGCCGCGTCTTATGGAAAAATATGCAACGGAAGTAATACCTGTGATCATGAAGGAGTTTTCATATAAAAATATTATGCAGGTCCCTAAACTGCAGAAGATTGTCGTTCATGTTACTCTTGGCGAAGCCACTCAGAACATCAAGCTTCTCGAAGCAGCTGAAAAGGAACTTGCTGCTATTACCGGGCAGAAGCCGCTGGTCACGAAATCAAAGAAGGCCATCGCAGGTTTCAAGCTCAAGGAGGGCGTTCCGCTCGGTTGCAAGGTCACGCTGCGGGGAGAGCGGATGTATGAATTTTTTGACAGGTTGATCAATGTTGCTTTGCCGAGAATCAGAGATTTCAGGGGGCTGTCTACAAAATCCTTTGACGGAAGGGGAAATTATTCTTTCGGCCTGAAGGAGCAGTACATATTTCCTGAGATCGATTACGATAAAGTTGAGATGGTGCATGGGCTCGACATAACCATGTGCACTTCAGCAAAAAACGATACCGAATGCAAATCGTTGCTCAGGCATATGGGTATCCCTTTCAGAAAGTAAAGGAGGAGTTTGGTGGCAAAGACATGTTTAATTGAGAAAAGCAACAGGGCGCCCAAGTTTAAGGTACGGGCCTATAACCGGTGCAAGTCATGCGGTAGACCGAGAGGCTACTTAAGGAAGTTCGGACTTTGCAGGATATGCTTCAGGACATTAGCCCTCAGGGGATTCATCCCCGGGGTTACAAAATCGAGCTGGTAGGGGTGCAGGCATGATGACCGATCCGATTGCTGATATGCTGACCAGAATGAGGAACACCCTCCTTATCAGGACAGAGAAGGTAGATATTCCGGCCTCTAGGATGAAGGTGGAATTGGCAAAGATTTTAAAAGAAGAGGGTTTTATAAAATCATATAAAATTATAAAAGACAAAAAACAGGGCATGCTGCGGGTGACCCTTAAATATACGACAGATAATAGTCCGGTTATCAGCGGCCTGAAGAGGATCAGTAAACCCGGCAGGAGAGTATATGCCGGCAAAGATGAGGTCCCAAAGGTCATGGACGGTGTTGGGATCGCTATCCTTACTACCTCGATGGGAGTCCTCAGCGATAAGTCATGTCGCCGGGAAGGTGTTGGCGGAGAGGTGCTCTGTTATGTTTGGTAATGAGTACAGGTTAAGGCTGAGGCTGAGGTTAAGGAAAAAAGACTAAATGAGCGAGAATTGCTTGCCCTAACCCTAACCCTTAACCTTAACCTAAACCTGTTTTTTGGAGGAGAAATAGATGTCACGAATAGGTAAAAAGCCCATTACTATTCCGCAGGGAATAAACGTTGAAGTCAATCAGGACGTTATTAAAGTTAAAGGGAAGAAGGGCGAACTGAACTATACCTTCCCCGAAGGCATCAAGATATCAGTTGCCGATGGGAAGATCATTATTGAGAGGAGTAGTGATTCAAAGTCGCACAGGTCACTCCACGGCCTTGCCAGAAGCCTTGTGTCTAACATGGTGAACGGTGTATCGCAGGGATATACAAGGGTACTGGAAATAACCGGCATTGGTTACCGGTCCCAGGTGAAGGGGACCAAACTTGCGTTTACATTGGGGTATTCTCATCCAATTGAATATCAGCTTCCCGAGGGGATAAAGGCTGCTGTTGATGAGAAGCAGACGACTATCACATTGACCGGCATGGATAAACAACTGCTTGGTCAGGTTGCTGCCAATGTAAGGGAGTTAAGGCTGCCCGATGCCTATAAAGGCAAGGGAGTCAGGTATCAAGGTGAGCGGATCAAATTGAAGGCTGGAAAGACGGGTAAAAAATAGGCTAAGGCTAAGGTTAAGGTTGAGAAAAAAGACTTAACGGGTTTTTCTTAACCTTAACCTTAACCTGTATTCTTGAAGGAGGATGTCGTGATTGTAAAGGAAGAGGCGAGGCAAAGGCGCCACAAAAGATTGAGGAAAAAGGTATCCGGCAGCGTTGAGCGGCCGAGACTCTGCATTTACAAGAGCCTCAACCATATATATGCGCAGATTATCGACGATACGAAAGGTCATACTCTTATTACCGCATCCTCGCTCGATAAGGAGTTGAAGGATGAAGGGGGACACAAGGGCAACACAGCCATGGCCAGACGGGTGGGTTTGCTGATAGCGTCGCGGGCGGTTCCTCTGGGAGTTAAAAAGATCGTATTTGACCGCGGTGGTTATAAATATCATGGTCGCATGAAAGCCCTCGCTGACGGTGCACGCGAAGGCGGCTTGGAATTTTAAGTTGATAATTACGAATTACGAATTAGGAATTACGAATTGTGGAAGAACATTATGGTCATTCATTGTTAATTCTTAATTCTTAATTCGTAATTAAAAAAGGAGGTATGGTGAAAACCGAAAGGATCGACGCTGAGGGGCTTAATTTAAAAGACAAGGTGGTCTATATAAACAGAGTTGCGAAGGTTGTTAAGGGAGGAAGGAGATTTTCCTTCAGCGCCCTTGTTGTCGTCGGCAGCGGAGACGGCATTGTCGGTGTTGGCAAGGGAAAGGCTTCAGAAGTGCCGGAAGCAATACGAAAGGCAGTGGAACAGGCCAAAAAACGCCTCATGCGGTTTGCCTTAAAAGAGGGAACCATTACGCACAAAATTATTGGAAAGTACGGTTCCAATGCAGTTGTCATGAATCCGGCACCCAAGGGGACCGGCCTGATTGCAGGCGGCGCAGTCCGCGCGGTCTTTGAGGTTTCCGGTATCCACGATATTGTTGCAAAGGCGCTTGGCGGCCACAACCCTTTCAACACTGTTAGAGCGACACTGGATGGGCTCAGCCATTTAATGGACCCTGATGTTGTCAATAGACTAAGAGGCAAGGCCGAAGGGGAAGCCGTTGTGGAGGAAGAGAGCGAACAGGAGGTCAAAAGTTAACCAATGAAAATAGAGAATTTGTCACCGGCCCCAGGGAGCAGAAAAAAGCCAAAGAGAATAGGCAGGGGCATGGGTTCCGGACACGGAAAGACTGCTACCAAGGGACATAAAGGACAGAAAGCGCGCTCCGGCGGCAACAAAGGGCCGGCCTTTGAAGGTGGACAGACGCCGCTCCAGAGAAGGCTTCCCAAGAGGGGATTCTCGAATAGGCCCTTCAAGAAAGAATACTCAATTGTGAACCTGGACGATATCGCAAAGCTTGCCGATATCGACACAGTAACGCCCGAAATCCTGATTAAACACAAGATTATAAGAGAATTGAAGGATGGTCTTAAAGTTCTGGGCGATGGTGACATAACCAGGCCTATTATTATTAAGGCACATGCATTCAGCGCTTCTGCGGTATCCAAAATAACTGCAGCCGGCGGCAAGTCCGAGGTATTATAGCTTTGGGCTTACTGGCCAGCATTCAAAACATCTTTAAAATCGCCGAATTAAAAAACAGGGTGCTGTTTACGCTCAGTCTGCTCGCAGTTTACAGAATGGGCGCGCATATCCCTACGCCAGGCATCAATAGTGAGGCGCTGAGCAAGTTCCTTACTGAAAAGGGCGGGGCGATGATGGGCTTTTTTGATATGTTCTCAGGCGGCGCCCTTTCGAGGGTCACGATTTTTGCACTGGGAATCATGCCGTATATCAGCGCTTCGATTATCTTTCAGCTCCTTACAGTGGTTATCCCCAGCCTGGGCAAACTTGCAAAAGAAGGAGAGTCCGGCAGGAAAAGGATCGTCAAATATACCAGATTCGCCACAGTTGGTATCGGCGCTATACAGTCTTTCGGCATAGCTGTCGGCCTGGAAGGAATGGCTGGAGGACAATTCATTCAGAACCCTGGCTGGAGCTTCAGAATTATGACTATGATCACCCTTACCTCCGGGACTGCATTTCTTATGTGGCTTGGAGAACAGATAACGGAGAGAGGTATTGGAAATGGCATTTCCCTCATCATTTTTGCAGGCATAGCTGCCCGGTTTCCTAACGCTGTATTCAGCACATTCAGTTTGGTAAGGGCCGGTGAGCTATCGATATTCTTCGTCATTTTGCTTACAGTAATTATGGTGGCGGTTATCGGCGGCATCATCTTTATCGAGAGGGGGCAGAGGAAGATTCCGGTCCAGTATGCAAAGCGGGTGATTGGCAGGAAAGTTTTCGGCGGTCAGAGCACTCATCTTCCCTTAAAGGTAAACACCGCTGGAGTTATTCCCCCCATCTTTGCTTCTTCTATAATTATGTTCCCGGCAACGGTTGCCGGATTCATTGCAGTGCCATGGGTGCAGGCCATTGCCAAACAGTTGGCTCCAGGTACGCCGACTTACACCCTTCTATATGTAGGTATGATTTTCTTTTTCAGTTATTTTTATACAGCGGTGATATTCAACCCGGTCGATATTGCCGAAAACCTGCAAAAGCATGGAGGCTTCATTCCCGGTATCAGACCGGGACAGAAGACAACTGAATACATCTACCGTGTACTTACGCGTTTGACTTTTGTGGGGGCTCTTTACCTTGCCATAGTGTGTGTAATGCCGGAGCTGCTCATCAAACGGTTCAATGTACCTTTTTACTTTGGCGGAACATCTCTCCTGATAGCCGTAGGCGTTGCCCTCGACACAGTCTCACAGATAGAATCTCACTTGTTAACCAGGTCTTACGAGGGTTTTCTCCAGAGAGGTAAATTGAAAGGCAGAAGAGATTAACATTACTGCACTGTGATAATCGTAAAGTCCAAAAGAGAGATAGAAAAAATTGCAGCTGCGTGCCGTATCGTAGCAGAGATTCTGAAGAACCTGAAGTCCTTTATTGCGGTGGATATAACGACTGCCGACATAGAAGCGTACGTGAAGGACCAGATAAAGAAGCGGAACGCAATTTCGGCCTTTATGGGATATAGGGGGTATCCGGCAAGCACGTGCACATCGGTCAATGACCAGGTGGTGCATGGCATCCCGTCCCGGATGTCCAGATTGAAAAGCGGCGACATAATTAGTATTGATTTGGGCGTTGTCCTGGAAGGGTTTTACGGCGACGCAGCTCTGACTTTTCCAGTTGGCGTTGTGGATGATGAGGCACGGAAGTTGATGTCGGTAACCGAAGAGGCCCTATATGCAGGGATAAAGAATGCTGTGGTGGGAAACAGGGTCTCGGACATTTCGGCTGCCATTCAGCAGCATGTAGAGTCCAACGGTTTTTCTGTCGTGAGGGCATTTGTCGGACATGGAATCGGGCGCTCTTTGCATGAGGATCCCCAAGTGCCGAACTTTGGTGAATCCGGCCGGGGGCCTCGACTTAAGGAGGGAATGACCTTGGCAATTGAGCCTATGGTTAACGCCGGTTGTGCGGACGTTAACATACTCGATGACGGATGGACAGCCGTTACTGCTGATGGCCGGTTGTCCGCTCACTTTGAACATACTATTGCTATAACTAAAAGTGTTCCGGTAATCTTGACTAAAATTTAGTATACAGGTATAATGATAGGCTTACGCATGGCGAAAGAAGAAAATATTGAAGTGTCGGGAACAATCGTCGAAACTCTGCCAAACGCGATGTTCAGGGTTGCTCTCGAAAACGGCCAAATTATACTTGCATACGTATCCGGCAAGATGCGGATGCATTTTATAAAGATATTGCCTGGGGACAAAGTTACTATCGAGCTTTCCCCATATGATCTGACTAAGGGCCGTATAACGTATAGATTCAAATAGTGAACGGCGGTTTGCAGTACGTGCCTACTGCCTGCTGTTTAGTATCTTTTAGGGGGATGAATTATGAAGGTAAAGCCTTCTGTAAAACCGGTATGTTCCAAGTGTAAGATAGTGAAGAGAAAAGGCGTTGTCAGGATCCTCTGTGAAAACCCGAGGCATAAGCAGAGGCAGGGATAGCGACAAGGCTTGTTGTACATGGTATTATTTAACAATTTTATGGATGACAAAGGAGTAGAGCATGGCAAGAATTGCTGGCGTTGATCTGCCGAAGAATGAGCGCGTCGAGATTGGGCTTACGCGCATATTTGGCATTGGAAGGGCTTTATCGAATAAGATATTAAAAGAGATCAATGTAAATCCCGATATACGCGTCAAGGACCTTACTGACGCGGATGTCGTTAAGATCAGGAGCAGCATAGAAAAAGAGTATAAGGTCGAGGGCGATCTCAGGCGCGAAGTTGGGATGAATGTAAAGAGGCTCACCGATATTGGATGTTATAGGGGAACGAGGCATTCTGCACATTTGCCGGTGAGAGGCCAAAGGACAAAGACCAATGCGCGGACCCGCCGTGGCCCGCGGAAGCTTGTGCTGAGGAAAAAGTCATAAGGAGGACTGGTATATAATGGCGCAGAAGAAGAGAGTCGGCAAGAAAGTCAAGAAGCATATTGCAAACGGCACTGCTCATATACAGACTACTTTTAACAATACGATTATCACTATAACCGATACCACTGGCAATGTTATTGCCTGGTCAAGTGCGGGAAGTCTCGGATTCAAGGGGTCGCGGAAGGGCACGCCTTTTGCCGCTCAGATAGCATCCGAGACAGCAGCCAAAAAGGCCATGGAAGTGGGCCTCAGGCAGGTTGACGTGTTCGTCAAAGGTCCGGGGGCTGGAAGAGAGACGGCAATCAGGGCCTTGCAAGCGGCGGGACTGGAAATTACGCTGATTAAGGATGTTACCCCGGTGCCCCATAACGGTTGCAGGCCGCCTAAAAGGAGGAGAGTGTAAATGGCTAGATACACGGGCCCGTTGTGCAGGCTTTGCAGAAGAGAGGGAGAAAAACTCTTTTTAAAGGGCACAAGGTGCTATACCGAGAAATGTGGCGTGGAACGGAGGAAATACCCTCCAGGACAGCATGGCCAGAGCAGGGGTAAACTCTCCGATTATGGGATGCAGTTGAGGGAGAAACAGAAAGTCAGAAGAGTATACTGGATAATGGAGGACCAGTTCAGGAATTATTTTGAGAAGGCTTCCAGGCTGAAGGGCATCACAGGTGAAGTATTACTTCAATTATTGGAAAGCAGGCTCGATAATGTGGTGTATAGGATGGGCTTTGCTCTTAATAGAAGAGAGTCAAGACAACTTGTCAGGCATGGTCATTTTACTGTGAACGGAAAGAAAGTTGATATACCATCATATATTTTAAAGGACGGCGATATAGTTGCAGTTGCTGAACAGAGCAGGGAACTCCAGGCTATCACGGAGAGCTTATCTATTGCTGAACACAGAGGATTCCCTGAATGGGTTGAGGTTGATACCAAAAACCTGACCGGAAAGTTTGCAAGGGTGCCTTCCCGTGATGAAATACAATTACCGGTACAGGAGCAGCTCATAGTCGAGCTTTACTCAAAGTAACGGAATCCCCGAAAAGTCGTCAGACTTTTTTGGGGTGTAAAGTAGCCGGGTGCGTCCGAAGGATATCTGAAAAGAGTTCCTCGGTAATAATTTATGAAACATAGAAAATAAAGGCATAGGAGACCGTATTATGGATCTTGTAAAAAAAGGCTTTCAACTGCCTCAAAAGATTATTTTTGAAGAAGAGACCCTTACGGATTATTATGGAAAGCTTGTTGCCGAGCCGCTTGAGCGTGGATATGGAACGACCATTGGTAATTCGCTTCGCAGGGTTTTGCTTTCCTCGATAGAAGGTGCGGCTGTTACCGGAATCAGGATGCCCGGTGTCTTGCATGAGTTTTCTGCCATAAAATCAGTAAAAGAAGATGTTGTTGACATTGTGCTTAATGTAAAAAAGCTTAGGTTCAAGGTGTACTCAGAAGGAACAAGTATTGTTTCGATAAAGGTAAAAGGGCCCAAAGTGGTTACCGCCGCTGATATAGAGACTGATGCCAATGTCGAGGTCTTGAATAACGACTGTTATATTGCAACGGTAGACAACAATGCCACATTCGAGATGGAATTGTATGTCAGGAAGGGCAAGGGCTATGTGGCCGCAGAGTTAAATAAGGAGCAAGATCTGCCGATTGATGTGATTGCGGTGGATTCCATTTACAGTCCAGTAAAGAAGGTGAATTTCTGGGTTGAAAAAGCGAGGGTTGGACGTTCGACTGATTATGACCGGCTTGTATTGGAGCTATGGACTGATAGTGGTATAACTCCTGAAAAGGCGGTCAGCGATGCTGCTTCAATATTGATGGACCACCTCGACCTGTTTATTTTTCTTGAGGAGGAAAATATTACTGAAGAGTCACCCCGGACAGCAGCCGTTGTTGACTTGACAAGAATATCTAATGAGAACCTGCTGAAGAGCATTGATGAGCTTGAACTATCAGTTAGGTCGTATAATTGCCTGAAAAATGCTAATATCAAGACCATTTCCGATCTTGTGCAAAGGACCGAACATGAAATGCTCAAGACCAAGAATTTCGGCCGTAAGTCACTCAATGAAATAAAGAATATCCTTAATTCGATGGGATTGAGTTTCGGCATGCGGATTGATATGAATGAGTTTGAAGGCAGTGCTTCAAAATCTTAGAGGAGGTACTGAGCAACGATGAACCATAAAGTCGCAGGCAGGCATTTTGGAAGAACGGCGAACCAGAGAAAGGCATTACTCCGCGGCCTCGTATCGTCTCTTTTTGAGCACCAGAGAATCGAAACAACACTCGCGAGGGCCAAGGCTATTAAAAGCATAGCTGAAGAGCTGGTAACCTTTGGCAAGCGTGGCGACCTTCATTCAAAAAGAATGGTGCTGTCCTATATACCTAACAGAACGGTGGTATCTAAGCTTTTTTCCGATATAGCCCCCAGATTTACCGATAAGAATGGCGGTTATTTAAGGATTGTGCAGACCCGGCAAAGGGTCAATGACCGTGCCCCTATGGCCATCGTAGAGTTTGTTGATTATGAAAATATCGCTCCCAAGAAAGAGGGTAAGGCTGAGGCGAAGAAATGAATGATATCGTTATTGGTGCTCTCATCCTTGTTGTCTTGGTAATACTCCAGTTGTTCATATTCCCAAGACTTGGAGTTAACACCTGAATCGTGTCCCGCAAGGGTTCGGGGAAATCCAAAAAATGTAAATGAGGCGGCCCATTCGGCCGCTTTTTTTATGGCTTTTTTATGGCCATGAGTCCTAAGGCATAGGTTATAATAACTATAATGCAATTTGACGGTATTACGCTAATCGGATTAGTAGCAGCCGTGCTCACGACCTCATCATTGGTTCCCCAGGTGATAAAGACTTGGAAGCTGAAAGAGACGAGGGACATCTCTCTTTTGATGTTTATTTTCATGGGGGCCGGTTTGTTTCTGTGGATGATATATGGTTTTTTTTTGCACAACCTGCCGATTATTGCAGCAAACGGCGTATCTTTTACTTTTGTTTTGATAATCCTCTTCTTTAAAGCCAAATACGGGTAACCTGCACCCCAGAAAATCTTTGACTTTTTGGGGACCCCGTGCGCTGACCTACTACCTATTAGTCTTTCTTATTTAGGCTATTCGTATAGTTGACATCAAAGCCTTTGTTTGCTAGAGTTTGATTGAAAGCCAGAAAAAAAAGAGTTGCACTATGCAACCATGGACTTCCTAATGAAACATATAGTCATAACAGCAGGTGATTTAAAGAGGAATATATGAAAGACGTGCAATATGTTGTGCTGAGAAAAGAGCAGTTTGACGGTTTTATTTCAAGGCTGTCAAAATTGCAGAAGGTAGTTGCGCCTGTATCCAGGGGGTACAATAATTTTTCCTTTGAAGAGGTAACCGCAGGGGACAGCGTAGCTCTTAAATATATTCCGACCATATTACCTCCTAAAAAATTTTTCATGCCTAGGCGTGAGACTCTGCTAGAGTTTGATACAAGCGAGGGACTGAATGCCCAGGCGGTTGTAGAATATGAAAAAATGACAATCTTCGGGGTCCATACCTGTGACCTTGCCGGAATCCAGTGCCTGAACATGGTATTTTCGGAGCGTCCCAGAGATTACAATTACCTAATGCACAAACGGAAAATAAATATCATTGGTTTGGAATGCAATGAATATTGCGATGAATATGCGAGCTGCGCTCTTGTGAACGCAAACATGCCCAGCGGCGGCTATGATCTGTTTTTTACCGATCTTGGTGACTGTTTCATTGTGCATATTAATACCCAAATGGGGGAGGATATCATTGAGACAGCCAAGGTTTTTGAGAGCGCCGATACGACCCATCTGGAAGAATTGGCCGGATTGAGGAAAAGGAAAAGGGCCCTTTTCAGGAATGAAGTCCCTGTTGAGTCGAGATATATACCGGAGCTTTTTGACCGGTCTTATAATAGCGGTGTGTGGGATGAGTTGAATGAAAGATGTCTGGCATGCGGGAACTGCACGAATGTTTGCCCGACATGCTATTGTTTTGATATAAAAGATGAAATGAACCTGGACCTCAAGACAGGAACGCGATACAGGGTATGGGATTCTTGTCAGCTTGAGACATTTGCCAAGATAGCGGGAGGAGAAAATTTCAGAAAGGAACGCTCCTTAAGACAGAAGCACCGTTATTACCGAAAATTCAGATATCCGGTTGACAGGTTTTCAAGATTTTTTTGTACGGGGTGCGGCAGGTGCAGCCGTACCTGCATGGCAGGCATTAGGCTTAAGGACACCCTGAATACTTTAATAGAAGAGTTTGAGGGGACGGTCAGCACTATAATGAAGGGGAACTATTAGGCTATGAAAAAACTAGCTTTGGCAGAGTCTCGCTATAACGTGAGAAAGGGTAAAATTGTTCGTACGAAACAGATGACAGCATATGAAAAGTTGTTCGAAATAGTACTGGAAGGAGCTGGAAGGCTCGACCACGAACCAGGGCAGTTCATAATGCTGTCCCTGTTCGGTGTGGGCGAGATCCCCATATCCATATCTTCTTCTCCGACAAACGTCAGCGACTCTTTTGAGATATGCGTTAGGGCTGTCGGAAAGGTCACGAACGCCCTGCACAAACTGGAGGCTGGAGATGAGGTCGGTATCAGGGGGCCGTTAGGCAAAGGCTTTCCTATCAGAATATTTGAAGGGAATGACCTGTTAATTGTGGCTGGAGGGTTGGGTATAGCACCCTTGCGTTCTTTGATTAAGTATGTATTTGACAACCGGAGGGATTTTGGGAAAGTTCATATATTGCTGGGCTGCAAAAGCCCCAGTGATATACTTTTCTTTGACGAGATCGAACAATGGAATAAGCGAATGGATGTTCATTATGAATGTACTGTAGACCGTGCCGTTCCGGAATGGCAGGGGCACGTAGGACTTATTACAACGCTTATACCTGGCGTTGACATTGAACCGGAAAGGACCTTTGCCGTAGTGGTCGGTCCGCCGGTCATGTATAAGTTTGTGATAAGGGAACTTCTGGCAAAGAACATACCCGGGCGTCAGATACTGTTATCCTTTGAGCGGCACATGAAATGCGGCCTCGGTAAATGCGGTCACTGCCAGATTCAGCATGTATATGCCTGCCAGGATGGTCCGGTATTTAGTTACGAAGAAATCAAATATTTACAAGAGACCTATTGATATGAAAAGACCGAGGGCGGCTTTTTTTGATTTTGCATGCTGTGAGGGGTGTCAGCTCCAGGTTGCCAACATGGGCGAGACGTTGCTGGATGTTCTGGACCTGGTCGATGTGGCGGAGTTCCGTGAGGTGATGTCCGAGCGTTGGGACGGCCCGCTTGATGTTGCAATAATTGAAGGTAGCATTACCAACCAGCATGCTGTTGAACGGATAAAACAGATACGGGACAGGGCGGTGGTACTGGTTGCATACGGCTCGTGCGCTACGATCGGAGGTGTGAACGGTATAAAAAACGGCTTTGACCTTGAGGATATTCGGCGTTACGTTTACGGGGCTGACTACCGGTCCTTCCCCAGTGCAAAGACCCGGGCTGTGCACCAGGTGGTGCGGGTTGATTATTTCGTAAACGGATGTCCGGTCTATATACCTGAATTTGTTGGGGTGCTGAAAGCGATCTTGAAGGGCATAGCCTATAATGTTCCCGATTACGCTGTTTGCGTGGAATGCAAAATGAATGAAAATGTCTGCATGTACGACAGGGGAGTGACCTGCCTTGGGCCGGTAACAAAGGCCGGTTGCAATTCGTGGTGCATTAATAATGGAAATATATGCTACGGCTGCAGGGGAATGCTGAGTAAGCCGAACGAGAAGGGAGCACAGGATGTGCTACGCAAGTACGGCATTCCTCTGGATATGGTCATCAAGAAGATGGACATGTACAACGTTTGCAGGGAGTTGGATAAGAATGAACAAGCGTAGCGTGAATATCAATGTGGAATATTTAACAAGAGTCGAGGGACACGGCAATATCGTGGTCAACGTGAAAGAGGGAAGGATGGAGGCCTGCCGACTCGATATTGTCGAGGCTCCGCGTTTTTTTGAAGGTATCCTCAGGGGGCGGTCAGTTTTCGAAGCCCAGCACATTACATCACGGATATGCGGCATCTGCTCCTGCGGACACACGCTGGCGTCGATCCAGGCTGCCGAGGACGCGCTGGGGATTACTCCCTCTGACCAGACGGTGAGGCTGAGAAAACTCCTTCTGCATTTAGAGATGCTCGACAGCCACATTCTGCATATTTACCTACTTGCGGCACCCGATTTGCTGGGTGTTAAAAGTTTTGTACCGATGATTGACAGTCATTCAAAGGTTGTCCGCAGGGCTTTAAGGATGAAGAAGACCTGCAATGAAGTTTGTACCATACTGGTGGGCCGCCATGTTCATCCCATATCCGCCATAGTGGGCGGTTTTACAAAACTACCCGGCGAGCCTGACCTCGATGACATGCTTGACCTACTGCGGGGAATGAGACCTGACATTAATGCTACAGTCGAGCTGGCGGCCTCGCTGAAATTTCCGGAATTTGAACGCGATACAGAATATGTTGCATTGGTCAGTGATGATGGCGAATACCCGTTCCTTATGGGCGATATCGGCTCGACGGACGGCGTCAGAATGAACAAGCGGGATTATAGGAAGGCGACCAATGAATTTATCGTGGCCCACTCTTCTGCAAAACATACAAAACTTAGCCGGGATTCATACGCAGTGGGCTCCCTTGCGCGATTTAACCTGAATTATGAAAAACTTCATCCCAAAGCCAGGAATGTTGCCGCTGCCATAAACCTCAAGCCGAAGTGCATCAATCCTTACCTGAATACAGCAGCACAGCTTATTGAATCGGTACACTGTCTCGAAGAAGCTATCGGGATATTGGAATATTTTAAGAGTCATGGCATTAATTACGATGAAGTAATGCTAGTCGGGTTGAATGAACAATCGAAGATTCCGGTAAAGGCCGGCAGCGGGGTGGGCGCCGTGGAAGTGCCGCGCGGCGTGCTGTTCCATCAATACGATATAGATGAAAAGGGCGTTATAATAAATGCCAACTGCATTATCCCCACAAACCAGAACCTCAACAATATTGAGCGTGATATGGTGAAACTTGTTCCGGAAATTATTACCGGAACTGATGACGAAATAACGCTTGGCCTCGAGATGCTGGTAAGGGCATACGACCCGTGCATCTCCTGCTCAACGCATATGCTGAATGTGGAATTCAAAAACCGTGCGGCACTATAAGTAGTTTCAACTCGTCGAAGAATAAATGCTCCACTTCTCCTGCTTTCCCTATTATGTTAGGTGCAACTTTTTTTGCTCCTGCCACTAAGGGCGACATGCTGTCTATGTTGTTCAACTCATTGATTATTTGTATTTTCATTATTGAATAGGTGATTACTGTAAATATTTGTTGACAGCAACGGACTAAATGTATTATCGACAGTCAACATCTCGAAAGGCTTTTGAGGTCTCAAAAAATGTCATTTAGAAAGAGGCGAAGTAATTTCGTACTTGCTAACAAGTTGATTTCTAAAGATTGCCTGGTCGCTCCACTCACCGCAATGGCATTGTAACATACTGTTTGTTGTAGGCACATCCTTTTTATAGGTTAATCAGGCATTTTTTTTGCAACCTTTAATGTCTGAATGGGACCTCTAAAAAAACAGTGATAACTATAATGGTTAGGGGAGCGGGACTCAGAGATGTCACTTAATGATCTTACTGCTGTAGTGGTCGATGATACTGAAGAATGCCGCACCTTAATCGAAGAAGTAACAAGGATGGCCGGTTTTAAGGTATCAAGTTTCTCGTGTCCGTTAGAGGCTTTGAACTACGTGGCTGAGCATCAGATAGACATGGTTTTCACGGACTTCAGGATGCCGAAAATGGATGGCCTGACCTTTATGCGGGAAGCGCGCAAGTTACACCGTGATATACCTATTTTTATTATAACGGGGGAGCCTAACGCTAAAGAACTGAAGGACCTTTCGCTGGAGGACCCAGCCTCGGAATTATTTGTCAAACCATTTTCTCCTCTGGATTTCTTGGAGCGGGTAAAACCTCTGGCCCTGCGCCGTCAGTTCATTAAATTTATTGGCGCGTACCGCCTGAAAGAGAACGTATTCGAGAACCACTGCGTACGGGTAGGACTATACTCGAAAATTATAGCAGCCGGGTTGAACTGGGACAAAAATGAGCAGGATTTGATCTATCACGCTGCCCAGTCGCATGACATAGGCATGATCAGCATCCCGGACCATATTTTCTTTAAGTCGGAACGACTGACGCGCGACGAAATGGAGATGGTCAGGAAGCACAGCAGCATTGGCTCCAGTATACTGCCAAAGAACTCGAACCCCTATTTTGCGACAGCTTCCATCGTTTCGCTGACGCACCACGAGAGGGTCAACGGCAGCGGCTACCCGTCCGGACTTGCAGGAGATGCTATTTCGGTCTACGGAAGGATTACTGCCCTGTCCGATGTTTTCGACGTTCTGACGTCCACAAGGCCTTATAAGGCAGCATGGGACTTCAAAAAATCGCTCTCTTTTGTCAGCGACAACAGGGACATGAATTTTGATCCCGTGCTAGTCAACGTTTTTGTCAGGAATGTCAACAGAATAGAGGAGATTTACACCAGACTCGCGGACTGAAGCACCGGAATATATATATGATAATTTTACAATCTCTTTGATAAGGAGGAACATGTATGAAGGTAGGTATATTTTTTTCTCTTGGTGGAGAAATTATCTCGGATTCAGTACATGTCGAAGACGGCGAGGCTGTTGGTGACGCAATTCAGTACGGGAACCACTATGAGTTCTGGAAGGCACTTAAACCGAGGACATCCACGGAGCATTCATTCAAAGTATGGCCCTATTATGCATTTCCGCGCGGTAAAGTTGTTTGCATACCAGGAGAGCGTGTGTGTCGCATTTATGCAGACCCCTGTCTGAAACGCAGGGATATCGCATCAGTCATAAAGCACTTTGGCAACAGAGACTTTGCAATAGAGGTCAAAAATGACAAGCAATATCAATGCGCCAAATGCAACAAATATTTTGCTCTTGTCGCCTAACCAGCACTCCGGTAGATAACCTGCCCCTGCCGCTACCATCCTTATGCCACAACCCAGCTTAAATTGACAAAGCTCAGGGGTTAAGTTAAACTAAAATGTTACATATCAAGCACTAATTGCAGAAGGAGAATTGTAAATTGTTAAAGGCACTTGAAGACATATCATCAACCAAAAAACGGCTCAAAATAGAAATTCCGGCTGATTCCATAGAAGGTGAAATCAGGAAAGGTCTCATGGATGCTCAGAAGAAGGCAAAATTTCCGGGTTTTAGGCAAGGCAAGGCGCCGATGACGCTGGTCGAGAAGAAATTCAGCAAGGATATCGAGACGGAAGTTTTGAAAAACATGGTTTCTGAATATTATCTGCAGGCGGTCAAGGAGGCTGACATAAAACCGGTTTCGCGGCCTGCCTTGGAAGAATCTTTTGATTTTAAGAGGAATTCGGATCTTTCTATGACCATGACGGTAGAGGTCATGCCTCAAATAGACAACCTGTCGTATGAGAATATACCTGTCAAGAATGTTCCGGTCGAAATAACGGACGAGGAAGTAGACACCGTTATGAGCAATCTTGCTGACGAGCGGGCAACCTATGAAGCATCGGACAGTCCGATACAGGCAGGTGACCTGGTGACTATTGATTATACTGTCAGGGAGGACAACGCTTTAGTCAAAGACGTGGTCCTCAAAGTCGGCAGTGGCCCCTACCCAAAGGAGTTTTTTGACGGTCTCGAGGGCAGAAAGAAGGATGACGAGATCGAAATTGAAGCCGCTTTTCCAGAGGACATGCAATCACCCTATGCCGGTAAAAAACACTCTTTTATCATCAAGATCAGAGAGGTGAAAAAAAAGACAATCCCTGCTCTTGATGACGAATTTGCAAAGGATATAGGGCTTGAGAACCTGGAGCAGGTGAAAGAAAGGGTCAGGGGAAATCTCTTAAATGCCAAAAACGGACAGGCTGAAAAGGCCATGCAGCGTGAAATCCTCGACAAGCTGCTTGACGCCCATCAGTTTGAAATTCCGGAAAGCATGCTTAATCACGAGCTTGCCGGCATTATAAGCGAAATACGGGCATCTGGAAAAGATGACAGGTCCGATGAGGCGTTGATTCAAGAATTAAGGCCTGGCGCCGAAAAGAGTGTTAAGGCGTCCGTTCTATTGGAAATGATCGGAGAAAAGGAAGGGACAGCTGTTTCAGAAGATGAAGTCAGGGAGGAAATTGCGGCTATGGCGCAAAGATTTCGTATTACTCCTGAAAACATTATAAAATATTATGTAACCAGAGACGGCTCGCTGGAGGGATTGCGGCATTCCCTTTTTGAGAGAAAGGTCCTTGCACTTCTGCTTGCCAAAGCTAAAATTGAAAAAGGAGACTAAGGGATGAGCATAGTTCCAATTGTAATTGAACAGACCGGGCGGACCGAGAGGGTATATGACATATATTCAAGACTGCTTAAGGACAGGATAATTTTTATTGGGATGCCTATAGATGACAACGTAGCAAATGTGGTTATTGCTCAGCTGCTCTTTCTGCAGACTGAAGACCCTGAGAAAGATATCCATATATATATCAATTCACCAGGCGGTGTTGTTTCTGCGGGCCTGGCAATGTACGATACCATGCAGTTTGTAAAGCCGGACATTGCAACTTACTGCATTGGCCAGGCCGCGAGCATGGGCGCGCTGCTTTTATGCGCCGGCACAAAGGGCAAGCGTTTTGCACTGCCCCATTCGAGGATTATGATTCATCAGCCTACTGCGGGATTTTATGGACAGGCAACGGACATAGAAATCCAGGCCAAAGAGATTTTGAAAATGAAAGAGACACTGAACAATATTATGGCTAACCATACCGGACAGTCGTATGAGAAGGTCCATGACGATACCGAGAGAGATTATTTTATGTCTGGGGATGATGCCAAGGCATACGGCATTGTGGATGAGGTAATAGATTCGGCTAAACTTAAAAAGAAGGACCAATAGTCGGTCGATAACTGTTCGTTGTGAACGGTTGACGGAGTCGGAGGTTTTATGGCACGGAAGATTAATGACGCGCTGCTTAAATGCTCTTTTTGCGGCAAGGGACAGGATGAGGTCAAGAAGCTTATTGCCGGTCCTACGGTTTATATTTGTGACGAGTGTGTCGGGCTATGCAATGAGATAATAGATGAGGAGTTGCATGTTCTCGATAAAGATTTTTCGAGGAAGCTTCCTGCCCCAAGCGAGATACATAAATTTTTGAACGATTATGTGATAGGACAGGAAAAGGCAAAAAGGGTGCTGTCCGTTGCTGTTCACAACCATTATAAAAGGATATTCCGGGGCTCTAAATCCGATGTTGAGCTTCAGAAAAGCAACATTCTGCTGATAGGCCCGACAGGAACGGGAAAGACGCTCCTTGCGCAGATACTTGCCAGGTTCCTCGATGTGCCCTTCACCATAGCTGATGCGACAACGCTGACCGAGGCAGGCTATGTAGGCGAGGATGTTGAAAATGTGCTCCTGAAATTACTGCAGGCAGCCGACTATGATGTGGAACGGGCCCAGAGGGGAATCATCTATATCGACGAGATAGATAAGATAAGCAGGAAATCGGACAGCCCTTCAATAACGAGAGATGTATCAGGAGAGGGTGTCCAGCAGGCGCTTCTCAAGATAATCGAAGGCACTGTAGCCAATATCCCCCCGCAAGGCGGCAGAAAGCATCCTCAGCAGGAATACATACAGCTCGACACCTCTAACATCCTCTTTATGTGCGGCGGTGCATTTGTGGGGCTTAATGACATTATAGAGCGCAGGACGGGCAAAGGGAGAATAGGCTTCGGGTCCGGGGTGGTTGTCAAAAAAGACAAGGGAGCGGATGTGCTCGGCCTTGTTGAACCTGAGGACCTGATGCGCTACGGACTTATCCCAGAATTCGTAGGCCGTCTGCCTGTTATCGCAACTCTGGTGGAGCTGGATGAGGCCGCGCTGATAACGATATTGACTCAGCCCAAAAATGCGTTGGTAAAGCAGTACCAGAAACTATTTATGATGGACAATGTGAGGCTGAAATTTACCGATGGGGCGCTTGCCGCCATAGCGAAGAAAGCCGTTGAGAGAAAAACCGGCGCTCGCGGTCTAAGGGCTATCCTTGAAGACGTAATGCTTGATGTGATGTACGAGATACCCTCAAAGAGGGGTGTTGCAGAGTGTATTATAAACGAGGAGGCCATCTCACAGAAGGACCGGGCTATTCTCGTGTACGAAGATCAGGCTGAATCGGCATAAATTAGAGTGAGCAGTTGGCAGAAAGCAGTAAATGACATACCTTATACAGACGATTTAACTTGTAGCTTGCTTTTCTTACTGCCTATTGCTTACTTGTCCTTCAGCAGTGCTTTTTCGAGCACGTTTCTTATGCTGTCCTGTACTCCGGGGTCATTTACCGCCGCGAGGGTTTGATCTATCCATTCGACATCTGCATCGGCAAGTGTTTTTTGGGGTTGAGAAGTTTGCTCACAGTTGTTCATGCCTGGCTGAATACCGGAGTGCTTGAAGCGTGACGGATTTGTCCTGCCATGCCTGAAGTCGATGGCATTTATCCCGTATGCCTCAAGTTTCTTCAGAATAGCCTGTTTAAAAAACTTCAGTTGCTGCAGCCACAGGGGAGAATCGACATTGACCACAAGCACGCCATTATTGAGGCTTACCGGATAGATATGCACTGAGAGCGGTTCATCAAACAGCGTGGCCCATTCCCTTTGCAAACGAGCGAGAGTCAGACCGTCTTCCATGCCGATATTTTTGAAAATAGAGGCTAAGATCGATCCGGCGTTTTCCACGCAGCTATGTTGCTTTGACTACTTTCCTGGAGCGAATGCATCTGGTACAAACATATGACCTTTTACTGCCGCTGTCTGTAACAATCTTGATTTTCTGGATGTTCGGCATAATTGTACGCTTTGTTCTATTATTAGCGTGGCTTACATTATTTCCGACGGCTCTTTGCTTGCCACAAATTGAACAGGCTGCCATGATCTTCCTCCTTTGTTCGTTGCATTAAAAAAGTCTTTTATGATAACATTTCAAGACCAATGTTACAAGGTAAAATTAAAGTAAGAAGAATGGAAGGAGCATACGCGGATGTCGGGCAGTGAGACAAAGAGCCTTGAACTTGCAAAGGAACTGGATCTGAAGCCTTCTGAAGTTGTGAAGCGGGTTGAGCGGATCAGGGGTGTAGAATTTAAAAAAGGCACTTCGAATGTAAAGATCACCGCTGAAGAAGCGGCTAAGATCAGGGCTCAAGAAGCGGGTAAAGCGGCGGAGTTAGCCGGTAAGAAGAAAAAAGCTCCGGAAGTGCGCGAAAGACCCTCTGCAGAGACCCAGCCTAAGAAAAAGCCTGAGGGCGGTGCGCCAAAGGCGGAACCTGTTAAAAAGAAAGTTCACAAGGCCCATGAGCCTGCAGTGGCTGACCTTGAAAAGCCCACTGAGAGCAAACAAGAAGTGTATGCAGAGGTGGAGGCAGAGGAAGTGGGTTTGGCTGTAGCTGCACCTCCTGTTGCTGCTGAAGAGGATGAAGAGGTTAAAGTTCCTGACCGGTTCAAGAAAGAGATAGAAGTAGAAAAGGTCGAAAAGATCAAGGTCAAGCCGACAATGCAGAAGGCCTTCCAGGCAATAAAGAAGATCGAACCGAAGAAATGGGTTGATCAGAAGTCGATGAAAAGGCCGAAGGACAGGATGAGGAGGCCCGAGGCTGAGCAGCAACCACAGATCACTGCGCCAAGAAAGAAATCGATCAAGTTTGAAGAAGGGACAACGGTCAAGGCGTTTGCTGAACTGATAGGACTTAAAATACCTGATGTGATAAAGAAACTAATGGAACTTGGGTATATGGCAACCGTTAACCAGCCGATTGATTCCGATGCGGCACTCCTTGTTGCCGACAGCTTCGGGATAAAGGCCGAATCGGTGTCCGCCGAACAGTTCGATGTTGTGGAAGAGGCTGCTGAAAATGCTGTCAACCGTATTTTCCGTCCACCGGTTGTTACAATAATGGGCCACGTCGATCATGGAAAGACCTCACTGCTGGATGCGATAAGAGAAACTAAAGTGACAGAAACGGAAGCCGGCGGTATTACGCAGCACATTGGCGCATACAAGGTTTCGCTTCAGGGTAAAGATATTACGTTCCTTGACACCCCAGGTCACGAGGCCTTTACCGCCTTGAGGGCAAGGGGGGCAAAAGTGACGGACATCGTTGTTCTGGTTGTTGCTGCGGATGACGGCGTTATGCCCCAGACTATTGAGGCTATAGACCATTCAAAGGCGGCGAATGTGCCTATTGTCGTTGCCATAAATAAAATAGACAAACCGGAAGCGAACCAGACCAGGGTCAGGAATGAACTTGCCGAACACGGCGTGGTGTCCGAGGAGTGGGGCGGTCAGAATATTTTTGTAGAAGTCTCGGCCAAGAAACGTATCGGCATTGAGCACTTGCTTGAAATGATCCTGTTGCAGTCCGAAGTGATGGAGCTCAAGGCCAACCCTAATAAACCCGCCCGCGGCACGATCATCGAAGCGAAGCTTGACAGGGGCCGGGGACCGGTGGCAACGGTGCTTATTCAGTCTGGCACATTAAAAATAGGAGATGCCTTTGTTGCAGGGGCCGCATCAGGCAGGGTCAGGGCGCTTATTAACGACACAGGGAAAAAGATCCAGGAAGCGCTCCCTTCGACACCTGTCGAGGTTATCGGTTTTTCTGAAGTCCCGACTGCAGGCGATGTTTTTACCTGCGTGGAGGATGAAAAGAGGGCCCGCCAGGTGGCCCTTGCACGTTCGCAGAAGCAGCGTCTTGTCGAAATATCGCGTCACAGGAAACTAACTCTAGATGAGCTTTATGCCAGGATAAAAGAAGGGCAGATAAGAGAGCTGAACATCATTATTAAAGGCGATGTCCAGGGCTCTGTTGAAGCTCTCAAGCAATCACTAGAGGGTATTACACATGCCGAAGTAAAAGTGCGGGTCATCCATTCATCTGTTGGCGGTATCAATGAATCCGATGTGATGCTTGCTGCGGCCTCAAATGCCATCATTATAGGGTTCAATGTTCGCCCGGAACTGAAGGCATCCCAGACAGCGGAAAAAGAAGGGGTCGACATAAGGCTTTACAATATCATCTATGAAGCCATTGAGGATGTAAAGAAGGCGCTGGAAGGGCTCCTCGAGCCTATGCTCAGGGAAAAGGTCCTGGGCAGGGCCGAAGTGAGACAGCTTTTCCATGTCTCCAGGATAGGCACGATTGCGGGCTGTCATGTGATCGATGGGGCCATCCACCGCGCCAGCGACGGGATAAGGGTCATCAGAGACAATATCGTTGTCTACGAGGGGAAGATCGACTCGTTGAAAAGATTCAAAGAGGATACGAAGGAAGTGCAGACAGGGTATGACTGCGGCATCACTATAGAGAATTTCAATGATCTTAAAATCGGCGACATCCTAGAAAATTACATTATAGAAAGAATAGCGGCGAAACTATAAGAAACAGGTTAAGGCTGAGGTTAAGGCTAAGAAAAAAGCGAGGATATAAAGAATAAGTATTACGGCAGCGCGTTTCTTTCTTAATCTTAACCTTGACCTTAACCTGCCTTTAAATCATGCATCCATACAAAAGATCACAAAGATTAGGCATTCTGCTCAGGGAAGAAATCGCCGATATTCTTATGAAGAAGGTGAAAGATCCCCGTCTGGGATTTATCACCGTTACTGATGTAGAATTGTCCGAGGACTTGAAGATCGCACGGGTATTTATCAGTGTCTTGAAGGATGAGGACAAAGAACTGGCGCTTGAGATTCTGAATGCGGCAAAAGGGCTTATACGCAGCGAGGTGTCCAGAAGAGTGAGGGTGAAGTTCATACCGGTTATCGAGTTCAAGATTGATAAGTCTATCGCTCACGGAGACCGTATTGACCGGCTGCTTAGCGAGATAAGGGAAAAAGGGTATTCTGAAGATGAATGAGAGAGCTTTGTCTGTTGGAGTCAGCGGACTGCCGCCCGAGGACGTTGTCAATTTTTTTAAAAGGGGCGATGGCTTTTTTATAGTCAGCCATTTCAATCCCGATGGGGATACGCTGGGATCTGCCTGCGCACTTGGAATGGCACTTGAACAGCTAGGGAAGCATTGTGTCCTTGTATGCAGGGATGCAGTACCCCAGCAATACGTCTTTTTGCCGGGTCAGGAAAGGTTCCTGACCTTCGAGGCTGTCAGTTCAGGGAGTATTGATTACACGCTCTATAAGAACCTTGTACTTGTGGATTGCAATCATATCAAGAGGACCGGTCTCGAAAAATCCACACTCTCCTCCATCGATTTTGCTGCATCGACCGTTATCGACCACCATGAGACCGATAGGGGTTTCGGCGACATCAGATGGGTAGTGCCAGGGATAGCTGCCACAGGAATAATGGTGTATTATCTTATAAAGGCACTCGGGGTCACAATAACAGAACCGATGGCAGCCAATCTTTATGCAGCTCTTGTTGTCGATACAGGCAATTTCCGTTTCCCTAATACTTCCCCTGATGTTCTGCGTGTAGCTGCCGACCTCGCTGAAACAGGGGCTAGTCCTTATCTGATCCAGAAGGCGATAAACGAATCATGGAGCGAAGGCCGGTTCAGGTTGTTTGTCAAAGTTCTGTGTACGCTTTCCATAAATAACGACATCGCTATTACACACGTAACAAGAAAGATGTTTGAGGAAACAGCCACGACTCCCGATGACACTGAAAATTTTGCCTCCTTCGCCCTGACTATGAAAGATATTAAGGTTGCCGCATTTGTCCGGGAAGTGGACGACTATACTTGTAAAGTCAGTCTCAGGTCGGTAGATGAAGTTGATGTAGAGAAAGTCGCTGCTTCGTATGGCGGCGGCGGGCATAAAAACGCTGCAGGCTGTGTAGCTAAAGGGGAGTTGGAAACTGTGAAAGCGGAGTTGCTAACAAAACTAATCGTTACTGAGCCAACAATTTCTCGTACAACTCTTCAGGGGTTATAATCGCCCCCCCTGGTCTTCCATAAAATAGTACCTCGGACTTCCCGTTCACTGCGAGCCTGACATCCTCGACCATCTGCCCGGCATTCAGCTCGACAGTGATGAATCTTCTGTTACCCCCGGTCAGTGCCCGGATTGGCGCCTCAGGGAAAGGAAATAAGGTTATCGGTCTCAGAAGGCCGATTTTATGTCCCTCTTGCCGCAGCTTTCGTACAACAGACAATGCAATGCGTGCGGCTATCCCGAACGCAACTACGATTAACTCGGCATCATCGGCAAAGAAGGTTTTGAACAGTGTTTCCTCACTCTTCATTTTATCGTATTTAGCCTGGAGCATATAATTGCGCTGTTCCAGTTCACCTTCTCCCATAAAAAGGGATTTTATGACATTAGGCTGACGGCCGCTACAACCGGTCAGAGCCCATTTTTTTTCAGGGAGGTCGGGTCTCGTATAGGGGGTCGGCACAAAAGGCTCCATCATCTGTCCCAGGATGGCATCGCCAAGAATCATCACTGGGGTTCTGTATTCATCGGCCTTATCAAAGGACCGCATGGTGATGTCCCAAAGCTCTTGAAGATTATATGGGGCGTAAACCAAAACCTTATAGTCCCCATGTCCGCCGCCTTTTACAGCCTGGAAATAATCGGCCTGGCTTGCCGAAATATTTCCCAGGCCGGGACCGCCCCTCTGCATATTGACGATTACGGCAGGCAGCTCAGCCCCGGCAAGAAATGAAATTCCCTCCTGTTTGAGACTTATACCAGGGCTGCTTGAAGATGTCATTGCCCGGGCGCCACAAGCAGATGCTCCGAAAACCATATTTATTGCCGCAATCTCGCTTTCCGCCTGGACAAATGTTCCTCCAACTTCAGGCAGTCGCCATGACATGTATTCAGGGATTTCATTCTGAGGCGTTATGGGATATCCTGCATAAAATCTGCATTCCGCCTGTACTGCGGCTTCAGCAATTGCCCCATTGCCTTTCATCAGGATGCGCTTCATTCAGAAAATTATAGCACTTCACCGTGCACCAATTCTATTATCGTCACCTCAGGAGGGGCCAGAAAGCGTATTGGCGGTCCCCATGTGCCGCTGCCTCTGCTCACGTACAAGTGGGCCCTGCCAGGAAGTTTTTTATACCCTGCATATACAGGGTAATAGATTTTCGTCAGGATGCTGAAGGGGAATATCTGCCCCTTATGCACATGCCCGGATATCTGGAGATCAAAGAGTCCATCGGAGCTTTTATCAACGAGAGGACGGTGTTTGAGCAACAAAATAAAGGAATTGCCGGTCAATGTCTGAAGCAGCGTTTTTTCAGAAATGGCCGTGGACAGTCCGAAAGCCTTTGCTGTTGGGTCATCCACTCCTGCAACCGTAATAGGCCCTGATGAGGCGCTTCCCCTGAGTATGGTGAAGCCGGCTTCCTGCGAAAAAATCAATGACTGTTCAATCCCGGCATAGAATTCATGGTTTCCTGTTACGGCAAACTTTCCGTATCTTGGATTAATTTCCCGAAGCATTGCGGCCAGACCGTTCCTCTTGCTGATCTGTCCGTCAACCAGATCACCTGTTGAAACTAGCATATCGGGACCTGCTTTTTTAACAACTGCCAGGATTCTGTTTAGACGTTCCTCTCTCACAATGAGCCCGAGATGCACGTCGGAAATCTGAACTATCCTGATCATGCCCAACTCGCTCGAAATTTTAGGAGTTGTGATGACTATCCTTTCAGTCCGAATGTCTCTTGCTTGAAAGTAACCATATGCAGCTATAAAGAGCGATATAATCAGTGCGGTCATGAATAAATGGTAGCCCGAAACGGACATATGCGCATAGTTTCTTTTGGAGAAGAACCCTAAGGCATCAATCGCAAACCGGTAGCAATCGATAGGGGCCGCGGCTGAACAAAATAAGAACAGCACTCCCATCCATGTGTATCCTGCAAATGCCGTGGGGCGTGCGATCGTATCGAATCCATATTTTTCCAAATTGTGGATTATAAACGGCATGAAAAGCATTACCAGCATAAAAAGCGCAAGCGCGATATTGGCGGCGGCCCCAAAAGCGAACGCGGCCCCGGCTTTCATAAAGGCATACCCATGCATACCTGCATAGAGCATGAAGAAAACAGTTAGGAACAGGCTCACAGCAACCTCCGGTACGGTCTCGTAAAAAATCCATATGCTGCGTTGCGCTGCATCCTTCGTCACTCGCACCCCAAAAGACTTTGGCTTTTGGGGACCCCGTGCGGCGTACCCATAAGTACGCCTCATTCCTCAGGATTTGCGCGCCTTGCCTATGGACTTTTTACGAAACCGTCAATCTTCTTTCTGTGTTAAAATAACACATGTCGGTAATTACAGTCCTGCCCGTATCCCTTCGCAATAAAATCGCAGCCGGTGAAGTGGTTGAACGCCCTGCCTCAGTTGTGAAAGAACTTATCGAAAATGCCATCGATGCCGAAAGCACTCGCATCTCGGTCGAGACAGTGCGCGCAGGTAAGAAGCTTATTCATGTTTCCGATAACGGGACAGGCATGGACAGAGAGGATGCGGTCAGGGCGTTTGAACGCTATGCTACAAGCAAGATAAAAGAAGAGCAGGACCTTTTCAATCTCAAGACAATGGGGTTCCGCGGAGAGGCCCTTTCCTCCATAGCAGCTGTTTCAAAGATGACGCTGATGACAGCGGTGCGAAGCGGCGAATATGGTCCCGTTGCTCTTGGGACTTGTGTTGAGATCGCCGGTGGAGAAATAGTATCGGTCAAAGATTGTGCTGCTGCGGGGACCAGTATCGAGGTAAGGGAGCTTTTTTTCAATACGCCTGCTCGCCGCAAATTTCTTAAATCGGATGCTACTGAAAACTACCACATCATTGATACCTTCACCAGGGAGGCTTTGTCCCATCCCCATTTAATGTTTGTTTTGAGAATGGACGGCAGCGAAGTATTCAGTTTGCCTGCCGCATTTTCTCTGCGAGAGAGGCTTCTTCAGCTTTATGGCAAGGATTTTATTGACGGGCTTATTGAACACGGCCCATCTCATGATGTGGATACGGGGATGACTATCAGTGTGTTTACGAGCGGGCTGGCGCATATGAAGAATAACAGGAATACCCAGTTTATCTTTGTGAACAGGCGGCCTGTCAAAGACCAGTCAGTCGCCTATGCTGTTTGTAAGGCCTATGAAGGCATGGTCCCAAAGGAAAAGAATCCCGCATTTTTTCTGTTCCTTGATATCGATGCAGCCCAGGTGGATTTCAATGTGCATCCTGCCAAAAGAGAAGTACGCTTTGCGCAAAAGACCGGCATATTTGATTTTGTGTGCAATGCCGTTAAGGAAGGGTTAAAAAAAGATCCGGGATACTGTTTTAGCGATGTGGGTTTTAATGAGCCCGCTCCATCCCCGGTTTCCGGAGATTGGGGTCCTCGGGATTGGTATCAGCAGAGTCCTGCCGGAGCAGCACTTCCTGTGGGCCTAATTTCCGAACAGACAGGGACCTTCTCTACGGGTCCGGCCCCGATTCTTTACTTCGGCGATACGTTTGTTGCGGTCGCCGCATGCGGAGGACTTGTTTTGCTTGACTACCACGCAGCGCACGAAAGGGTCAACTACGAAAGATTTCTGAAAAGAAGGGACCTCCAGGCTTTCCGCCTGCTTTTCCCCCTGCAGGTAAAATTGCAGCGAGGGGAATATGCTGTCCTTCTTGAGCACTTGAACCTGCTTAACGAGGTGGGGCTTGAGGCTGAGGATTTCGGCCACGATACAATTCTCATACGGAGCATTCCCGAGGTGCTCAGGGACGTCGATCTCGCCTCTCTTGTAAGTGATGTCGCCGCAGCTCTTCTCGAAATTCCCGGGATAAGCTCCTCAAAAAACATTTCGGGTTCTGCCGTGCATGCCGGGGAGTCCGGACCGGTTGAGTTAATAAGAAAGTCGATTGCCGCCCGCCTGGCATGTCACAGTTCAATAAGGGGGAAGGAAATACCTGACGGCATCAGGGTGGCCGAATTATTGAAATCCCTTGATACAACCGACAACCCTCACAGCTGCCCCCACGGCAGGCCGACGAGAATCGTCATCTCTCTTGACGAAGTAAGAAAGATGTTTAAGAAGTGAAAAAGCTCCGGACCCCGCCTTTCACCTATCTTCACTTATTTACTTATAAATTAATTTTATGGTAAACTTAATTCCTTAACCACTATGGAAGACCACAAGTTAAAAGTTTTTTGCACCGTTGCCGAGACAAAAAGTTTTTCAAAGACGTCTCAAGTTATTCACCTGACCCAGCCTGCAGTGAGCCTGCTGATTCAAGCCCTTGAGGAACTATATGAAACAAAACTCTTTGACCGTTCAAGCGGTTCTATCAACCTTACTTCTTCGGGTGAAGTGCTGTACAATCATGCCAAGACTATCCTTGCGCATTACGCCGAACTGGAAAAGGACATAGGTAAAATAACCGGGCTTATAAAAGGAAGCCTAACGATCGGAGCAAGTACGACCATAGGCAACTACCTGCTTCCGAGCGTTATCTTCAATTTCAAGAAAACTCATCCTAAGATCAAAATTAATATACTGATCGGAAATACAGACAGGGTGTTTGATCTGCTGAATTCAGGCGTCGTAGAATGTGGGCTTGTAGAAGGTGAAACGACCAGGAGTAAAATTAAAGTCGAAGCGTTGCTCACCGATGAACTTGTCTTCATACTGCCGGCGATGCACCCCCTGGCAAAGCAGAAGTCCATTTCAATCCTTGAACTCATGAAAGAGCCGTTTATAATCCGTGAGGAAGGTTCCGGGACTCGACAGGTAATTGAAAAGTATATGGGCTTACAAGGAATAAAGGTTTCCGATCTGCATATTGTCCTAGTTTTTGGTGGGACCGAATCAATAAAGACAGCGGTTGAACGCGGGATGGGCATCTCAATTGTATCGCGATGGGCTGTCCAGAAGGAACTACAATTTGGTACCCTGAAATACATTACCGCCAAAGAAGGACGGATACTGAGGGACTTCTCTCTTGTAGTGTCGAAAAATGCGGTATTCTCTCGCGCCGTCGATGAGTTCCTCTCCTACCTCAGGGTATACTCCTTCGAGATGCTCCTATAGAATGCAGCAGGCTGGTCTTTCTCATTCACTCAATACTTAGCCAGGCAAGTACATTATTCCGGTTCTCCAGTTCGCGCAGCAATGACTTTTACTGCATTCTTACCTTACAATAAGGATAATACGGGTAAAGATATGGTTAGAAACAATCTTTATGTTATCTAAAAGCTATTTCCAAGAAATTGGAAAATACCTTATGAAAAAACCAAAAGGTATGACATATACTTTGGGGACTAAGTCACATCTCAATATACCGGTAGTAGCAGCAGTATTAGTAGGCGTTGCCTTATCCGTGATTGCCTTTGCATCTAGTTATTACGCTGAAAAGAAAGTCATGCAGGCAGAATTCAATGAAGATGTGGAAAACCTTTATTCCGCATTGAAGAGAGAACTCGACAGTGATATCTCCGTGCTCGCATCGTTTCAAGCCCTCTATTATACATCTGGAAACCACGTAGAAAGGTCTGAATTCCGGAATTTTACAAACCATATTCTGAAGCAGCATGCAAGTATTCGAGACCTTGCGTGGATACCACGTGTACCTGATACCCGTAGAGGGGCATATGAGCGGGCTGCAAGAAAAGAAGGCTTCCCTGATTTTCAATTCACCGAAAATATTGCACAGGGACAGATGAAGAGGGCGGAGAAGCAAAAGGAATATTTCCCGGTCTATTTTATCGAACCCTATAAGGGCAACGAGATAGCCCTTGGTTTTAATCTTGGTTCCAATGCCTCACCACTGGAGGCTTTGGAAGTAGCCCGAAAGACAGGCGAGATAAGTGCCACAGAAAAAATAATCCTTGTCCAGGAGACCAAGAGTCAATTCGGTTTTTTCGTTTTTGCGCCGATCTACAAGGAAGGGGCGTTCGACAAATTCTGATAAGGCCCGATGGGATAATCTGGAAGGCTTTGTTTCATGCGTCTTTAGATTCAGCGACATTGCCGAGAAAGCAATCGGTTATATACAACCTGAAGGCGTCGATTTTTTTATATATGACGAATCGGCGCCTGAGAAAGAACGGTTTCTTTATACACATTCATCACTCTATAGTAAAACGCCTTTGCTTAACCAAAATCGGCCGGAAACGAACTTGATTAGCAAAAAGTTTCTCGATGTCGGGGGGCGTAAATGGATGGTAATCTATTCGGCCACACCGGATTACATCGCAGAAATGAGCAGTTGGCATCCCTGGGGAATCCTTCTGGCGGGATTAGCGTTTACAGGACTAGTTGGTGGTTTCCTGTTTGTCAGTGGAAAACATAACGAACATGTTGAAAAGTTGGTAAAGAATTTATCGGACATCAATACAAATCTCAAGCATGAAATTGTGGCACGCGAAAAATACGAGAAAGAGTTGAGCAACTCTCGCGAACAACTGCGCCACCTTGCCTCCTATCTGCAGACAGTCCGGGAAAAGGAGCGGACGGTGATTGCACGGGAAATACATGATGAACTGGGACAATCACTGACGGCATTGAAATTTGATTTGATGAACCTCACTAGAGATATTGACAGGCTCGAAGGGCGGGAGCGTTCCGCCATATGCGACAGGATGCAGTTAATATCAGGTTTTATTGACGAGCTTTCCGAAAAGGTACATAAAATTGCGATGGCACTCAGGCCGGGGATACTGGATCATCTCGGGTTAACGTCAGCCATAGAGTGGCAGTTGCTGGATTTTCAGAAAAGAACGGGGATTTCAGCTGAGTACTCTCATGCAGTCAAGACAGCCGTCAATAGAGAGATAGCAACTGCTATTTTCCGCATCTTACAGGAGGCTTTAACAAATATAATCAGGCATGCCAATGCCACAAGGGTCGAAGTGAGATTAAAAGAAGAAGCCGGAAACCTGATTTTAGTGATCGAGGATAATGGAGAAGGGTTTTCGGAAAATAATTTAAAGGATGAATATTCTCTTGGACTGCTTGGAATGAAGGAACGTGCCTATTCATTGGGAGGAACTCTGGATATAACAACCACTATAGGAGCAGGCACTAAAGTTGTTGTTAGTGTTCCGAACAGAGAGGAGCAGCTGTGATCAAGGTGGCAATAGTAGATGACCATCGGATGGTCCTTGATGGCCTGAAACAGATACTATCACACGAGCCTGACATCGAAGTAGCCGGAGAGGCATGCAATGCCGACGAAGGTATCAGGTGCTTATTGAAGCAGGATATAGACATCGCGATCCTGGATATTTCCCTTCCGGACAAAAGTGGTCTTGATATTCTGGATATAGTGAAGACCAAAAAACCTAAACTGCGAGTGCTTATCCTGAGCGCCTTTCCGGAGAAGCAATATGCTGTTCGAGCCTTAAAGTCCGGGGCATCCGGATATTTGACCAAGAACAGCGCTCCGCAGGAACTTGTGGACGCTATAAGAAGAATAAACAGCGGCGGAAAATATATTACCGCTTCCTTAGCTGAGAAACTCACCGACATTTTGACATCCGATGACAAAATGCCCCATGAGAGGCTATCCAACCGTGAATTCGAGATTATGCGTATGATAGCAGCTGGAAAGACAACAGGAGAGATCGCTGAAATTCTCTTCATAAGCCCCAGTACCGTAGGCACTTACAGATCCAGGATTATGGAGAAAATGGCTATGAAGACCAATGCCGACTTGACACGATATGTTGTGGAAAACAGACTTAATAGTTAGTCAGGCCTGCCTTACACTTCTTTTAAATTAGATTTAATCAGGTAAAACAAAACCCCCCGTAACCGTTTGTAGTTAAATCCACTACAAAGAAATCGTTAATTCAACTACATAAAATAGGGGGTTTTAACGATCTATTTGCTGGATGTTTATTCCGATAACAAATAAACAGGGATTGTGATATCAAAATAATCAAGGAGGATGAAGATGGTTAGTAATGTAACAAGTTTAGTCCAACCCCACCCTGGCATTCAACCTAAACCGGCGGATGCCAAAGCAACACAATCGAAGTCGCAGCAAAACTCGAATGTCACTGTTCAGATTAGCAATGCTGCGAAGGCATTGTTGAAAGAAGCTACGGAGACCCCTGCGCAAACGGCCAAAGAAGCAAGTGCTGGTGATCAACAGGCTAAGAAACTGCTCGCAAAGGAGGCTGCTGCTGCGGAAGCGGCTGAGAAGTGAGCATACGCAGTTGAGTGGAGCAGGGAGTTCTTAGTTCATCAGAACTCCCTGCAAAATATGTCACCTTTCCTGTTTTTTTAACATAAAGGTGGAGGCGACGCCTGTGCTATTCTTAGGGACCCGGTCTTTCATTGAGCATTGTGCAAGTTATTTATTCGCGAGCCCTAAAGATATCGGCGCCGATCTTCCGCAGCTTTTCGACTATTTTTTCGTAACCTCTGTCGAGATGGTAAATTCTGCTGATAGTTGTCTCACCCTTGGCGCGGAGTGCTGCAACTACCAGAGATGCCGACGCCCTTAAATCGGTTGCCATTACCGGCGCTCCTTTCAGCTGCTCTACCCCTGTGACTGCGGCGGTGCCGCCCTCGATACGTATATCCGCACCCATTCTCTTCAGTTCCGCAACATGCATGTATCTGTTTTCGAAAATGGTCTCTTTGATAACGCTTGTCCCCTTTGCGACTGTCATCATTGCCATGAATTGTGCCTGCATGTCGGTGGGAAAACCGGGATAGGGCATTGTCTTCAGATCGGCGGCTACCGGCTGCTCTGGTCCTTTGACCCTGAGGCCTTTTTTTGTATCCTTAAATGTTATCCCCGCGTCTTTCAGCTTTATGATTACCGCATCCATATGATCAGACCTGCAATTTCTCAACAGGAGATCGCCTCCACAGATGCCGGCAATGGTCATAAACGTTCCTGCCTCAATCCTGTCAGGAATTACTTCATGGCGCTTGGCCGGTCTTAATGCATCGACCCCCTCTATCTCGATTACGCTTTCGCCTGCCCCTTTTATCCTGGCGCCCATGGAGGTGAGACAATTGGCAAGGTCTATGACTTCCGGCTCCCGTGCTGCATTCTCAAGGATAGTGGTCCCCCTGGCAAGGGCGGCGGCCATCATCAAATTTTCCGTGCCTGTTACAGTAACCGTATCGAAATAAATGGATGCTCCTGATAGGCGGTTTGCTTTTGCAATGACATATCCCCCTTCAAGTTTAATTTTGGCCCCCATTTTCTCAAGGCCCATCAAATGGAGATTTATTGGCCTGGCGCCGATAGCGCAACCGCCGGGAAGAGAAACCCTCGCCTTTCCATATCTGGCAACCAGCGGGCCAAGGACCAGGACAGAGGCCCTCATTGTCTTCACCAGTTCATAAGGCGCCTCGAAATGGTTTATCGCAGCGCTATCTATAACCGCTGTACCGTCCCCATAGTCGAACCTGCAACCCATGGTGGACAGGAGCTTGCCCATTGTAGCGATATCCCTCAAATCCGGGATTCCGATAAATCTGTTTTCGCCTGAGGCCAAAACAGACGACGCAAGAATGGGCAGCGCGGCATTTTTTGCCCCGCTGATTACCACCTCTCCCTTAAGCGCTCCGCCGCCCCTGATGATTAATGTATCCATAAAAAACTATCATAACACAATAGGTCGGAGTTATAATCAAACATGATTACGATAGAGGCTGTTATAGAGAAAATATTGGCGTACAATCCAAAGGCGGACGTTGCGCGAATAAAGAAAGCATACGCCTTTTCTGGAGAGGCCCACTGCAGCCAACGGCGGGTTGAGGGGTCGCCGTATATATACCATCCTCTCGCGGTTGCCGACACATTGGCGGACATGAAACTCGATACGGCAACCATTGCCGCAGGCCTGCTGCATGATACGGTTGAGGACACCGGCACCTTGACCGACGATATCAAAGACGTGTTCGGCGCCGAGATCGCTTTTTTAGTAGATGCATTGACAAAATTATCAAAGGTTGAATTTCAGACCAAAGAGGACGCCCAGGCCGAGAACTTCAGAAAAATGCTCCTTGCCATGTCTAAGGATGTGCGGGTCATACTCATAAAATTCGCTGACAGGCTCCACAATATGAGGACCATCGAACATCTTCCCGAAGAAAAACGGAGAAGTATTGCGCGGGAGACCCTCGACATTTATGCCCCCCTTGCCAACAGGCTAGGTATTGGATGGATGAGGACGGAGTTCGAGGATCTGAGCTTCAAGACTCTTATGCCCGATCTGTACGGCGAGCTTGAAAAAAAGGTCGCGAAACGCAAGGAGGAGCAGGACCTCTATATCAGCGAGGTAAAGAACATCATCTCGGAAAAACTCAAGCTGGCCGGCATTCCCTTTAAGATAAAAGGCAGGGTTAAGCATTATTACGGCATTTATCAAAAGATGATTAAACAGAAGATACCTTTTGAGCAGGTGCAGGATGTGATAGGACTGAGGATCGTTACCGACACGGTGGGCCACTGCTACGATATACTCGGCATCCTCCATTCTCTCTGGCCGCTTGTACCTGGCAGGTTCAAGGACTTTATAAGTCTTCCCAAGTCGAACATGTACCAATCGCTGCATACCACAATAGTCGGTCCGGGAGGCGATCATGTAGAATTTCAGATCCGCTCCGACGACATGAATGAACTGGCCGAAGAGGGCATTGCCGCGCACTGGCGGTACAAGGAAAAAGACAGCATCGATAAGAAGAACGCCCGTTTTATCGCGTGGCTGCGTGATCTGGTGAAGGACATTTCCGACCCAAAGGAGTTTCTTGAAGCGGTTAAGGGAGAGGTGGTCCCCGAGACTGTTTATGTTTTTACTCCCAAAGGCGACATTAAGGAGCTTTCGGTAGGCTCCACGCCGGTTGACTTTGCTTACAGCATTCATACCCAGGTCGGCAACAAGTGCGTTGGCGCAAAGGCCAACGGCAGAATAGTGCCCCTGCGGTACCAATTGAACAGCGGCGACGTCGTAGAGATAATCACTTCCCCTACGCACAGTCCCAGCAAGGACTGGTTGAAGTTTGTTGTAACCCAGCGTGCAAAGTCCAGGATCAAACAGTTTTTGAAAACCGAGGAACAGAAAAAGAGCATCGAACTGGGGACCAAGCTCCTCGAAGATGAGATAAAGAGGCATGGGCTGCCGCTTTCAGTGCTTAAATCTGAAAAGATGGAAGAGATCATAAAATCCTTTGGCCTTATATCTATAGAGGACCTTTACGTCTCTGTCGGCTATGGAAAGGTTTCCGCCCACCAGGTAGTCAACAGGTTTGTACCCGAAAAGGAGGAGGTCGGAGTCGTCCCCAAGGTTGCGAAGCCTCACAAGGAAAGTAGAAGTATCATAACGATCACCGGTATCGACAACGTTATGTATCACCTCGGCAGGTGCTGCTTCCCTGTTCCTGGGGATAGGATCGCAGGTTTTATCACAAAAGGAAAAGGTGTGACAATTCACCGGAGGGAGTGTGCCAATCTTGAGCGGCTTACAGCGGACAATGAACGTCTTATTGAGGTTGAATGGAGCCAGGAAGCCGATATAACGTCAACGGTAAAACTGTTTATAGAGTGCATGGACAAGTCCGGCATTTTGGCGGGCGTTACGGCGCTCATATCCGGAGCTAATGTTAATATCAGCCACCTGCAGGCTTCGTCAACACACGACAAACGGGGATTGCTTGAGTTTACGCTTGAGGTCAAAAACAGGAACCAGATTGTTACGCTGGCAAATAAGATTATGCAAATGGACGGTGTGCTGTCAGTAAGGCGGTGATTTCACATTATTCATAAATTAATACAAGGAGCAGTCAGGCCACAGTGCTTCACTCATTCTCGCAAGGCATCCAGCCTTGCTCCGAGGCTATGACAGCCTGTGTCACCATCCTTGGTGTCACTTAGGCTGTCAAAGTCCGCTCAGCACCATGTCCCGCCTGCTCCTTGTATTAATTTATGAATAATGTGGCTCAGTGCTTTTAGAGCGGCAGGGTGAATTCTATGGAAGTCTGTGTCCCTCCGCTGTCGGCATTCCTTACAGTTATGCGGCCGCCGTGGTCTTTTATGACTTTTTCAGCCTTGCACAACCCCATACCGACACCAACCGTCTTCGTCGTGAAAAAAGGATCGAAAATATAATTCAGATTGGCTTCGGGTATGCCCCTGCCGGTATCTGTGATTTCCAGCCTGTAGAATCCCTCATGTACTGACCCGGAAACTTTTATCACGCCCGGAGACGCGACAAAGGATTCGAGCGAATTGGCAAAAATTTCTGCAATCCCTTTGGATAGCCCATAACGATCGACAGGGAGTTCGTATGGCGCAATCTCGACTTGCCAAATGACTTCCACGGGCAATACGGAAAAGCGCAGCAGGGCCTCTTCTCTGGCCATGTCAATGATGAGGCCCAAATCGGTCAAATGTCGTTCTCCAGTATTCAGCGAAGAGTATTCGTAGACAGCAGTTACAATGTCCTCCATCCGATTAACGCATGACCTGATAGTATCGAAATATCCCTTCTGTCCCTTCGAGAGTTCAATCTCTTTGGGAATACGTTTTGCCAATCCACCGATAACCATAACAGGATTCCTGATCTGGTGAGAAACGGACATGGACATCTTCCGCAACCCCTCGTAGCGTTCCTGTTGAAGTATGTTTCTCTCCTGGAGAATGCTCTTTTCCCGTTCATGCAAAAGGACGATATTTGTGATGTCGTTAATCTCGATCACTATCCCGAAAAGTTTCTCATGGTAGATAAGCGGAGAGGCTGAGAGGGAGAGGTGACGGAATGTTCCCTCTTTGTCGGAGAAGCGGTTGGTGAAATGGTACGGCGCCTGCCGCATGTTCTTTGTAACATAAAGTACCATTTCTTCCAGCTGCTTCTTTTGCTCAAACCCTGCAAATAGTTCCAGCCAATGCTTTCTGATGTGGTCCCCTGTGTCGAGGTCCAGAATGGAATATGAGGATTTATTCACCGCATAAACAAGACCTTCTGAGTTAAAGATGACAACCCCGGCTGAAAAGCTGTCTAGAAGACCCTGAAAATAGGTGGAGCGAATGAACTCAAGCATGCCTGCCTTTGAAAAGCTTTAAAAAGTATCTGACACCCATTTATACTATAACAGAGGTTTGTTACAGGAACATTACAGCCTGCCTTGACAAAAAAAATATTTAACTAATAATATTTTTAAGCGTATGCGATTTATTGTAAAGTCAGTAAGTTCCATGGTTTTTGGTATTATCGGTGGATGGTTGGGCGGCTATGTAGGCTTGGGAACCGAACTTCTCTCAAGCCTTGTTTTCAGCATAGCCGGCTGGTATTGGGCAAAATATATGTTGAATAAGTATTTGGATTAATAATTTACGATTTACGAGTATTGTATCGCAACTTCGTAAACAATATCTGAATGATCGGCCGTAGGGCCGCCTTCACAGCCGAGTTCGCCTTTTGATGTCGCTTTACGGTTTCCAACCATCCCGGTTATTATCCGGGTGAAATCAAAGCCGCCTTCAACACACTCTTTATTCAAACAGTCAACAGTGAAAAAAGCATAACTGCTGGGAAAGAAATTAACGATCCGCGGCATCGATTGTCTTATCCCCTTTTGATTGTATGTCATGTTGATTACGATACTCTCAACTTGGGGGAAGATGGCAGCCACTAAACCTGAATCAATCTTCTGCTGTCTTCTCTCTGCCCTGGCCGCGTTCTTTTTGTTGTTCATGTGCCTCCCTTAAATGAGAAGGCTTCCTCCAGCTGGAGGAAGCCTTCTCCGGTTAACTACAGTTTAACAACATTGATTGCTTTGGGTCCCTTTGGTCCCTTTTCAGTATCAAAGCTGACTTTATCACCTTCGGAAAGGCTCTTAAAGCCATTGCCCTGAATGGACGTATGGTGTACAAAAGTATCGACTCCGTCTTCAGCTGTTATAAAGCCAAACCCTTTGCTGTCGTTGAACCACTTCACTGTTCCTTGTGCCATTTTCGTTCCTCCTTCTCTTAAACTCAAACCTCAAAGGGACTCAAATAAAAAAGAAGCCACAAAGTTCAAAGTCTTTGTGGCCTCTTACGATCGCAAAAACCTTTAAAGTTCTGTAGATACGATAACATATCCTCTCAAGTTCGTCAATCAAATTCTTGTCGAACATTCTTGTCGAGCCTGTGGTTGCTTTTTTCCTTCCATCTGTTTCATAATTTCTAGTAAATATATTTTTGGTCTCCGGAAAAGAATAGTCGGACGTGATCAGAAGACAAATAAATATGACAAAGGCACTATGATGAAAACGCGTTGGCACCCCGGGGATGCATTTGTTAAGAATATATTTTCATCAATAGCCCCGCAGATAGATTTTTTAAGCTCACTTTTCTGTTTCTGTATGGACTCTATATGGCGGAAAAGGCTCGTATCATTCTCAGAAATAAAAAGAGGGGAAAAAGTCCTTGATGTATGCACAGGCACCGGAAAACTGGCATTCCTGATTTCCAGGGAGGTCGGAGCGCAGGGATCAGTCGTAGGGGCCGATTATTGTGAAGAGATGCTGGAGATGGCAAAGAAGAATCTTGGTTCCGCCTCATCAGATATTTCTTTCGTCCTGGCCGACGCCAAGAACCTGACTTTTGAGGATAATGCATTCGATGTAGTTACCGTGGCTTTCGGTATGAGGAACATTTTTGAAACCTCGATAGCCCTGCGAGAGGCTTACAGGGTGCTTAAACCGGGCGGACGATTTTTTTGTCTTGAATTGACGAGTCCTCAACAAAAGTGGTTAATGCCTTTCTATAACTACTACTGCTTTCATATTATGCCTGCGGTTGCAAAAAGGATTCTCAAGTCTGATACGCCCTATAATTATCTTCCCAGGTCGATCCAGGCATTCCCTGCAGCCGGCGAGTTCAAGCAGATTATTGAAAAATGTGATTTCAGCAATGTGACTGTCCGTCACATGAGTCTGGGCATAGCCACGATCTTTGGCGCTCGTAAAGAACCGCAGACGACATAGATCATAGCTGTCATGGTCCGTCCTGGACCAGACCAATCAATGCGGCTGAGCATAATTGGCAGCGCCGTATATTTTTCCGCGCAAACGACCGCCACTTCTTTAGTTGAATCTTCCATCTGAAAAGTCTGACGCAAGATACAGGCTGGGGCAAACTTCCAACTCCAGCATTTTAAGGCAATTCAGATTATGGCCGGACGCAATGAAAGAAGACTTGCAGATGAATACATTTTGTGATAAACATTAGATATGCTGTAACAGAACCGCATATTGCAAGGAGGCCGTCATGATCGTCAACTTATTCAAAGGGAATAGGGCGTGGCTTTTAATATTATTAATGCTTTTGCTCGTTATCGCGAGCACCGCTTTAGCAGATGGAGACGATGCCCTTATAACAAGAGCGTCACAGATCATAGGGCCTTTACCGGCATCTATGCCGTCGTCAGAGAATCCTATAACCCCGGAAAAGGTAAAACTGGGGAAGATGCTCTTTTATGAGCCGCGGATTTCTGTGGACGGATCGGTGAGTTGTTCTAAATGTCATCCCATAGCCCTGTATGCTGCTGACGGGTTGAAAAAGTCGGTAGGGAACAACTGTAAGGTAAACCCTAGAAACGACCCTACCGTCTTTAATGCGGCAAGCCAGATTTCGGAACACTGGATAGGAAACCGGACTAGCGTCGAAGACCAGGCAAAACAGGCTATTATTGGGCCGCCGGCCTTCGGCATGCCCTCTTATGAGGCGGCCGAGAAGGTACTTCGGTCATTTAAGGAATACGAAAACCTGTTTAAAGCCGCATTCCCTTCTGACAAGGAGCCGTTGAATATCGATAACTTTGCAAAGGCTATAGGCGCCTTCGAGCGGACACTGATTACGCCGGCCCCTTTTGATGCATTTCTGAAAGGCAACAAGGATGCTATGACTTTACAACAAAAAAATGGACTCGGGACGTTTATGGACCTGGGCTGCGTGGGATGTCATTTCAGTCCCTATGTCGGAGGGCAGATGTATCAGAAGTTCGGGATATTTGCGCCTTACGAAAAATATACGAAGAGCCAGCAAGTGGATGTGGGAAGATATGCCGTCACGAAAAACGAGAGCGATAAGTATGTATTTAAGGTCCCGGTGCTCAGAAACGTTGCGATGACTCCGCCTTACTTCCATGACGGGTCCGTAGACAATCTTACCGACGCTGTCTGGATAATGGGGAAGATTCAGTTAGGCAGGGACCTTACAAAAGAGCAGGTGCAGGACATTGCGGCGTTTCTTCACGCGCTGACAGGGGAGATCCCGGAATATGTCAAAACGATTCCAGTATTGCCTTCATTGGAGTAAAGAGGGGATAAAACGTCGCGTTCGCTAACCATTAGCTCCAGAGGACGCCAGTGAAGGAACCGAAAAGCGAACGGAAGACCGTTGTGTTCTCGATCGGTCATTCGACGAGACCTGTCTCGGAGTTTATAGAAATTATGAGGGCCTATGGAATAAAGAAAGTAATAGACATTCGCACGATCCCGAAGTCGCGGCATAACCCCCAGTTCAACAAGGATACGCTCAGGGAAAGTTTAAAGGCCGCCAAAATCGGATATCTCCACATGAAGGGGCTGGGGGGGTTGCGCCATGCACTGAAGGACTCGCCAAATACGGGATGGAGAAACGCATCATTCAGGGGCTTCGCAGATTATATGCAGACAGAGGAATTTGAAGGGAATCTCGAAAAACTTATAGAGGCTGCGGGGAGACGGGCGACAGTTGTCATGTGCGCCGAAACACTCCCGTGGCGCTGCCACAGATCATTGATAGGAGATGCCTTGTTCGTTTGCGGAGTCCATATGAGGCATATCATTAGCGCCGGCTCGATCAGGGACCATACTCTTACGCCGTGGGCAAAGGTCAAAGGAACAAAAATAACATACAAGGAGGACACTGATGGGAGAGATAGTCCACACATCACGTATAAGGATTGAGAGGGAAAAAGGCCCAACCAGGAAAGCCGTCATCGAAGGCTTTGACGAACCGGTTTATTATGGTGTGCATGGTGGGATAAAAAACTTTTACAAAGTTGACACTGAAGAAGAACACGCTGCCACACTTGATCATATCGTGGCTGCAACTGCTGCCTGAATGATGGGTACACTGGCCAGGGTGCTGGCTGGAAAAAAGATTTTCACATCGAAAGATCGCTATTGGGCGGATGTGGAAGGCATAATTGAAAATGTAAATAATATACTGAAAATCACCCGCATCCTCGTCAAATACCACCTGAAAGTTCCAAAGGAAAAAGTCGGCGAAGCAAGAGCTGCGTTTTCTTCATACATCGAAGGCTGTCCCGCAGCCCAGAGCGTGATCGGATGCATTGATATTAAGGACGACCTGTTGATTGAGGAGGAATAATTTTTTCACTGCCGATATTGGCTTGCTATCTCTTATGCTTTTGATATACTTGTATTTAAAGAGATGGGTTCAGAAAGGAGACGCATATGAAAATTTTTATTATCACTATGATGGGACTGTCACTTATATTCTTCGCAGCTACCACGGTCATGGCTGCAACCAATCTTGAGACGGCGACCTTCGCAGGCGGCTGTTTCTGGTGCATGGTACCCGCCTTCGACAAGATCCCGGGCGTGGTTTCGGTAACATCCGGATACACGGGCGGGGGGAAAAAGAATCCCACTTACGAAGAGGTCTCGGCCGGAGGAACTGGCCACGCCGAGTCGGTTCAAATCGTCTATGACCCGGCGAAAGTAACCTACGAAAAGCTCCTGGACGTTTTTTGGCACAACATTGACCCTACTACCAAGGACCGTGAGTTCTGTGATGTGGGGCACCAGTATCGGAGTGCCATTTTTTATCAAAATGAAGAGCAGCACCGGCTGGCGCTGCAGTCAAAGGAACAGCTGGAAAAGAACAAACCCTTCAAAGCACCTATTGTAACAGAGATTGTGCAGGCAACTGAGTTCTACCCTGCAGAGGAATACCATCAGAACTATTACAAGAAGAACCCGATCCGTTACCATTACTACCGTTGGTCATGCGGTCGTGACCAAAGACTTAAGGACCTTTGGGGCGCTGCTGCGGGTCACGAATAGCTGAGGAGGCAGTTGTGGCAAAATATGATTATGATATAGGCATTCTGGGCGGCGGCGCAGCAGGCCTTACTATTGCGTCAGGAGCAGCACAGTTTGGCGCCAAGGCACTTCTTATAGAAAGGGAAAAATCATTGGGTGGAGACTGTCTTCATTTCGGTTGTGTTCCGAGTAAAACGCTTATCAGGACGGCAAATGTTTATCATCTCATGAAAACCGCCGAAAAATACGGTCTCCCGCATGTTGATCTAAAGCCTGTGGATTATCGTGAAGTGGCAAAAAGGATCCAGTCGGTTATAAGTGTTATACAGGAGCATGATTCCGGCGAAAGGTTCTGTGAACTGGGTGCAAGGGTTGAATTCGGGAATGCGAGCTTCACAGACGAGCATAGTGTCAGGTTAAATGGGGGAAAATATTCAGCTAAGAGCTGGGTCATCGCCACAGGATCTTCACCTGCGATCCCTCCCATAGAAGGCATAGACAAGACTCCTTATATAACAAATAAAGAGATTTTTTCTCTGTCCAGTCTTCCAAAATCAATGATAGCCATCGGAGGAGGCCCCATATCAAGCGAGTTAGCCCAGGCATTCAACAGACTAGGAACAAAGGTCACTGTGGTAGAACTCGGCAATCAGGTTCTAGGAGTTGAGGACAAAGACATGGCAGACCGTCTTATGAATGTCCTAATCTCCGAGGGCATAATATTCCATTTGAGCTCTTCAATCCTCTCGGTAAGAGATCTTGGCAATGAAAAAGAAGTTGTTATTAAGGACAACGGTGGCAACACCCTGAGTCTAAGGGCCGAGACCATACTTGTTGCAGCCGGGAGACAAGCCAACCTGAAAGGACTCGGCATTGAGGACATCTCTCTCGAATTCGACAAAAAAGGCTTGAAAGTGGACGAGTGGCTGAGAACAAGCCATAGGCATATCTTTGCCGCAGGTGATGTCACAGGGGCCTATCAGTTTACCCATGCAGCCGGATATGAAGGCGGCATTGTGCTCAGCAATGCTATTCTTCACCTGCCGAGGGCAACGGACTATACGAACTTTCCCTGGTGTACATATACCGACCCTGAGCTTGCAAGCATAGGAATGAACGAAAAAAGAGCCACAGCAGCGGGTATACATTATTCTGTCTGGACCGAAAAGTTTAAGACCAATGACAGAAGTCTCGCAGAAGGAGAAGAAGCAGGAATAATAAAGCTTCTCCTGGATGAGCACGAAAAACCTATCGGCATCCAGATCCTGGGGCCTCAGGCAGGAGAATTGGTCAGTGAATGGGTGTCTATTATGAATGGAAAAGTTAAACTTTCTACTATTGCATCAGCCGTTCATCCTTATCCCACCCTCGGGGAGATCAATAAGAAAGTCGTTGGGAATTTTTTTTCCAGCAAGATTTTCTCCGACAAGGTAAAAAAGGCACTGAAATTCTTTTTTAATCTAAAGGGGAGAGCTTGCGGAGCATAGTCGCCCTGCGGGCGTAAGCCCTGAACTGGCTGTTCTTTGTCCTTAGTTTCACTCAGTCTATCTGATTCATACTGCCAATTACTGTCAGCAGCGGTGCCGAGGATTGCCGGTCTGCGGGTTCCAGCGTTGGAAAAAACAAAGCAAAATAATAGCTAATTTATAGTTTGCAGTTGTCACGGAGTATGCATCTGTGATAGTATGTAAGTAATATAGCCGTGATTTAATATTGAAATTAGAATCTGCAAATCGTATGGCAGGAGGTTACTGACATGCAGACAATTAAGGAACCAGAGACACCAGTACAGAAGGACAAGCAGTTTCAGTTGCGTATTCCGTTTGAGGTTTGGGACAAGGCCCGTAGGCTGGCAGGGGCAGAGGCGATCAGCCTGCATGATTTTATCATCGCAGCGTTGATCGAGAAAGTTGACAAAGGGGGCAAATAGATGGCTAAGCCGGTTAAAAAAACATTGCGTGAAAAGTGCTTAGAGGACGCCAATAAAATCGATGAGCTTCGCTACTGCTTAGACCAGGACAGGCCGTACGAAGAGCTGGGCTTTTTCCGTGGGCGTCGGAGACCAGAAAAGGACGTTCTGGAAGGTGAGTGGTCGATTGCCGGGATTCTGGAGGAGGCCGCCTATATAATCGAACACATAAAAGAGGACGAACCCGATCTAACCGCAGAGGACCGGTCGCAAATCCGCCAGTTGGAGAAGTTCATCAAAAAATGGCAGGACAAGAAAGCCTAGAAAGAAGCCAGCCGGCGGTAAGTCGTATAACTCATCGGAAATAATTGGCGGGAGCGTGTGGGAATCGAAGAGTACCTATGCTTTATTTATAAGTGGTAAAAAGTTTGACAGGGAAATAACAATTACGCCGTATTGCAACAACAGCGATGAAATCTTTTTATCGTCACTAATATCCTTATCACCGGTCAAAAGATAGTTTGCTTTTCCACGGATGGCAGTTTCAATAATTATATTGTCATCCGGGTCACGGCACACAGTAATATCATTTTTCAGTGTCACATGTTCCGCTTTGTCTTTTATGAGCGTGACTAAATCCCGGATTTCTTTTTCAGGTATGTGATATTTCAAGGAAAACTTTGGACGGGTTAAAACTTCGTATATTTCTAAAATTTGCTGCTCGGATATAACAACACTGAATTTGCCTGTTTTCCACTCGTCAACTAGTTTTGTAGCGGTTGCTGATGTGGCAATGAGTCCAGATATCCAAATATTGGTATCTATTACGACTTTAACAGGCACGCCTGCTCTTACGCACTTCTTTGATCGCGTCTTTTATGTCAGTTTCTATTTCCTTTGTAGAGAACATGGCAGTCTTGCTGCGGATAGATTTGAGTGCCTTGTCAAATTTTCTCTGCCAGTCCTTGTCAGAAAGAATCTGTATCTGGACCTGCTGTTTATCTTTAAGACGTATTTTTTTTAACGGTTTAAAAACACCGTTTTCATAAATAGCATCGATAGTTTTTGGCATTTTATTCCTCCGTGTCTTAACGATAGCATATGGTCATTAGAGGACGCAACCGGCAAAAAGACCATAAGAATATGTTTATCTGTTCACGGTTTGTTCACGCTATTTCTTTACATATCATTCAGCTAACTTAATCTAATTAAATGATAAAGTGGCGGGAGCGTGTGGGAATCGAACCCACCCTGCCGGTTTGTGGCCGGCAACACTGGATTTGAAGTCCAGGAGGGACACCAGAACCCTATGCACTCCCAAATGTTTGAAATATTTGTAATTTTACCACCTTTTTATCGTCATTCTCAAGCGTTAAATTTTGCTGTGTATATCAGTGTCATATGGCATGTCTGTAGAAGTTGTACCGCCTACCTTTTTTTGCTATCCTTATACATAACATCTCCGGCCTTTGGCAACGGAGCGGTTATTGATGGATTTCGAGATAAGAATGCACAAGCATTTGACAATAGGAGGGAGCTATGAGAACAACGTCTAAAGTGCTTGTCATTTGGGCGGTGATGGTCGTGCTGTTTGCAGGGTGTGCGAGTCTCCAGCCGCAGGTTGCTTTGAGCGAGAAAGAGAGCAAAAAAGTCGTGGAGTTGAAAGCAGAAAGCTTCAAATTCGAACCCAACAATATAAGGGTCTTTGAAGGAGATACGATCCTTTTCCGCATAGAAAACAGTTCTGATTCGGCTCACAACTTTACGATCACAAACCCTCAGCAGCAGATACTACAGAGCGTGGATCTTCCTGCCAAGAAAGCGGTGGATATCAACGTCTCCTTTGCAGAGCCCGGAGTCTACGAGTTCTACTGTGACAAACCCTTTCATTCCTTATTTGGCATGAAGGGACAGGTTGAAGTGGTGAAGAAACCTCTGGGTAGTGATGAGGGTAAATGATGGGTGAGGGAGTAAAAACAACGCTGATCCTTGCACTCTTCTGTTTCTTTTATGCTGCGGCATCATCGGCCCAACCAGGTGATGTCGTGCATGGCGACGACATCCTCGGCATGTGGCTGAACGAGGAGCGTGACGCCAAAATCGAGATATACAAGTGCGGGGAGGAATACTGCGGCAGAGTCGTCTGGATGAAGAAGCCGGTCTATCCGGTGGGAGATTCTCATGGCCGGGCCGGACAGCCAAGGCTGGATGATAATAACACTGATCCAGGACTCAGAAACCGTCCGATAGCGGGTCTTAAGATTATGGACGGCTTCATCTTTGACGGAAAGAATGAATGGCAGCGGGGCACGGTCTATGATCCAAAGAATGGCAAAACATATAAAGGAAAGATGTCCCTTGCCACTCCGGATGCCCTGCGTCTAAGGGGATATGTCCTTTTTCCGATCTTCGGGCGCACTGCCGCATGGACGCGAGTGGACCGCTGACCGGCGGCTCTGACCCTCTGCGGGAAATGGTTGAATCAGGGAGCACACCTCTATGGAAGTCTTAATTATAAGTACTAACACTAACCGCCTTCCCATGCCTGTCATGCCATACGGGGCTTGTATTGTTGCGGAGGCCGCGGAAAGGGCCGGGCATGGAGTGAAACTATTGGATTTAATGTTCGAACACAATTCATTACTAGCAGTGGAATCTGCGCTGCTGCATCATACATACGACGTCATCGGGCTTTCCATACGAAATATCGATAATAACGACATTCAGCATCCAGCTTTCTTTTTGAAAGATCTAAGGCCTATTGTGCGCACCATACGGGCATTTTCTGATGCCCCTATAGTCCTCGGAGGCGCAGCCCTTGGGGTCATGCCTGAGGAAATTTTAAAGTATTCCGGTGCATCATACGCAATTATCGGAGAAGGGGACCGGACGTTTATAATCTTGCTCAAGGCCATATCATCCTCTAATCCGCCATACCGCATTCCTGGCGTTGCATGGATAGAAGACGGAGTTTACCGGCATATCCCACGTGTGCCAGGCAGTTGCTCCGGCACGTGCATTGTGCCCGATTACCACCACTGGATTGATGTTAAAGCATATGCTTCGGGGATGGCTACAGTTCCGGTACAAACAAAGCTTGGCTGTCATTTCAGATGCGTCTATTGCACCTATCAAAAAATCGAAGGTTCGGGGTATCGGCTCGCATCTCCCGAGAGCGTTTCTGACGCGATAGGGCGGCTTGAAGCGGATGGGTTTCGGAACATAGAATTCGTAGATAACGTCTTTAATTCTCCGCATGATCATGCCCTGGATATATGTGACAGACTGGCCCGCATGCGTCATAGAACCCGGTTACAGAGCATCGAACTCAATCCACTCCACTTTGATCATGAATTAATGAATGCTATGGAACATGCAGGTTTTGTCGGCATAGGAATAACCGCAGAAAGCGCATCGGGGCAGGTGCTCAAGGGGTTGGGAAAAGGATTTTCAGAGGAAACGGTCTATCAGGCGGCCCGTGTCGTAAAAAACTGCAAGTTCCCATGCCTATGGATATTTCTCATAGGTGGACCGGGTGAAACGAAACGAACGGTTGAAGAAACATTGCGTTTTGCGTCTACACAGATTCGCCGCGGTGACACCATTTTTTTCAATGCGGGAATACGTATTTATCCAGGGACAGAGCTCGAAGCGATTGCAAGGACCGAGGGGGTGCTCACCATCCCGAGGGATGACATGCTTGAACCTGTCTTTTATTTTTCTCCGGAGATAGAATTGGAATGGGTTGACCGCCGGTTAAGAGAATTCATTGATACTCATTTAAACGTCGTCAATTCTGATGCCATCAGCCTTCCGCTACTAATAAAAATTAACCGGTTCGCCGGGCGCTTGGGAGTTCAGCCTCCCTTATGGAGGCACACACGTCCTATCAGGCGTATTCTGCGATACACAGGAGTTTATCGATGAACAAAGCGATTGATCACCCGGTCTACATAGCATCTCTGGCGACAGCAACGCCGCCTTCCACTTTCTCCCAGAGCTATGCAAAGGAGGTGCTTTCAAGGCGCTTTGCTGACATACTAACTCATAGGAGTCTGGCAATATTGCGGATGCTATTCGATCACCCCAGCATCAAGCAGCGCCATTACGCTCATGATGATCCCGAGCGTATTCCTGACGAAACACCTGACGACCGTATTGCCCGGTTCACTCGCTGGGCTATTGACCTGTCTGCCGAGGCGGCGACAAAGGCTCTTGCCCTGGCCGGCCTCGACGTCTCATCGGTTTCCGGACTCGTTGTCAATACATGCACGGGGTATATATGTCCGGGAATATCGACGTACCTGATAGAACGGATGGGTCTGCGCCGGACAACACCGGTGTTCGATCTCGTCGGAAGCGGCTGCGGAGGCGCAATCCCGAATTTGCAGGTTGCCTCGGCGCTTTTGAGCGGTATTGAGGACGGAGTGGTGGTAAGCATATCAGTAGAGATCTGCAGCGCTACATTTCAGATAGGCAATGACCTTAGCCTGCTCGTTTCCAATTCGCTTTTCGGAGACGGGGCAGCTGCAGCGGTTATTTGGAGGCGCCCCTCGGGGCTTGAGCTTGTTGCCTCCTCCAGCTATTATGCACCTGAACACAGGGAATCGATAAGGTATGTCCATAAGAACGGGCAGCTTTACAACCAGCTTTCGATGCAGCTGCCGAATCTCGTGAAGGTCGCCGCTGCGGAAGTAGTGGATGCACTGTTAACACCGCGCAAACTCCGCACCGGAGACATCGCTCACTGGGCGATTCACACGGGAGGAGAGAAGATTTTAAATGCTGTAAGAGATAAGTTGGGGCTGGAAGAATCGCAGTTAAAAGCGAGCAGAAATGTTCTGGAAAACTACGGCAATATGTCCTCTCCGACAGCGCTGTACGTCCTTGATGAAATCATGGGGAATGGCCTTAAGGCTGGTGAACTGTGTCTGATGGTCGCCTTCGGAGCCGGGCTGTCAGCCCATGCGCTGCTGTTGCAAAAAAAGTAGATAAAGAGTCGGGATTAAGGTGACAGAGCATAAACATGATATAATTGGTAGTGGGCCAGTTTGTTTTTTCTCTTTATCACCTGGGTTATCAGTAGTGGGCGAGTAACGCCGAGCCCACCTATATAGAAGTGGCGACCACAGATAATGCGCAATATAGACCAGTGATTGAATTAGACGGCTAATTGATACAGAGCAAAAACAAACTGGCCCACTACCATATAATCGGTTAACTTGATAATATCTGTATAATGTTGGATAGATTATTCTCTTCAGTAAGGAGAGTGAGGTTCTCATGGCCCTCGTAATAGGTGTTCCAAAAGAGACGGTTAAGGGTGAGAATCGTGTTTCGGTCGTGCCTGAGGTTGCTAAGAAATTCAGGGCGCTGGGGGCGGATTTATGTATAGAGACCGGCGCCGGTGCCGGGAGCAGTTTCCGGGATGAGGATTTCGGGGAGGTGGATATTGCTGCAGATGCTTCCGAGGTACATGCCAAATCCCAGGTCATCTTCAAGGTGCAGGCGCCTGCCTATGACGAAATTCGTGCGATGCACCAGGGCAGTATATTGATCGCTTTCCTCCGTCCCTTTGAGGACCCGGAACGTGCAAAACTATTATGTGATAGGAATATCACCAGCTTTGCCGTCGAAATGGTTCCGCGCATTTCCCGCGCACAGAGCATGGACGCGCTCAGCTCACAGGCTACGGTGGCAGGTTATCTCTGTGCAATTATAGCTGCCGGGAAATGCCCGAAATTTTTTCCCATGATAACGTCAGCCGCAGGAACCCTGCGGCCGGCCCGGGTTCTGGTAATAGGCGTAGGGGTTGCAGGGCTGCAGGCGATAGCGACTGCCCACCGCCTCGGTGCGATTGTTGAAGCCTATGACGTGCGCCCTGAAACCAGGGAACAGGCTGAATCGGTCGGCGCAAGATTCATAGACACCGGTGTGTCTGCGAGCGGCGCCGGCGGGTATGCGAGGGAACTGACAGCAGAAGAAAGAAAGCTCCAGAACGAAAAGCTAGCAAAGGCTATTTCCCAGGTGGACGTACTGATCACCACGGCTGCCTTGCCCGGCAAAAAAAGCCCCCTTATCGTAACCAGTGAGATGGTGGCAGGGATGAAATGGGGCGCTATCGTTGTGGATATGGCTTCGGAAGGGGGTGGCAATGTCGCAGGTACACGGGCAGGCGAGACTGTGGTCATTGGCGGTGTCACCATCCTTGGTCCCGTCAACCTGCCATCACTCATGCCGGTCCATGCCTCGGAAATGTATTCCAGGAACCTGTTTAATTTTTTATCCCCTCATATTAAAGACGGCGCAATTAGCCTCGACTGGAGCGACGAGATCATTGCCGGAACCGTCTTTACACGTGGGGGAGAGATTCGAAATGAAAGCGTTAAAAGGGCATTGGGACTTTAAAAGATGGAAGGTTTTGTCGCACTCTATATAATTATGCTGGCTGCGTTTACCGGCTATGAAGTGATTTCGAGGGTACCCGTAATACTTCACACGCCTCTTATGTCCGGCTCGAATTTCGTGCATGGCGTGGTGCTGGTGGGCGCGATGGTCGCACTGGGACAGGCACATACGCCATTTGAGCAGGCAATAGGCTTTTTTGCGGTCCTGCTCGGGGCGGCAAATGCGGTAGGGGGTTACGTGGTCACGGAACGTATGCTCGCAATGTTTAAAAGTGAAAAGAACAAGGCTTCTGCAAAAAAGTGAAAATGATTAATACGCATTTTGCAAGTTCCGCGAAAGTTGCCCTATGACCAGGGAAATCGTAATCAATTCGAGCTACTTTGTCGTAGCACTCTTGTTTATACTGGGGCTCAAGGGCATGTCGTCTCCCGTGACCGCCCGGCGGGGAATAATTTGGGCCGGCGCCGGAATGGTGCTCGCGACCTTGGTTACCTTTGCATGGCCCGCCATGAGCAATTATGCCCTGATGATAATTGCTCTGGTCCTTGGCGGCAGCATTTCATGGTGGTCGGGCAGGGTGGTCAAAATGACAGATATGCCTCAGATGGTTGCGCTCTTTAACGGCATGGGTGGAGGCTCAGCAGCAGCAATCGCGGCAATAGAACTCGCCCGGGGCGAAACACACAGCACGGGAGTTATGGTTCTTGCTACTCTGGGAGCCATGATCGGTTCGGCAGCCTTCTCCGGCAGCTGCATTGCTTTTGCCAAGCTGCAGGGCATCTTAAGGAAAACGGTGCGCCTGCCCGGACAAAATGCAGTGAATGTCACTCTTGCGGTGCTTACGATTATTGCGGCTATCCATGTAATTGTTTCCGGTACTGCCGCAGGCATAGCTGTTTTTTTCAGTCTCGCTCTGTTGCTGGGCGTGATAATCACTATTCCCATCGGTGGGGCTGACATGCCCGTTGTGATTTCTCTCTTAAATGCCTTGACGGGTCTCGCAGTAGGCTTTGAAGGTCACGTGCTGAACAACCCGGCTATGATGATTGCCGGCATTGTGGTTGGCGCCGCAGGCTCGCTCCTTACACACCTCATGGCCAAGGCTATGAACCGGTCGATCTTCAATGTGTTTTTTAAGCCAATTACAGGCGGGGTACAAGTGGGGGGCGCAGGGATAACCGGGACAATGAAAGAACTCTCCGCATTGGATGCAGCGGCCATGCTGCGCTATGCACGGAAAGTGATAATCGTCCCCGGTTACGGCATGGCTGTGGGACAGGCTCAGCACAAGATCAAGGAAATGACCGACCTGCTGGAAGAGGCGGGAGTCGAAGTAAAATTCGCTATCCATCCAGTCGCGGGGCGCATGCCCGGGCACATGAATGTGCTTCTGGCTGAAGCAAACGTCCCTTATGAAAAGATCTTTGACCTGGAGGAGATCAATGAGGAGTTTTCACAAACTGATGTGGCTGTCGTAATCGGGGCCAATGATGTTGTGAATCCTGCGGCGCGTACAGAAAGTTCCAGTCCGATTTACGGCATGCCGATCCTGAACGCCGACCATGCGCGGAATGTAATAGTGATCAAGCGCGGCAAGGGCGCAGGCTATTCCGGGATCGAGAACCCGCTCTTCTATGGCGAAAATACGCGCATGCTCTACGGCAACGCTCAGGCGGTAGTAAGCGAGCTCATAAAAGATTTAAAGGAACTAATATCCTGACAGTATTGACAACCTCCACACCGCTGCTATAAAGTAACAGATGTAAGTAAGCGCTTACATCAGAATTTGCAGCAACCACTGCTGACCCGGACGTCATAGACTCTTTGGGTGTAAAGGAAGATCAGAGTATGCACCAGGCGGAAGAACTGCACCCGACTAGGGACAAAATACTTGAAACTGCTTTAAGACTCTTTTCCAACGAAGGCTATCTCGGCGCGACTACACGAAGGATTGCCGGAGAGGCCGGCGTTGCCGAGGTTACGCTTTTCAGATATTTCCCTTCGAAAGAAAAACTTTTTGAGGAAACTTTAAAAACATATTCATTTCTGCCCGAACTGCGGGGGCTTTTGCCTGAAATCATGGGAATGCCGTATGAGAGCGCTTTGGCAGTGATCGCAAAGAGATTCTTTGAAGCTCTTATGCGCCGTAAGGATATCATCAAGATTGTTCATGCGGAGTTGCATCGTTATCCTGAAAAAATACACAAGATCCAACATTCATTCAGCGATGAAGTACACAAAGTACTCGCGTTGTATTTTTCGGAGATGCAGAAAAAAGGTGTGCTGAGGGAATTCGATGCCGAGTATGCTGCCAGGGCTTTTTTCGGCATGTTCTACTCCTATTTTCATGCAGAGGAGTTCCTGATGCGCAAGAGATACAGGTCATTCGGACTCGATGCTACGATCTCCGCGTATGTAGATATCTTTGCAAGGGGGACGGTGAAATGAGTCAGGGCCCGCGAGGAAGCATAGCATACGGCACATTTTTGTTGATTTTTTACCTCTGCGGAATTCTGCTGCCGGTCCTTTGCCATGCAGAAGCCCCTGGCGGACCAGAAGGCCATCAGGCAGTAATGACACTGAGTCAGGGTCTCAAACTCGCTGCGGAAAACAGCCGGCTTGTAAAGATAGCCTTGCGCGGCAGGGATGTTTCATCGGCAGATGTTTCTATTGCGTTTTCGCGGTATCTGCCCAGCATCAATGCCACAATGGGCCAGACATTCCTTGCACACCAGGTCATCGGCATCTTGGACGGCCTGACAGCGCCTGAGGCGGATAGGAATTACCGGTCTTATGGTGTTGGCGTGCATGAGGATTTGTATGATTTTGGTGCGCGGTCATCACGATACAAGGCTGCCTCTACTGCTCTTGATATGGCGAAGCTGAACATAGACAAAGTAAAGAACATCGTGGCCCTTGATTTTATTATTGCCTACTTTGATCTCCTTGAGACTGAAAAGATGGAACTGGTCGGGGAGCGGGAGGTTGAGCGGCTGGTATCGCACCTGTCAATGGCACAGAACCTTTACAAGGAAGGAGTCATTACGAGGAACGATCTCCTGCAGGCAGAGGTCCGGCTTTCAGATGCTCAGCAGCGCCTTCTGACTACAACAAACATGAGGGAGGTCAATGCCTCCAGGATCAATAATATTTTGTCTTTGCCTCTGAAGAATCCTGTAAAGGTAGCGGATGTGGCCGGTGAACCCCGATACGAGGCCGACATTGATAAGGCATGGAGCATTGCTGAAAAACAACGCATTGAGCTGAAAACCATTGATAGCGAACTAAAGATCAACAATCTGGAAAGGACCGCCAGGTGGTCTGAATACTTTCCTAAATTTTTTGCCGAGGGCGGATACAACTACACTGAAAACCACTATTTGGTGCATGACGACAATTGGACGTTCATGCTGGGTCTGAATTTCAATATTTTTGATGGAGGAAGCACAAAGGCCGAGGTTGCGAAAATAGATTACCAAAGGGAGCAGCTTTTAGAGCAGCGCCAGAAGCTTGTCGACGATATAAAACTTGATGTTGAAAAAAGCTGGCTTGACATGCAAAACGCCGCTGAGCGTATTAAGGTGAACAGGGATGCTGTTAAGCAGGGCGAAGAGAACCTTAAAATCAACAAGCAGCGTTACCGTGAAGGGGTCGGCACGGCGACGGACGTGCTTGATGCCATAACGCTGCTCACAATTGCCGAAACCAATGCCTGCCGTGCGGAATATGAACTCAGGCGGGCTCAGGGGGCCTTTATGTATGCGACAGGCATGGACCTGGTTTCCGAATACAGAAGGGATTAAAAATGAATAAAGTTGTCATGAGCATTGTTATCGGAGCAGTCCTGGCAACAGTTCCGTTTCCAGATAAATCCCTTGGTGCTCAGCGTGAAGAAATAATCAAAGCAGGTGAGCAACTCACTCTCGACCGCTGTATCCAGATCGCACTTCTCAACCAGCCTTCTATTGTTGCCGCTTATTATACAGTTGAGGCGAACCGGAGCAGAGTAGGCGAAGCGCAGGCAAATTATTACCCGCAGTTGGGGGCATCGAGCGCCATCAGCAGGTACTCGTCTCCGGGCGTCTTAACACAGGTCAATAACACATTCTTTGGCACCGGGAACTTCAACCAGATCACGAGTGGTTTTACTCTCTCTCAGAATATATATGATTTTGGAAAGACCTCTTCACAGGTAAAAATTCAAAAGATTAATCTTGATTCGGCCGGGGCCGACCTGGAGACGAGTAAAGATCAGATAGTTTTAAACGTGAAGCAGGCTTACTACGCGGTGATCCAGGCTGCCAGAAACAGGGCGGTTGCAGATGAATCAGTGGGACAGTACAGGCAGCATCTTGATCAGGCAAAGGGTTTTTTTGATGTCGGCACCAAGCCTAGATATGACGTAATAACAGCCGAAGTGAATTTGAGCAATGCGAAACTGAACCTCATCACTGCGGACAATGCACTCAAGATAGCCCGGGTGAACCTGAACAATGCCATGGGAGTTCCCGATGCTCCGGTATATACCGTTGAGGATTCGCTTGCATTCATTAAATACAAGATAACGCTCGATGACGCGCTTTCCAAGGCTATGGCTAACAGACCAGACATCAAATCACTCGCCTTGCGGAGGAGAGCAGTTGAAGAAAGCGTCCAACTGGCAAAAACAGGATATTATCCTGCATTGACCGGCAGTACATCCTATAACTGGCAGGGAGGAACAGGGCTTCGCCTCGAGAGCGAGTGGAACGTGGGTGTCACCCTCTCGTTTCCCATTTTCAGCGGTTTTCTGACAAAACACCAGGAGGAGGAGGCGGTGTCGAACTTAAATGTAGCCCGGGCCAACGAGGAGGCGCTCAGACAGAGCGTTGTTCTCGACGTGCAGCAGTCATACCTGAACCTGAAGCAGGCGGAAGACAGTATTGCTACTGCCGATCTTGCTGTCAAGCAGGCCACTGAGAACCTTGACATTGCCAACGGCCGTTATGCAGCCGGAGTAGGAAATCCTATCGAAGTGACGGATGCCCAGGTAACATACAGCAATGCAAAATTGGCATATATCCAGGCGTTGACCAATTATAATGACGCACATGCAAGCCTGTTGAAAGCGATGGGGGAGAGATGAGTATGGAAGAGAATGAGGCTGTAAATAATAAGCAGGTCAGTAAGAAGAAGATCGCATTGGCTGTCTTTGCTGTTCTCGGTGTGCTTGGCGCTATAGTGCTTTATTTTTATCTAAGCTATAAAGCGACCCATATAACCACCGACGATGCCTTTATAGATGGCCACATTCATACTATTGCGGCAAAGATATCCGGAACGGTAAAGGACGTATTTGTCGATGATAACCAGCGGGTCAAAAAGGGAGACCAGCTTGTTGAAATAGATCCTGTGGACTATGCGGTGAGGGTAAATGAAACATCGTCGAGCCTTGGTGCGGAGAGGGCAAAGATTGCTGAAATAGCGGCGAGAGTTGAGGCGGCAAAACAGCAGCTGGCCGAACTCAGGGCTGGTGTCGATGCTGCGCGTGCGAACCTGGAACTGCAGGAAGCTGACCTCGGGCAGGCTGAACGGGACGCAAAACGGGCAGCAGCCCTCTTTGCCACAGATACGTTTTCAAGGGAACAGTACGAGAAGGCAACGACTGCATATGACGTGTCGGTGGCACGGGTTAAGGCGTCGCGCGAGCAGTTTCGCCAGGCGCAACTGGCGGTTGAGACACAAAAGGCTGTGGTTCGGCAGATTGAATCAAGCGGCGTGTCGCAACAATCTACTGTCAAGCAAAAAGCCGCACAACTTGATACGGCTGAGCTCAATTACGGATACACGAAAATTTATGCTCCGGCAGACGGCTACGTTACCAAAAAGTCAGTGGAGCGAGGCAACCAGGTCGAGGCCGGCCAGCCGCTGATGGCGGTCACCGAGCTTAGCGATATATGGGTGGTTGCAAACTATAAGGAAACAGAACTTAAGAAGATAAGGCCTTCGCAGAAAGTGAACATAAAGGTAGACACCTATCCTGGCAAAGTGTTCATGGGAAAGGTGGATAGCATAATGGCGGGGACCGGGGTTGTGTTCTCACTTTTCCCTCCCGAGAATGCCACCGGCCAGTATGTGAAAGTGGTGCAGAGAGTGCCGGTCAAGATAGTCCTTGACAAGGATACCGATGCCGGGCATGTCCTGCGCATCGGGATGTCGGTTGTACCTACGGTAATAGTCGGGAAATGAACAAATGGACCAAATGGATCATAGCCGTAACCGTTATGCTCCCGACTCTCATAGAGATCGTGGATACCTCGGTCGTCAATGTGTCTCTCGCCCATATAAGGGGGAGTCTGTCCGCGGGCCTCGATGAGTCAACCTGGACAATTACTTCCTACCTGGTATCCAACGCTATCATCATTCCCATCACCGGCTGGTTGAGCAAGGTCTTTGGCAGGAAGCGGTATCTTATCTTTTCTATTGTTCTCTTTACTATAAGTTCATTTTTCTGCGGTACAGCATGGAGTCTCGCGAGCCTTGTTGTTTTTAGAATTTTTCAGGGCATCGGAGGAGGGGCGTTGCAGCCCATCTCCCAATCTATCCTTCTCGAGTCTTTTCCGCCAAGGGAGCATGGAATGGCAATGGCGGTATTCGGGGTCGGCATCATGTTCGGCCCGATTGTCGGGCCGCTTCTAGGCGGATGGATCACCGACAACTGGTCCTGGCGATGGATCTTTTATATCAATATCCCGATCGGCATGATATCGGTGCTTATGGCCATGTTGTTTATTACAGATCCGCCCTACATGAAGCGGGTGGCAATGAGGATAGATTACTGGGGGCTCATGCTTCTCGCTACAGGGCTCGGCTGCCTTCAGATGGTCCTCGACAAAGGGCAGCGGGAGAACTGGTTCGCATCAAGCTTTATTTTCTGGCTGAGTGTCATTTCAGCAGTTGCCCTTTTATTGTTCATTATCGTGGAGTTTTTTGCAGAGCACCCGGTTGTTGATCTCAGGGCATTAAAGAATATCCCTTTCAGCACCGGAAACGTAGTTATGTTTTTTACTTTCTTCAGTCTTTTTGGAAGTATTATCCTCCTGCCTGTTTATTTGCAGACACTAATGGGATATACTTCAACGCTTGCCGGAATGGTGCTGGGACCCGGTGGTCTTGCGACGTTGATAGCCATGCCTTTGGCAGGGAGGTTGGTGACTCGGGTAAACCCAAAAGGACTTTTAGCTCTCGGCCTGGCCATCTGCGCCTACGCTACATTTCTTATGTCCCAATTTGACCTGTATGCTGATTTCAATACACTCATCTGGCCGAGGATAGTCCTCGGCGTCGGCATGGGGTTGCTATTCATACCGCTTACCACACTTACACTCTCAACAGTCAAAAAGGAAGCTATGGGAAATGCGACCGGTATATACAACCTTTTAAGAAACCTCGGGGGAAGTTTTGGAGTAGCTTTTGTAACAACCATGCTTGAGCGGCGTGAACAATTCCATCAGTCAAGGCTTGTTGAATACCTTACACCATTTGACAGGAACTACCGGTTTGCGCTGGAGCATTCCTCCCGCATATTGCATTATAAGGGGCTGGAACCTTTATCTAAGCAGGCCGGGCAGTCTTTGATTTACGGGGAGTTGCTCAGGCAGGCCTCTATGCTGTCATTCAATGATGTTTTCCGCGCAGTCAGTACGATTGTGATTTGTGTGCTTCCGCTGGTGCTGCTCATGAGGCGTGGTAAAACCGACGCACCCGCAGGTATGCATTAGGAGTCTTTATCTTTAAGGTTTTGCAGAAGTTCCATCGCTGATTTGCAGTAGCACACACCTGAGGGGAGTTTGCAGTTCCCTTCCTTTTTTTGCCTGACCGGCTCAGCAGGATGTTCGATAAGCGCCAGCTTGTCGCACACATCTTCGAAAAGAAATAAAAACTCCTCAGGAAATTTTCTTTTTTCCGATGCATGGGCACTTTCAAATTCTATGAAGCCATCGATGATGGCTTGAGCGGTCCTTGAAAAAGCTACGCAGTTGCCGCAAAGAGGATCGTTTCCCTGGTTTACAATTGTTCCTACAGCAAAATGAAATCCCCTAAGTCGATTGATGGTGCGCTCATGGTTCATTGCCGGCTCCTTTCCTGTGTTTTTGCGAAATGTTTCGACAGACAGCAGTACGCAGCAAGTAGTCAGCAGCCAACTGCTTAAAACACGACTTAATTCGTGGTCTTTCCTCTTTACTAAATGCTGCCTCTTCCCGCTTTTATTATACAAAATAATTCCAGATAAAATCATATAGGCGAATTGCCTTATCAAGAATCTGGAGGAAAATTAAAGGAATTCATCATAACTTAACACTACTGCAATACTGCTGAAATGAGGTTGTGAGATCATATTAGCAGATGTCTGGTTATTCAAATCACTTAATCCGGCAAATCCCAAATGCAAGGAGGGCAAAATGGATCTCGAACAATTCATCGAAACGTTGTCAGAGGAGGAAAAGCAGCGACATAAGGACCTGATCGAAGAATGCAGGTTGAGGACAGAGGAAACCAGAAAAAGTTGCAGCAGCTTTTATGAACGCTTTACAAATATGTCAATTATTTATTCGCGAGCACTCAGTCTGATAGAAACAAGATGGATTTAATAATTAAAAATTCTTTTAACAAACATGTAATGCGCCTGTAACTTTATTGAAATATCATTTGTGCAATCATGTGTATAGATGTTTAGACAACACCTGGGAGACACTCTTGATTGACAGATATAACGGTGTTTCATGTTACCGGCAACTTTCAAGCATCCTGATTGAGCAGATAAGCAATGGCACTTTCCAGCAGGGCAACCGGCTCCCTACAGAAAACGAGCTTAGCAAAAGGTATGGACTGAACAGACACACTGTAAGACGGGCGGTGGAACGGCTGGAGTATGAAGGACTCATATATAAGATAAGGGGTAAGGGCGTATTCGTTGCAAATAATAAGATTCCCTATAAGGTCTCGAAAAAGACACAGTTTACAACCCTAATGCTCTCTGCGGGTCTGACCCCTGATTCAGAACTGCTGGATTCATATGAAATTACCGCGGGAAATGAAATATCTGGCAAGCTCAATATATCCCCCTCCGATAAGGTCATAGCGCTGGACATACTGAGGTACGCTGACGAAGTGCCTTTTTGTCATTCCATAACTTATCTGAGGTCTGATATCTTTCCGGGTCTGCTCGGCTTGCTGAACGGCCTTTACTCCATTTATGACGTGCTGAAAAAACACTATGACATTGACATGCAAAGGGTGTCTTCCACGTTCGAAGTCACGATGCCGGGAGATCCGGAAATGGACCTGCTGCAGATATCCGCAAAAATACCTGTACTTATGGTCAGCAGTATATCGAGAAGCCAGCACGGAGACCTGGTTGAATATTGTAAAACGTGTTTCAGGGGAGACCTCAGCAGAATTACAGTGGATTTCGATGGTGAAGGAAGGTGATAGTTTGATGAAATGATCGGCAGGGCTGACCGTGCGGGACGGACACCATATCGGTTCGATAACACTGGATATTATTTAAATATTTAATGTAAATGGAGGAAACGATGAAAAAGTATTTTCTGGCTTTAGGGCTTGCTGCGGCCCTGATGATAACTCTGACCGGGACGCTTAGAGCTGAACAAAAAAGTCTGGTGATGGGTCTCATTCCGGCTGAGGACCCCGCGGCCATGATCGAGCAAATCAAACCTATGAAGGCATGGATGGAGAAAGAACTGGGACAGCACATCGAGCTTTTCACCGCCACTGATTACTCCGGCGTGATCGAGGCCATGCGGGTCAAGAAAGTGGATTTTGCCTGGTTCGGTCCCTTCTCTTACGTGATGGCCCATGACCGGGCAGGAGCCGACGCCTTTGCCGTGGGCGTCGATCCCAAGGGCAAAAGCACTTATTGCTCGTACCTGGTTGCAACACCGGAAACGGCCCGGAAGCTGGGCATCACCACTCCATTGGTAGGGGAAGAGGGCATGAAAGTCATCTATCAAAAACTTAACCAACACAAAAATGAACTCACTTTCACTTTCACCGACCCGGCCTCCACCTCTGGCTATGCAGTACCCAGGTACTTCATGTGGAAAGTCGGTATGGATCCGGAAAAAGTGTTCCAAAAGGTGGGCTTCAGCGGCACTCATGACGCGGCCGAGCTGATGGTGAAAAACAAGACGGTCGATATGGCATCCGATAACGATATGACGAATCCTGCAATGGTCGCAAAGGGGCGAATCTCGCCCCAGACCAATATTATTATATGGAAATCTATTCCTCTTCCGGGTTCTCCAGTGGCTTACCGGCATGACTTGCCCGAGAACATCAAGGCCGAACTGAAAAAGGCGATTACCACAATCCCCAAAGAAGCCAACAAGGTCACTGCTTTTGGGAACATAACCGGTTGGGAAATAGTTACCGACGCCGACTATTCGCTTATTAAACAAGTCAAGAAAGTGATAGACGGCCTGAGATAGGGGTTCGTTCCTGCGGCGCTGAGGGCAGGGTTCGGGGTATTTGACCTGGGCTGCTGTCTCAGCGTACACCGCAGGGCCTTGGAGGACATGATGATAAAAATAGCAAATCTCACAAAACAATTTAACGGCCATAAAGTCTTGTGCGGCGTGAATTTGCGGGTAAGGAAAGGTGAGCCCGTTGCCCTTATAGGCCCCAGCGGGTCTGGGAAAACCACCTTGATCCGGTCGATCAACGGGTTTGTGGTTCCGGACGAAGGGACGATTTCAGTCGGCGGCCAGGAAATAAAGTTTCGCGACCGGGAGTCTCTGCGCCAAAGCCGGAGAAAGATAGGTATGATCTACCAGCTTTTCAATCTGGTGGAGAGGACCTCGGTTCGGGTAAATGTAATGGCTGGCGCCCTGGGGAGACTGGACCGCGGGATTTCACTGCTCTCTTCCACCGTAGGTTTTTTCGGCAAGAGGGAGATGGACAAAGCCATGGAGCTTCTCAATTTTGTGGGATTGGAGGATAAGGCCGGGGAAAGGGTGGACAGGCTCAGCGGAGGTCAGAAACAGAGGGTCGCTATTGCTCGGGCCCTGATGCAGGAGCCTGAGGTGCTCCTTGCGGACGAGCCCATAGCCAACCTTGACCCAAAGTCCAGTAAAAAAATTATGGACCTTTTGCTTAGGATAAACCAGGAGAAGAAGATAACCCTGATCACTGTTCTCCATCACATGGAATCCGTACGGGACCATTTCGAGCGGGTGATTGCCCTCAAAGAGGGGAGCATTTGCTTTGACGTCCACACCCGAGACCTGAATGATCACCGCCTTCAGGAGATATATACATTCGACGAGGAAATTGAATGCGTTACAGCGAAAGCCGGCAATATGTGAACAGGGCCGGGAAGCTGTTGCTGTGGTCCATCTTCCTGGTCATTCTGGGTTTTTCATTCAAGATTTCGAAGGTGGATGTCGGGTCGCTTATCGAGGGATTGTCACAATCATTTGCTTTGGTCAGGGAGATGCTGCCGCCGAATTTTTCCAGGTGGAGGCATATCTTCAGACTGACCGCGGAAACAGTGACCATGGGTTTTTGGGGTACGATGCTCGGGATGATCTTTTCCCTGCCCCTTGGATTTCTGGCTGCCAGGAATACGTCCAGTAATCCATTCTTATACCACCTCTCCAGGGGGTTGATCACCCTGCTGAGATCTGTTCCCGATGTTGTTTATGGCTTTTTTTTCGTGACCTCATTCGGCCTCGGACCGCAGGCAGGGGTGGTGGCCCTAACCATGGCAACGGTGGGGCTTCTTGGCAAATTTTACTCTGAAGCTGTGGAAAGCATCGATGAAAAGCCGGTGGAAGCGTTGGCGGCTACTGGCAGCCATGGCCTCAGTGTTATCCGCCATGCTGTTGTTCCCCAAGTGCTGCCCTTATTCATGGGTTATAACCTTTACATGCTGGACCATAATATCAGGGTCGCCCTGGCGCTGGGAGTGGTAGGTGCAGGCGGGCTGGGTGTGGAACTGTTTATCCAAATGCGCGCCTTTCATTATCAGAAGGCTGCCGCCATACTCGTGATCATGCTGGTCGTTATTACTATTATCGATAGGGCTTCCGCAAGCCTGCGCAACAAAATCATTAAAGGCGGCTTTTTAAATTCAGAGACCCGCATTCAGGATGTGGTATTGATGGTTGTCATCGGCCTGTTTATTCTCATCTGCCTTTGTTCCGTTCCGGTGGATATGAAGGAACTGGCTGCCGGCGTGCCGCGTATATGGCGATTTATGAAAGGAATGATGCCCCCCGATTTTTCGAGACTTACGGTTTACCTGAAATTGATGCTCGAAACCGTAGCCATGGGTATCAGCGGTACATTCCTGGCGATTGTCCTGGGGGTCCCGCTCGGAGTGCTGGCGGCCCGGAACGTCACCCATAATTCGATAATCTATAATCTGGCAAAGGAGATTACAAATTTTTTCCGGGCTACACCGGACCTCGTGTTTGCCTTGATTTTCGTGGTGGCGGTCGGGTTGGGGCCATTTGCGGGGGTCCTGGCCCTGGGCCTGAACACCACCGGGTTTTTGGGAAAGTTTTATGCGGAGGCCATCGAAAATGTTGACCCTAGGCCGGTCGAGGCAGTGGAGGCTTCAGGGGCCAGGCTTCTTCAGCGGATCACTCACGCCATTTTCCCGCAAGTCCTGCCGCTTTTTAACAGTTACAACTTGTATATCCTGGAGCGGAACATTCGGTATTCCACTATTATGGGCTTGGTAGGCGCCGGCGGCATTGGCTTCGAACTGGTCATGACTTCGAGAATGTTTGAGTATCGCCAGATGGCAGCTATGCTTTTGATCATATTGGCTACCATTATGTTGGTGGACCGGCTCTCTTCTTATTTAAGGAAAAAAGTGGTATGAGGACGACGTATAGGTAACAGTGAACAATGACCGGTGAGGAATAGATAGTGGAATTTCAATTATTGATAACAAAAATCGACGACAGATCAATAGAAAAACTGATCAGCCTGATGCCTGGAAATGAAATTGACATCGTAAAGACACCTGAGACCGGTCTTCTGATGATGGCGGTAAAGGATTCCTTTGACGTGGAATTCTATCTGGGAGAGATACTTGTGACAGAGGCGGAGGTTAGGTACAAAGGTAATAAAGGGTATTCGATGGTCATGGGAGACGAGCCCCATCGGGCGATTGCGGCCGCTGTTGTGGACGCTGTCTCGAAAAGCGACAATGACAATTTGAAAATAAAAATAAACGGGATTTTTTCGTTGTGCATGAAAAGAGCGGCCAAAAATGAAAAACGGCAGGAAAAACTCACAGCCAAAACAAAAGTAAATTTTGAAACAATGAGAAAAGGGTAGGGAACGGCTTATGGACAATATATACATGCTGACGCAGAATACATATAGCATAATCCTCCAAGCGATATGCCATCCCGGAAGAGTTTATCAGCTGTCTGCCAACGATAACCCAGCCGGCGCCGGTAAGACTGATGGATTAATGTCAGTTCTTCTGACCCTTCTTGATCATGAGGTGACATTTTTTCTCCTTGGAAGCGATGCCGACCATATGGAAGCTGAGATATTCGAACTGACGAGAAGCACTGTCTCCGATATTGGATCTGCTGATTTCATTATAATTACCGATGGTAATAACGGGGGCGAACTGCTGAAAGCGAACAGAGGAAGCCTTGATTATCCTGATGCCGGCGCAACCGTGATTTATGTAATTGACAGCCTGGGGGACAGAAGCAATGGAAAAAGTCATGTGGTATTGAAAGGCCCTGGCATAAAAGACGGACGCGAAATATTCGTCGGCGGGCGCGTGAAAGATGAATTGCTTTGCATCAAGGAGGCCAACGCGGAATTCCCGCTGGGCGTAGACTGCATCTTCATAGATAAGTCCGACAAGATAATGTGCATTCCGAGATCAACAATGATAGAGGTGAATTAGCTATGGGTTATGTTGCTGTAAAAGGCGGTAAGGAAGCCATAGAAAATGCTGCAAAGCTGCTTTCTTATGAGAGGATAAAAGGCAAGGCGCACCTGCTCGGGACAGATCAGATCAGAGAGCAATTATACCTAGCAGTTGACAGGGTCATGGGCGAAGGCTCGCTGTATGCACCTGACCTTGCAGCACTTGCCATAAAGCAATCTGCAGGAGACACTTTTGAGGCTTCTTTTATGCTCAGGGCTTACAGGGCCACGAGACCGAGAGTTGGTTATTCTATTCCGCAATCGACAACGGAAATAAAGATCACTAGAAGAATTTCTGCCGCTTTCAAGGACATCCCGGGCGGACAAATCCTCGGGCCTACATCGGATTATACGCTCAGACTCCTTGATTTCGAACTGTTGAATGACAATCAGAAAGCGAGAAAGTCATATTTAAGCAACCTTTTTAAAGGACTCATGGATGTCGATCAACTGCCTGATTCGTTTCCCAGGGTGATAGAAATAATGAGAAAAGAGGGGCTTTTGGTAGAGCAGGCAGGAAACTCGAGCCCGGATATTTCCGGTATATATGATGTAACCAGACAGTCCCTGACGTTTCCCGTCGGCCGAAGCGCCACGCTGCAGTCGATGGCGAGGGGCGAGACGGGAGGGTTACTTTTACTGGCGTATTCCAATATGCGCGGCTACGGAGATGTTCATCCTACTGTCGGCGAACTGAGGGTCGGATACATTCCTGTAAAAATCAAACATCCCTATACCGGGGGGTTATACACCGTAGGTGAAGTAAAAATAACGGAAGCAGAGGTCATAGCAAAATTCACGGCAAATGACGGATCGCCCAAATTCACTCTTGGTTACGGACTTTGTTTTGGACACAATGAAACCAAAGCGATTTCGATGGCGATCCTCGACAGGGCTATGCAGGCAGGAGGAAAAAGGATGCCGTCTGAAGATCAGGAATTCGTCCTGTCACATATCGACGGCATCGATGCATTGGGTTTTTGTGCCCACTGGAAGCTGCCGCATTATGTGACATTCCAATCCGATCTGGACAGGCTGAGAAAGGCGCGCGAAGAATTTTTCGGTAGTCCGAAAGCAGGCAGCGGAAAATGAAGCTTGATAACTACATGCAAAAAAAAGGAAGCAGGCAAAGGGCCCTTGATTACAACTTTGGATTTTTGGACGAAAGCGCAAAAAAGGAGATTAGGCGCAAGATACTTAAGGCAGTTGCCATCCCCGGATATCAGGTCCCTTTTGCGTCACGGGAACTGCCGATTGCAAAGGGCTGGGGAACTGGAGGGCTGCAGATAACCCTTTCCATCATCGGCAGAGGCGATGTGCTGAAGGTGATAGACCAGGGGTGTGACGGAAGCGTCAATGCAGTGAACATAAAGAAATTTATAAGCAGGGTAACGGGCGTAAAAACCACAACTGTTACCGGTGAGGCCACTATTATCCAGACGAGGCACAGGATTCCCGAAGAAAGGATGAGCGAAGACCAAATCCTTGTTCTCCAGGTACCCTTTCCTGAGGCGCTTAGGATGGTGGAGCCGTCCGAACTCGAGACGCGGCGGATGCATGGAGAGGCCGACTACAGCAGAATGTGGCTTTATCTCTATGAAGATATAGTGCGGTATAGTGAAATAAGCATAGGGGCGAGGTATCCGGTGACTGTAAATGGAAGATATATTATGGACCCGAGTCCTATACCCAGATGGGACATATCGAAACTCAACATGGCAGATACAATATATATTTTTGGGGCCGGACGGGAAAAAAGGATTTATGCCGTGCCCCCGCATACAAAAGTTGAGCCCCTGGAGTTCGAAGACTTCAAATTCAGGGTTGAGGATTTCAGGGGAGCGGCATGCTGCAGGTGCGGCAGCACGGATACTTTTCTCGATGAGATCATCGATGAAGTTTCCGGCGGGAGGGTTTACCAGTGCTCGGATACGGGGCAGTGCGATTTCAGCTCCCAGACAAACGAAACTAATGGAAAAGTGTCATAGGATGGACATGATTATACGTGAGACAAGGGAACAGGTCTTGAATTCTGTTTCGCCGGTCATGAAGGCGGAAGGACTCACAAAGATCTACGGCATCGGATGCCCTGTTTGCAGGGAATCAACAGGCCCGGGATTTGAGACGAACATGTGCAGACGGTGCGGTTCTGTGGTTGCATGCGGCGATATTTCGTTCGAGCTTTATCCTGATGAGGTGCTGGGGATAGTCGGCGAGAGCGGTTCGGGCAAGAGTACACTTGTAAAGCTGCTCTATTTTGATTCTGAAGCTACACATGGGGCGATCTATATAAATGATTCGGCTGACAATGTGCTCTCGCTGAGTCCGTTTCAAAAAAGGCGAATCAGAAATTCCTGCATGGGTATGGTGTATCAAAATCCTCACTATGGGCTCAGGATGGAGGTGAGTTCCGGAGGCAATATTTCGGAACGCCTGATTATGGCTGGATGGAGAAACATAGCCGCAATGCGCGAAAGGGCTTCCTATCTGCTTAAGAAAACAGAAATTCCGGTCCTGAGAATTGATGAGCCTCCGGCAAATTTTAGCGGGGGGGAGCAGCAAAGGGTCCAGATCTCGAAGGCATTGTCGAACAATCCATTGATTCTTTTCCTCGACGAAGTTACAACGGGCCTAGACCTTTCTGTTCAGGCGAGGGTGCTTGATCTGATCAGGGATCTGCAAAGTGATTTACATCTGTCTGTCATCGTCGTATCGCATGATCTGGGCGTTATCAGGCTGCTGACAACGAGGACAATGGTGATGAAATACGGCAGGGTTGTTGAATCTGGGCTCACGGACCAGATACTGGAAGATCCTCAGCACCATTACACACAGCTTCTGGTAAGCTCACAACTCTAAGGGAGAATATGAGAATAGGCGTGATTTCAGATGTGCACGGCAATTATGAAGCCCTGACAGCAGTTTTGCAGGCAATAGATAAAGAGGGAGTAGACCTGCTGGTCAATTCAGGCGACAACATAGGGTACTCGGCCTTTCCGAATGAATGTGTATCTCTCTTATCGGAAACAAATGTAACAGCGGTTATGGGTAACTATGATGATGCGGGCTCCATGCTCCGCCCTTCCTGCGGCTGCGGGACAGGAGATGATGATACAAATCGGATACGATTGGCATCGCTCAGGTGGACACAGGAAAGAATTTCTGAGGAAACGAGAAAATACCTGTCGTCATTGCCTGTTACATACGGATTCGAGACCGGAAACTGGAAAACGCTGATGTTTCACGGAGGCCCAGAAAATCTGACCCAATGGATAACGGCAAACGATTATGATCTGCTTGCATCTATTGCAGAGAGATGTGACGCAAGGCTCGTCATAATGGGACATACTCATAAACCTTTCTCAATATTGATAAACGGCACTCTCTTCGTAAATCCCGGCGCCGTGGGCAGGCCTTTTGACGGGAACCCAAGGGCGTCTTTCGCGATTATTGATGTTGAAAAGGAAATCAGCGTAAGTTTCCGTCGCGTGGGCTATGATGTCGAAAAAAACATAAAGGCCCTCGTTGACGCGGGGCTTCCTGCTGAAATAGGAATAATGCTGAGACACGGGAGGGATTCGCACATTGATTAGAGTAGAGAATCTGTCGAAGACTTTCAATATCCACATTCTCAACAACAAGGTCATCAATGCTTTTTACGATGTCTCATTCCATGTAAAAAAAGGCGAGTTCCTGGTCCTTTCCGGTCCGAGCGGCTCAGGTAAAAGCACGATTCTAAAATGCATTTACCGGACTTATTTATCAACCGGGGGGAACATTTGGTTTGATTCAGCGGAATACGGGAAGCTCAATATAGCGACTGCCGCGAACCACGCGATCCTCAGCATCAGAAAAAGAGAGGTTGGATATGTGTCCCAGTTTCTGAAGGTAATCCCGAGAGTGCCGGCCATCGATATTGTTGCAGAACCTCTCGTGACAAAAAGCAGGCTGTCATTGGACAAGGCAAGAACCAGGGCGGGAGAGCTCCTGGAGAGACTGGACATTCCAACCTATCTTTTCGATGCCTATCCCTGCAGCTTTAGCGGAGGAGAACAACAAAGGGTGAATATAGCAAGAGCTGTGATCTGGGCGCCGCGCCTGTTGCTTCTCGATGAACCAACTGCGTCCCTGGACAAGAATTCGATAGCTATTGTTATAGGGTTGCTTAAGAAGCTTAAAGATGAGGGGACTACCATGATAGGCACATTCCATGACCGTTTCATTATTGATTCCGTAATGGACAAAAAATACGAAATGAAACATGAGGTCGCAGAAAATGCGGCATAGTGCCGACGTGATAATCGAAAATGCGTCCATTGCGACTACTTCGGGAACACTAACGGGAAGTTCTCTGAAAATCGAAGCCGGCATTATATCTGAGATAAAAGAGGGTCCGATAAAGGCTGGTGGCCGGAGAATTGACGCGGAGGGGAGATATGTCATACCTGGATTCGTCGATCTTCACAGCGACGCCATAGAAAAGGAGATCGAGCCAAGGCCAAATACCTACTTCCCGAAGGATGTAGCGATCTTTGAACTGGACAAAAAACTTGCGGCCTGCGGGGTCACAACTATCTTTCATGCGCTCTCTTTTGCCGAAGGCGAGGTAGGGGTACGTTCAAACGGGATGGCCACGGACATAATAAAAGAAGTTGACAGGCTCGCCCCGAAGCTGGGCGTGAAGACAAGGATACACGCGAGATTCGAGATTACCGATGCCGGCGCCGTTCCCTATCTGGAAGGACTTCTGAATGGCGGGCAGATACATCTCCTTTCCTTTATGGACCACACCCCCGGCCAGGGTCAATATAAGGATATCGCATCCTTTAAGAATTATTTCGGGAGAGTATATAAGAAAAGCGATGAAGAACTTGACAGAATAATCGACCGGAAGCTTACGGCAAAAAAACATACCAGGTTCCACGTTCAGCGCGTCATAGATTTATGCACATCGCTCGGCATCCCCATGGCGTCGCATGATGACGATACGCCGGAAAGAATACGGTGGCTAAGGGAAAAGCGCATAGGCATATCGGAATTTCCTGTGAACCGGGAAGCCCTGAAGACCGCAAAAGAGATGGATATCTTTACGTGTCTCGGAGCCCCGAACGTTTTAAGGGGAAATTCCCAGGTAGGCAATTTGAGCGCAAGGGATGCGTTGTCGGAGGGATATGGAGATATCATCTGTTCCGATTATTCTCCGATGACTATCCTTCATGCCCTATTTACGATCGTGAACAGCGGTATCCTCCCGCTCCATCAGGCGGTGAATAAGGTGAGTCTGAATCCTGCTTCAGCCGTCGGCATTCAAGGCAGGACAGGATCCATAGAAGAAGGGAAGGAAGCGGATCTTGCCATTGTGGATGTCGCTGATGGAGTTCCTCGTATTTTGAGGACATATGTGTCGGGCAGGGAGGTATTTTCAGCATGTGGTTATTAGACCGTAATATCTATAAAAATGATGTAGAGCACAAACTCTGGAGGACCAATGGCCGACCCTACTGATACCGCCTTTCAGGCGTGGGACAAGAAATGGATGACGGAGGAAGGCCGTGCCGACTGGACAAGGCCCGAACAGGATGTAATTGACATTATACCGCTTCTCAGATTGCGCAGCGTGAATAAAGTGCTCGATTTGGGATGCGGAGTAGGCAGGCATTCCTTATTGCTTGCATCCGAAGGATTTGCAGTATGCTCCCTTGACGCAAGCGAAGCAGGATTGGAAATTGCCCGTAGTAACGCGAGGGATTCAAAACTGCCGATCGATTTTACCTCTTCCAAAATGACGGATCTTCCATACGGGGCGGACAGCTTCGAGTATGTCCTTGCATGGAATGTAATTTATCATGGCGACCCGGTTATTGTGCACCGGTCTCTTGTAGAAATCGCGCGTGTTCTGCGCAGAGGCGGTATTTTCCAGGGCACAATGCTTTCCAAGCTGAATATACTCTATGGAAAGGGGCGCTTGATAGCGAAAGACACATTCATAATAGACGATGACGATGAAAAGAGCCATTCGCATTTTTATTGTGACTATGGCGAATTAGAGGAACTCCTGGCCGGATTCAGGGTACTATCCGTGAGCCACAGGGAACACGATAAACCGGGATCTTATCACTGGCATTTCAGCTCGGAAAAACTGTGATTGTCATCCGGTTGGAAATGTAATCGACATAAAAACGAATAGAGAACGCCCAAAAGGGCTATCAATAATCCGCTTCCTGCCTTGCATTAGTTCAGGTGATTTTCCCCATAATGCCTGCAGAAGTGACGCAATGATTCATTTTCAAATAGATTTTTAATGATGCAATCAGGTATCCTGTTTTATATGTAATGTTAACGAAATTAATGAAGGACTCGCGAACAAATAATTTGTGCATCCAGGCGCTCAGATTAGGGTCAGATTTGGCTGATCCGACTCATTAACCAATTTATTAACTTAAGGGGAGGAAGAAAGGAAATGGCACAACCTGGTAATTCATCAATAATTACGAAGGAAGCTAAACGGGCGATGGTTTCGCAATTTCTCGGGTTCGGACTGGACGCTTATGACATGGCTCTGGTAATAGTAATGGCGCCTATTTTAACAAAGGTATTTGCCTCGCCGGGCCAGACAGGCGCCTGGCAATATTTGACCGTGGTCCTTTTTTACTCTATCACTATGGCTGCAAGGCCTATAGGTTCAGCTATCTTCGGTCATTATGCGGACAAGCTCGGCAGGCGCAACCTTCTTATATTTACCATAGCCGGAGTCGGCGTAATGTCCGTGCTGGGTGCATTAACTCCGACAAGAGATCAGGTCGGTGTTGGGACTGCTTTTCTGATATTCGGCCTCATCAGGTTGTGCATGGGCATCTTTTTCGGCGGGGAATATGCCTGCGGCCATGCTTTCGCCATTGAACACGCGCCAAAGGCCAAGCGGGGCTTCATCGGCGGGTTCATTCAGTCGGGGTTTGCCCTTGGGTTTGCCATGGCATCCTTTGTAGTTTTGTTCTTTACCCTTGGGTTGGGAGAAACGGCGATGCAGGCTTATGGGTGGCGCATTGTGTTCGCTACCGGAGTGGTTCCGGTGTTAATAGCGCTCTGGATAAGGAAATCTCTGGTCGAGTCGCCAGAATTTGTGAGAGAACAGAAAGAGGGTAAAACAGAAAAAGCCCCCTTTGCAAGCCTCTTTAAAACTCCAACCGTCTGGGTATTTCTCCAGGTCTTTTTCTTCATGACAGGCCTCTTCCTGACCGATTACGCAATCTACCAGTTTATTCCCGGCATACTCAAAGGTAAAAACAAGTTCGGGATGGTGGACTATACTCAAATATACGGCACGGCTCTCTTATGTGCCGCCATTGGTTATAATGTTTACGGCTGGGCCTCCGATAAACTGGGCCGGAAAAAGCTCACGCAATATTATTGCATTGTCATCGCTATCATGGGTATCCCGCTTTATCAGCTTATCATCAACGCTGCCGTCAGCAGAAATTTCGGGCTCGCTATTTTTGGAGCGATAATAGCCGGTATGTTCAAGATTCACTGGGGGGTACTGCCGGCTTATCTTTGCGAACGTTTCCCAACAAGAAACAGATCAGTAGGTGTAGGTTTCGGGTATTCTGCAGGCGCTCTTGTCGGCGGCGCAGGTATCACCCCGCTGGTTGCCTTATTCCACACGCTCCCGCCGATAGCTGCCGTAGAGGGACCGGGCGAGCTTTGGTTGTCTGCATCGGTTGCATTGACGATAGGCGCAGCTATGACCTTTGTCAGCCTGCTTTTTAGTCCCGAGACAAAGAACCTTGAGTTGCACGAGGTTGGGGAAATAGTAGATAAGAAATTGAGTGAAGCGGCATCCTAGGCTTAGAGCCTGAAAGGAGCGTAAGAGGAAGATATTATGGGACGGATAGCAAAAATTTCTGTGATAATGGCGGTATTGATATCCTTAATGGTGGCGTTTGCAAGCGTCAGTTTTGCCGACGACAAAGAAATGGCTGTTGCGCTGGTTAAAAAAGCCGTGGCTTATTATAAGGCCAACGGCATGGATAAAGCACTCGATGAGTTCATGAAACCTGGCGGACAGTTCGTGCAAGGAGATCTTTATATTTTTGTCTATGATTTAAAAGGGACCATGCTGGCTCATCCAAATAGGGCGCTAGTAGGGCAAAATCTGATCGACAAACCTGATTCAAAAGGGAAAATGTTCCGTAAAGACATTATAGATATAGCAAAGACAGCGGGAAGCGGTTGGGTTGACTACGTATACACGAACCCGAAGACACTGGAAGACGAAGCCAAAACCACATATTTCGAGAAGATTGAGGATCTGGTGATTTGCTGCGGCATATATAAAAAATAATCAGATTGTCTATTGTCAACATTAACCGCGGCCCAAAGCAAGCGCATAGCAGAGCGTGCTTTGGGCTGTGGTTCCTGGATGCACATTTTTCGAGTTCAGAATTTTTCCAACTCTCTGTCAACCTTGTAATTGGAAGGTGTGATATAATAATTGTCTATGCAAATGTTGAATACCGGCGATCTTAATCCTGTTGTTGCTGAGCGGAGTGTTCCTTTTTTCAGCGATGTTCAGCTTAGATATCCTGATGCAATCCATTCTCTGCATATAGTGGGGAGCGCGGTCACACCTGATTTCAGGGAGAAAGGTTCGGTCATACATTCCGTTATTATTGTTCATAAGATTGATTTTGGTTTTATCCAGTTCATTGCTTCGCTCGGTAAAAAATACGGGAAGAAAGGGATTGCTGCTCCCCTGATCATGACTCCGCAGTATATCCGCGATTCTCTCGATGTTTTCCCCATAGAATTTCATGATTTCCAGCTTATCCACAAGACTGTTGCAGGAGAGGACATATTTAAGGATATGGTAATAAACAAGTCCTTTCTGAAACTTCAGTGTGAGCGTGAAGTGAAAGTCAGGCTTATCGGATTACGGCAGAGCTATCTGACCTGTCTAGGCGACAAGCAGAGCCTTGCAGAAATTCTTTCGCATTCTGTTGTAGGCTTCATGCCGCTCATCAGGGGGGTGCTTTTTATATTTGATAAAGAGCCGCCGGTTAAAAGACATGATGCAATCAGAGTGTTTCAGGAGTTGCTCTCGATAGATGCCAGCGTCTTAGAGCGGCTCCTGCAGTTGCGGGCCGGGCTTATAAAACCTTCAAAGGAAGAGCTGCACCATATTTTCGAGAATTACCATACGGTACTCGAAAAGGTGGAGGCTTTTATTGATGCAATCACGGTTCCGTAAAAAGTTCATATGCTGCGTTGCGCTGCACCCTTCGTCACTCGCACCCCAAAAGACTGTGGCTTTTGGGGACCCCGTGCGGCGTACGAAAAGGTACGCCTCATTCCTCATGGTTTGCGCGCCTTGTCTATGAACTTTTTACGAAACCGTCTATCTCTTGCTTTATTTTTTCTTATCTGGACGGCGCTCTCACTTGCTGTGGCCTTGCTGCCGTCCTTTGCGTCGGTCCCGGAAATTCCTGCTGTTCCGTCTCAGTATGTGGTGGACCTTGCGGGGATTGTTGACGACGCAACGAAAACCCAGCTGAATAGCTCACTTCGGCAACTCGAAGAAAAAACAACCTCACAGATGGTTATTCTGACTGTCCCGAGCCTTAACGGAGAGAGTCTCGAAGATCTTTCTTTAAGGACTGCCGAAAAATGGAAGCTTGGGCAGAAGGGAAAAGACAATGGTGTCCTGCTTATAATTTCCCTGCAGGAAAGAAAATACCGTTTTGAGATAGGATACGGCCTTGAACGAATTTTGCCCGACAGTTTGGTGGGATCGATCGGCAGGTCATATCTTGTTCCCAATTTCAGGAATGGCGATTACAGTAAAGGTATCTCTGACACTGCTTTTGCCGTAATCAATACTATTGCAGCAGCCGAAGGGGTTACCCTGACCGGTCCCCCCGTCCCTGAAAGAAACTACGTCAAGCAGCATAAGATCGGCTTGCTTCATAAACTCGTGCTTCTCTTTTTTCTCATTGCGGCGGCTATACTTTTCATTAGACACCCCGGATTATTTCTGCTGTTATTTTTATCTTCCGGCAGAGGTGGATGGTCAGGCGGCGGCGGTTTCGGCGGTGGCGATTCGGGAGGCTTTGGAGGCGGAGGCGGCGGTGGTTTCGGAGGTGGCGGCGCATCGGGTGACTGGTGAAACATAATAAATAGTAGGCAGTAAGCAGTAGGCAGAAAAAATGTAATCTTTTGACTTTGGTGCTTACTGCTTAGTGCCTACTGCATACTAATTTATTTTAAAAAGGAGCTTGTATGAATAATTCATTAAAGGTTGCACTTATTATTGTTGGGGCAATAGTAGTTATCGGCGTTATAACCATAGGCTGGGGCATAGGCCAGTATAACAGGGTCATCTCCATGGACGAGCAGGTGAAAGCCCAGTGGGCACAGGTTGACAACCAATTGAAGCGGCGGTATGATCTTATCCCAAACCTGGTCGAGACAGTGAAGGGCTATGCGACCCATGAACGGGAGGTATTCGAAAATATCGCCCAGGCGAGGACGCAGTATTTTCAGGCAAAGACCCCGGCGGACAAGATCCAAGCCTCGCAGCAAATCGAAGGAGCGCTTTCCAGGCTTCTTATGCTCAAGGAGGCTTTCCCTCAGTTGAAGGCCAATGAATCTTTTTTGAAATTGCAGGACAGCCTCGAAGGTACGGAAAACCGCATCTCCGTAGAGAGGAAACGGTATAATGATGCAGTACAAATGCTGAACAGCTACCGAAGGAGTTTTGCAGGGAGATTTATTTCGGCAATAGCCGGAGTCGGAGAGGCAAAATATTTTGAGACCCCGACTACGGAGCGTGAGGCGCCGAAAGTAAAATTCTGATGGATGTTAAAAATAAGATAGACCTGCCAGTCACAGGCATGACCTGTGCTGCCTGCAGCTCCGCAGTGGAAAAGGGTTTGCAGCGCATAAAGGGTGTAAAAAATGCTGCTGTAAATTTCTCTGCAGAAAAAGCCACCATTGAATTCTCCGACCCTAAGAAACCACTCCCCTTGTCGATCATAATCGAAACTGTCAAGGGAGAGGGGTATGGTGTTGCGTCGGTAAGGATGGATTTTGCAGTGAGGGGAATGACCTGTGCTGCTTGTGTAGGTGCTGTTGAACGGGCACTGAAGGAACTGTACGGTGTGTTGAATGTATCAGTCAACCTCGCGGCCGAAAAGGCTTCTGTTGAATATATACCTACCATTGTTGGGTTCGAGGATTTTAAGCGGACCATTAAAGAGGCGGGATACGACGCGGAACAACCTGGCAATGACTTTGTTGACAACGAGCGTGTGCGAAGGGAAAAGGAATACAGGGAGTTGCGCAAGCAGTTCATCATCAGTGCTGCTCTTAGCATCGCCGTTTTCATGGGCAATATGCTCTCTATCCCGGTGCTCTCTAATTGGTATGTCCTGTTTATGCTGGCAACGCCCGTCCAGTTTTGGTGCGGCATCCGTTTCCACCGTGCAGCCATCTCCGCCCTCAGACACGGAACTACGAATATGAATACGCTTATTAGCTTGGGGACTAATGCCGCCTATATATACAGTACGGCAGCAGTATTTGCGCCTGGGTTGTTTTTTGCCGGCGGCATTGCTCCGCAGGTTTATTTCGATACCTCTGCTGCTATTATCACTTTAATTCTACTGGGCAGGCTGCTGGAGGCTCGTGCAAAAGGGAAGACTTCGGAATCCATAAGGAAATTAATGGGGCTTCAGGCAAAGACAGCTACTGTTGTTCGTGACGGAAATGAGCTTGACGTCATGATTGAAGAGGTTGTAGTGGGAGATATAGTGGTAGTAAAACCGGGTGGAAGGATACCTGTGGACGGGATCGTGGTAAGCGGGTATTCGACAGTCGATGAATCCATGCTTACAGGGGAAAGCCTGCCTGTTGAGAAAAGCGAGGGAGATACCTTATTCAACGGTACGGTGAACAAGACCGGCAGCTTCAGGCTGCAGGCACTTAAGATCGGCAGGGACACAGCTCTTGCCCAGATTGTAAGGCTAGTGGAGGCTGCGCAGGGAAGCAAGGCGCCAATCCAGCGGCTTGCTGATAAAATAGCTTCGGTTTTTGTCCCTATAGTGATCGGTATAGCTGTGCTTACTTTTGCCATATGGTTTATTGAGGGGCCGAGGCCGTCTTTTGCCCTCGCCCTGATGAATTTCATAGCGGTGCTGATCATCGCCTGTCCCTGTTCTTTGGGGCTCGCTACGCCTACGGCAATCATGGTCGGGACCGGCAAAGGGGCTGAAAATGGAATTCTGATAAGGGATGCCGAGTCACTGGAATTGGCGCACAAGATCGGAGTGGTGGTGCTGGATAAGACCGGAACCATAACGAAAGGGGAGCCCGAAGTGACGGATATCGCTCCTGCAAACGGCATTGCGCCGGACTCAGTACTCAAGATTGCCGCAGCTGCTGAAAAATTATCTGAACATCCTCTCGGCAAGGCAATAATGAAGAAGGCGGCTGAAAAGGGGATGGATATTGCCGACCCACTGGATTTCACGGCAATGCCCGGCGGCGGGATTAAAGCAAAAGTCAGGGTTGACGGAGGAGAGGCCGAGGTGTTTATCGGTAATGAGAGGATGCTCCGGAGTGAGGGTTTCGACTTAAGTCCTGTTATCAGTAGCTCCAGCCTTGCGGCATCCCGGGGCAGTACCCCGGTTTTTGTCGCTTCTGATAAGAAAATCATTGGCGTGCTCTCGATTGCGGATACTATAAAGGAAGGGTCGCGGGAGGCGATAAAAGAGTTGTACTCTATGGGCATAGAGGTTATAATGATTACTGGAGATCATATGAGCACTGCTGAAGCCATAGCAAAAGAGGTTGGCATCGATACATTTTTTGCCGACGTGCTGCCCGAACAGAAAGTAGATATCGTAAAAAAGATAAAATCCCGGGGCAAGGTGACCGCGATGGTAGGAGATGGGATCAACGATGCACCTGCCCTGGCTGAGGCTGACGTCGGTATTGCGATAGGCACCGGCACTGATATTGCGATTGAGGCCTCCGGGCTGACGCTCATTAAGGGACACCTGAAAAGCGTAGCGGATGCCATAAGGTTGAGCAGACTTACTATAAGGACTATAAAGCAGAATCTTTTCTGGGCTTTTTTTTATAATGCTATAGGGATTCCCATTGCCGCAGGGGTGCTTTACCCGTTTGGAGGCCCACTGCTTAATCCTATGTTCGCATCTGCAGCGATGGCGTTCAGTTCCGTTTCTGTAGTCAGCAACTCTTTGAGGTTACGGGGAAAAAAGCTATAAGGTTTTTGTGGAGGAGTAATGCAAAGGTCAGTATATGTTGTTGATGATGTATCTATAAATCTGGAGCTTGTGGAGTCTGTTTTCAGAAATGACCCAGGTCTTTTAATCAGAAAGGCTGAGAACGGAAAAGAACTTATGAACTGCATCGAAGCATACGGCATTCCCGATCTCCTCATCCTCGATCTCATGATGCCTGTCATGGACGGCTTTGATGTGCTTGAAAACCTGAAGCAGGGCAGGGAGTCAAACTACTTCCCCATTATAGTGCTCTCGGCGCTGACTGATAAACAGAGTATTGTCAGGGCCCTGTCCATGGGTGCTGACGACTATGTGACAAAGCCGTTCTTTGTCGAGGAACTCAAAGCCCGTGTCGGCAATATGCTGAAACTGAAGGAGCGGGATGAATATTTGAATACGTCGCTTGATGTGATGGAAACGAATCTGATCGAGAAGCTGCAGATTATCGAGCAGACCCAGGTTGAAGTCATTATCCGCTTGGGTAAAGCGGCTGAGTTCAGGGATGATGAAACAGGGAAACACATTGAGCGCATTGCTGCATATGTTAACTTAATAACCGAAAAACTGGGTATGAACCGCGAGCAGCGTATAATGATGCAGTATGCCGCTCCCATGCACGACGTCGGCAAGATAGGCATTCCGGACGGGGTGCTTATGAAGGCCGGCAAGCTCACCGAAGATGAATTTAAAATAATAAAACTTCATACGGTTATAGGCAGCAGAATTTTAAGCGGCACGACCCTTCCCTTGCTGGAGCTTGCCAAGGAGATAGCCATTTCGCATCATGAGAGGTGGGACGGCGGAGGCTATCCTCTGGGTCTCAAAGGGAGTGATATACCGATATCGGGCAGGATAGTTGCCATTACGGATGTTTTTGATGCGATTACTTCCAAAAGAGTGTACAAAGAGGCATGGCCTATAGAACAGGCATTGGAATATTTAAAGAGCATGAGGGGTACACAGTTTGATCCCGATATCGTCGATGCCTTTTTTGCAATAGAAGACCAAATGACGAATGTCAGGCAGGCAAAAGGCGATGCACCTGAATCTAAACCGATAATTCTTCAACTTATGGATGGCGATATCAGCTTTGACAAGCTGGTTGAGCAGTGGAGATAGAGATAAACACAGAGAATTCCCTCCTTGTTGTCCCGCTGGGCGGTGTTGAAGAGATTGGCCTCAACATGACGGTTTTTCAGTATGCCGGCGATCTTATAATCGTGGACGCCGGTCTTATGTTCCCCGAAGAGGACATGTTGGGCGTGGACTTCGTCATCCCCGATTTTTCTTATATTATTGAGAACAGGGAAAAATTAAAGGGGATAATCCTTACCCACGGGCATGAAGATCACACCGGTGCATTGCCTTTTCTTCTGAGAGAATTAGATGTCCCCGTATATGGGACTGCGCTTACACTTGCGCTGGTGCGGGAAAAGCTGAGGGAACATGAACTGGATGACGTTCTGCTAATGCCTGTAAGGCCGCGAGATATTATCACGCTCGGTTGTTTTTCCATCGAATTTATTAGGGTCACTCACAGTATCGTGGATGGGGTTGGCCTGGCAATAAAAACTCCTGTGGGAACTATTATACATACAGGTGATTTCAAGCTCGATCCCACACCCGTAGACGGGGAATTGATGGATTTCCTCCGGTTTTCAGAATACGGCGAGAAAGGAACGATGCTCTTGCTTTCTGACAGCACCAATGCTGAAAAGGGTGGGTTCACTTTTTCTGAAAGAGAAGTAAGCAGGGCCTTTGAAGACATTTTTTCGAAAGTTAATGGAAGAATTATTATCGCCACGTTTGCATCGAACATCCATAGGATCCAGCAGGCCATAAATGTTGCGGTCCAGTACGGCAGGAAGGTGATCATGTGCGGTAAAAGCATTGTTTCAAACGCACAGATAGCCCTTGATCTCGGCTATTTGAAGATGCCGGGCGATACGTGGGTCAAGCTGGAAGACCTGAAGGACCTTGCCGACGCCGAGGTGGTGATCATCACTACCGGCAGCCAGGGCGAGCCCATGAGCGTACTGTCACGCATTGCCATGGATGAGCACAAGCACATCAAGGTTAAGGAAGGCGATACGGTCATTCTCTCGGCCAAGATAATTCCCGGCAACGAGCGCTCCATAGGAAAGATCATAAACCACCTTATGCGGAGGGGTGCGGATGTCAAGTATGAGAAAGTGTCTGAGATACATGTTTCCGGGCACGCGTCAAAGGAAGAGCTTAAACTGATGATGAACCTTGTGCGGCCGAAGTATTTCATCCCCATTCATGGTGAATACCGTCACCTTAAATATCATGCGCGGCTGGCTGAAAAGTCAGGGATACCCAAGGACAACGTATTTATTTTAGGCGATGGTGAGGTGTTTGAAATAAATGAGTCCGGGGCCGCTAAAGCAGGGAAAGTGAACTCAGGGAGGATTTTTATCGACGGCAAGGGAACATACGGAGTTGAAGACATAGTGCTCAGAGACAGAAGGACGCTGGCCCACGACGGCGTAGTGATCGTTCTTGTAGGCATTGAAAAGCTCACAAAGAAAATCGTCTCGGGTCCCGATATTATATCCAGAGGGTTTGTTTTTGAGGACGCATCACAAGAGATTATCAATGAAGTCCGGGACCTTATGGCTGCGACTCTTTCCGGACTTCAGGATGACATTATTTCTGATGTGTCTCTGATACAGTCGAAACTTCGTTCGACTCTTAAGAAGTATCTCAGAAATACCATGGACAGGCGTCCGATGATTATGCCGGTCATCATGGAGGTATAATGAATATATTTATATGCCTATTTGATAGAAAACATAGGGGGAATTTGATATAGTACCTTATGGTTGCGGGAACGTTTGAAACGCTTATCTATAAAGTCGTGGGAGCACTGTCCGGCGGCTGGACAACTTTTGATGAAAGACTTCAGCATGTAGTCGGCATTCTTGCAAGATATTTCGGTGTCGAAAAGTGTTCCGTCATGGTGATTAATCAGGGAGCTATGGCGCTGGAGGTAAGGGCGGCTACTAACACCGCCATTATCGGCAAGCAAAGACAGCTTTGTGATGTCACCGTCGCAACCATGTCGCTGCTCGATGATGCTCCTGTATCTTCGAATAAGGAAAAACTCTCCTGTTTCCTGCCGATGAACTCAACCAGGTACGCTTCTTCCAATTCATTGAGCGTTCCGATCAAGTATTATGAAAAAAAGGTCGGAGTGCTCAATCTTACTGATAAAAAAAATAACAAACCGCTGACAGCTAAACAGGTGAAAGAGGCGGTCAAGATAACCGATTACATTGCTGTCTATCTGTATGCCTCGCAAGCCGATGACCTTCTTGAAAAGAAAGTAATAACTTGCGAGGATGCGCTGGCGCAGGTCAAAAAAGCTGACGAGATGAAGACGAGTCTGACCAGCTTTATCGTGCATGACCTGAAGGGACCCATAAGCACCATTATGGCCAACCTTGACATGTTGAGTTATGAGCCGCTCACTGCAGAGCAGCTTGGGCTGGCAAACCTTGCGCTGAACGATGTGTATAAAATGCAGCGCATGGTCATGAATATCCTTGATGTCCAGAAAATGGAAGAAGGCAAGATAAATATTTACAGGGATGAAACCGACCTCTCCGAACTGGCACAGCGTGAAATCATGTCGTTCAAGAGCCTGCTTGCCATGAGGGGCATAAGTGCGGTGTTTGACGGCGAACCACGCGTATTGTTTATCGATGAAGACCTTATCGGCAGGACGATTTCGAATCTCCTGAACAACGCTGTCGAGCATTCCCCTGACGATAAACAGATAACGGTGAAGATTCGTTATGATGCTGACAGGAAAGAGGCTGCAGTTAGTGTTGCAGATGAGGGTACCGGCATCCCTGATCAGTTCAAGGAAAAGATTTTCGAGAAATTCTTCCAGATAGAGGCCGGCAAGACGTACCACAAGACGACGACAGGTTTGGGGCTGACATTCTGCAAGCTCGTGATCGAAGCGCACGGTGGGCGCTTGTGGGTTGAGGACAACGAGGGCGGAGGGACGCGTTTTATTTTCACCCTCCCTGAAACAATTAAAGAGGTTATGGGCTGATGGCAATTCCGATGGAATATTTGAAAATAAAATGCCTCGCTGTTGATGACGAGGCGTCCATGCGTGCGACAATCAATAATATGCTTGTGAGAATAGGTTTCAAGCGCATAGTGACGGCTGAGAATGGGAAAAAGGCGATGGATGTCATCAAAACAACTAATGTGGATCTCGTGATAGCCGATGTCAATATGCCGGAGATGAGCGGCGTCGAGCTTTTTAAAACTGTCAGGGAGGACAAAAACTACGATCACATAGTGTTTATTTTTGTCACCGCAGAGGCGACCAGGCAAATCGTTGCGAGGACTGCGGAAGAGGGTGGTGAGGGATATATAATCAAACCCTTTGTGCTGGGTATACTTGAAGACAAGATAGCCAAGGCGCTGGAGAAAAAGTTCAAGCCGAATGCCCTGGAATCCAGCCTCAAGGAGTTTTCTGCCGCCATGGCGAAAAAAGACTTTCAGCTGGCCGAAGAGGTCCTCGGCAATGCGGCAAGAGTTGCTCCTGAAGCGGCAAAGGTGGTCCATAATTTCGGCCTGCTCTACCTTGCAAAAGGTGATATGAACCGGGCGACAGGGTTTTTCAAAGAGGCTATAAACAAAAACCCTATGTTTGTCAGGTCCTACAATGCACTGGGTGAACTGTACGAAAATATGGGGGATTTCGGCAATGCAATAAAATATTACGAGAAGGCCCATGAAATAAGTCCCGCCAATACCGATCGCCTCATTTCGCTTAGCAAGCTTTTTTACAGGACAGGAGAAACGGACCGGGCGGAAAACATACTTAGGGATGCGGTTTCAGACATGAGGGGAGATGTAGCCGAATCAGCGCAGCTAATGGGTGAAATGTACCTTGCGAAGAACGAAAATGATAAGGCGCTGGGGGCGCTGATCAAAGCTTACAACCAAAACCCTTCCAATATATCCATAATGGAGAGTCTGGCATCAGCATACCGCAAGTTGAGACAGGCTGAAAAGGCGCTTGAACTCTATAAAGAATGCCTGAAGATAGCTCCGGACAATGCAGCGGTTTATTACAGCATAAGCAAAACATACCTCGAAATGTCCGACAAGAAAAACGCCATAGAAGCTATGAAAAAGGCATGGGTGCTCAACCCGCATTCTAAAGAAATAACTGCGGACCTGAAGGCACTTGGCGCAAAAGAGCGGCTTAATCTTTAGTGATCATATGGCCGATTCTCAAAAAATCCCCTATTCCAAGGCGTTAGCAGTCTCTCCTCACAGCATCGGCAGAAGGCTGCAGGAGATCAAAGGAGTAATTGCCGTTACGGGTAGTGTTTACCTCACTCTGGCACTGTTCAGTTACAACAGATGGGACCGGTCACTTTTTACTTTCTCTCATGCCCCGACCCAAAACTACGGCGGCATTGTGGGCGCATATGTTTCCGATGCCGTTATTTCATTCCTGGGCCTTGCCGGCTATGTGTCTCCGCTTTTGCTGATGATTTACGGGGTCAGGAACATCCTGGGAAAAGAAAAGCGTATGCTACATGTATTGGGCACAGTGGTCTTATTAGCTTCATTATCGATGCTGGCGCAGCTGTTGTCAGGGACAATCCACCTGATCGTTGAGCCTGCCGGGGGTCTTGCCGGGCTTCTTCTGGCAAACCTTTTCGAAGGGCTGCTTTCACCACCCGGGGCATATTTAGCGGGTGTTGCCATGGTGATCATTGCGCTGGTTCTTCTGAGCCCTGTATCTATCTTTTCGTACGTGCGAGGAAGCCGGAAAGAGGCCGGGCTGCCGAACAAGGAGCTTGAGTCGGAGTTGCCGTTGTACCCATTGGAGAATGAAGAAATACTGTTGGAGAGCAAGCCTGTCTTGAAGCGAGTGACGACCGCTGAAGTAAAGAGCGACAACGGCTATTCGCTGCCGCCTCTGGATTTTTTAAAGGAGGGCGAAGGCTCATCAGGGCCGGCTAAGGATGAATTGAATACGGCGGCGGCCGGTATTGAGCGGAAACTCACAGACTTTGGTATAAGCGGTAAGATAAAGGGGGCCCATCCCGGCCCTGTGGTCACTATGTATGAGTTCGAGCCCGCTGCCGGAGTCAAGATCAACAGAATCGTATCTCTGTCAGAGGACCTGGCCCTTGCGCTCCGTGCGTCGAGTATCCGTGTGTATCCTATCGCAGGCAAGGCCACCATCGGCATCGAAGTGCCAAACAGACAGAGGGCAACGGTCGCCCTGAGGGAGATCATCTCCGCTGAAAACTTTCAGCAGAGCACTTCTCTTCTTTCGCTCGCTCTCGGTAAGGACATTTTTGGCAATCCAGTTGCGACCGATCTGTCAAAAATGCCGCACCTTCTGGTTGCAGGGGCTACCGGCTCAGGCAAGAGCAGACTCCATTAATGCAATGATCATCAGTATACTTTATAAAGCAACCCCCGAAGAGGTCAAGATGCTGATGATAGATCCAAAACTCCTGGAGCTTTCGGCGTATGCCGGTATCCCCCATCTGATATCGCCTGTGATAAACAACCCGAAGGAGGCTTCCGAAGCGCTGAAGAAAATGGTATTCGAGATGGAAAGGCGGTACAAGCTCCTTGCTGAAAAGGGCGCCAGGAACATAGATGCCTATAACCGGCAGGCGTCCAAAGCTGAAAAGCTTCCCTATATCGTTGTCATTATTGATGAACTGGCTGACTTGATGTTTACCGCACCGAGCGATGTTGAGAATGCCATAACGCGGCTTGCCCAGATGGCGAGGGCATCGGGCATCCATCTTATTCTTGCTACACAGCGGCCCTCTGTTGATGTCATTACAGGTTTGATCAAGGCAAATTTCCCTGCAAGGATATCGTTTCAGGTCACCTCACGGATCGATTCTCGGACTATACTCGACGGGCAGGGCGCCGAACAGCTTCTCGGCATGGGTGACATGCTGCTGTTGGTCCCCGGCGTTAAGATAGTCAGAATCCACGGCGCCTATGTAAGCGAACCGGAGATCAAAGCAGTAACGGAATTTGCCAGGTCGCAGGGGTCGCCCGATTACACCTCTTTTGAAAACATTGTGGTCACCGATGGCCAGGAGAAGGGGAGTGATGGTTCGGGAGAAAGGGACGAGATGTATCAAAAGGTGCTCGATTTTGCAGAGGCTGCTGGCGAGGTCTCCATTTCGTCGATACAGCGGAGATTCAAGATAGGATATAACAGGGCTGCGAGCATTATGGAGCTTATGGAAGATGACGGTCTTGTCGGACCGCCGAAAGGTGCGGGAAAACCGAGGGACTTCCTGGGGAGAAGATGATGAAGACGGGCAATAGGCGAAGGGCAAAAGGCTAAGGGTAAGAAAATGAATAAAGAACAAAAAATAAAAACTAGAAGACTGTTTTCCCTTTCGCCTTTAGCCCTTCGCCTTTTGCCTGTCTTTATCATTCTGTTGCCTATCGCCTATTGCCTATCGCCTATTGCCTTGACTTTTGCCGGCGTTGCCGGGGATGATGTTGCGAGAATTCAAAAGGCTTACGAGAATATAAAGGACATAAAGGGCAATTTCGTGCAGAAAAGTTACATTAAGGATTTAAAGAGGACCGATACTTACAGCGGTCAGTTTTTTATAAAGCCGCCGAAGATGAAATGGGAATTCAAGGGAGACAAACCACAGACCGTATATATCACAGGTGAAGAAATACTTATTTATCAAAAGAAAGAAAAACAGGTCTTCAAGACAAGATTCGACAGGGCCACTTATGGCCAGTCGCCTATCGCATTGCTGGGCGGCTTTGGCGATATTAATAAAGAATTTTACGTTTCTATGAAAAAAGGCAGGCTGATACTTAAACCCAGAACGCCGATGGGCATTATAGTGCAGATAGAACTCACCCTGTCCGACGGAGTATTCCCTATCGAAGCCCTCTCCATTCTTGACACGGCCTACAACAAAATTGATATTACCCTGAAAGATGTCGTAATCAACACAGGGCTCGGTGACAGAATGTTTGCGTTTACGCCTCCTGAAGACGCCACCGTTATACAACGATAAAAACTATGCGAATGGTCAGGGAAGAAAAGACTGTTCAGGCCATGATAAGGGTTTATTGCCGTGATAAACACGGGACAAAGGACTCTCTTTGTCCCGACTGTGAAGAACTGATGGCCTATGCAAGAGCGCGTCTTACAAGCTGCCCTTTTCAGGAAGCCAAGACACCCTGTGCAAAATGCCAGGTGCACTGTTATAAGCCCATCATGCGGGACAAGGTCAGGGGAATTATGCGGTATTCCGGGCCGCGCATGGTCCGCAGACACCCTGTTTTAGCGCTTTTGCACTTTATTGATGGATTCAGACAGCCGGGCGAAAGACGGAAATAGATATGATACCACTCAGGAAAATAGCTATAACCATCGGAGACCCTGGAGGCATAGGTCCTGAGGTCACGCTGAAATCTATTATATCAAACGATATTGCCGGACTATGCCAGCCCGTGATTATCGGGGACAGGGTTGTCATTGAGGATGCTGTCGAACGCTTTAAAATCCCTGTCAGTCCCGAATTTATTGAACTGGTTAATGTTGGTGAGATTGCAGACAACTCGTTTGAAAAAGGCAGACCCACAGTTGCCGGAGGAAGGGCATGCGTAGCTTATATAAAAAAGGCTGTGGAGCTTGCTCTGAACAAAAGTGTCGATGCTATTGTTACTGCTCCGATATCGAAGGAGTCCCTGAAGATGGCGGGATTTAAATGGCCCGGGCATACCGAGATGCTGGCAGAGCTTACCGGAGCAGAAGATTTTGCAATGGTATTTTATAGTGATAAGCTCAGATTGATCCTAGTGACCACGCACACAGCTCTGTGTAATGTGCCTTCAATGATTACAAAAGAGAAAATTTTAAAAACCATTGTGCTCGCTCAGAAGGCATGCGCTATTATGGATATTGAAAACCCCAGGATCGCTGTTGCGGGGCTGAACCCTCACTCCGGTGAAGCAGGGATATTCGGCAGAGAAGAAATTGATGCAATAGCGCCTGCTGTTGCAGAGGCTGTGCAACAGGGTATTCCTGTCTCAGGCCCTTACCCTGCAGATGTTCTTTTTCATAGGATGTACAAGGGCGAGTTTGATATAATTGTCTGCATGTATCATGACCAGGGGCTCATACCGCTTAAGATGATCGCATTCGAAAAAGGCGTAAACTTGACGGTGGGGTTGCCGATAATCAGGACATCCCCTGACCATGGCACAGCATATGATATTGCATGGAAGGGAATAGCGAACCCTTCGAGCATGATAGAGGCGATAAAGCTGTCGGTGAGGATGAGGAGGTAGGGGTGCTCTTTGAGCCATTTTGCATCGGAAGTCTTGTTCTGAAAAATCGCATCGTGCGTTCTGCCACATATGAAAAGAGAGCCGATGAAGACGGCTTTGCTACCGCCGCCTTAGTAGAGTTTTATGAAGATATTGCCAGAGGCGGTGCGGGGCTTATCATAAGCGGCAACGTTCTAGTGCATACATCTGGAAGGTCGCTGCCGCAGCAGATGTGCATTCATAATGATTTTTATATCGAGAAGCTTAAGCGCCTTACCGGTGCGGTGCACAATCTTGGCGGCTCAATCGTTATGCAGCTTGTGCACGGCGGCAGGCAGTCGTTCCCGGCACTGCTTGGCGGAGAGCAGCCTTCGGCACCGTCAGCCGTCTACGACCCGGCTACGCAGATAACACCTCGCGCAATGGATGACCGCGAAATATGGGAGATAATCGAGTCTTTTGGCGATGCCGCCCGGAGATCCATGTACAGCGGTTTTGACGGTATCCAATTGCATGCCGCCCATGGATATCTGATCAATGAATTTCTATCACCTCACACCAACAGAAGGGATGATTACTGGGGAGGCGATGAAGAGCGGAGATTCCATTTTGTCGAGGAAGTATACAGGGTCATGCGCAGGGAAGTCGGGGATAATTACCCTATTTTGGTCAAGATCAATGCAGATGATTGTGTCGAGGGAGGGCTGGCGCCGGAGGAGAGTGTGAAGATCGCAAAACGGCTGGAAGACATGGGTGTATGCGCTTTCGAGGTGAGCGGCGGCATGCATGAAGCCCGGAATAAAACTGTGAGGACTGATATCCTCAAGCCGGAACAGGAAGCCTATTTCCGACCCGCTGCCGGACTCTTTAAAAGGCATCTGTACATGCCTGTAATGCTGGTTGGAGGAATGCGCTCCAGGCCGGTAATGGAAGATGTGCTCCTCAAGGGCGATGCCGATCTGATTTCCTTATCCAGGCCCCTTATCAGAGAGCCGGATCTCCCCAATAAGATGGCGGAAGGCAAGGAAAAGGCTGATTGTATTTCCTGCAACGGCTGCATGAAATTCAATAAGCTTGATGTGGTGCGATGTACCCAGATCAATCCCTGATAGGATGAGATGACAGTTCCAGCATCATGACGAGGGCATCTTCAGTGGGACGCAAGTAATAGTCTTTCCTTGTCCCGATAACTTTGAAGTTCAGTTTCTCGTACAATTTTTTTGCAGCAATATTCGATATCCGCACCTCCAAAAAGAGAAAGCGGCAGCCATTCGCCCGCAGGTTTTCCCATGCGTTGCTGAAGATCATATTTGCGATGCCCTGTCTGCGGTACTGAGGGTGCACTGTCAGATTCATCAGAACTCCCTCATCGGCCACTTGTTTGATGCAAACATACCCAACAATATTCCCATTAAGTTCTGCGACCCTTGTTATTGAATGCTGGCTATAGATCTCGCTGAGGAAGGATGTTTCCGACCACGGCATGGTATACGATGCCTTTTCTATCTCTGCAATCGCGGGTACATCACCATGGGACATCTCTCTGATCGTAACTGTATTCATAGTTGTCTCAAACGGCACTATGCTACTCCTTCGCCTGCTTCATTTCAGCCTCGGACTTTCTCATATAGCGCGGCACAAGCTGCTCAGGATTATCAAACATGTTGTTTCTGGCTTTCCTCATGCAGAGATAGGCAACGTTAGCCGGCGAGGGGATCATGTGTTGAGGGGCTCCGAAAAGAGCCTTTTCGCCGAGAAAAGCCCGAATACGGTCTTTGTAAAGGAGCGCTCCTTCTCCCAGGAAAACAGCGGATTTTCCTATAGCAGCGAGAAGCGTGTCAATTCTCACCGTTTGCTCTTCGATGACATTTGTGAAACTATCTTCCGACCATTCAAATACTCCTGCATACACTTCCTTTTTCCTGGCATCTAGCAAAGGACATATAAGATGCCGTGAAAAAGTGACATTCCAGGCGAATGCCTCAAGAGTCGAGACGGAAACTACCTTTTTCCCAGTAGCGTAGCTAAGGCCTTTCAGGGTGCTGAGCCCGACCCTTAGGCCGGTGAACGAACCCGGTCCCGAGGCAATGCCAAACACATCTATATCATCTATTGTAAAGCCCGAGCGCTTGAGGGCATTGTCGATATCCGCAATTATCCTTTCAGAATGGGTCGCTTTCACGTTCATCCTGGACTCTGCAATAAGGGTATCGTCTTCCATGACTGCAATGCCGCCAAGCATGGTCGATGTTTCAATCGCCAGCAGCTTCATAACCATGTACCTCCCTTCTGAACTGTCTGAAAAATATTATACAACCAATGATGCAAACTATCGCAAACAATTTTAATTAGGCTATGCTTACGGCGGCAAAACGCTTGCAATTGTCTTTTTTTAGTGCTATGGTTTTTTTAAAGGAGTCAAATTTTTCCATAATAAGGAGGAAAAGATGAGAAGGACGCTAGTTTTGGCTTTTGTAACAGTACTTATCGCTTTTGGGTGTGCCTCGCAGGATTATGTCAAGCAGCAGATTAACCCTCTGGTCAACAGGATCAGCAAGCTTGAGGAGAGGGTATCAGCTCTGGAAACGAAAGTATCTGCTCTCGAAAAAACAGGTGCTGATGTTGAAGGGGCAAAAAAGGCAGCTGCTGAAGCCAAGGCCTTGGCAGAGGAAGCATTGAAATGCTGCAAAGACACGGGTATGAAAGCGGAGGAGGCAGCCCGGAGGGCGGAAGCAGCGGCAGAGAGGGCAGAGAAGGCGGCAGAGAAGGAACAGAAGGCTTTTGAATTAAAACAGAAGAAATAGTTCATTATACTCCAGGTTCTCCCGCAGGGGTCGGATGTGCCTGAATTCCCTGCGGGAGGGCCGGTTTTCATCAGAGGTGTACTCCACACAAACAAACTGACCTACTACCGTTTGAACTGATTGATTGACAAGCAAAGGCATTATATAGTTTAATATAATTTCTCGGGCGGATAGCTCAGCTGGGAGAGCGCAGCCCTTACAAGGCTGATGTCACAGGTTCGATCCCTGTTCCGCCTACCATAAGACAGCAATCAGTGAGCAGTGACGGGTGATCGGCTGATAAAGAGAAAGGCTTGACTTTCCGATTGACTGATTGCGGATAACACGTTGCCCTTCACGGTTTTTAGTTTGGGGTGGTAGTTCAGTTGGTTAGAACGCCTGCCTGTCACGCAGGAGGTCGCGGGTTCGAGCCCCGTCCGCCCCGCCAGTCGTTACGCTCAGCAAAAGCATCTGCTGGCTTGATTATAGAGGTATCTATCGGAGGTAATTCCCATAGGTCCATTTTTATTTTTCCTCCCTTTTGTTTGTTTTTATCAGCTTTTGTGTCTTCATAATATATAATACTTTTCACCAGCAGATGTACTAAGTCATACTTCTCGTCAAGTGTAAGTTGGTCATATATATCTTTAAAGACCTTCAGATTTTCTCTGATGAGGTCCGCATTCACAATCTTGCTTTCATAATTGTTTGCCTCAAAGTCTATATAATCGATCTCTTTCCTCAGTTCCTTTTCTTGTTCTTCGAGCCCCTTTAACTCTTTCAGAATATAGGTGAGTCCTTTCTCCTTTTTCCCTTCCGTTCCCAATATCTCAAGAAAATTCTTCGCCTTTTTATCTACTTTAGTAAGCTGTTCCTGAAGTATCTTTTTCTTCATCAAGATTTCTTTAACCTTTTCTCGCTGCTCTTTGGTTGCATTTTCAACAACGCCTTCAATTATCTTCGGCTCTTTTGAAAGAAATTTTAATTCGTCGGCAACAAGACTCTCAAGCTCCCTGGCGTTTACGCTTCCGGTAGGGCAGCTTTCCTTGCTGCTGTCTTCATCGGTTTTGCACCTGTAATAATAATACTCCTTACCTTTGGAAACTGAAAAACTCGGTATCATAGCGGAGCGACAGGAGCCGCATTTCACCAAACCCTTAAGAAGGAACTTATGCCCATCCTGCCTGTATCCTGTCTTTGTTGCATAGTTAGCATTGAGCATTGCTTGAACGGCATTAAAAGTAGTTTCGTCAACTATCGCGGGCTGCTGGCCGTCGTAGATCTGATCTTTATATTTAATCTTACCGATGTATATCGGATCTTTTAATATCCTACCGAGGCTGTTCTTATTGAACTTCAAGCCTCCTCTTGTATTACCTGGCTTTGATGTCCAAGACTTCATTCTGTAGCCTTTAGAATTGAGCGCTTTCGCTGTTTCACTAAGAGAGCCCATCTGTAAATAGGTCTTGAAGATTTCTATAACGATCGGAATTTCGGACTCATTAAGAACAAGGCACTTGTTTTCATAATCAATGTTATAGCCAAGTCGCGGATAACCCCCGTTAAAAAGCCCCTGCTTTGCTCTATACAACAAAACGTCTATCGTCCTCTCCGAAGTTTGCTCCCTCTCGAGCTGAGCAAAGACAAGAACAATCCTTATTACGCCCCTTCCTAAAGCTGTGGAAGTATCAAAATTCTCCTGTAAAGATATTAAATCTACGTCCTTACTTTCGAACACATTATAAATGTTCTCAAAGTCAACGATAGAGCGCGAGAGCCTGTCAACCTTCTTAACGATGACGGTATTGATTTTCCCCTTGTGGACGTCAGCCATCATGCGCTTGAATTCAGGTCTGTTGGTATCTTTTGCTGAGAAACCTTCTTCTCTGTATATTACATAGTTATCCCAGCCTTTAAATAAGCAGAAATTTGTTAATCGTTGAATCTGCTCATCTAAGGATTCACCTTCTTCAGCCTGGAATGGGGTAGAGACCCTAACATATAGACCACATTTTCTATCCTTATCTTCTATTTCAGGCATTGTTACACTCCCTGATGTTAGTTTCGCTTAGAGTATCAGATGGTCGTATTTTTGTCAAGGTTGCTGCTAACATTTTGTGGAGAACACTTTAATTTGCTAAAGTGATTAGAAAGAAAACAATCTGAAGGAGATCGTATTGAAGAAAGCTCTTGCAATTTTCCACCACAAAGCAGATAATAAGCTGATGAAAGTGGTGGAAAAAGATAAGGTCATCAGCGGCATGCTCCAGGACGAGATGAAGCGGTGTCAGGAGATGCTTAACAATCTTGAGGAATCGGTATCCAAGCTTCCCAGAGGCGTGCTAAATGAGAGGGAAAAGCGATACAAGGACAAGATATATTCCTATTACTATCTGAAATTCCGCGAGGAAGGAAAGGTCTACAATAAACATATATCTAAAAAAAATGTGCAGGAGTTATTAGGAAAGATTGAACTGAGAAAGAAATATGAAAAGGAGATACAGTCCTACAAAAAGAAAATAGCTTATCTAAATAAAATCATGGGAAGACAGGAAAGTCTGGGGAATGCAGGTCGCGATTAGAAATAAAGACATCTTCCCTGCCCAGGTAAAGGAACTTTTAGAGAAGCTTTTCTCGGTTGGCTTCTTTGAAGAGTCAATGGTCATCGGAAGCTGGGTAATGCCATTGTACCAGGAAGCATTTGGTATAAATTATGCGCTTCGCACTCTGGATATCGATTTCGCTGTCAAGTTTGTCCATCCCGGAAAAGATAAGAAAATCGACCTCGACAAAATTATCACGGACCTTGGATATATACCAATTACAATACAGTCAGGCATTCGCAAGTTTACACGTGATAACTTCACTGTTGAATTCATTGCCCAGCGGAGAGGCGGAAGATCTGACGAAATGATTAAGGTTGTCAAATGGAACATTACAGCAGCGCCGTTGCCTTTTGTCAACATCCTTTTAAATTTTCCGTTTACAGCAGACTTTGGAGATTTTAAAGTAAGAGCGCCACTGCCCGAGGCATTCTTTATCCATAAACTTATCACGGCTCAGAGAAGGCCCGTCGAAAGTAAAAGAGTCAAGGACCTTGAACAGTGTTCTATTGTTGCTCGGCAACTTGACGCTGAACGATTAAAACATATTGTTGAATCGTTGAAATTTAGCAAGAAAGCTCAGAAAGCACTGCGCACATCCTGCGAGACAATAGATTTTCCCCTACACAGGTTGAATCTGGAGTAATTATGTGGTGGAAAAAGGGAATGGCTAAAAATCACTTTCGCACCAAACTTTCTTTCTACTCCTCGAAAAGGGGAATTATATTTGACATTAAGTTTTCCCCATAACTGAGAGCACATCGCCCCGTCTGAATTTGTTGGTGACACCTGAAAGTCAACACCAGGGACATCTCAGCGAAGCCGTTGTTTTCCGGTTATAACCTTGCGGCGTGCGTGCAGCCTTGGTCATTTCCGATCCTCCCTGTATACATGTCTTGACACCCTTTCTTGACCTTGCCTGGTCATTCTGATAGTATTTTAATATATGGATAACTTCAAAAGGAAAATCCTTTACTAACAATGCTTGCCTAAGTTTATTTGAATCGAGGTCTTTATGGCCGATGATATCGATGATATCAAGACTTCTTTCCAATCAGTATTCGGACAAAGAACCACAGGCATTTGCACTAGACTTTTATCTCTGTGGAAATCACTAGAATTCAATAATTTCACTTATCAAGAAGGTACATACCCTGCAGGACATGGTAAAAAGCACATCAAGAAAGTGCTACAGAATCTGTGTAACATATTACTAGCCTATCAAGGTAAAGATGGGCTCACTGACAGACAAAAGGAACTCCTTTTCGCTGCAGGCATGATTCACGATATAGGTATGATTGGCATGAGGCCCCTAGGTGCTTATGGTAATGCTTCTAGCCATATGAGGGCCATGCACGCCTATAAAGATATTATCGCAGAATCTGCTGAACCAGCGTTGCGTGGAGCACAATTCAGTCCTGAACAAATTGACTTGATAATAAAAATTGCAGCAACACACGCCAGCGACGAAGTAAGTGGTTCAGTAAAGCAAAAATCAACAGAACTAAAAGAAAGGTACAAAAAAATAGGACTAGGTTATATTTATCCATGTGCAATATTGTTACAAGCTGCGGATTTTTTCGATGTTGGGAAAGATCGTCTTGCTGGTGATGTTACAACTCAGGCTTGGAAGCCAGATCAGATAAAGCATTATAAGAAACATGAAACAGTTAATGTGAAAATTGATCATCAAAATAAAAAGATAAATATATACCTTTCAGAAAATGATGTTATTCTGGTTAAGGGAAAGCCCATTACGATCAATCCTATTGAGCGAATCAAAATTCTAGATTGTATTAATTATCAAGCAGAAGAGATTGTGCACGCCATGAGTTTATGATACCGAAATCAGAAAAAACTGGGTAACACTTTTCCGTTTCGGGTAATGGTTATAAAGCCTTTCATGTTCAGCCAGGACTCCACGGCGATGCGCCAGGCCGCTTGCGGCTGAACTCCCTCACTGCATAATATATCATTTTGCAAGTTCGTTATCCAGTCATAGGCATCCCTCCTTTCCCATTTGGAAAACGTTCTTTTGCCGGTGAAGTACACCTGGCAAGCATTCTTACCACTCAAGCATGGACGAGGCCGGTGATTAAGATCATGCTCAACTGTCGAGGCATATGCCTCCAGGTGTTCACGCGGACAAGAGGGTTTATAAGCGAGCTTCGAAGCAAGCCCGTTTTTCAGCTCGGTTTGCGCTTCTTCGATAGCGCCATTGTAAGGCGGATAATGAACCGGACTGTTCACCGGCATGACGAAGTAATCAGCAAGCACGTCATTGACCGCCGAATGATTGAGGTTACCGCCATTGTCCCGCTTGAGAAACAGTGGCGAGCCGAAACGGTTGAAGGTTGCAGTAAGATAGCCGGATATTTCTTCGCCGCAGGGGATGTCTCCTGTCATGGGATTGAACTTGTAGCGAGAAGCCATGTCCTGCATCTGGTTCAGGTACATCTTTGCGCCGGTTTCGTCACGCTGTGCGTATTCGCAGGGGTCCATAGACCACGCAACGTTCGGCACGTTCCAGTGAATGCGCCTCAGATTCTGTCGGTGCAACATATTGAGATCATGCCTCGCCATCGGTACCATTCTTTGCAACTCCCTTCTTGAGACGCCTGATGCGTAACGAGCATATAATGCCCCCGTGCCCTGTGTGCGATTATAACCATGAGACAACTGATCAATATCCCGCTTCAGTTTGTCCATATCCGGCGGCCTGACTTTGGGAGGACCCGGCTGCCGAACGAGAGGCGTGTCTTTCTTATGCCGCATG